>CAJQNB010000055.1 GCA_905479575.1 uncultured Pseudophaeobacter sp.
TCGGCCGCGAGGGTGAGACGGTTCGCGTCACCACGCTGGAAGCGCTCACCGTCGACGAGGTCGACATGCTGACCACCGTGCTTGTCGGCTCGTCTGCCTCGAAGGCGGTGATGACAGGCAGCGGCAAACCCTTCGTCTACACGCCGCGCGGCTACGCCAAGCGCATCGAGGAAAAGCTATGACCGTCCATTTCATCGGCGCGGGGCCGGGCGATCCGGATCTCATCACCGTGCGCGGGTTGAAGCTCATCCAGAGCTGCCCGGTCTGTCTCTATGCCGGCTCGCTGGTCCCCGAGGCGCTGTTGCAGCACTGCCCCAAGGACGCCAAGGTGATCAACACCGCAGCCCTGTCACTGGATGAGATCATCGCCCATATCAAAGAGGCCCACGCGGCGGGCCACGACATCGCCCGCCTGCATTCCGGCGATCTGTCGGTCTGGTCCGCCCTGGGCGAGCAGCTGCGCCGCTTGCGCGCACTGAGCATCCCCTATGACATCACCCCCGGCGTACCCGCCTTTGCGGCGGCGGCGGCGGCGCTGGGATCAGAGCTGACCCTGCCCGGTGTGGCACAATCGCTGGTGCTGACGCGGACCTCTGGCAAGGCCTCGGCGATGCCCGAAAGCGAAACCCTGGAGAACTTTGCCCGCACCGGGGCAACCCTGGCCATTCACCTGTCGGTGCATGTGCTGGAGGATGTGATTGCCCGGCTGGCACCCAGCTATGGCGCCGAGTGCCCGGTGGCCGTGGTCTGGCGCGCTACCTGGCCGGATCAAAAGGTGGTCAAGGCAACGCTTGGCACCCTGGAAGAGGCGACGGACGGGATGCGCGGGCGTACCGCGCTGATTCTGGTCGGACCAGCGCTTGGCAATGAAGATTTTGACGAAAGCTGCCTTTACGCGCAAGATTACGACCGCCGCTACCGGCCACAAAGCGCCGATAGCCAATGGGCCAACTGGAGCGAAGGTGATGACTGATTTCCCCAAAGGCCTGATGATCTCCGCGCCGGCCTCTGGCACCGGCAAAACCACGGTGATGCTGGGCCTGCTGCGCGCCCTGGCCGAAGATGGCCTGGCGGTACAGCCCTATAAGAGCGGCCCCGACTACATCGACCCAGCCTTTCACTTTGCCGCCGCCAAGCGCCCCAGTTTCAATCTGGACACCTGGGCGATGGATCCCGGACTGCTGGATGCCGTTGCCGGACAGGCAACAGGGGCTGAGATCTGCATCGGCGAAGGCTCGATGGGGCTGTTTGACGGGGTTGCCACCCGCGGGCAAAGCGGCTTTGGCTCC
The DNA here is from genome assembly GCA_905479575.1 of uncultured Pseudophaeobacter sp. Classification (GTDB taxonomy): domain Bacteria; phylum Pseudomonadota; class Alphaproteobacteria; order Rhodobacterales; family Rhodobacteraceae; genus Pseudophaeobacter. Next base: position 1,290 of record CAJQNB010000055.1, read on the forward strand.
TCGGCGGAAACCGCCAAACGCATGGGCTGGCCGGTGGTGCTGGTGATTGACGTGGGCGGCCAAGCGCAATCCGCTGCTGCCACCGCTTTGGGGTTCAAATCCTATGACCCCGAGGTGCCCTTTGCCGGGGTGATCCTGAACCGGGTCGCCAGCCCCCGCCACGAACGCCTGACCCGGCTGGGGATGGAGCGCGCCGGTGTCAAGGTTCTGGGGTCGTTGCCCCGGCGCGGCGATCTGGCCCTGCCCGAACGCCACCTGGGCCTTATTCAGGCAGTGGAACACCCCGATCTTGAAGCCGCCATTGCTGGCTATGCCACATTCCTGCGCGATCATGTGGATCTGGACGCCATCAAAGCAGCCGCCATGGGCGCCGCCGCACCCGCTCCCAGCACGCTGCCAAAGCCTCCGGCGCAGCGCATCGCCCTGGCCCGGGATGCGGCGTTTTCCTTTACCTATCCACATCTTCTGACCGGATGGCGTGCTGCTGGCGCTGAAATCCTGCCGTTTTCCCCCCTCGCGGATGAGGCCCCGGCCCAGGACGCCGATCTGGTCTGGCTGCCCGGCGGCTACCCGGAGCTGCACGGTGGCACCCTGGCCGCCGCCGAGACCTTCCGCGCGGGCCTGCGCAAACATGCCGAGACCAAGCCAGTGCATGGCGAATGTGGGGGCTATATGGCGCTCGGCGCGGCGCTGATCGACAAAGAGGGCAACCGCCACCAGATGGCCGGGCTGCTGGGGCTGGTCACTTCTTATGAGAAACGCAAATTCCATTTGGGCTATCGCCGCGCCGAGCTGCAGGCGCCGATGCCGGGCTTTGCAACAGGCGCGGCCCTGCGCGGCCATGAGTTCCACTATTCCACCATTTTGGATGAACCCGACGCGCCGCTGGCCCATGTGATGGACGCCGACGGCAATCCGGTGCCCGAAACCGGATCCATCAAGGGCCATGTCACCGGGACCTTTTTCCATCTGATCACCGGAGAAGGCGCATGAGCGGCTTTGTCAGTTTTGTGTCCTCCGGCCCCGGCGACCCGGAGCTGCTGACCGTCAAGGCGGTCAAGAGACTGGAAACCGCAGATGCGGTGCTGTTTGACGATCTTTCCGCCGGGCCAATCCTGACCCATGCCAACCCAGAGGCCGATCTGGTGGGCGTGGGCAAACGCGCCGGACGGCCCTCGCCCAAGCAGGACCACGTCAGCCAGCTGCTGGTGGACTATGCCAAAAGCGGCCTCAAAGTGGTGCGGTTGAAATCCGGCGACAGCGGCGTCTTTGGTCGGCTGGAGGAAGAGATCGCGGCTCTGCGCGGCGCAAATATTCCGTTTGAGATCGTCCCCGGAGTCACCGCAGCCTCCGCCGCAGCGGCAGCGGCCAATATCCCACTGACCCGGCGGCTGACTGCGCGCCGCATGCAGTTCATCACCGGCCATGACGTCACTGGTGGGCTACCGGATAGCCTTAACATGGCGGCCCTGGCCGATCCGGATGCCACCACGGTTGTCTATATGGGCAAACGCACCTTTGCCGCCCTGGCGGAAAAGCTGATTGAGGCCGGCCTGCCGCCTGAGACCCATGCCCTGGTGGCCCTGGGTGTGTCGACGCCCCAGCAAGTGCTTAGCTGTCATACCGTTGGGGAACTGCCGCAGGTGCTGCGTGCGATGGAGACCACTGCGCCGGTTCTCATTCTCTACGGTCCGCTGGCCGATACCGATCTGACCCCGGGAGGCTGAGCCGTTGCCGCAACCAACCCTGACCCTCTGCAAGAGCTGTAAGAGCGCCGATCTGGCCCTACCCCGCCACCTGGCAGAGGTCCTGAAACAGGCCGGGATCGCGGCGCGGGTGCAAGAGGTGGACTGCATGTCCGGCTGCACACGCCCGCAGACCCTTGCGGTACGGCAAAGCGGCAAGACGGCCTATCTCTTTGGCGAGATTACCGCAGCGGACCTTCCGAATATCCTCACCTTTTTGCGGCTCTTTAACGAAAGCCCCGATGGCACCCTGGCAGATTCCCGCCCGCTGGGGGCGCTGCGAATGAAGGCCATCGCGCGAATCCCGGCGGATCTGGACTAGACCCGACAGCCGGGTCAAAATCACCCTGCCCGCCGAAAAAGTCGCATCTTTGCCCATGCGGGGCGGTTTCCAACTTGACCGGGCCGTATGACAAAGGGCACAACAAATGAACATGGTGCCCAACGATGCAAAGCATCAGGGCTGAAACAGGAATGAGGAATGGCGGACCAAATCGCGGCGCCACGCCCTCAACCGCCCCCGCGACTGTGAGCAGCGAGTGGTTTTTCATATCCACTGGGGCCAATCTGGCCACCGGGAAGGGGAAAAACCGCTGTGACCTGCGAGTCAGGAGACCGGCCATGTAATGGAATGAAACTTTTGTCGTCGGGTGTGACGACGTGGAGAAAAATGATGACAACAAAGACACTGAACAAATCCGCTGCAGGCATTGGTTTTGCACCAGCCCTGTTTGCCGTGATCCTGGGCCTGGGTATTGTCACCCTGACCGGTCACGTACAGGCCTCTGCCCTGCATGACGCGGCCCATGACGTCCGTCACGCAACCGGCTTCCCCTGCCACTAAGCAGATGATGAATCGTATCTTGACCAGCGCGTTGTTCGCTGGTGCTGTAGCAGGGTTGTTAACCGCTCTGCTGCAGCTTCTTTTTGTGCAGCCTGTTCTTTTGCACGCCGAGCTTTATGAGACCGGCGAGCTGGTGCATTTTGGCGGTGCCGCGGTTTCAGCGCATCCAGATCTGCCCGGCTTTGATGTCATGCGCGACGGGTTGAGCATCATTTTCACCATGCTGACCTACACCGGCTATGCGCTGGTCATGGTTGCCCTGATGTCACTTGCCGAGAGCAAGGGCCATGTTGTCACCGCACGGGCGGGCATTCTCTGGGGGTTGGCAGGTTTTGTCACCTTCCATCTGGCGCCAGGTTTGACCCTGGCACCAGAAGTGCCCGGCGTCGCCGCTGCCGATGTCTTTGACCGCCAGATCTGGTGGACAGCAACCGTGGCTGCTGCTGGCATTGCCATGTGGCTCATCGCCTTTGGCGGCAATCTGGTCTCTTATGCCATTGCCGTGGCGCTGTTGCTGCTGCCGCATCTGATTGGTGCCCCGGAGCCAGACAGCTTTACCGGTCCGGTTCCAACCGAGATCGGCGCGCTGTTTGCCGCACGCGCCCTTGGCGTTGGCATGGCTGCCTGGGCTCTGCTAGGCACCTTTGCCGGCTATTTTTGGCAATCGGAAGCGCCGCGCACCGCCGCAGCGTAATCGAAAAAAACCTCCGTCGGTGCATCGCCACTGGCGGAGGTTTCCGTTTCAAAGGATCAAGAATGTCCCGTTCCCTCGCTCTCTTTGCCATCGGGCTTACCTTTGGCTGTGGCATCGGTTTTGTTGTCGCTGCCGGCAATGGCATCACCTTCACCGGCCACGACCACGGCGATCCTGCCCAGCACGGTGGTGCAGAACACCAGATGGAAAGCGCCGGTCACGCCCATAGCCAACCTCTGATGATCACCCCAGGCAGCACCGCGCCCAAAATCGCAATAGGCGTCCACAAGGACCCGATGTCCGGCTGGAACCTGCAGGTCACCACAGAAAATTTCACCTTCTCGCCCGAGCATGTCTCCACTGCGGATCGCCCCGGCGAAGGCCATGCCCATGTCTATATCAATGGCAGCAAGCTGACCCGGCTTTATGGCAACTGGCTGCATCTGGGCGATCTGCCCAAGGGCAGCGTCGAAATCACCGTGGCGCTGAACGCCAATAGCCACAGCCCGCTGATGATCGGGACAGACCCGATTGCTGACAGCGTGATCATCGACAACCCCTGACCCCCTTGATGCCCCGGTTGCAGCCCCGGTCTGCCGCCTGACCTGACGCGAAGCCGATACAAAGCGGCCCGATCCCGCTATGCAGCCGGATCCGGACTTGATTATGCTGAAACACGGCGCCATAGCGGGCCGTGTTTCTTTTTGGCAGGAGCCCGACAGATGAACAATGACAGCACGGCGGCTATGATCGAGCTTTCGCTCATTGGCATTGGCACCGGAAATCCGCAGCATCTGACCCTGGAAGCGGTCGCCGCGCTCAATGCCTGCGACCTGATCCTGATCCCGCACAAGGGCGCGGGCAAAGACGACCTCGCCGGGCTGCGCCAGCAGATCTGCACTCAGGTGATCCAGCCCCCCGGCCCGCGTATTGTTGAATTTGCCCTGCCGGTGCGCGACCCCTCGATCCAGGACTACACCGCCCGCGTGGATCACTGGCACGATGCCATTGCCGAGGTCTGGGTCAAAACCATTCGCGCCCAACTGCCTGCAACTGCGGCTGCGGCAAAGGTTGGCTTTCTGGTCTGGGGCGACCCTTCGCTTTATGACAGCACCATGCGCATTGCCGAGCGGCTAAAGGCCACGCAGGAGGTGAGCCTTACGGTTATTCCGGGGGTGACCTCCATTCAGGCCCTAACCGCTGCCCATGCAATTCCACTCAACGAGATTGGCGCGCCTTTTACCGTCACCACCGGGCGCCAGCTGCGGGAAAACGGCTGGCCTGAGAGTGCTGATACCCTGGTGATCATGCTGGATGGGGAATGCTCGTTTCAGGCCATCGACCCCACTGGGGTGAGTATCTGGTGGTCGGCCTATGCCGGCATGGAAAACCAGATCAGCCTGTCTGGCCCCTTGGCTGAGACCGCCGAGCAGATCATTCAAACCCGTGCCCAGGCCCGCGCCGATCACGGCTGGATCATGGACATCTATCTGCTGCGCAAATCCTGAAACGCGCGCTGTTCCGCCTGATGTTCCCCGGTTTGCTGCTCCCAAAAGGCTAGACCTGGGGCATGCGACGCCCCGCCAGCCAGAGCGAGGACAGCCCGGAGAGGACAATCACCCCCAACCCCAAAAGCGCCAGCCCATCGGGCCAGGTACCAAACACAAGCACCCCCAGAACCGTTGCCGCCAAAAGCTGGCTGTAGATCAAGGGGGCCACCACATTGGCGGGGGTGGTGCGGTTGACCATCACCAACAGAAAATTTCCCGCCGCAGATCCCAACGCACTGATGAGGATCAGGCTCCCCCCTGTAATATCAATGCTTTGCGGCATCTCATCATAGCTAAAGGGCAACAGCACCACAGAGCCGATGATCAATTGGGAGATCAGCAGAAACTTAGGCCGATACCGCCCGGCCAGGCTGCGCGTCGCCACCAGGTAGGAGCCATGAAAACAGCCCGCCAACAGGGCAAACCCCATACCGATCTGCATCCCAAACCCAGGCTTCACCACCAATAGCACACCGACAAAACTGACCAGCAACAGCGCCACCCGGCCCGGATCCGCCTTTTCTTTCAGCAACAGCGCCGAGAGCGCAAAGGCCACGATGGGCCCAACAAAGAAGCCGCCAAAGACATTGGCGATGGGTTCGGTCCGCAGCGCGGTGAGGATACACAGGATCCCCGTTGCAATCAGCACCGACCGCAGAATAATCCGCCAGTCCAGAAAGCCGCGCAGCTCAGCGCTGCGCAGACCGGCAAAGGGCAACAGCACCACCGCCGCCACGGTAAAGCGAGACCAGGCAACAAAGAAGGGGCTGGCGCCAGAGACCGTCAGCGCCTTGCCGGCGGTATCGCCAATCACGATCAGCGTCATGGCCAGAACCACGGTGCCAAGCATGCCCAAAGGGATATTGTGTTTCATCAGATCACTCCGGCGCAGGCGGTCAGGTTCATCTGCATCAGCCCAGCCAATCTTTGCGCAGGATTGCATCGCGCAACGCAATCAGATCCTCGCGCAGTTGCTCCAGACTGATCGGCCCGCCCAGGCAGACCCGCAGTGCCTCGCTGGGCTGGCCCACTACGGTAAAGGCATCGCTGGGCATGATGCCAATCTGCCGGTTTGCCATGCGCCCCATGACCTCAGCCCGGCTGGTGCCACGGGGCAGCTCCACCCACAGGTTAAAGGCCTCGGGCGCATTGGTCACAAAACACCCACATAGAATACCCCGCGCCAACTCCTGCCGCTGGGCCGCTGCGCGCCGCACAAAAGCCTGGATCTGGGCGGCGGTGCCGTCTTCGATCCAGTGCCCCAACAGGGCCAGGCTCAGCGGTGAGGCCATCACGTTGATACTGCGCAACGCCTGGGAAAACCCTCCCATCTCGGCCCGTTGTGGCCCGGTGGTATAGGCAAGCCGCAGGCCAGCGCCAAAACATTTGGAGATCCCGGCCACATGCCAGGCCAGATCCGGCAGGTGGCTTGCAATCGGCGGCGGCGCGTCTGCGGCGACAAACCGGTAGGCGTCATCCTCGATCAGCTGAATGTCGTGCTGGGTCAGCACCTCTGCAATCTCGCGGCGGCGGGTCTCGGACATGGTTTTGGTGGTCGGATTCTGCAGCGTTGGATTCAGATATAGCGCGGCGGGCCAGTGCTCGGTGATTGCCCTCTCCAAAGCCTCGGGACGCAGCCCCTCCCGGTCGCTGGGCACCCCGACCAGCCGCAGGCCAAGACGGGCGGCAATGGAGCGAATACCGGGATAGGTCAAAGTCTCACACAGCAGGGTCTGCCCCGGCTCGCTCAGCAGGGTCAGGATCGCGTAGATACTGGCATGGGCACCTGGTGTGATGGCAAAGCGGTCGGCGGCAAAATCCAGCCCGTTTGCCTGCATCCAGGTCCGGGCAATCTCCCGGTCTGCAGCGCTGCCGCGCACCGATTGATAGCGCAACAATGGCACCAGATTGGCCGCCACATGGCCCAGGCCACTGGCCATGCGGGCCACCAGGGCCGGATCATCCGGTTCCGGTGGCATGTTCATCATCGGATCTTCCTCCAGGATCCGGCGTGGATCCGGCGCCGCATTGGCCCCGTCAAGCAGCGCCTGCACGTCGGGTGCACGAACAAATGTCCCACGGCCAACAAAGCTCTCAATATCTCCGCGTCGAACCGACTCTGCGTACCCTCTTGATACCGTGGAAAAATCTACCCCCAGATCCTGTGCAACCCCGCGCTGTGGTGGCAGCCGGTCGCCCGGCAACAGCAGGCCTGCATCAATATCTGCCCGAATCGCATCGGCAATCTCCAGATAGCGCGGCTTGTCCGAAACTGGCAGCGTCGGGCTCCAGTGTTTCAAAGGGTCTCTCCCCACAGCAGTCTTTCCTTTTTTCCAGCTCCAAAAGGCCGGCCAACACGGGCGTTACGCAGCAATACCCCCAAGCTCCGCATAATTGCAACCAAATTGATTGCATGATTGATTGCAATCAATCTAGAAACACCATAGAGGATAGCTTTGATAAGAATCAGAAATGGTGATACCCGAGATGCCCCAGGACGACACCACAACAGCAGCCGCCCCAGAGCAGGCCAATCCGTCCACTCAGACCGAGCAACGCCCCTGGAAACCAGCCGCGCTGCGCGGGCTGCGACTGCGCTGCCCCAACTGCGGCGAAGGCAAGCTGCTGAAAAGCTATCTCAAAGTGAAACACAGCTGCGACAACTGCGGTCAGGAGCTTTATCACAATCGCGCCGATGATGGCCCTGCCTACCTGACCATTTTGCTGGTCGGGCACCTCCTCGGCTTTGCGCTTCACATCACCTACATGCAGTTTCGGCCTGACCCCCTGACCCTGGCTTTGATCATGTCGCTGGTGACCATCTCGGCCTCGCTTTTGTTGCTACCGCGAATGAAGGGGCTTGTGGTTGCCTATCAATGGGCCAAACGCATGCATGGCTTCTAGATATTAGTTTCCCTGGCCTAATGGCCTGATCCTTTTGTTTGAATAGAAGGACGTATTCTGGGCCAGGATCGCCACAGGAATACTACCTCCTGCCCCAGGGCAGGAGATGCAAGCTCAGACTACGTTTGCGATTTTAGCCTTTGGCCCCCTGGCCACGGGCATAGACATCCTCATAGCGGATGATGTCATCTTCCCCAAGACAGCTGCCGGTCTGCACTTCGATCAGCACCATGGGCAGTTTTCCGGGGTTCTCCATCCGGTGCACAGACCCCAGTGGGATATAGACCGACTGGTTTTCGGTCACCAGTTTCACCTCGTCATCCACCGTCACCTTGGCAGTGCCTTCCACCACAATCCAGTGCTCTGAGCGGTGGTGATGGCTTTGCAGCGACAGCGCCGCGCCGGGATGCACATGGATACGTTTCACCTGGAACCGTTCGCCCACCACCAGGCTCTCAAACCAGCCCCAGGGGCGGTGATCCATCGGGAACTCGGTGGCCTGTTTGGCGCCTTTTTCCTTCAGCGCGGCCACAGCCAGTTTCACATCCTGCGCACGAGAGGCATCCGCCACCAGCACCGCATCCGGCATCGCCACCGCGATCACATCCTGCAAACCGATGCCCACAACCGCCAGGCTGTCATCTTCTGACCGCAGCAGGCTGTCGCGACAGTCAATCGCCGTAGCATTGCCGCTGGCAACCACGCCATTGGCATCCGCCTGGCTTTCGCGCCAGACCGCATCCCAGCCGCCCAGGTCAGACCAGCCAGCCGCAAAGGGCACCACCGTCAGATTGTCGGCATTCTCCATTACCGCGTAGTCGATCGAGATATCGTCCAGCGCCGCCCAGGATTCAGGGTCCAGACGGAAAAAGCCAAGGTCATTTTTACCCGCTGCAATCGCCGCCTCAACCGGGGCTACCAAATCGGCTGCATGGGCAGCAAAGGCCGCAAGCATGGTTTTGACCGAAAACAAAAAGATCCCGGCATTCCACAAGAAATTTCCAGAGGCCAGCATTGCCTCAGCTGTGGCAGCATCGGGCTTCTCGACAAAACGTTTAAGACCAATAGCGCGCGGGGAAAAATCCCCTGGATCGCCGGTGAGTTCGAGATAGCCATAGCCGGTTTCAGCATGGGTGGGTTTGATCCCAAAGGTGACGATCTGGCCCTTATTCGCCGCCTCGGCCCCAGCAGCCACCGCCGCACGAAAGGCCGCGTCATCGGGCACCACATGATCCGAGGGCGCCACCAGCATCAGCGCTTCGGGGTCGGATTGAGCCAAATACAGCGCCGCCGCCAGAACCGCAGGCGCGGTGTTGCGCCCGGCAGGTTCAATCAGAATGGCGCCGGGATCAATGCCAACGCTGGCCAGCTGTTCGGTCACGATAAAGCGGAAATCGGAATTGGTCAGCACCATCGGGGCGGCAAACTCCGCCCCCGAAAGCCGCTGCGCCGAGGCCTGAAACAGGGTGGTTTCCCCGACCAGGGGCACAAATTGTTTTGGGTAGCTCTTGCGCGACAGGGGCCAAAGCCGGGTGCCGGAACCACCGCAAAGCAAAATTGGTGTAATCATAAATCCGTCCTTCAAAAATCGGCTGCTGTTCTAATCATCAGCAGTCTTATTTCCATACCCTCCGATTCCCCAAAACATTTATATAAAACCACAGCAGAATGTCACTCTGTCAGTGCGACCAAAGACCCGTATCACCACCCCTTGGGATCAAACGGCGGCTGACGACACCAAGGCCGCCCCGCCCTTTTAGTTGCGATGTTAATTATTATTGACAACGCAAAGCATCACTGGCTATGGTGCCTTTGCTTAACATGTAAAGGTTGCGGGATGCCCCATTTTCAGATCGAATACTCGGGAAATCTGGAACAGGTTTTCGACGTTACGGCGCTGTGCGAACATATCCGCGCCACCGCAGTTGAAATCGACACCTTCCCCCTGGCTGGCGTCCGGGTGCGCGCCTTCCGCGCGGATCACTATGCCATTGCGGATGGCGATCCCAAACACGGCTTTGTCGATATCTCAATCCGCCTGCGCGCCGGCCGGACGCCTGAGGTCAAAACAGATGCCACACAGCGCATTTTTGACGCCGCGCAGGCCTTTTTGGCACCCGCCATCGCCAGCCATTCCATCGCTCTCTCGCTGGAAATGCGCGATATCGACCCCGCCCTTTCCCCCAAAACCGGCTCAATTCGCGCCCATCTCGGTCGCCCTTCGCAGGAGGTCTCCTCATGACTGCTCTGAACGACAATATCGCAAAGCTCAGCGGGTTTCTTACCCGCTTTCAGGACACCGGCATCCAGAACCGGATCGCAGGCCTGGATCGCCCCGGCTCGGCTGGTACCTTTCAGTCCATCTCTCCGGTGGACAAATCGGTGATCTGTGAGGTGGCGCATGGCACAGATGTCGATATTGACGCCGCCGCAGAGGCCGCCAAAGCCGCCTTTCCCACCTGGCGCGACATGCCCGCAGTCGAGCGCAAAAAGATCCTGATCCGCATCGCCGAAGGTATCGAAGCCCGCGCCGAAGAAATCGCGCTGTGCGAATGCTGGGACACCGGCCAGACCCTGAAATTCATGTCAAAGGCCGCCCTGCGTGGCGCCGAAAACTTCCGCTATTTTGCCGACCAGGTGGTGCAGGCCCGCGATGGTCAGCACCTGCAATCGCCCACCTTGATGAATATCACCACCCGCAAACCCATCGGCCCGGTTGGTGTCATCACCCCCTGGAACACCCCCTTCATGCTGTCGACCTGGAAAATTGCCCCGGCCCTCGCAGCGGGCTGCACGGTGGTACACAAACCCGCCGAAGACAGCCCGCTGACCGCGCGTCTGCTGGTTGAAATCGCCGAAGAGGCGGGCCTGCCCCCTGGGGTGCTCAACACCGTCAACGGCTACGGCCACGACGCGGGCAAACGGCTGACCGAACACCCCGCAATCAAGGCCATCGCCTTTGTCGGCGAAAGCCGCACCGGGTCGATCATCACCAAACAGGGCGCCGATACGCTCAAGCGCATGCACCTGGAACTGGGTGGCAAAAACCCCGTCACCGTCTTTGACGATGCTGATCTGGACCGGGCGCTGGATGCGGTGATCTTTATGATTTATTCCATCAATGGCGAACGCTGCACCTCCTCCTCGCGGCTGCTGGTGCAGGAGACCATCCGCGCAGAGTTCGAGGCCAGGCTGGTGGAGCGCGTCAACAGGATCAAGGTTGGTCACCCGCTTGATCCCACCAGCGAAATTGGCCCCCTGATCAGCCAAGAACACTACGACAAGGTGACCTCCTATTTTGACATCGCACAGGAAGACGGCGCCACCGTGGCCGCGGGTGGCACCACTTTGGGGGATGAGGGCTATTTTGTCCGCCCCACCCTGTTCACAGAAGCCAACAACAAGATGCGCATCGCTCAGGAAGAAATCTTTGGCCCCGTCCTGACCTCCATCTCCTTCAGCACCGAGGAAGAGGCGCTGGAGCTGGCCAATGACACCCAATACGGGCTCACCGGCTATCTCTGGACCAGCGACCTTACCCGTGCCCTGCGTTTCACCGATCAACTAGAGGCCGGGATGATCTGGGTGAACTCGGAAAACGTCCGCCATCTGCCCACCCCCTTTGGCGGGGTCAAGGCCAGCGGCATCGGCCGCGATGGCGGCGACTGGAGCTTTGACTTTTACATGGAGCAAAAGCACATCGGCTTTGCCACCGGGCAGCACAAAATCACCCGCCTGGGCAGCTGACCTCGGCTTTATTTGGCCAAAATATCCCGGGGTGAAGTTTCGAATGCCCATTTGAAACTGAGGGGCCGGCCCCTCCCCCGCCTCATACAAGGAGTGTCCCCATGGGAGAGATCGTTCTCGCCGCCAAAATGACCCATGTCCCAACCATGCTGATGTCAGAGCAGGAGGGACCAATCAAAGGCAAACGTCAGGCCGCCATTGATGGGCATCGCGAAATCGCCCGCCGCGCCAAGGCGCTTGGGGCCACCACCGTGGTGATCTGTGACACCCATTGGGTGATCAATGCGGGCTTTCACATCAATGCCAACAAACGCTTTGAGGGCCTGTTCACCTCGAATGAATTTCCGCAGTTCATTCAGAACCTGCCCTATGCCTATGATGGCAATCCGGCCCTGGGCGCGGCCATCGCCAAAGCCGCCACTGACAGGGGGGCCTATACGCTCTGCCATCAGCTGGACAGCCTGGAGCTGGAATATGGCACCCTGGTGCCGATGCGCTTTATGGCCCGTGAACATGATATGAAGGTGGTCTCGGTGGCCGCTTGGGCCACGGTGCATGACCATGACGAGAGCCGCATTGTTGGCGAAGCGATCCGCGAAGCGATTGAAGCCTCGGATGAAAAGGTGCTGCTGGTGGCCTCTGGCAGTCTCAGCCATAAAATCTGGGCCAATAAGGACTATGCCGCCAACAACGGCACCTTTACCATCTCCTCCGAATTCAACCGACAAATGGACCTGCATGTGCTGGAGATGTGGAAACAGGGCGATCACGCCACCTTCCTCAAGATGCTGGGCGAATACGCGCAATTCTGCTGTGGCGAAGGCTCGATGCATGACACGGCGATGCTATATGGCGCCCTTGGCTGGGATAAATACACCGGCAAATGCGAGGTGGTGACGGAGTATTTCCCATCATCGGGCACCGGCCAGACCAATGTGATCTTCCCGGTCTAGCCGGGTATTTCAGAGAACAACATGACCGAAGGCAACGCCACAGGGCTTGCAGCGGAGGAGAAATCAGATGCGTTTTGCAACCTACACGGCCGAAGGTGAGACCTTCTATGGCGCCGTCACCGACACGGGCATGATCGCCCTGAATGACGCCTGTCCACAATGGGCCACGCTTTACGATGTGATTGCGGCAGGTGCCCTGACAGAGCTTGAGAAACCGGCCGCAGACAAGCCTGTCAGCCATACCGATTTCATCTATGAAATGGTGCTACCCAATGCGCCGCGCATCTTATGTGTTGGGGTCAACTTCCCCGATCGCAACGCCGAATACAAAGACGGCAGTGCTCAGCCAAAATACATGTCACTGTTCCCGCGCTTTGCCAGCGGCTTTACCGGCCATGGGCAAAATCTGGTGCGCCCGCCGGAAAACCACACCCTGGACTATGAGGGCGAAGTTGCCATCGTCATCGGCAAGGCTGGTCGTCGGATTTCACAAGACGACGCCTATGACCATATCGCCGCCCTGACGCTCTGCAATGAGGGCACCATTCGCGACTGGGTGCGCCATGCCAAATTCAACGTCACCCAAGGCAAGAACTGGGACAAATCAGGTGCCATCGGCCCCTGGCTGGTGCCCTTTACCGATGCCAAACAGCTGGATGACGCCCGCATCCTCACCCGCGTCAATGGCGAGGTCCGCCAGGACGATGTGCTGTCGCGGATGATGTTCCCGATCCGCCGCGAGATCGAATATATCTCCACCTTCATGACCCTGCAGCCCGGCGACATCATCATCACCGGCACCCCCACCGGGGCCGGCGCCCGCTTTGATCCGCCGCGCTATTTGAAACCCGGCGATGTGGTCGAGGTAGAGGTCGAAGGCATCGGCACCCTGCGCAATGGCGTTGAGGACGAGGTGACATCATGACACCGCAAGACCACGTCCAGGCCGCCGCCGATCTGCTGCAGGCCGAAGCCACGGGCCAGCAGATCGGGTTGCTGACCAAACGCCACCCCGAGATGGGCATGGATGACGCCTATGGAGTGCAAAACGCCATCTACCGCGCCAAACTGGCGGCGGGCCAAAAGGTGATCGGCTGGAAGATTGGCCTCACCTCCAAGGCGATGCAATATGCGCTCAACATCGACATCCCCGACAGCGGTATCCTGTTTGACGATATGCTGTTTGAAACCGGTGCGACGGTGCCAGCGGGGCGGTTTATCCAGCCCCGTATCGAGGCTGAGATTGCCTTTGTGATGAAAACCCCCATTGGCGGCGCCGATGTCACCCGCCAGGATGTCATTGCCGCCACCGACTATGTGGCCCCTTCGATCGAGATTCTGGATACCCGTATCCTGCGCGTGGACCCGGAAACCGGCCAGACCCGCAGCGTCTTTGACACCATCAGCGACAACGCCGCCAACGCAGGGATAGTGCTGGGCCGCGAACGCCACAGCCTTGACGCCCATGATCTGCGCTGGGTCGGCGCCATCACCAGCCGCAACGGCGAGGTGGAGGAAACCGGGCTCGGCGCGGGTGTCCTGAATGATCCGGTGGAAAGCGTGGTCTGGCTGGCCCGGCGCATGGCGCAGTATGGCCAGAGCATCGAACCCGGCCAGGTGATCCTGTCCGGCAGCTTTATCCGCCCCATTGAATGCCCGTCCGGCGCTGATATTCACGCTGATTTTGGCGCCTTTGGTTCGGTTGACATTCGCTTCGCCTAAGGCTCCTGTGACATCAGATCTTACCTAAAAGGACATTGCCCATGCCCGCTCCGCACAACCCATTCAAAGCCGCGCTGAAAGCCGGAAAACCCCAGATGGGTTGCTGGCTGGGGCTGGCTGACCCTTACGTGGCGCAGATCAGCGCCGGGGCCGGATTTGACTGGTTGCTGATCGACGCCGAACATGCCCCCAACGATCTGCGCTCGATCACCGCGCAGATGCAGGTGCTGGCCGGGTTCGACAGCCATGCCATCGTCCGCCCCACCATCGGTGAAACCTGGATGATCAAACAGTATCTGGATGCCGGCGCCCAGACCCTGCTGATCCCCATGGTCGAAAGCGCCGAACAGGCGCGGGAATTGGTGCGCGCGGTGACCTATCCGCCCCATGGCGTGCGTGGCGTTGGCTCCGCGCTGGCGCGGGCCTCGAACTTTTCCGGCATTCCCGACTATCTGCAAACCGCAGATGCCGAAATCTGCCTGCTGGTGCAGGTGGAAAACCGCGCAGGCATGGCGGCACTGGATGAGATCTTGCAGGTCGATGGCGTAGACGGTGTGTTTATCGGCCCGGCAGATCTGGCCGCTGATATGGGGTTCATCGGCAATGCCGGCGCCCCCGAGGTCGAAGCCGCCGTGCTGGGCGCCATGGGCAAGATCGTCGCCGCGGGCAAGGCCGGCGGTATCCTGACCCTGGACCCAAAGATGCAGCGGGCCTGCCTTGATGCCGGCGCTACTTTTGTCGCCACCAATATCGACGTCACGCTGTTTGCCGCTGCCATGCGCAACACAGCCAAAGCGGCGCTGGCGCTGCTGTCAGATCAGGCCGCGACCGGCAGCGCCAAAACTGAAAACGCCAGCCGCTATTTGCAACAGCTGTGCAAACACTGGTCGCACAAAGCCACAGCAGAATTTGACGCGGCCCAGGGCAGCATCACTTTTGACACTGGCAACCGGGTTACAATGACGGCCTCAGCCGACCAATTGGAGATCACCGCCACCACAGGGCCGCGGGGCGATCTGACACGCTGGAAACAGGTGATCACCGATCACCTGGTGCGTTTTGCCTTTCGCGAAGAGCTCAGTGTTGAATGGGCAGATTAAATAACCCGCCCCAGCCACCGCGCTGGGGCAGTCACGCCAAACTGCGCAGGTTTTAGTCGGTGCCCGACAGGTCACGGGTAAAGATCTTGTCCTCTACATCGCGGATGTCATCGGTCACCCGGTTGGCGACGATGACATCTGACACCTGCTTAAAGGCCTCCAGATCCCGCACCACCGCTGAGCCAAAGAACTCGTCTTCCTGCAAGACCGGTTCATAGACCACGACCTTGATGCCCTTGGCCTTGATCCGCTTCATGATGCCCTGGATTGAGGAGCGGCGGAAATTGTCTGATCCGGCCTTCATCACCAGCCGGTAAATGCCCACCACATTGGGCGCCTTGGCAATGATCTGATCCGCCAGGAAATCCTTGCGGGTATGGTTGGCATCCACAATGGCGCGGATGAGGTTCTGTGGCACCTCGGAGTAGTTCGCCAACAGCTGTTTGGTATCCTTGGGCAGGCAATAGCCGCCATAGCCAAACGACGGGTTGTT
>CAJQNB010000056.1 GCA_905479575.1 uncultured Pseudophaeobacter sp.
CGCCAGGTCGCCGAACTCCAAGTTCGCATCGCCGTCCTGAACGGCTACACTGCGCTCGGCATACCCGTCACTGAAGCTGTAGGATAAGTCCGTCCGGGGAAAGGGGAACCTCGGCCATCAGAGGCTTTGTGCAACAGAGCCTCCTGGTAGGGTACTTCATTCAAAACACTCCATTTCTTCCTAAAGATTGAAGTGTTGCGTCGACCGGTTGAGGCAACCTACTAAAGCGATTTGTTAAGCGGCGGTCTGCAATCGTCGTCAGTTGTTTAGATAATACGAGTAATCAATTTCAGAAGTGGGTGTTAAATATGGGTTATATATAGTGTTAAGATGGTAAAGTTGCCCGGTAAGCAGCTGATTATTAATGTATTTTTCAAGTCTTCGGTGTGTGAAACTACGATGCTTGGTGTGTAAAACTACGATACTTGGTGTGTAAAACTACGTTTAACTTGACTTGGTGTGTAAAACTACGAATAAGAGGATATGGTGTGTGAAACTACGAAACGAAACCCTCTTCTTCCAGACCGTCGTCAGCAAGGCGATTTCTTTTTGTGTGATATCTTTGATGCCGCGCCTAAGGGTGACATGGCTAGTATGGAACATCCCGTCTTTTCCATTTCGACAAAACCTGACCTCAAGCCGCGCAGATATGAAAACGGAAATAGCTTCATTGAGATAACCCCTTCGGTCAAAGGGCTAGCGACGATTCATGACCGAGATGTTCTGATCTTTTGCATCAGTCAGATCATGTCTGCATTAAACGAGGGCAAAGCCGTCAGTCAGACCGTCAGGTTTGCTGCCTCGGATCTCTTAACGGCAACAAACCGGCCGAATGGCGGTGAATCTTATGATAGATTGAAACAGGCACTGGAGCGTCTAGGCGGTACCCAGATCTCTACCAATATCACGACGGGCGGCGAAGAGGTGCTCGACATCTTCACAATCATCGAAAAAGCACGGATTGTACGACAGACACGCGATGGCAGGATGCAAGAGATTGAAATCACGCTATCGGACTGGGTTTTCAATGCAATCAATGCCAAGGAAGTTCTTACCCTAAGCAGAGATTATTTTCGTCTCCGCCGACCACTAGAACGACGGTTATATGAGATTGCCAGGAAGCATTGTGGTGTCCAACGAGAGTGGAAAGTCGGTCTCGAAAAACTCCGGACCAAGTGTGGCTCCGCATCCTCAATGAAGGAATTCCGTCGACTGCTTGGTGGTATCGTTGAGAAAGACCGACAGTTCGCGCATATACCAGATTATTCCATAGAATTTGATGGTGAATTTGTCTGGTTTAAAAATCGAGGATCGGTGCCACAGCCTGTCGTTGAGATCTTCGACAGTCCCCTGCCTTCTTATGCTCATGAAGATGCCCGATCCGCAGCCCCCGGTTGGGACCCAAGACACCTCGAACAGGAATGGCGGATCTGGTGTGGCGATGAGGAAATCGAGCCGAAACACCCCCTTCGACATTTCATCAAGTTTTGTACCTCGTGGTATGAAAAACGGGGCGCGCCCAGGTAGGCACTTGCCCTCAAGTATCTGAGGGTAGGCCTTAGCGGCTGCTACCCTCGTCCTCTTCAAACCGATCCATCAAAATACTCAGCATTGCAGCGTAGGTGTATTTAAAGCGATCTTGCTGGCACATTTTCTTAAACCGAGCGATCTCATCCAGCGGAGCCCGAATTGTGAACTGACCTTCCTGAGGCGCCTCTCGTGAGGGCCACGGCTGCTCAGACGGGGGCGCTGAGGCTTTTGCAGGCGCCTTCACCTCTCTGGGCTCTCTGTGTGGTTCTATCGCTTCTTTGCGTGGCTTAGGGGCGAATTTCTCCAGGCGGGATGTGTCGAGCTTACGCGGCATCTGACGAGGTCCCCTGCTCTTCCAACATATCGATCACCTCTGCAGCGAATGCTTGGGCGTTTGCGATAGCTTTCTCAATGCCGTTGAATTCTTTGCTGTCGAGCTGGCGCAGCCCTGCCCCGGCATTGTGCAGTGCTGAAAAAGAAGTACGACGGTGAAGCTGGGTTTCAAATACCGGTGCTGCTGACTTGAGCTGCCCCTGGATGAATTTTTCCAACCTTGATTTCACCGCAGCATTGGTACGGCACAAAAGAACTGCAGCTGGGATGTTCTTGCCACGGGACCTGCCTTCTCTGGACACTTCTGCAAGGGTATCCACAGCGGCGTCTGCGTCCTGTTGTTCTTCGCCGGAAGGTACAACGACAAGATCGCTTTCCCCGATGGCAAAGGACGCCAAGCGCGAGGCGGAACCTTCCAGGTCAATGATGACGAATGCGGCCTTGGAAACTGCTTCGTCAATCTCATCCAAAATCGCTCGTTCCCCAGTAGACTGGATGACTTCAATCCCGTCAGGAAGATTTGAGATATCGGCCCATTTTGCCAGGCGTGCGGCTGGATCTGCGTCTATAAGTACGACGCTCGCCCCGCTTGCGGCCAGCTCAGTTCCCAGAATGATTGACGATGTTGTTTTACCGGCGCCGCCTTTGGACGACGCAAAAGATATTATTGGCATAGTTTTTCCGCTCGTTTTTACTGCCTGGCGACATGATGCGAAAGAAGGTCGGTTGATGTCAAGAGGAATGAATTGATGTGATTTGAAAACAAATGATGCCATTTGATTTTGTGTGATGTGAAAACACTCCCAACACAGATATTCTGGACACGATAGGGCAGCGCTCTGCACCCGCCTCGTTAGGGCGTTAAAAGGTGCGTTACCAGTCAACAAACTGCGCGACACCCGCCTCTATCGAGGTCTTGGGCGCATAGCCGGTCAACTGTTTCAACAAAGTAGGTATCAGCCAAGGTTACGGGCACATCTCCGGGCTGCATCGGCAGCATATTTCTCTGTGCCGTTATCCCTGTTGCGCGTTCAATGGCGGCAATGAAAGCTGTGAGCTTTATGCTTTCAGAATTACCAATGAGAGTACCGCAAAGTGTGGGGCAATCACGCGGCCATTGCTATTTTCGGACGATGGTTTCAGGGCCGGATGCCATTGCTCGAACTTGGCGCGCAGGGTGCCATCGAGAGCTCTGGTTCGAGTTTGCAACATAAGGTGCGCGCCTCTTGCCACGCAGCTTTCGATCACACCACGTGCAGCGCGCGCGTTTGATAAAAAACGCCCCGCACTGCGCGGTAACAACTTTCTGCTGGATGCCCAAAAGAACAGCTTTGCCTTCCTCTATGGACAGGCCGATTTCTCCAGTGGCCTCAAAGCCCTTGAAAAGGTGCCAATCCTGTCCGTGTGGGCGGTGCCGTCTGGCGCAGTGATTGTGACGCTGATTTCAATATGTATATTTGGGATCCTGCCTGCCTGATTATATTGGTTCTGAATCTCTCGCTCGCATGATCGTCTGCCGACTGGTGCCCATGTCGCGGGCGATGGAGGAAACCGTCGCGCCGGTGGCGAGTTTTTCACGGACCAGCGCCTGCTGATCAGCCGAAAGCGTTGATGGACGCCCCAGTGTTTTGCCTTGCGCCTTGGCGCGCGCCAGCCCCGATTGCGTGCGTTCAATCAGAAGATCTCGCTCGAACTGGGCAACTGCGTTAATCACACCCATCGTCAGCTTGCCTGCAGAACTGGTCAGATCCACGCCGCCCAAGGCGAGGCAATGCACACGGATGCCCAAGGTCTCCAGCTTAGCCACGGTGGTACTGACATCAATCGCATCACGCCCCAGCCGGTCTAACTTGGTTACGACAAGAACATCGCCACGTTCCATCTTGTCCAGAAGACGCGCAAATCCCTTCCGCTGTGCGATGGCTTGTGAGCCGGAAACCGTCTCAGCGATCATCCGGTGTGGCTCCACCGCAAATCCCGCAGCAGCTATCTCCCGGATCTGGTTCCCGGGGTCCTGTTCGGTGGTAGATACTCTGGCGTAGGCAAATGTTCTGGTCACAGGGCTACTATTCTGTCCGGAAATGATGTCCAAAATCATACACCTGTTCGATATAGGTTCAAGATAATTTGTGGACAGGCCCTCATGCCCTGTCCGGAACCGAACGATTACGTACGGGTCACATCAATTGCTGGTGCATCAGTTCTCGATACTTCCAATCGCGAAGCTGGGTGTTCACATCGCGCCGAGAGAAGGAGGTCTCAAGGTACGACTCACGAGCCTTCATGCGGTCTAGGACTATTCCAACCTATCCAGGGCGAGATCCTCCAGCGTCTGGCTCGTGTCCTGGCGGTTCAGCAGATTTTGGCCAAAGGACGGCCAATGCCTCCAGGTCCTGCCAGGCATCATAGCCATTCGCCTCGTCCCGCCGCGCCAGATAGCCTTCAGCCCCGCTGCATTCCTCAGGCGGGCATGCGCCCGCCCCACCCGTTCAAATAGGATAATACTTCTTCGGATCCGCATCCGTTACGGCTTCGACACGGGCCTCGTGTTTTCAATAATCCCCCATATCGTAGATGTACGCGAATCGGTCGTTCCGACGAAACCCAAAGCTGCTTAGGGCAATATCCGGGCTTGCTACATGCAATTATCAAGACCCATAATCGACGGCGCGAATATCAAACTGAAACAGGTGAATGCCGTCTCATCCCATCGCAACTTGAAAAGCGCCGTGTAACTCCCGCATCGTAATCGATGAAGAAACCAACACGCGGCGCCAAATCATCGGACTGATGCCCAAAAGGTGGATCTTTAGCTGGTAGATTTTGGGGGAAAAAGGCATCCACAATTCTTGCCAGCATCACCATGAAAAACGCAACTTCCCCACACTTTACGGTACTCTCCGCATGATGGCAGGCCTTGCCCAGTTCGAGCGTGATCTGTTGAGCGAGAGGGTGAAATCCGGTCTGGCTGCCGCCCGGACACGCGGCAAGAAGCTTGGGCGCCAGCCAGACCAAAGGCCAAAATCGCCCCACAGGTTATCGAAGCCGTAGCGAGTGGAAGGTCATACCGCTGGATCGCACGAGACCTAGGCCTCAGTAAAAACACCGTCACTGAAATCATGAAGCGGCATCGCCAGCGGCCCTCGTGAGTAGGTGAGATCTCTTTTGTCAGCATGAACTCCGCCAATACCTTCAAACCGGGGCAGGTTTGTGCGCACTTCGTGCTAAAGCGTGTGAGAAACACTACGCTATGATGATGAACTGCGGCACTTGGGTCTTTTCCTCCAATTTCCCGGAGAAGAACAAAAAGGTATCCCCGCCGGTTTTGGGGAAAAGTTAGGGTTTTGAATGGCTCTGTTGCACAAATCCTGTGAGGGATTCATCTTGTGAATCCAGCGTGGTAGCTGGGATGCATGAGCAGACCGACACCCCCAACCTACAAGACCAGGAACTGGCCGGCCTATAATGAAGCGCTCAAGCGCCGGGGCTCGCTGACGATCTGGTTCGATTCCGAGATGATCTGGGATGCTGCGCCGACCGGAAAACGCGGTAGACAGCAGACCTATAGCGATACCGCCATCCAGACATGCCTGACGATGAAGGTGCTGTTCGGCATGGCGCTGCGGCAGACGACCGGGGCCGTCGAAAGCTTGTTGCGCCTGGTCGGCCTTGGCTCTACGGTGCCCGACTTCAGCACGCTTTCCCGCCGCCAGAAGACCCTTGCCGTGAACATTTCGTATCGCGGCTCCAAGGGGCCGCTGCACCTGCTGATCGATAGCACGGGCATCAAGGTCGAAGGCGAGTGGCACGCACGCAAGCATGGCGGTCCCAAGCGGCGGGTCTGGCGCAAGATCCATCTCGGGATCGACGAGCAAACACTGGAAATCCGAGCGGTTGAAATCACCGGGAACCATATCGGCGACGCACCTGTTCTGCCCGATCTGCTCAGCCAGATCCCGGCGGATGAGCAGATCGGCAGCGTCACCGCCGACGGCGCGTACGACACGCGCAAGTGCCACGACGCCATCGCCGACCGCGGTGCGCATGCCGTCATCCCACCTCGCGGGAACGCCAAGCCCTGGGAGCCAACGACAGCAGGCGCAATCGCGCGCAACGAGACGCTTTGCGCGTCGAAAAACCTCGGTCGCGCCATCTGGCGAAACTGGAGCGGACACCACCGCCGA
>CAJQNB010000057.1 GCA_905479575.1 uncultured Pseudophaeobacter sp.
ACCATCAACCAGTTCTTTGACAAAACCATGCGCCCCGACGAGGCGCGCGATTTCATCACCAACGAACAGGCCGATACCTCTATTGACGACCCGCAGACCTTTGAAGAACAGGCGATGCGCTTTGTCGGCAAGGATCTCTACGAGGCGTTTTTCAAAGGCTACACGATGAAGCAATGGGGCTGCCACCCCAGCGAACTGCCCGCGTCGATCCTGAAACGCCTGCCGGTGCGCTTTAACTATGACGACAATTACTTCTTTCACAAATTCCAGGGCATGCCCGAGCATGGCTATACCGCGATGATCGAGAAAATCCTGGATCATCCAGGCATAACGGTCAAGTTAGACACTGTTTTCGATCAATCCCAGGCCGCCGATTATGACCATGTGTTCTATTCCGGCCCGCTGGATGGCTATTTCGGCTATGATCTGGGGCGGCTGGGCTATCGCACCCTGGATTTCGAACGCTTTACCTATGATGGCGATTATCAGGGCTGTGCGGTGATGAACTACGGTGAGGTTGATGTGCCGTTTACGCGCATCACCGAACACAAGCATTTTTCGCCCTGGGAAAGCCATGACGGATCGGTCTGTTACCGGGAATTCAGCCGCGAAGCCGGGCCGGACGACATCCCCTATTACCCGATCCGCATGGTCGAGGAAAAATCGCTGTTGGCGCAATATATCGAGCTGGCCGAAGCCACCCCCGGCGTCAGCTTTGTTGGGCGGCTGGGCACCTATCGCTATCTGGATATGGATGTTACCATCCGCGAGGCGCTGGATACCGCGCGTGGCTTTTTGCAGCATGCAGAGACAGGCCAGGCCGCCCCGGCCTTTTTTACGGCCCCCCTTTAGGAAATCTGCCAAGAAGGCCTTGGGTGAAATGCTCAGACAGACGAAATCAGCGAAGGCAAAGAACTGAAATGTCTAAGAAAAAAAAAGCAGCTAAACCTCAGCATGCCATCGTTGTTCTTGGCATGCACCGATCTGGCACCTCAGCGCTGGCCGGTGTTCTGGCTCGGCTTGGGTGTGATTTGCCTGCTGCGATCATGCCGGCCAATGCATTCAATCCAAAGGGGTTTTATGAATCCCTGAAGGTGTACAACATGAATGATGCGATCCTGGCGTCCGGGGGATCACGCTGGGATGATTGGCAGGCCTTTAATCCAGACTGGATTAAATCCCCCAAGCTGGACGAGTTTCTGGATCGGGGAGCCGAGGTTCTGTCCGAGGAATATGACAAGTCGCGGCTGTTTGTACTGAAAGATCCACGCATCTGTCGTTTGATGCCATTTTGGAAGCGCCTGTTCCAACAGCAGGGGATCCAGCCTGTTTATGTGTTGACGCATCGCAACCCGTTGGAAGTTGCAGGGTCTCTGCAGGAGCGTGAAGGCTGGCCATTGGCCGCTGGGCTCTTGTTGTGGTTGCGCCATGTGTTGGATGCCGAAGCGGAGTCACGTGGAACTGTACGATGCTTTACCAGTTATGATCGCGTGCTGGCCGGTTGGGCCGGGGTGGTGAGTAAAATTCAGAGCCGTGTACAGCTCCATTTTCCGCGCTTTTCCAGCAGTGTTGGGGCCGAGATCGACGGCTTTTTGAGCAACGATCTACGTCATAGGGTTACCAGCACCGAAGCACTGGCTGACAGCCCGCTGATTTCCAAATGGGTGCGGAGCGCGTTTGAGACCCTGGAGCGTTGGGCGGATCACGGGGAGCTTGAGGCGGATTATGCGCTGTTGGATCAGATCCGTGAGGAATTTGAAGTCAGCGCGCCGATGTTTGGTGATTTAATCAATGCGATGCAGGCCAGGATCACGCAGGGGGACGCCGAACTGCAGGCGCAAAAAACCGCAGCAGAGAGCCGCGGGGCTGAGCTGGCTGCTCTGAGCGCGCAGTTGGACCAGACTGTAGAGCAGGTCACGACCCTGCGCATCGATTTGGGAGCGCAGCAGGAAGAAGCGGCAGCTCTGCGACAGGTGGCTGAGAAAAAACAACAGGAAACCGCCCAGCTGTCGGCGCGCCTGGAAGAGAGTAATTGCTCTCTGCACGAGCGCGCGCAGCAATTGCAAGAGCTTCAGGAGACGCTGGAGAGCGTCGAGCAAGAGCGCTGGCAGATACGCAGCACCCTAGAGCAGCGTAGCCAGGAAGCCGAGGATATGGGACGTGCCAACACCGAAAATGCTGCTCAGGTCAAGGTTCTGCAGGCTCAACTGGAGGCGCAGCGGGCCGAACAGAAGGGAATCAAAGCCGAACGGGATCAAAGCCGCAAGAGTGTCCGGCTGATGCGGCTAAAACTGCAGGAAGAGTTTGATGTAAAGCTCAAGGATGTCTTGACCTCCCAACGTCGCCATGCCGATGCCCGCAGTGCTGAATTGGACGCGCAACTACAAAAACTGACGGCGGCATTGGCCGAGGCCAGGGCCCTTGAACAGCATCGTAATGAGGAACGTCAACACCTCATTGCGGATCGCGATCGGAGTGTCTCTGAGCGTGAGGAGCAGGCTGAAGTGATTGGCCATCTGCATCACCGGATTGGGGAGTTGGAGCAGATGGCGGAGGCCTATGCGAACAGTACATCTTGGAAGATTACCGGACCGTTACGCCGTCTCGTGACCATGCTGCGCAGGTAGGGGTGGTTGTTGAGGCCACTGGAATTGATAAAGACACATTGCACGACCAAGGTTTTGGTCGGAGATTGGTAACGAACAGAGAAATGAACCTCATGCCTTCTATCGACGCGCTGCTGTCTCCTGATTGGTATCTCTCAGAAAATCCTGACGTTGCCGAGTTTGCGGGGGGAGCGCTTAAGCATTACAGCCTGTTTGGCTGGCGCGAGGGGCGTAATCCGCATCCATTGTTTGATGTGGACTGGTATCTGCAGCATTGTTCCGAGCTCTCGGATCAGAGAGAGGAACCGGTCCGGCATTATCTCACCAAGGGGTGGCGCGAGTTACGGAGCCCGCATTGGCTCTTTAATCCAGTGTGGTACTTGCAGCAGAACCCGGATCTGCTGGCCGCAGATGTGGATCCTTGGTGGCATTACTTGCAGACAGGCTGGCGTGAGGGGCGCAGCCTGCACCCGCTGTTTGATACTGCCTGGTATCTGGACACATACCGGGATGTTGCTGAGGCTGGCATCGAGCCGCTGAGCCATTATCTGCAGGCGGGTTGGCGTGAGGGGCGCAACCCGCATCCGCTGTTTGATAGCAGCTGGTACCGGCAGGAATATGATCTAGCAGAGGCGCTGGACCCTTGGCGACATTATTTACAAACGGGGTGGAGCACCGGCTGTAGCCCACATCCGCGCTTTGATGCCGTCTGGTACCAGGAGAGCTATCTGGATGCTGTTACTCTGCCAACTGAGCCACTGCAGCATTATCTTGACGCCGGCTGGCGTGAGGGGCTGTTGCCTCATGCGGGATATGTCGCCAAGGATGAGGGCCAGGATCGGGCGCCGCTTTATCTGGAGCTAGGCGGGGTAAATGTGGTGCCGGATGCTGCCCTAGAGCAGGAGACTGTTGATGGGTTACGGGCCGAGGGGCGGCGCGGTCGGATTTTGCTGGTCACACATGACACCCAACTGGGCGGCGCGCAGACTGTGCTGCGGTTGTTTGCCGATTGGCTACAGGCCTCGACCCGGTTTGAAGTGGCAATTGTTGCGGTCAACGGTGGCCATTTTCGCTATGAGTTTGAGAATATTGGGCCGGTCTTTGTGCTGTCGGACCATGCCGAAGAAGATCGGGCTGCGGCACTGGCAGACTGGGCTGGAGACGATGTTCAGGCCATTTTTGTCAATTCCATCGCCAGCGGCAGCTTCTACAAATACTGGCAGGCAGAGACCCCTAGCGTGGCTTTCATTCACGAATTGCCGCAGATTCTGGAGCGCTACCCGGAGGAAGTGGGCCTGGTGCGTGATCGCGCCAATCATGTGATTAGTGGCGGACCGGGTGTTTTTGCCGCGCTGAAAGGCGATTTTGGGTTTGATGCGGCGCGGTTGACGTCGGCTTATAGTTTCATTGAGGCCTTGCCGGCCGAGGATGGCTCTGCCCGTCGTGCGGCGGCGCGGGCTGTCTTTGATGTGCCGGAGGACCGTATCCTGGTCATGGGCTGTGGCGTCTTACACTGGCGCAAGTCTCCGGATAAGTTCATCGAGACGGCGCAGCAGGTTCTGGCCGCTGGGCTGGATGCGGAGTTCATCTGGCTGGGCGGAGGTCCCGACGAAGAAGCCTGCATCCAGCAGGTTCAAGAGGCTGGTATCGCCGACCGGGTCCGCTTTACCGGCTATGAGCCGGAGGTGGCGGCAAAGCTGGCCGGGGCCGATATCTTCTTGCTCAGTTCACAGGAGGATCCTTTCCCCTTGGTGGCGCTTTATGCGGCCCAGGCCGGGGCGCCGCTGGTCTGTTTCCAGGATGCTGGCGGGATTGCTGATTTTGTCCAGCACGGCAGTGGAGTGGCTGTCCCCTTTATGGATATTGAGGCCATGGGGGAGGCGATACTGCGCTATGGCCGCGACGCGGCCGCGCGGGCCCGGGATGGGCAGCTGGGGCGTGATCAGGTCGCCAATACGCATACCATCAATGCGGTGGGGCCGATGCTGTTGCATTACCTGCGCCAGGTTGCCGGATTGGCTCCGGAGGTCAGCGTGGTGCTGCCCAACTACAATTACGAAGACTATCTGCCGCAGCGGCTGGAGAGCATCACGGCCCAGCAGTTCCAGGATTTCGAACTGATCCTGCTGGATGATGCCTCAACCGACGGCTCCCCTGCGCTGCTGGAGAGCTTTGGCAAGACCCGGGCCGGAACCCGGGTGGTGCTGAACGAGGACAACTCCGGCTCGCCCTTTGCCCAGTGGCTGCGGGGCATGGAGATGGCCGAGGCTGACATCGTCTGGCTGGCCGAGGCGGATGACTGGTGTGAAGACACTCTGCTGACCACCCTGCTGCCGCTTTTTGATGACCGCAATATCCGGCTGGCCTCTTGTATGTCGGTGCCGGTGCAGGCGGATGGTACGGTGATTGGTGACTATCCGTCGATCTATCTCGACCGCATCAACCCTGGGCGCTGGAACGGAGATTTCATTTCTACCGATCATGAAGAGGCCAACGAAGGTCTCGGGATCGCCAATACCATTCCCAATGCCAGCGCGGTGCTGATGCGCCGCTTTGATCCGGATCCGGCCTTTGTCGAGATGGTGACGGGCATGCGCCTGTGTGGCGACTGGTTCTTCTATATCCGGGCAATGAAGGGGGGGCTGGTTGGCTTTTGCGCTGCGCCGCTGAATTATCACCGTCGCCATGGCAGCACGGTCACCCATAAGCTGGAAGGCTCCCTGCGCTATTTCAATGAGCTGGCCGATGTGCGTGGCTATATTGGTGGGACCTACCACCAAAATGAGGCGGCACAGGCGCAGATCAGTCAATTCCTGGAACAGGATATCAACCGCTTTAATGTACCCGATCGTTCGGCGCTGCCAGAGCTGGCGGCTCCGGCCAAAGCCCTGCCAGCCTTGGCGGTGATTGCGCCGGACCTCAGCCCCGGCGGCGGACAGATGTTTGCGATTTCGCTGGCCAATGAATGGCATCGCCGGGGCGGGCGTGTGGTGCTGGTCAATGCCCATTCGCAGCCGACCCATACGGCGGTGGTGTCCAAGCTGAACTCCGAGGTGGCGCTCTATCACGCCAATGAGCCCGGCTTTGACTTGGCTGAAATTGTGACGCGCTATGACATTGATGTCATTCACTCGAGCATCTGGTGGGCGGATGCCCTGGTGGATAACGCCCGTGAGGCCCTGCCGGCGCATATCCCCTGGGTGATTTCTATGCATGGCTGCCATGAAACCCTGCTGAAACACCCCGGTATCGACCGCAGTTTCCCCGACCGGATGCAGCGGATGATCGAGCGGGCCGATGCCTGGGTCTATACCGCCGACAAGAACCTGGCGGTCTATGACACCTATGATCGTCCTGCCCGGTTGTCGCGCATTCCAAACGGCATGGCCGAAGAGCCGATTGGCCAGCAGCTGGACCGCGCTGCTCTGGGGCTGCGCCCAGAGGCGCTGGTCATGTGCCTGGCGTCGCGGGCGATCCCCTCCAAGGGCTGGATGGAGGCGGTGGAGCTGACCAAGCTGCTGAACGCCGAGGGCCAGACGGTGGATCTGATGCTGATCGGAGAGGGGCCAAGTGCTGATGAGATCCGTGAGATGGCGCCCGACCATGTGCATCTGATGGGGCAGGTCTCCAACCTGCAGGACTATCTGGCGATTGCCGATGTGGGGCTGCTGCCCAGCTATTTCGTCGGCGAGAGCCTGCCGCTGGTGCTGATCGAGATGATGGCCAAGGGGCTGCCCCTGGTGGCCAGCACCATCGGCGAGATCGCCAGTATCGTCGGCACCGGAGAGGAGGCCGCTGGTATTCTGGTGCCCTTGGAGGGCGAGGGTATCGACATGGCAGCCCTAGTTGCGGCGCTGCACCGCCTGCTGGACCCGGCAGAACGTGCGCGCCTGTCACAGAATGCCCGCCAGCGGTTCGACGTGGATTTCCGCCTTGATCGGATGGTCGACAGATATGCAGAACTCTATGATGCGGTCGGCGCGCGCAGCTGGAAAGAATAAACCTGCCCTAAGGTGAGGTTCCGAGCAAAAGAAAGAAGGATGATTATGAAAATATTTCTGCACATCGGGGATTCGCGAACGGGCACGACGACATTCCAAAGCATGATGATGGCGAACAGGGATGTGCTTTTGAAACATGGCATAGATTACCCCCGCATTGCCTTGCTGCACCCTGAAAAGGGGATTGCGCAGCACCAGCTGCCGTTTTCGCTGCTGCCGCAATGGCCCGAGTTTGCCCCGAAGGCGCAGATTGACCGCGATGAAATCTGGGGGAAGTTGAAAACATACCTGCAGGACACGGAGGAAGAAGCGGTTCTGTTGTCGAGCGAGGCCTTTTCGTCGCTGTCCGGGGATGCCGTGCGGTTTGTGAAGGATTTTTTTGCAGGCCATGACGTCGTGCCGATTTTCGTCTACCGGGACGCAAAAGAGTGGCGCCGCTCGATGATGGAACACCTGGTCAAGACCGGACAGGCACGGTCTATCCCCGAAGAACAAGGAAATGTGCAGGACAAGGGACTGAAGAAGCAGCAGGCCTGGTCGGAATTCTTTGACGTGAACGTCATCGAATACGGACCCGATTGCCTGGAGAACATTCTTCAGGTTCTTGGTGTGGGTCTGGATGAGATGGCCCAGGTCGAGCGTCGCAACCGCCAGCAGGATCAGGTGCTGATGAAGCTTCTGAAGAAGCTGAACAAGATTCCATTGGTGGACGGAAACCGGACGCAGCTGAACAAGACGATCATCAATTGGTATAACAGAGAGATCAAAAGTGAAGAGGGCGGATCCTGATGCCGGGTCTGAAAAGACCTGCGCGCCTCATGTGAGGGATTGGGGCGTTTGAGCCCAGGAACTGGCAATATCTGCCCCTATTCACCGAATTCCCGGGAGGGATCATGAAAGAAGTTCTTTTGCATATCGGTATGCATAAAACGGGAACCACCTCGATTCAATCGAGTCTCCGCGATTACGACGATGGGAGAACCAGATACGCGCGCTTCACGAACATAAATCACTCCATCCCGATCATAACGATTTTTTCGAAGGACCGGGACAATTATCACATCTGGAAGAGGATCGGCCTGACCCCGGCCCAGATTGAAAAGAAACGCCGCGCGTTTCTGGAGGATTTGACGCGGGACTGTTCCGATGAGAGTCGGGAAAGGCTTGTCATCTCAGGGGAAGGCATCAGCCGCCTGGAGGGGGATGAGCGAGAGGAACTGCTGAATTTTTTCCATGGCTACGGGCTGAAGGTAAAAGTAATTTGCTTCGTTAGAAGCCCGGGCGGGTTCATCCCTTCCGTTTTTCAGCAGGGGATCAAACAGGGGGCGAAGACGGTGCACCCGATTGATCTGAGCTACAGGCGGGTATTGTCCACCTTCGCAGACCTGCTGAGCAAGGAAGACATCAAAGTCGTGGACTTCGCCAAGGTAATGGAAGCCCATGGAGATTCGACCTTGGGGTTTGCAAGTATTGCCGGTTTGACCAACGTGAAAAGCCAGCGTGAGAATGAGGCCCTGTCGGCAAGCGCGGCGAAACTGATATTCCGGCTCAATCAGCTGCCGCTGGAAACGCTGGGCTCACGCCAGAAGGTCGCCGCCCGGCGTTCGGTCATGACGGCACTTTCGGAGGCGTACCCGGTGGGGGATGATGCTGACAAGCTCGACAAGGGCATTTTTCAAAAACTTGTAAAGCCAAAGATTGCCGGGGAAATAGCCTACCTGAAGGAAAACTTCGCGATCACATTCGATGCACCTGCCCGAAAGACGGATGTGGCCGCAGTGGAAAGCTACCTCAATGATCTGTCGAGCATCGATACCAGGCCAATGCGCGCCCTTCTCGAAGGGCATGGAATTACATGTCACGACACAGATGATATCGATGGCATGCTACGCGCATTTTTTCAAAGTTTCCGGTAGCTGTCTGATGCCAGGGAACTGATGCCGGCAGACCGATGGGAGCGGCCGGACCAGGCCGGGCCGCCAGCTTCGGTCTGCACCCGGCTCAGATCTGGCCGCCGCTGTGGCGTTCCATGAAGGCTTTGAAGCAGGTCTTGATCTGCGCCGAACGTTCGCTGTCCACCAGTTTTCTCAGGGTGCGATTGCTGGACATGCCTTGCGGAGACAGACCCAGAGCGCGGGCATGTGTGGCGATGGCTTGGGCGGTTTCCTCGGGGTGGGCAGAAATATCGCCATAGTGCAGCAGATGGGCGATATCGGCATTCTGGCGCACGATTTTCCGGATGATCTTCTTCTGGCCGATGAACTGGGGCAGGGCCTTCAGGATTTCCATCTGGAACCGATCCGAGCTGTGGTCGAAGTCTTGTGCCGGTTTTCCGGTCTTTTCGGCCGCGCTGTCCAGATGCCAGGTCCGCGAGGCACCCGCCACCGCCTTGGAAATGGCCTGATCCAGGCTGTTGTCGCGCACCAGGGCGATGATGGCGACCCGTTCGAAACGCGCCCGCGCCCAGTCGATCACGCGCTGGGTGGCCTGGGTGGGGGGGCGTGGGTCGCCGCCATCGATGTAGGAGGCAACGGTCGGCGCCTGGCTGATCATCATCTTGATGGCGGCCGCCTCGGGGCGCGCGGGATCCTGCCCCTGGGCGATGGCCTCCAGCACATGCTGTTCCGACGGATCCTGCGGTTTGTTCTTGCCGATGATCTTGAGGAAATATTCATTCGGAACGCCCAGACCGCCGACGGCGGTGACATCCTGACACAGAACGGTCGATCCCGACCTCTGGGAGGCCAGAACGATGGTGAGTTCTTTGATGGGCGTGGCAGTCATTGCGTCTTGATCCATGGTGTCTAGGCGGTGTTTTCGAGTTTCGCCAGTCGCTGATCCAGATTGACCAGCAGGCCCGACAGGATGTCAATGACGCTGGTAGCGTCAAATGTCACCTTTCGCAGGTCGATGAAATCATCGTCTGTCCAGGCATTGAGGTAGATGTTTTCCGATTGCGCAAAGTCGCGAAAAAAGGCCTCGTTTTCGGTGCGAAAGAAAGTGCTGACTTCATCGGCAAATTCCGGGGGCAGAATGGCGTGCTGGGCATGGATGTTTGCGCGGCCCGCGGCATGGCTGCTCTCCACCAGCATATCGGAAAACTGCATCCGGGGGCGGTGCTTGTTGACCTCGATCATCAGCCGGATCTCTTGTGGGTTGGGGCTGAGATTGATGCGGCTGTCGGTGGGCATGGCCGCGGCGGGCACCTTGGCGCCGATCATGTCGAGAAACAGCCCCATCAGACCGGCGGAATGGCTTTGTGACAGCTCGTAGGGCTTGGCGATGATCTGCGCATCCGGAGCCTGTTTCGCCAGCTGCGTGAAGTAGCTGTGATACATCATCGGGATCTTGTAGCCGTCCCATTTGGCGAAGAATTCATCCGGGTATTGGCAGAGCAGGTGCCGTTTTACCTGCTGGATGTAGGTCGAAGCCAGGGCATTGAGCTGTTCGCGCACAAAGAAAACCAGATGCACTTCGCCAAAATCGGACAGCTCCGTTGCCAGCTGCCCCAACAAAGCGCGGGGGGCGGCAGAGAAGAATTCACTGGACAGGATGACGTGCTGGTCGCCAGCGGTAATCATGTCACAGAATTTCTGCGTCAGCTCGCCGCGGCGCGATGCCAGGCTGGCGGGGTGTTCAGGGTTGAGATAGGCACGCGCCAACCCTGCGCCATTGCCAGAGGTGATGCGCCCCTGTCGGGCCTGCTTGAAATCTCCCATCGGGAGGTAGTCGAAGCCATGTTTCAGAAGGGTTTCACGGCTTTGGGCCAGCTGAACCTGCAGGGCTGATGAACCGGTCTTGGGCATGCCGCAATGCAAAATAATTTTCTTCATCAAGCTTCGCTGGCTCCCTTTTGCGCTTAGCCCTCTGGCGGGTTCATGCGCCTCTCTAATTTTGAGATCACGTACCAATTTGAGTGCTTGTTACACCAATGGCGGGACATCGCAAGTCTGGCAGATTGTTTTGCAATCTGCCTCTTTGCCTCTCCTGTGGGCAAGCCCTGGGGACACAATCAATAGACTTCGCTGAGTTGCGAAGGTAAATGGGAAGCGACATCTTGGATGCTCGATTTCCCTGCAGGCATATTGAGCACGCAGGTCGGCTGGAAAAGGAATGGATATTTGAAAACTCTCGTCATTGGCGGCTGCGGCTTTATCGGCTCGCATGTGGTGGATACGCTGCTGGCCAAGGGGGATGAGGTTCGAGTGTTGGATCGTCGCCCCGAGATGTTCCGAGCGCCTCTGCCCAGTGTTGAATATGTGATGTGCGATCTGGCCGATACGGCGCAGATCTATGAGGCGCTGGCCGGGGTTGATGCGGTGGTGCATCTGGCCAGTACCACGGTGCCTGCCACCTCCAATCTGGATCCGGCAGCGGATATCACCGGCAATCTGGTTGCCATGGTCCGCTTGCTGGAGGTCATGCGCTCGACCGAGGTGCGCAAGATGGTCTATCTGTCTTCGGGGGGGACCGTTTACGGCGTGCCACAAACCGATCCCGTGCGCGAGGATCACCCGCTGAACCCGATCAGCTCTTACGGGATCGTCAAGGTGGCGATCGAGAACTACCTGTTCATGGAACACAAGCTGCACGGGCTGCAATATGTGGCGCTGCGGGCCTCCAATCCCTATGGGCCACGCCAGGGCCATACCGGCATCCAGGGGCTGATCGGCACCCATCTGTGGCGGCTGGCTCGCAAGGAGCAGATCGAGGTCTGGGGCGATGGCAGCGTGGTGCGCGATTTCATCCATGTGGGCGATCTGGCGGAACTGTGCCACCGGGCGCTGGTCGCGGGTGGTAGCGGCAGTTTCAATGCCGGCAGTGGCGAAGGGGCTTCGGTTGCCGAGGTGGTCGAAAAGATCTGCAAGACTGTGGGGGGCGATGTGCAGCCGATCTACAAGCCCGGGCGTAATTTCGACGTACCACGCGTGGTGCTTGATGTGACCCGGGCGCAGACCGAGCTGGGTTGGCAAAAAACGGTTTCCATTGATGAAGGGATCGCCGGGACCTGGGCCTGGGTGCAAGAACAGGTTGGCTGAACCTGGGCTGTTCAAACCTGGACTGCCGATCTGCGGCGGGGAGGCCGCATGACCCTGCAGGGGGGAAGCACCTTGGGCGCCGCCGGAGCGCAAATCACACCAGAGCTGGAGGCGCTGGCGCGTCAGTATTTTGATGCGCCTTTCTACCGGGCCACAGTGGCGGCCTGTGCCGCACAGGCCCGACCCGGAGAAGAGGTTTTACCAGCAGAGATGCTGGCGCAGGATCAGGATGCGGCGACACATTTTCTGATCCATGGTTGGCGTCTGGGCCTGTCGCCAAATCGCTGGTTCGACACATTGGGCTATCTGGCGGCCAATCCCGAGGTTGCAGCCATGGGGATCAACCCCTTTCTGCATTATCTGGAGGTTGGGCTGCCGGAGGGCCGCCGGGCGATGCCTTTCTTTCTGGATCGGACAAGGCATGTTGCTGAGGGGCGCCGCTTTGGACGGGCAGAATATGGTCCCATTCGCCACAGTCTGCAGCTGAATTCTGCTCAAGAGGTTGTTCAGAAAAAGGGCTGGCCACAGCGTCTGGCGGTGCATCTGCATTTGTTCTACCCGGATATGATTGAGCGCTGCATTCTGCTGTTGCAACGCCTGCCTTGTGACTTTGACTTGCTGGTTTCGGTCTGCGACGGGGCAGATGTCGTGGGTCTGCAGCATCGCTTATCACGCGGAGTGCCGCGGGCCCGCCGGGTGGTTTTGCGCCAGGTCGAGAACCGGGGCCGGGATGTGGCACCTTGGTTGGTGACCTTTCGGGATGAAATTCGTCAGTCGGATCTGTTCCTGCATCTGCATAGTAAAAAGTCGCCACACGGGAGTTATCACGAAGGCTGGTTTGATTTTCTGGGGCATACGCTTTTGGGCTCACAAGCGGTGGCAGCGCAGATTCTGGATCTTTTTGCGACCGACTGTGAGCTGGGTATGCTGGCCCCGGGATATTGGCCCTTGCTGCGCCGCGCGCCAAATTATGGCAAGGTCCGCGATCTTTGCGCCCATCTTCTGGCGCGCATGGGGGGGCCGGATCTGCCTGCGGTCTGTCCGGATTTTCCGGCAGGGTCTTTCTTTTTCTGTCGCAGCCAGCTGTTGAAACCGCTGCTGGACCTGGAGCTGACATTTCGCGACTTTCCGGCGGAGGCTGGGCAGATTTGCGGGACCCTGTCCCATGCCATTGAGCGCCTGTTGGGGCAATTGCCACAGCTGGCGGGGCTGCGTTTTGACATGCTGTCGGTAGATGTCCCGTTTGAGCAGGCAGAGCAACAGCCACGCAGTTACCGCCCCGCCGCACAGGCGGCAGCTGAGGCGGGAGGGCCGTTCCCTTCGGTCTCGGTGATTTGTCCTGTAACGGGACCCGTAGTCAGCGCTGCGGAGCAGGCGCAGTCTGCCAATGCTCTGGTTGAGACGCTCGCGTCAGCTTTGATGCAAAGCCATGCCCCGCTGGAGGTTGTATTGGTCGATGTGTCCGGAGTGGATGCGACCTTGGCGCAGGTCACGGCGCGGTTCGCGACCGAAATCGCTGTCGGACAGTTGCGGTTACTGGCCTTGAGTGAGGGCAATGCGGCGACGGCACGCAATGCAGCACTGGACTGCGCCCAGGGAGAGATCATCGCCTATTTGGAGCAGGATGTGCTTTGGGCGCCGGGATATCTGAGCGAAGTGGTCAAGGCCGTGGCAGAGCATCCTGAGGCGACATGTCTTTATAGTGATCTGGTGCAGGCGAATGGGGCGCTCAAGGGAGGGGCATACGCCCGGGAAGACCTGCTGGCAGGTGACTTCATTGACCTAGCGACCTTTGTGCACCGGCGCAGCTTGAGTGATGGTGGCTTGCGCTTTGCAGCTGATCTCAAGGCTGGGGCAGGCTGGGATTTTATGTTGCAAGCGACGGCGCAGAAGGCTCCGCTGCATCTTGACTATGTGGCCTGTGCACGCATCAAAGACCTGCCAGCCAGAAACCTGGCGGGCAAAGACCCGGCACCTGTTGCCAGCGTGACTGCTCCCGTTCTGCCCCCCCCGCCACCAGCGGCGCGCGTGGTGCAGCTCAGGCACCGCAATGAGCGTCTTTACTGGGGGCAGGAGGCGATGCAGATCGCGTTGAAAGTTCCGGCTCCCCGGCCCGAGTTCAAACATCGCTGGGGGGATTTACACCTTGCCAATAGCCTGGCGCGGGCCCTGGAAAGACTGGGCTGTCGCACACGTGTCGATATTTTGCCGGACTGGTATAACCACCACCCGGAGGATGATGCGACGCTGGTGTTTCGTGGGGTGACCCCCTATGTGCCGGATCCCAGACATGTCAATCTGATGTGGCATATCAGCCATCCTTCACGGGTTTCACTGGAAGAGATGCGCGGCTTTGATCATGTCTTTGTCAGTGCCTATCCCGAGGCTGAGCAAGTGATTGCGGCCCTCGGGATGCAGGCCTCGGCGATGTTGCAATGCGCTGACCCGGATCTGTTTCACCCGCAGGTGGATCTGCAGGATGCGCCGCGTCATGACCTGCTTTTTGTGGGGAATTCGCGCAAGACGACGCGTTGGATGCCGCAGGCCTGTGTCGCGCGCGACCTGCCGGTGGCGGTCTATGGTGCCGAATGGGATGGGCTGATCCCGCCACAGTATCTGCGCGGCACCCATGTGCCCAACGACAGGCTGGCGGCTTATTATCGGGCCTCGCGCATTGTGCTAAATGATCATTGGCCCGATATGGCAGCCCGCGGTTTTGTGTCAAATCGGATCATGGATGCAGGTATGGCCGGGGCGCTGGTGATTTCGGATAATTTCAAGGGCGAAGAGATCTTTATGGGGCAGGTGGTCACTTGCGGCACGGCAGATGAGGTCGAAGAGGCGGTGCGTTACTATCTGGCAAATGAGACGGCACGGCTGGAGAAAGCGGCCGCGTTCCGGCGTCTTGTGCTGTTGCACCATCGCGTGGACCAGCGTGCCACACAGGTCATGCAGGTCCTGAAGGCTCTGATCCGGGATCGAATGCAGCGCCTGCGTTGATTGATTGCAACAGGCAGTGTTGAAGACAGGGGGGCGCAACTTGGCCTTGAGTTCTCAGGGGTAACATGGCTAAACATCTGCGCAGACAAAGATTTGAAACGATTGGGCGGTGGGCCTTTTGGAGGGGATCTGATGGAACATAATGTCGATTTCGGAGCCGAGGCTCAGGCAAACCACGCCCTTGCAGTTTTGCGCGCGTTGGACTTAGACTGCCAGCCCACAGTTGGAGAGCGGTTTGCGCCGGGTGTGTTTCTGTCCATGGATCCCGAAAGCGATACCCAGGCCTCTCTCACCAGCACCCCTGGTGAGCTGTTGAATCTTGAGATGACAACCGGGCATCCAGGACGCTGGTTGTCGCTCAATATCGAACTTGGGGAATGTGATCTGTCGCAGCGTGATGTGATGGGGTTTATGTGCAAGACCCGCGCCAATGAGACCATCACCTTTCGGGCCTGTCTGCGCAGTGGCCAGGATGAGGGTTTCCAGGATGCCTTTTTTGGCAAACGGGTGATTTCCTACGGGGCCGCTAGCACCCATGCGGATCTGATCAAACTAGCAGAGCGGGACGATATCCCAGCGCAGGCCCCCTGGCGTGAGTTGGTGCTCTTCTTCCCACCGGATCTGCGGCAGGTGACGTTGACTGATCTTTCGCTTTTTGGAGTATGACCCTTTCGGTTGTTATCCCGGTTCGTAATGACCCCACAGGGTTGACGCGACTGCTGAAGCAGCTGTTGCAGCTGCGGATCGCGGAACGGATCCTGGTCTGCGATGATGCGAGTGATCCGCCCTGTCGCCCGGCCGACCTGGGGTTTGATGAGGCTGCGGCAGGGATCTGCTATCTGCGCAGCTCAGATCACCGTGGTGCTGGTCATGCCCGAAACATGGGCATAGCGGCGTTGGATACGGATCATGTGTTGTTTTTTGATTCTGATGACCTCCTGTGCGATGCTGTGGTTGACCTGCTGCGCGATCTTGAAGGCAAGGCCTTTGATTTCTGCCTGTTTCGCCATATCGACAGCCGCCAGCGCAGCCGTGGAACGCTTGGCCCGATGGATTCGGATCAGCAGCTTTGGCAGTCAGCCGGGCTGCAGGCTGTGACGCCGCAACAGATCAGCGCGGATCAGGTGGAGCAGATGGCAATGATTGCCGCCTACCCCTGGAACAAGATCTATCGCAGCGGCTTTCTGCAGGAGCACAATATCCGCTGCACCGAGATCATGGTGCACAATGATCTCGAACTGCATTGGACCAGCTTCCTCAAGGCCAAGCACATCTATGCCTCAGCAGCACTGTGTTGCGAGCATTTTGTCGCGCCGGAGGGGGGGCGGTTGACCAACCGTAGGGACCGAGAGCGGTTGGAGGTGTTTCAGGCCCTTTCAGCTCTGCATCAGGTCCTGCGAGAGACGGCGCAGGCCCCGCGCTTTGTGCTGCCAATGACCACATTTTATCTGCGCCTGTTTGATTGGGTCCAACTGACGCTTGAAGAGCACTACCATGCCGAGTTTCAGCACCGGATTGCGGCGTTCCTGTTGGCCAACCATGACCTGGCAACCATGACGCTCATTGCTGACCGCGCCCCAGATCTGGCGCATCGGATCAATGGGCATATCCGGCGGGGGTGGTCGTGAGATTTTCCTTCATCGTCACCTCCTGGAACATTGAGGACTATATTGCCCCCTGCCTGGACAGCCTGGCCCCCTGTCTTGAACCAGGGGATGAGCTGATCGTGGTTGATGACGGCTCGGATGATCGGAGCTGCGAAGAAATCACCGCCTGCCTGCGCCAACTAGAGGGACGGGGGGTCAGCCTATGCCCGGTCTTTTTGGGGACCAATACGCAGGGGGGGGTTGGGATTGCCGGCAATGTGGGCCTCAATGAGGCCACAGGCGAGGCGGTGTTTTTTGTCGATGGGGATGACTGGGTCGATGCGGCAGGGTTTGGCGCTGCCCGGCGGCGCTTTGAAAGGCAGCCCTGCGATATATTGATTGCCAATTATAGGGTCTATGATGCGGTTCAGGACCGTTTTTTGAAACCTCCAGACCATACTTTGTGGTCTGGCGCGAGGGCGCGCATGACGCTGCAGGAGCGCCGCCATCTCGCACTGCAGATGGTTGGGGTGCCCTGGCGCAAGATCTATCGGCGGGGGTTTCTGGAGCAGCAAAAGATCCGTTTCCCCGAGGGGGATTTCTTTTACGAAGATAACCCGTTTCACTGGCAGACCTGTTTGAAAGCGGCGGAGATCGCCTTTCTGGATGTTTCCCTGTGCAGCCACCGGATTGGGCGTCCGGGGCAAACGATGGCGGCTACCGGGGCAGAGCTGGCAGTGTTCTTTGACCACTATGAACGGATTGTGGCGCAGTTGCCGGATCCGCAATATCGCCCGGATGCACTGCGCTGGCTGCTGGAGAACATGGCCTGGCACATGGAGCGGCTCAGCGCTGAGAGCCAGTGGACCTATGCGATGCGGGCGGAAGACACTCTGAAATCCATTGCCGAAGCAGATTGGCAAGCTCTACGTCATGATGCGGTGGCCCAGCGGGCCTTGGGGATTGCGCGCGCCTTGGCGCAGGGGCAATTGGCCGAGGTTATTGCCATCTGGCAACACCAGCGGGTGCAGCGCCAGCTTCAGGGTTTTGAGGAGCGGCTTGCGCAGATCGAACTGGCGCAAGATCAGGGGCGCGGGCAATTGGATCAGCTGGTGAGATGGAGCGAAGGACAGCGCGCCTTGCAGGAATTCCAGGCCCTGCAAACCCTTGCATCGCAGGGCGAGGGCAAGAGTTTCACATCCTGAAGCAAGGCCAGAGCGCCGCTGAGGTGTCATTGCAGCGCAACCTCCGCAGCGGGGCCTAGCCTGAGGCTGGGGTCCAGATCTCGACGCGGTCCAATTTGGCGATGGCGTCGAGATCCAGTTGATAGACCAGATCAAGATCGTGCGACTGGCGGGAAGTCCAGGGGGTATAGGCGGTATTTTGGGCGCTTCTGGGATGCCTTTTAAGACATTGGGCCAGATCCGCTGGGCTGACCTTTCCCGTTTCTTGATGCAGATGATGCAGGGCTGTGACAGCAGCATGGGAAAACCCTTCGCGCCGCGCCGCTTTGTTGGGGGTCTTGTGTGGATCTTTGTTTTGTCCAATCCGCGGGGGGGGCAGACCCGCGATCCAGGCCAGGAGGGCGGTCTCTTGGCCGCGCAGGTCTTCGGCGCGATAGATCCGCAGCCGTGACTGTGGAAAAGCTGCCCGCAAGCGGTCGATGACAGCGTACCAGGAGAGGGCAGTCAGCGGCAGGGAGTTGAAACTACTGAAGGGTCGAAAGGGCATCGATTTTAGCACCTCGCAATAAAGCGAGGGCAGATATTGGGCAAAACCGCGGATGCCGAGCACGATATCGGGCGCCTCCAGATCCAGCGTTGTGGCTACGTGAAGGGCGCGTTCTGCACCTTCGGGATACAGGCCACTTGGGTGGAGGGCATCCTGGACCAGCGAGAGGACGTTTTCGTCAAAGAGCAGATAACGTGCCATGGTCTCCTCCGCATGTCTTGGCAGCGGTGCGACAGGCGTTTTCTGTGCTGTGGCTGAAGGATATAGCAAGGGGCGGGTGTAGAGGCTGCGAAAGGCCTGCATGCCAATGTAAAGATACTGCGCGTCGGCCAGGGCCTGGGTCGAGTCCGCCAGCAGCTCCTGCAGATAGGTGGTGCCGGTCTTATGCGCCCCAAGCCACAGAATATCGCGCCGCGGCAGGTTTGGCCGGGGGGAGGGGGCGGATCGGCTGGGAGAGGCGCTGGAAAGAGAGTTAGGCATCGGTTTTTGGGAAGTCATGCTGCGCCTGTGTCAGGGTTTTGAAATTCAACAGTTTTTCCGTTGTTTGAGAGCTCTTCGACAGCCCGCAGAAAGATAACCTAACAGGGGAGGCCTGTTGTCAAAAGCCATTTGATGAATGGTATCCCCTGCGGTCCTGATTTAACATGGGATGCCGCGTATTTTGATGTGCTAACCCATCGAGGTGATCCATACGGGAAACGCTGATTTTGTTTGGTAAGGATGATACATGAAAAAAGCTCTGATTACCGGTGTGACCGGCCAGGACGGGTCCTATCTGGCGGAGTTCCTGCTGGAGAAGGGCTATGAGGTACATGGCATCAAACGCCGGGCCTCGTCGTTTAATACCCAGCGGGTGGATCACATCTATGAAGATCCCCATACCGACAATGCCCGCTTCAAGCTGCATTACGGCGATCTGACCGACAGTTCGAACCTGACGCGGATCCTGTCGGAAGTGCAGCCCGATGAGGTCTACAACCTTGGCGCTCAGTCCCATGTGGCGGTCTCGTTTGAGAGCCCGGAATATACCGCCGATGTGGATGCCATGGGCACATTGCGCCTGCTCGAGGCGATCCGCTTTTTGAAGCTGGAAGGCAAGACCCGGTTTTATCAGGCCTCCACCTCTGAACTCTATGGTCTGGTGCAGGAGACGCCGCAGACCGAGACCACGCCGTTTCACCCGCGCAGCCCCTATGCGGTGGCCAAGATGTATGCCTACTGGATTGCGGTGAACTACCGCGAGGCCTATGGCATGTATGCCTGCAACGGCATCCTGTTCAACCACGAGAGCCCCCGGCGCGGCGAGACATTTGTCACCCGCAAGATCACCCGCGGCTTGGCCAATATCGCCCAGGGGCTGGAGCCCTGCCTGTATATGGGCAATATCGACGCGCTGCGCGACTGGGGCCATGCCAAGGACTATGTGCGGATGCAGTGGATGATGCTGCAGCAAGACGCGCCCGAGGATTTTGTCATCGCCACCGGGGTGCAGTATTCGGTGCGCCAGTTTATCGAATGGTCAGCGGCGGAACTGGGGATCACCCTGGCGTTCAGCGGCACCGGTCTGGATGAGATCGCCACCGTGGCGGCGATCATCGGCGACAAGGCTCCGGCGCTGCGGGTTGGCGATGTGGTGCTGCGCATTGATCCGCGCTACTTCCGCCCCGCCGAGGTGGAAACCCTGCTGGGCGATCCTGCCAAGGCCAAGGCCAAACTGGGCTGGGTGCCAGAAATCACCGTGCAGGAAATGTGTGCCGAAATGGCGGCTCATGATCTAAAGGCGGCGCAGCGCGCAAGGGTGCTGAAGGATCACGGCTACAGTGAACCCGTCGCGCGGGAGGATTGATCCCATGAGCGCAGAACAGGGCCGCAAGGCAACCATGCTCTTGACCGGCGGTGGTGGCCTGGTGGGGCGCAATATCCAAGAACACGCCCGGGCGGCCGACTGGACCATTCTGGCGCCGCGCAGCGCCGAGCTGGATCTGACCGATGCCGCAGCGGTGGACGCCTATCTTGCCAAACACCAGCCCGATCTGGTGGTGCATGCCGCCGGCCGGGTGGGGGGCATCCAGGCCAATATGGCCAATCCGGTGGCCTTCCTGGATGAAAACACCGCCATGGGGCGCAATATCATCATGGGCGCTTACCGGGCCGGGGTGCGCGGGTTTCTCAACCTGGCCTCGACCTGCATCTACCCCCGCGCCGCCGAAAACCCCCTGCGCGAAGACATGGTGCTGACCGGCCCGCTGGAACCCACCAACGAGGGCTATGCCCTGGCCAAGATCATGGCGCTGCGCCTGTGCGACTATATCCGCCGCGAGGATGCGGGCGCCCAGTACAAAACCCTGATCCCCTGTAATCTTTACGGGGCGCATGACACATTTGACCCCAAACAGTCGCATCTGCTGCCGGCCATCATCCACAAGGTGCATCAGGCGCAAAAGACGGGCGAGACCAGCGTCGAGATCTGGGGCGATGGCACGGCGCGGCGCGAGTTCATGTTTGCCGCCGATCTGGCCGATGCGGTGCTGCGCGCCGCCGCCGATATGGACAGCCTGCCGGGCAGCATGAACATCGGTCTGGGCCAGGATCATAGCATCAATGACTATTACGCCACCGTGGCCGAGGTGATTGGCTGGACCGGTGATTTCAGCCATGATCTGAGCAAGCCGGTGGGGATGAAGCAGAAACTCTGCGATCCCGCGCGCCAGCAGGACTGGGGCTGGCAGGCCCCGACCGCGCTGCGCGACGGCATTGCACAGACCTATCGTCACTATTTGGAAAGCGGATACGCATGAGCCCCATTTACCCCCTCGCCACGTCTTCCTGGGATCAGGCGGAACAGGATGCGCTGCAGCGCGTCATCGACAGCGACATGTAT
This sequence comes from uncultured Pseudophaeobacter sp., assembly GCA_905479575.1. GTDB lineage: Bacteria > Pseudomonadota > Alphaproteobacteria > Rhodobacterales > Rhodobacteraceae > Pseudophaeobacter. The sequence goes on from CAJQNB010000057.1 coordinate 20,845, forward strand.
TCCATGGGCCCCGAGGTGCGCGCCTTTGAAGAAGAATTTGCCGCGCATTTTGGCAGCAAACATGCGGTGATGGTCAATTCCGGTTCCTCGGCCAACCTGCTGATGCTGGCGGCGCTGCGCTATACCAAAAATGACGATCTGCGGCTGATGCCCGGCGATGAGATCATCGTCCCCGCCGTCAGCTGGTCGACGACCTATTATCCGTTGCAGCAATACGGCCTGCGGCTGAAATTTGTCGATATCGACCGCGCCACCCTGAACTATGATCTGAACGCCCTGGAAGCGGCGATCAGCGATAAGACCCGCGCCTTGATGGTGGTGAACCTGCTGGGCAACCCCAATGATTTTGCCGTGTTGCAGGCGCTTTGTGCGCCGCGCGGCATCGTGATGATCGAGGACAATTGCGAATCCATGGGCGCCAGTTTTGACGGCAAGCAGGCCGGCACCTTTGGGGTCATGGGCAGTTTTTCGTCGTTCTTCTCGCACCATATCTCCACCATGGAAGGCGGCATGGTGACCTGCGACGACGAAGAGCTTTATCATGTGATGCTGTCCCTGCGCGCCCATGGCTGGACCCGCAACCTGCCAAAGTTCAACCATGTCACCGGCGAGAAATCTGAGGATCCCTTTGAGGAGAGCTTTCGCTTTGTGCTGCCGGGCTACAATCTGCGCCCGCTGGAGATGTCCGGCGCGCTGGGGCGCGAACAGCTGAAGAAACTGCCGGATCTTATCAAAGGGCGGCGCGCCAATGGCGCCTTGGTGCAGGCGCAGCTGGGCAACCACGCCAAATTTGCCATCCAGCAGGAAATTGGCTGTTCCAGCTGGTTTGGTTTCTCATTGGTCATTCGCGAAGGCTGCGGGCTTGCCCGCGCCGATCTGGTGAAACAGCTCCTGGCCAAGGGCTTTGAGTGCCGCCCCATCGTGGCGGGCAATTTTGCCAAGAACCAGGTGATGCAGTATTTCGACTATGAGATCCACGGCAGCCTGACCAATGCCGATTACATCGACGCCAATGGGCTGTTTGTGGGCAACCACCACTATCCCATCCCCGAGGCCGTTGCGGCCCTGGCCGAGATCTAGCGCAGCAGCCATTCCTCGACCTGCTGCGACAGCTGCCGCATGCGCTGCCAGCGGGCGGCGCAGGGCTGACCCCGGCGCAGGCGCAGTTTGCCCATCAGCCCCACCAGCGCCCACTCCGGGCGGCTGCTGCGGCGCTGATAGGGGCGGGTGGGGTCATAGCTGGGGTCTTCCTGGCGCTGGCCCGCCGCGTCCAGCAGCAGGGCACCAAAGCCATCGCGTTGCCAGCGTCCTTTCCAGCCGCCCATATCATCATCGCCAATCAGCGCCGGGGCGGCGCTGATCACGCCGATGGGCTCTTCTCCGGTTCGGGCGGGGCGGATGCACGCCCCCTGCAGCACCACGGCCAGCCCGCGCCGATCTTCGCCTTCCGGGTTGCCATCGCCCCATTCAAACCATTCCGCATAGTCAGCGCCGCCCCCCGACCAGGCGCCGTCACAGGCGCCATTGCCATCTGACCCCAGCCGAAAGGCCGGACCACTGCCATCGCCGGCCAGCAGATAATCCGCGCCGCTGCCGGCAATCTCCACATGGGCCGAGGGGCTGGCCGTGCCAAAGCCGGCATTTCCGCTGGCGGTTAGCGCCAGGGCGGTGGCCCAGCTGCTGCCATCGCTGGAGAGCTTGACGCTGAGGTCGTCATTGCCCAACAGGCCGATCTCGGCGCGGCCGGACCAGTTGGATTGAAACAGCGCCGCGGCGGTTTCGGCCGGGGCAGATTTATTCAGCTTCATCTGATGGCCGGCGCCGGCATGGCTGAACAGGCTGGCCTCAGCGGCCACCGCCAGCCGGTTGCTGCTATCGGCGCTGGTATTGACCCCCACCTGGGCCAGGTTCTGGGTCTCGGCGCTGAATTGCTGCCAGGCGCTGCCCTGCCAGATCCGCAGCTCAGCGACATCAACCCCCCAGGCGCGCCAGCCGATTTGCGGTGCGATGAACAACCAGCCTTCGCCCTGCCAGATTGCCAGCTGTGCGGCCTGTCCCGCCCAGGCCCCGGTGGGCAGCGCCCCCAGGGCATAGGCATCGCCTGGGCTGGGGGTGAGCGGCGGGGTTTCAGCATCAAAGGCGCTGACCCGCAGCTGCACCAGCGCGTCCAGCAACTGCAGGGCCTCATTATGGGTCACATGTTTTTGCGCCTGCGCGGCCAGCAGATAGGGCAGGGCGAGGATGGGCGAGGTCTCGGACATGGGGTTTGGGCTCCTGTGGGGCTGCGGGAGAGGGGCTGGAGAGGCGGCAAAGCTACGCGTCAGCATCGGTCCGGCAGATCAAAGCCGCGCTAAGGGCGCGTCCGCAGGGGCGGCAACAGCCCCCCGCAAACCTGTCAGATCCCGGCGAGGCGGAAGGAAACAAAGCGGCATTTCCGGTGAAATTGTCGCTCAAATGAACAAAGAGTGATGGAATTTTCCCCGCAGGATCCGGCCTTAGGGATTGTCTTCAATCTGTAAACAATCTCCGCCGTTCTGCCCCATTCTGATCCCGATCCCTGCCGCGACCGCATGGGAGCTTGGCCTGGGTTCTCCAGACAGGCCGGGAGTGTGGGACATGGAATTTAAGTTTCAGCAGCGTTTTCAGACAGGCAGTGATCGCTTTGATGCGGACTTGCGCGATCTTGCGGTGGTGCAGACCGAAAGCGGCAGTTGGCTCTATGCCAGCAATGGGATGAATGGCGGGCTGAGCCTTTATCGTCTGGATGGCAGCGCTGCGGCACCGCAGCTGGTGCAGCGCTACTGGCATGAAAACGCCAGCCTTGGCACCGGCGGAATCACCTGTGGCGAGATCGGCGGCGAGATGCGCCTGCTGTCGCAGCTCAGCAGCTCGGGGGCCTTGTTGTCATATGAGATCGGCAGCAATGGAAACCTGGCCCGGCAGCAGCAACAGGGGCTGGAGAGTGGATCTGCTGGTGGGCTGGAGGCGCTGGTAACGGTGCCGGTAGAGGCGGGCCAGAATGGGGAGCACAGCCTGGTCTATGGCATCAATGCCGCAGGCGAGCTCAAGGGCTGGCAGCTGGATGCATCGGGGCAGAGCCTGGGCGCGGTGGCCAGTAGCGGTGCCTCCGCCGCCTATCACCTGCCCGGACACAGCGCGCTGGAGATCAGCGCCGCTGGTGATCTGTTGTTTGCGCTGGATGCCATGGGGCAGGGGGTGCGGAGCTATCGGATCACCACCCAGACCGGGGCGCTGCAGGCGGCGGATAGCTTTGGCATGGCAGAAGGCCTGCCGGTGTCGGCCCCCAGCGCGCTGCACAGCTTTCAGGCCTATGGCGCCAGCTGGCTGCTGCTGGCCGCCTCCGGGACTGGATCGCTCAGCCTGTTGCGGGTGGCGGCGGATGGCAGTCTCGACCTCAGGGATCAGCTCAATGATACGCTGGCCACGCGGTTTGGCGGCGCTGCGGTGCTGGAGGTGGTACAGATTGGCGACCATGTGCTGGTGCTGGCGGCTGGTGCGGATGATGGCATCAGCCTGCTGCGGCTGCTGCCTTCGGGGCAGTTGTTGCATGTGACCAGCCTGGCCCATGCCCAGGGGCTGGGGCTGGAAAATGTCACCGCGCTGGAAACGGCCGTGCTAGGCGACCAGTTGGAGATCTATGTCACCTCCGACACTGCGGGCGGTATTTCGCGGTTTAGTCTCGATCTTTCGACCCTTGGGGTGGTGCGCAGTCTTGATCAGGGCACGCTCTGGGGCAGCGCCGGGGATGATCTGTTGCAGGGGGAAACGGGCCAGCCGGGGGCGGCAACGGGGGCGGTGACCCTGAATGGTGGCGCTGGCGATGACATTCTGGTGGCCAGTGGCGCTGGCAGCCGGCTGAGCGGCGGTGCCGGGGCTGATTGCTTTGTGGTGGGCCCGACAGTGGGGGTGGTGACCGTGACAGATTTCCGTCCCGGCACCGATCAGCTGGACCTGTCGCTGTTCGCTGGCCTGTACAGCCCGGCGCAGTTGCAGGTCGACAGCCTCTCCGGGGGGATGCGCCTGACCTTTGGCGACAGCCAGATCGTGATCCTGCGGGCCGGCGGCGGGGTGCTGAGCCTGACGGATCTCTGGCCCGATGGGCGCTTTGCGACGCCGGACCGGCTGACCCAGGGCGACTGGATCGAGGATGGCATCACCTATGGCGGCGGGGGGGATGATCGCTTGCAGGGCCAGGCGGGAACGGACCGGATCCAGGGTTTGGGCGGGGATGACAGCATTCAGGGGCAGGGCGGTGGTGACCAGATTTGGGGCGGCGATGGGGCGGATCGCCTGAAAGGGCAAAAGGGCGCTGATCACATCTGGGGCGAGGCCGGTGCCGATAGGCTCTGGGGCGGTGGCAAGGCGGATCATCTGCAGGGGGGCACTGGCGATGACACCCTACGCGGTGGCGCTGGCAGGGACCGGCTCGAGGGGGAGGCCGGGGCGGATTTGTTGAAGGGGCAAAAGGGGGCGGACCGGATGACCGGAGGCACCGGTGCTGACACAGTGTTTGGTGGCGTTGGTAAGGACCGGATCTGGGGCGGGGAGGGCAACGATCGACTGATCGGCGACAGCGGTCGGGATCGGCTTTATGGGGGCGCGGGCGAGGATCTCTTGCTGGCGGGCAGGGGGCGCGATGATCTGAGTGGCGGGGGCGGTGCCGATGTCTTTGTCTTTGGACAGCATCATGGGCAGGATCGGATCCTGGATTTCACGCTCGGAGAAGATCTGATCGACCTGAGTGGCGTGTCGGGGCGCGGGTTTGACTATGGCGATCTACAGATCCGTCGCAGTGGCACATCCACTGTGATTGAGACCGGAGCCGGCGAGATCACCCTGGAGGGGCTGCGCCCTGGCGAGATCACGGCGGATGATTTCCTGTTTTGACGACAAAATACCAGGGCTGATTCCGGGGCTGATTTATGTACCTGGCGGCAGCCCATATAAAACCCGGCCTTCCTGGAGAAGGCCGGGTTCAAAGACGAGTCATGAAAGATTTCTGTCTGAGGATGCCCCTAGAACAGGAAATCATCCGCGTTGAGGTTGTCCATATCCCGGTTCACCAGGGTGAGGGTATTGCCGGCGTCATCGCTGATCACTGCGTTGTTGCCGTTCTGCGTGGCATGGTTGTTGATCAGATCGTTGAAGTCATTGATTCCAAAGGCATTGCGCAGATCGATCTCATCGGTGCCGCCAAAGCCGACAACCCGGTCATCGCCTGAGGAGAAGACAAAGACATCAGCGCCGCGGTTGCCCAGCAGCACATCATTGCCGTTGCCGCCATCCAGGGTGTCGCGACCACCGCCGCCGACCAGACGGTCGTTGCCCTCGTTGCCCTGCAACAGGTCATTGCTGCCCTGACCTTTCAGGGTGTCATTGCCGTTGCCGCCATCCAGGGTGTCGCGACCAGAGCCGCCGTCCAGACGGTCGCGGCCATCGTCGCCCTGCAACAGGTCATTGCCGCCCTGACCTTTCAGGGTGTCATTGCCGCCGCGCCCTTCCAGGCGGTTGTCCTGGCGGTTGCCAGTCAGGATGTCATTGCCCTCGCGGGAGCCGCGCACATGTTCGATGTTGCTGATATGATGGATAAAGCTTTCGCCACGCCAGGTGCCGGTGGCCTCACCGCTGCCCAGATTGACATTCACCGCATCGACATAGCTCCGGTCATAGCGCAGCAGGTCAAAGCCGCCCTTACCATTCAGCGTGTCGTCGCCTGCCATCAGGATGAAGCTCTCATCCCGGCCTGACCCGGTGACCTTGTCATCAAACATGCCGGTGCGGATCTCATTGACATTACCGTCGCCGGTGATGCGGTCACTGCCGCCCTGGCCATCGTCATTGACGCGGCCGCGGCCCAGATGTGCCACCACGCCATCTTCGGCATTACGGTAATCCAGGCGCAGATAACCCTGGCTTTCACCAAGGACAAACCTGTCATTGCCGCCTTCCCCGCGCAGCTGTGCCCAGCCGCCATCGGTGACGGTGAAGCGGAAGATATCGTCGCGGGAGGTGCCATAGATCCCCAGGCCATCCGCCATCATCGGGTTTTGCACATTCACCAGGGTGGTGGTGCCACGCCCGGATTTGCCGATGGTGCCGGTATTGTCATTGCCATCAATCTCGACCACGATGCGACGGTTCAGATCACTATGCCCAAGGCTGACAAACCCATGATCGATTCCTGACATGATGACACGGTCATTGCCGGTCCCGGCCTGCACATAGTCATCCCAGGTATTGTCACCGGTCACCAGGCGGTCATTGCCATTGCCGCCCAACAGGGTGTCATTGCCATCGCCACCAATCAGCGTGTCATTGCCACGCCCACCTTCGAGAAAGTCGTCGCCGTCGGTGCCGATGAAACGGTCATTCTGGGCCACATCGGCAAAGACACTGCTGAGCGGAATATCCTGGTTTGGTCCGGCGGCACCGGTGGCGGGGCCAACGGCGACAATGCTGGCTTCAAAAGCGTTCCATTGCGCGGCGGTCTGGAGGTTCGGGATCGGATCGCCGCCCAGAATAAACAGGGCATCGGCATCCACGTTGGAATATCCGGGCACATCGGCATCTTCAAAGAACAGCTGCAGCACCACAGTGGTGCGCTGGATGCCGCCGTCGTTCCAGGTCACCTGAAAAATAGATTCGCTTTGTGAATCAAGAGGATCACCCTCAATCCGGGCCTGCCCGCCGGTGATCTGAATATCAGAAATCGGGGTATCCGCATCTGGATTTGGATCCACTGTATTGGTGTAGCGGAGGGTGGTTGTGCTGTCGGGCACTGCAACAGAGAAATTGATGTCTTGTAGAATGCCTTGAACTGGATAATTTCCGGTTTGGCCGCGCAGGACGGCAATGCCAGTCAGGGTATAGGTGGTCATAATGTCTGTCCCTAAATAGTCGAACTTTGTACATCTCTCTGTTTTGTGAATCAGAGAGGCTCAGTGTTGGTGGCCCTAGGTTAAGCGGATTTTTATTTAGAATGCAAAACAACACTCCCGGTTTTAGCGACCGGGAGTGTTGTTTTGGCGTTAGTCTCAACCCCTAAGCTCTGGACCCATTAGTCTTACGTGTTCAGTTTGACAGGTTTTTTCGCTGGTTAGGAGTATTTGCGCAGAAATAGTTGTTATATTTCAATTAGATGTGACGCGTCCAGCGGGAAAACCTGTCAAACCCGAAGGGCGGCGATATCACTTCATTTCAATGTCTCGGATCGCTTGCAGGTCGTGTCGCGAAGGTGGTGGAAATTTGAAGGTGGCGTAATCTCCGGGTGAACTGAACCCACCCAACCGGCGGCAGCAACCGCCAGGGAGATCACGCCATGAAGAACAATACCGACACTGCCGCGCTTTCGCTACTGG
>CAJQNB010000058.1 GCA_905479575.1 uncultured Pseudophaeobacter sp.
GATGCGAAAGGTCGATGGCTGGGAAACCTTGGCTCAGCCCATCGCCCCGATCAGACTTGACCTCGCGGCCTGATCAGGCCCAAATCCACATGCTCGGAGAACGCCGCCAGAGAATTTCCACCAGATTCGAGACACAACCCCGTCGCCATCTGGATCTCGCAGTTGATCACTCCCCAGCGCTCCCACCAGCTGCAGTGCAACAGATCCAGGCTGCCTGAGCCATCCAGATCATACTGCATCTTCAGTGGGTAGCGTTTGTCAAAACCGGGCCGGTCATAGTCCTGCACCGAAAGCTGCGCCAGCGCGGGCAGCATCTGATCCAGCACCCGGCTCTCGACCAGTTGCAGGGCGCTGCCGGTAAAGGCAAAGGCTGTAAAACGCCCGTTCAGATCGGTCTGACCAACACCGGACTCGGTTGTCTCAATCAAAAAGCGATAACCTTGGGGCGTCTGCTGCACCTCGGGATCGCCCCAGCCGTAGAACTCCGGATGAGTGACGTTGACAAAGCGACCGCCCTGCAAAGACAGCACCGCGTAGCTGGGCGCGCAGCAATTGCCGCCGCCGCTCCAGCTGTGCAACAGATCCACCTGACCGTCGCCATCAAAATCCGCCTCCAGGATCTTGTTGGAGATCCCGGTCTCTGGCACCAGAGCCTGAACCGGAGCGCCATTCACATAGGCGATGATCACCTGCTCATACATCCCGCCGCGCACCTCGTAGGTGATCGGCTGCGCCACTGCCGCGCCAGCGAAGCTTGCCACAAGGACCACATATCCAACCACAAAACGCATCATGATGTTTTCTCCGGTAACGCCATTCCATCACGGGCCCATAGAAGCAGACCAGCGTTGCAAACAGTTTAAGCAGATCTGTAGTAAACGGTCACATTTGCTTTAGCCCTGTTGCAAGCCCGCCGTCGCAGTCTTTCTATTGACAAGACGCACGCCCCGCCGCCGCCGCCAGGAGCCCCTATGATCTTTGTCGCCGAAAACCAGCTGTTGCTGATCCTCATCTGTTTTGGCCTGGGCGCCATCGGCACCGGCTTTTTGCTGCGCAAGCCAGAGGGCCACCAGGCCTGGAAATATGCCGATCTGGTCTGGGTCTTGCTGGGCGGCATTGGTGCGCTGGCGGCGGTAATCGCCGGGATCTACAAATCCGACAGCAGCCAACTGGAGCGCCAGATTGATCTCGCCTATGCCGCCACCGCAGCCTTTGACCGCGATGCGGCCCGGTTTCGCCTGCGGTTTTGCGACCCAACCGATGACACTGATATTGCGGTGCTCTGTGACAAAATCGAATTTCTGTCGGCCTCGACTGCGGGCAATGCAGAGCTGCCCCTGTTCATCGCCGTAACGGATGAGGTCGCACCGCTGCAGGGCATCGCCTTTCTTGCCGGATCCGGCACCACAGCCCAGGAGATAACGGCCAAGGCCGCCAGCGCCGATGCTTTTGACCCGGAGAGCTTTCTGGTTTTCTCCTCGCTGGATCAGCCAACCCAGGCATCTGTGGAAAACCTACGCCGCCGCGAGCCAACCATTGCGGGTGACTTTGTTATATTGGCGCGGGCCTATGACGATTTGATCGCCCATATCCAGCGGCTCAAACAGGAATGGGACTATTTGCAGGACAATGCCCATATCCTGGTGTTGCAACTCTTTGCGCTTTGTCTGGTCGGATTTGCGGCGCCGTTTCGTTTGGGCAAATCTGTGGTGGAGTTGCGCCAACCAGACCGCTACGCTCCCCCCAGACAGAGCAGCAAAAGAGGCCGAGATGAACTCCACACCAGCGATGAGCGTCAAAGACGCCCAGGCCCTATTGGATGAGAATTTTGCCGAATGGGTCCGGGCCCTGGACCTGACGGTAACCGCGTTTTCTCCCTCAGCAGTGGTCTTGCATATGCCGCTTGCGCCCCATCTGGCGCGAGTGGGTGGCATTGTGTCGGGTCAGGCGCTGGCGGCGCTGGCGGATACGGCCATGGTTCTGGCCGCCGTTGCCCATGCCGGCGAGATGCGGATGTTTGCCACCACTGATCTACACACGCAGTTTTTGCGCCCCGGCGTTGGCACTGCCATCCTGTGCCGGGCCGAAGTGGTGCGCGCAGGCAAGGCGCTGGTCTTTGCCCGCGCCGAAATGCACGAGGAAACCAGCGGCAAATTGATCTCTACCGCTACTGCAACTTTTTACGCCCCCTGATAGATCGGACAACAGCAGCTTGCGCAGTTTTGAACAGATCTTTGACATTTCAGCTGACCGTCACGGCGGCGCCCAGGCGCTGGAAGCAAAGCTTCTGCGCCCGGAACCTGATGTTGCGACCCTGGCAGAGGATCGCTGGCTCTCCCTGATGACCAGATGCGTCTTTCAGGCCGGGTTCAGCTGGAAGGTGATCGAGACAAAATGGCCCGGATTTGAGGCCGCTTTTGACCAGTTTGATGTGGTCAAGAACGCCTTTATGGATGATGAAAAACTTGATGCCCTGCTGCGCGACAGCCAAATTGTCCGCAATGGTGCCAAGATCCAAACGGTGCGCGACAATGCGGCCTTTCTGATGGAGCTGCGCCAGGAGGGTGGCGCCGCCAAGGTGTTTACCGACTGGCCAACATCGGATTTTGTCGGACTGCTGGAGATGCTGAAAAAGCGCGGCAGCCGCTTGGGTGGCAACAGCGGCCAGATGGTGATGCGCTTTGCCGGGCGGGATGGCTTTGTCCTGTCCAAGGATGTTACCGGGCGGTTGATCGCCGAAGGGGTGATCGACAAGCCCGCCACCTCTAAAACCGCTCTGCGCCAGGTTCAGGCGGCTTTTAACAGTTGGCAAGAGCAATCGGGCCGATCCTTGATGGAAATAAGCCGGGTTCTGGCTTTGAGTTGCGGCTAAGGGTACAGCTAGAGAAACGGGGCACATTTATGCGCAAGATCAGCAAATGCAACCATGGCCTGCAGCACACCATCCGAGGCGTCGTATGATCCTGCGGCTTGTTCTGATCTGCTCTTTGCTTGCCGCCTGCGGTCGTCCGCTCAGCGAGGCAGAGCTGAGTTTTCTATCCGACATTCACGGCGACAGCCTCAATACCAACCAGGTGCATCTGGTGCGTGGCGCGCCCGTGGCCGCTGTTACATTTCGGCGCAAACCCCGCCCCCGCGTCACCTGCCGCGAACGGATCCTGCCACCGGTCAAGGAAGAAAAGATTGTCACCTCCTCGCCAGCAGCCGTCACCCTGTTCAACCGGATCTTTTTTGTCAAAGACTGGTACACCGAAGACTATATGCCGGCCTATCCGGATCGGCTGTATCTGGTGGAGGCCATGTTGCTGGCCCATGAGATGACCCATGTCTGGCAGTGGCAGAACCGCCGTGTCACGGGCTACCACCCGTTGCGCGCAGCGGCCGAACACAGTGCCAGCCCAGATCCCTATTTGTTTGCGCTTGAGAGCAGTCCGGATTTTCTCAGCTATGGCTATGAACAGCAGGGCGCCATTGTCGAAGAATACGTCTGTTGCCGCGCCTTGGCACCGCAGGCTGCCCGCAGTAAGCGCCTGCATGAGATGCTCAAGGCGGTGATGCCGGTGACGGACCTGCCACAGGCCCGGCAAAGCGATGTCTATCTGCCCTGGAAAGACGCCGACCTCACGGGAATTTGCACCTGACACGCCAGGTCGTGTATCAGGCCCTGCCCTGCACTACACGGCACAGCTGCGGCGGGATCAATCAGCGTTGGATATCTTCCAGATAGGCCAGCAACGCCGCCAGAGGGCGCGGTGTCGGGGTAAAGACGTCATCCACAGCAACCGGAACCAGATCTCCTTCGAGCAGGGCACCAAATTCCGGCATTGCCTCTGCCCCCACGCGACCACGGCCATATCCGTCAATCTGCGACAGTACAGCGGCGCGCGGGAAAATACCGCGGTTGCGTGTTGCAATATGCCGCAAGTCAGGGGCACCCACGGATAGCTCTCGTGTGGCCAGATCAGCATCTACACCATGGCAGGCAGAGCAGTTCTGATTAAACAGCGCCGCGCCTTCGGCTGGCTCTGGCATATCCACCTCCCCAGGGGCGCAGTTTGATAGACCAAAGGACAAAGCGATCAGGCTTAACACCACAACTGGGGATTTCATCAACATGCTTCCTTATTCTTGCGCAGCGACAGTATAATTCCACCCCGTTGAAACGGCCACCTAGGCACCTGGTCAGAGCAAAAATTGTCTGCCATGGGCTGCATTTAAGCATCATTTCACCACAGCGACGATAATAATGCGCAGGGGATGTCACAAGAACATGGCTTAGTCCCTGTCGGCGGTTGCCGCTTCTCGCTCACACAGCAACCTGTCCCCCCGCAAGAGGCGCGAGAGGAGGAGCCACCAGAGAAGAAACCCATGCGACGCTATACGATTTTCATGCTGGGCATCTCGGTTCTAGCGACTGTGAATGGGGCACTCGGCCAACCAGTTCCACCGCCCGCCTAAAGATCTACCAGCCTGCCCTGCTCCAGCTTGACCCGGCGGTCCATCCGCGCGGCCAGTTCGGGATTATGGGTGGCCACCAGCGCCGACAGGCCAGTGCCAGCCACCAAATCCATCAGCGCGGCAAAGACCTGATCTGAGGTGCCGGGATCCAGGTTTCCGGTGGGTTCATCCGCCAACAACACGCGGGGGCTATTGGCCAGCGCCCGACAAAAGGCCACCCGCTGCTGTTCGCCCCCCGACAGCGCCGCCGGCCGGTGCTGGGCCCGGGCTGACAGCCCAACCAGAGCCAAGAGCTCCTCGGCACGGGCCTCGGCGGCGCGCTGTGCAATCCCATTGGCCAGTTGCGGCAGGACAATGTTCTCCAGCGCGGTGAACTCCGGCAGCAGGTGGTGGAACTGATAGACAAAGCCCAGTTCCTGGCGACGCAGGCTGGTGCGCATGCTGTCACCCTTGCCGCTGATGTCCTGTCCGGCCACCGTGACGCTGCCACTGTCCGGCACGTCCAACAAGCCCGCGATATGCAACAGGGTGGATTTGCCTGCGCCCGAGGGCGCCACCAGTGCCACCATCTCCCCCGCGTTCAAGGTCAGATCAACGCCGCGCAGCACATCAATCTGGTTGGCCGCGCCCTGATTATAGGACTTGGTCACGGCTTTTAGCTCTAAAACTGCATCACTCATAGCGCAGCGCCTCCACCGGGTTCAGCCGGGCGGCACGCCGGGCGGGAAAGATTGTCACCACAAAGGACAGCCCCAGCGACAGCCCCACCGCAGACAGCACATCGGGCAGGTTCAGCTCGGCCGGCAGCGCATAGATGCCGCGGATAGAGGGATCCCAGACGCCACCGCCCATCACAAAGTTCACAAAAGAAAAGATAGGGTCGATATAGCTGGCAAACAGACAGCCCAGAATGACACCAAACAGCGTCCCCAACACCCCGGTAAAGGCGCCACAGATAAAGAACACCCGCATTACCGACCCCTCGCTGAGCCCGATAGTGCGCAAGATACCAATGTCGCGGCCTTTGTTTTTAACCAGCATGATCAGCCCCGAGACGATATTCATCGTCGCAATCAGCACCAGGATCGACAGGATGATGAACATCACATTGTCCTCGACCTCCAGCGCCCGCAGAAAACCACCCGAGGCATCGCGCCAGGTCCAGACCCCAACCGCGCCATCCGCCGCCCGCAACAGGGACAGGATCTTCAGGTCCACCGCTTCCGGGTCGGTGATCATCACCTCGATCTCATCCGCCACACCTTCACGGTTGAAAAAGCTCTGCGCCTCGGCAAAGGGCATATAGAGCCGGGTGCGATCAATGTCATAACGCCCGGCAGTGAAAATATAGACCACCTCGTAGGCCTTGACCCTTGGACTGGTGCCAAAGGGGGTTTTGACCCCATTGGGCGAGATCAGCTTGATACGATCACCGGGGCTGACCCCCAGTTCGCGCGCCACGCCAGAGCCGATGGCGACCCCGTCCTCAAACCGATCCAGATCGCCCATGGCGCCTTCGCTTTGGGCGACACCGGGAATGGTCAGGATGCCGGGTTTGGAGATGCCAAAGACCTCAACCCCGGCGTTGCGCTGGCGCGCATTGGCCATGACCTGCCCCTTGATCAGCGGCGCTGCGCGGATCACGCCGGGCACCGTGGCCACCCGCGCCGCCATGGCGTCAAAATCCGTGATGCTGCGCTCCATCTGGCCAGCCGCGTTGAGCGCCCCGTGAGAATAGAGCGTCACATGGGCATTTGCGCCCAGGATGGTGCCCACAAATTCCGAGCGAAACCCAGAACGCACCGCCAGGGTCGCGATAAGGGCAAAAACCGCCAGGGTAATGCCAATGAGGCTGATCCAGGTCATCACTGAAACGCCGCCCTCGGCCCGGCGCGCCCGCAGGTACCGCCAGGCAATCATCCATTCAAATCGCGCAAAAGGCGGGGGGGTGCTGGCCATGCTGGCTCCTGCTCGCAGTTTTTCGCCAAACTGGGCTTTCCTGGGCACAGGGTCAAGCCACAGTGCACCACACTCAGCGCAAATCCACCGCCCCCGCTGGGCTAGTTCACCGAATGTAGAAAAAGGGAGACACCGCTTGCCTAAAACCTGGGGGCATAGTGCGAAACCGGCAGAACGCTGGGTCACTGCCGATTTGACCCAAAGTAAAACCTATCGTGGCGGGGCTCAGTGCTGTTTGATGCTGACAAAAGATACAGTTCGCCCAAGCGGCTGATCGACTGATTGTTTTTAAAAGGACCCCCCCAATGGAACGCGCCGATACCCTGTTTACCCCTGTTGATCTTGGCAAACTCAGCCTGAAGAACCGGATTGCCATGGCCCCGATGACCCGCACCTTTTCGCCCGGCAATGTTCCCGATGAGGCCGTGGTCTCCTACTATCAGCGCCGTGCCGAAGGCGGCGTTGGCCTGATCATCACCGAAGGCACCTTTGTAAACCACGTGGCCGCCAGCGGCTATCCCAATGTGCCCGCTTTTTATGGCGAAGACGCGCTGTCAGGGTGGAAAAAGGTCGTTGAGGCAGTCCATGCAGCAGGCGGTAAGATCGCGCCACAGCTGTGGCATGTGGGCGCCATTCGTCGCCCCGGCGTCAATCCCGGTGGCGACACCCCGGGTCACAGCCCCAGCGGCATGGCCATCCCCGGCAAGGTGACCGGCCACGCAATGATACAAGAAGACATTGATAATGTTGTCGCCGCCTTTGCCCAGGCCGCAGCAGATGCCAAAGACATCGGCTTTGACGCGATCGAACTACACGGTGCCCATGGCTATCTGATTGACCAGTTTTTCTGGGATGGCACCAACCAGCGCCAGGACGGCTACGGTGGCGATCTGGCGCAGCGCTCACGCTTTGCCCTGGAAATCATCCGCGCAGTCCGCGCCGCCGTCGGCGAAGACTTCCCGATCATTTTCCGCTACTCTCAATGGAAGCAGCAGGACTACTCTGCCCGGCTGTGTGACACCCCCGAAGCGCTGCAGGCTTTCCTCACGCCACTTGCCGAAGCCGGGGTTGATATCTTCCATTGCTCCACCCGCCGCTTTTGGGAGCCCGAGTTCGAGGACAGCGATTTGAATCTGGCCGGCTGGACCCGCAAGCTCACCGGCAAGCCTGCGATCACCGTCGGCAGCGTTGGCTTGAACGCCGACTTCCTGCCCGAAGACGGCACCGCTGATTTCAAAGGCGCCGAGCCCGCCAGCCTGGACCGTTTGATTGAACGCGCAGACCGGAACGAGTTTGACCTTGTCGCCGTTGGCCGCGCCCTGATTGCCAACCCGGACTGGGCCAATCAGGTTGCCGCCGGGCAGACCGGCGGACTGGTGGCCTACGAGAAAAAGATGCTGCACCAGCTGCGTTGATCGCAACACCGCCCTGACACCTCCCCCTGCAGCTCCCGCCCGGCCTCAGCCCTGGGCGGGAGCGGTTTTGTATCAGCAGTCTAGTTTCCGGCGCTGCCGAGTTTGCTGTGCGGCCGGGTTGACCCTGCGGCCTGGTTTGACTTTGCAATCACCCCCCTGGACTGCTAGCGTTTTGACACACAATGACAGGCGCAGAACGTGACAAAATCATCAAACATACCCAAACCCCTGAGAAGTCCCAAACCCAAGACCTCTGCGTCGACAAAAGCCAATGTCCAGGCTGAAGAGAGTGACACCCCAGTTGTGGCAGCGCCCGAAGCACCGGTAGAGGATAGCCACCCGGCAGAGGTTGCCGAGCTGCTGCCTCTGGGTGAGCTGGACAGGCTGGCCATTGCCGCCGAGACCGACAAAAGCTCCAAACGCCATGACTACATGCGGTTTTATGAGCACCTTCTAACACCCTATAAAGAAAAGTCATTTTCCATGCTGGAGCTCGGCGTTGGCCTGCCCAGCCGCCGCGCGCCTTCGCTGCGCACCTGGAAGTCGTTTTTCCCAAAGGCGCGGATTATCGGCGTTGACATCAAAGGCATCTCCAAAAGCTTTGAAGAAGAGCGCATCCATATCGAGATCGGAGATGCCGCCAAGCCAAGGTTTCTCAAGCGGGTCTTTCGCACCTATCAGCCCTCGGTGATCCTGGACGATGCCTCTCACTTTTGGTCGCATCAGATCATCGGCTTTCAAACCCTGTTTCCGATGCTGCCCCCAGGCGGCGTCTATATCGTTGAGGACGTGCACACCAGCTTCCTGGCCAAGGAAGAAGGGGCGCAATATGCCGACCATGAAGAATCCTTCTGGAGCTACTTCAGCCGTCTGCAGGCAGCCCTGGTCTGCGCCCAACGTCATGGCCCAGAGCTCAGCCTCCAGGAAAGCCGTCTGGTCGCCTGGATCGACAGCATTTCGATCTCACGCAGAACCGTTGCCATCGTAAAACGCCAAAAAATGCGCCGCCGCGAGGTGGTCCAGACCACTTCTGAACCCGAAAGCTAGCCCTCCCTGCGATACATCAGCCAAGGCGGCGCAGGCCGCCTCAAGACACCCTACCGCCTGCACACATGCATCCGCAGCATTGAAGAAACCTGAAAGTTTTGATTGAGACCCTCGGCCATACCGCAGTGCGACACTGGCGCTTTCGCGCAGGGGCCATTCTGAAAGCGGCGATCACCACAGTCAGAAAGGCAATTGTGCTTTGCGCTCTCAGCGAGCTCCGAAGAACGGCGCCGAAACAAGACATGAACTGGAGGGATGGGCAAACTCTTGGCTGCGACCGCGCGCAGGTCAGGTTTACGTAAAGCAGGCTTAAGAACGGGCGCGGCGACGCGCCCGTTCACGTTTAAAGTATCAGATATGCTTGCGTTCTTGCATCAGCCCTTTGAGGATGCACCAACACATCAACAGCAGCACGACCGTGAAAGGCAAACCGGTCGAGATGACCATCGCCTGCAAGGATCCGAGGCCACCGCCAATCAGAAGCACGATGGCGACCAACCCTTCGAAGGTACACCAGAACACACGCTGCGGCACCGGCGCATCGACCTTACTGATGTGCCCCCATCGAGTGGTCCAATTTGAATGTTAATGCATCGTCGGTCTTTGGTCTATCAGGACGATGCTTTTGGGCGCTGGGGGCCGGTATCCTAAGGCGCTGTGGGGCCTAACCGTGTTGTAGTGGCGACGCCAGCGTTCGATGAGGATCTGTGCTTCACGCAGCGTGGTGAAGACCTCGCCGTTTAATAACTCATCCCGGAAGCGGGCGTTGAAGCTCTCGCAGTAGCCGTTCTCCCAAGGTGATCCCGGGGCAATGAATGCGGTCTTCGCGCCCACGGCACCGATCCAGGCGCGCACCTTCTTGGCAATGAACTCGGCTCCATTGTCCGATCTGATGTATTCCGGCGGGCCGCGCAGGATAAACAGGTCGGTCAGGGCATCGACCACGTCAACTGAGTTGAGCTTGCGTTTGACTTTGATCACCAGCGCCTCCTTCGTGAACTCATCTATGATGTTCAGGGTGCGGAAGACCCGTCCGTCGTGCGTGCGATCCTGAACGAAGTCATAGGACCA
>CAJQNB010000059.1 GCA_905479575.1 uncultured Pseudophaeobacter sp.
ACCAATTGCACCAATTGCACCAATTGCACCAAGTGGAGTCGCGCTATGGAAATGCCTGTGCCGGATCAGTCGATCATTGCCCGTAAAGCGCGCATTGTCGCGCGATTGCGATCGGTGTTGCCGCATGAGGCCGTGATCGAGGATGAGGTTGAGACGCGCGCTTATGAGTGTGATGCCTTGACGGCCTATCGTTGCCCGCCGCTGGTTGCGGTGCTGCCATCCACTACGCAAGAAGTGTCTGACGTTCTCAAAATTTGCCATGAAGAGCGGGTACCTGTGGTGCCACGTGGCGCTGGAACCTCGCTGGCGGGAGGGGCCTTGCCGACGGCGGATTCAGTGATCCTTGGCGTGGCGCGGATGAACGAGGTGCTGGACACGGATTACGATAACCGGGTGATCCGGGTGCAATCCGGGCGCACCAACCTCAGCGTGTCCGGGGCGGTGGAGGAAGAAGAGTTTTTCTATGCCCCGGATCCGTCGAGCCAGCTGGCCTGCGCCATTGCCGGCAATATCGCCATGAACTCGGGCGGGGCGCATTGTCTGAAATATGGTGTGACCACCAATAACCTGCTGGGCGTAACCCTGGTGATGATGGATGGCACCGTGGTGGAGATCGGCGGCGCCCACCTGGATGCCGGCGGGCTGGACCTTCTGGGGGTGATCTGCGGCAGCGAAGGGCAGCTTGGTGTTGTGACCGAGGCGACCCTGCGCATTCTGCGCAAACCTGAAGGCGCTCGTCCTGTGTTGATCGGCTATGACAGCAACGAAGTCGCGGGCGCCTGTGTCAGCGATATCATCAAGGCAGGGGTTTTGCCGGTTGCGATCGAATTTATGGACCGCCCCTGCATCGAGGCCTGCGAGGCATTCGCCAAGGCTGGCTATCCGATGTGCGAGGCCTTGCTGATTATCGAGGTTGAGGGCAGTGACGCGGAAATCGCCCATCAGTTGGAGCTGATTATCGAAATCGCCCGGACCCATAACCCGGTAGAACTGCGCGAGGCAGGGGACGCGGATCAGGCGGCCCGTATCTGGTTGGGGCGCAAATCGGCCTTTGGCGCCATGGGACAGATCAATGACTACATGTGCCTGGATGGGACCATCCCTGTCGGCTCCTTGCCGCAGGTGCTGCGCCGGATTGGTGAGCTGTCACAGGAATACGGGCTGGACGTGGCCAATGTGTTCCACGCTGGTGACGGCAATATGCACCCGTTGATCCTGTTTGATGCCAACAAACCAGGGGATCTGGAGCTGTGTGAACAGTTTGGCGCTGAGGTGCTGAAACTCTGTGTGGATGTCGGCGGCTGCCTCACTGGGGAACATGGTGTTGGCATCGAGAAACGTGATTTGATGTTGTATCAATATGCGCCAGTGGATCTGGAGGCGCAGCTTTTGGTCAAGGATGTCTTTGACCCCAAGTGGTTGCTGAACCCGGCAAAGGTTTTTCCGCTGTCGGTGACCGAGGGTCGTCGGGTGCCGGTTCTTGCGGCTGAGTGACGGACGTTGCGTGAGGGAAGCTGTGTGATGGGGGCTTTGCCCCCAAACCCCCAAGGTATTTTTGGAAAGATGAAAATGTATAATCCGCAGGATGAGGCTGAACTGGCTGAAGTGATTGCCGAGGCGCGTGCCCCTTTGTGTATTGAAGGCGGCGGTACGCGTGGTTTTGGCGGGGCGGGGGAGGTGCTGAGCACGTCTGGACTGACAGGCATTGAACTCTATGAGCCCGGATCCCTTACCTTGGTGGCCAAGGCGGGAACGCCTGTGGCGGAAATCGAACAGATTTTGGCCGCAGAAGGGCAGCGTATGGCCTTTGAGCCAATGGATATGCGCGGGGTGTTGGGTGCCAGTGGCGTGGCGACGATTGGGGGAGTCTTTGCCACCAACAGCTCGGGTCCGCGCCGCATTCAGGGTGGGGCAGCGCGCGATTATCTATTGGGGGTGCGGTTTGTCGATGGCAGCGGTCAAGTGATCAAGAACGGTGGCCGGGTGATGAAAAATGTCACCGGCTATGATCTGGTGAAGCTGATGGCGGGGGCGCATGGCACTCTTGGTGTGTTGAGCGAGCTGTCGCTGAAAGTGTTGCCTATTCCAGAGGCTGTTGTGTCTGTCAGTGTCGCCGTGGCTGACCTGACAGTGGCGGTGCGGGCGATGTCGGCGGCTTTGGGTTCTCCCTATGATGTGAGCGGTGCGGCCTATGACCCTGATACCGGACTTGTCCATGTGCGGCTGGAAGGCTTTGCCCGCTCGGTCACGTATCGCCAGGAGAAACTGGCCACGGAACTGGCTGGTTTTGGTACGGTTGCGACCGACCCGGGCTCTGAGGTGCTGTGGCAGGGGATCCGCGATGTTGCCGGGTTCCACGGCCGGGTGGGAGATGTTTGGCGGATCTCGGTCCGACCGTCGGATGCGCCCCTGCTGGCGCCGATGTTGGAGGCGGAGGCGCTGCAGTTTGACTGGGGTGGTGGGTTGATTTGGGCCCTCTGTGACGCGGGTGCCGACCTGCGGGCCAGAATAGCGCAGGCAGGGGTCGCAGGCCATGCAACCCTGGTGCGCGGCAGTGCCGAAACAATGACCCGGTTGGGCCGCTTCCAGCCGCAGGTTGCCCCGCTGGAAGCGATCGCAAAAGGTCTGCGGCAGAGGTTTGACCCCAAAGGCCTGCTTAATCCGGGGGTGATGGGATGATTTTGTCGGATAAGCGTCGACAGGCAAAGCGCTGGGGAGCTTTCTTGCTCAATTTGCTCGCTACTGTGCGCTCACCGCGCCCTGAAGAACTGCCGCAGGAGGTCTGATATGCAGACAAATTTCACCAAAGAACAACTGCAGGACGCGGGGACGCAACGTGCCAATGAAATCCTGCGCGCCTGCGTGCACTGCGGCTTTTGTACCGCGACCTGTCCGACTTATCAGGTGCTGGGCGATGAGCTCGACAGCCCGCGCGGCCGGATCTATCTGATCAAGGACATGCTGGAGAACAACCGGGTGCCGGATGCCAAGACGGTCAAACATATCGACCGGTGTCTCAGCTGTCTGGCCTGTATGACCACCTGCCCGTCGGGCGTGCATTACATGCATCTGGTGGATCACGCCCGCGCCTATATCGACAAAAATTACCAACGCCCCGTGATGGACCGCCTGTTGCGGGCTGTTCTGGCGCGGATTCTGCCCTATCCGGGGCGGTTCCGTCTGGCCCTGTTGGGAGCGAAGATGGCGCGCCCGTTCAAAGGCCTGGTGCCGGATGCGCGGCTCAGGGCGATGTTGGAGATGGCGCCAAAGCAAATCCCGCCGGTCAGTCGCAATGATGACCCGCAGAGCTTTGCGGCGGAGGCGCCACAGAAGAAACGGGTGGCGCTGATGACCGGCTGTGCGCAAAAGGCGCTGAACACCGATATCAATGATGCCACCATCCGGCTGCTGACCCGATTGGGTTGCGAGGTTGTGGTGGCGGAAGGCGCGGGCTGCTGTGGTGCGTTGACCCATCACATGGGGCGCGAGACCGAAAGCCACGCCACCGCTGCCAAGAATATCCGTGCCTGGAGCGCCGAGATTGATGGCAAAGGGCTGGATGCCATTGTCATCAACACTTCGGGTTGCGGCACCACGGTCAAGGACTATGGCCATATGTTCCGCAATGATCCCCTGGCTGCGGATGCGGCGCGTGTTTCTGAACGCTGTCTGGATATCTCGGAGCTGTTGATGCAGTTGGATCTCCCCGTCGGGGCTGACAAAGAGCTGACGGTTGCCTATCATGCGGCCTGTTCCTTGCAGCATGGTCAACAGATCAAAAGCCACCCCAAGACCCTGTTGAAACGCGCCGGGTTCAAGGTGGTGGAGCCCGCCGACAGCCATCTGTGCTGCGGCTCGGCAGGGACCTATAACCTGATGCAGCCGGAAATCTCGGGGCAGTTGAAGGCGCGCAAGGTCAAAACCCTAGAGGCCAAATCCCCGGATCTGATTGCTGCAGGCAATATCGGCTGCATGATGCAGATAGGATCCGCGACCGAAGTGCCTATCCTGCATACGGTTGAGCTGCTGGACTGGGCTACGGGTGGGCCAATACCCCCTGCCATGGCGGGGGGATCTCAGCGCGCAAATGAGGTGCCGATCCTGCGCTGAGCCTTAGTTGATGCTACAGCCCTGATAGCGGCGTGCAGTTTTTTCCCTTTGGGGCTGTCTTTCCTGTGGCGTTGCCGTATTTTTGCCGAAGCTTGCAGGTAAACATGCCAGCAACCGGGTGAGGAGACTGATGTGCTGGGTTTGCGTTTCATTGGACAGGGCTTCGCCGGGCTGTTCGGCCTTATAGGGCTTTTTCCGGTGATGGCACAGGCGGCTGACAGCCGCCTGCAGCGTATGGAGACCTCTGATGCCGGGCGCGGCTGGGAGGCCGTGGGGCGGTTGGATGTCGATGGCGAAGGCTTCTGCACCGGGGCGCTGATCGCACCGGATCTGGTGCTGACGGCAGCGCATTGTCTGTATGATGCCCGCAGCGGCGTCCGTATCCAGCCAAAAACGATTGAATTCCTGGCGGGCTGGCGCAATGGCCGTGCCTCGGCCTACCGGACTGTCACCCGGGCTGTGGTACATCCCGACTATATCTTTGACGGAGAGGTCTCGACCGACCGGGTGCGCAGGGATATTGCCTTGTTGCAATTGCAACGGCCGATCCGCAATACCACCGTTATTCCGTTTCAGACCGACAACCGCCCGCGCAAAGGTGCGGATGTGGGGGTTGTGTCTTATGCCCATGACCGCTCAGAAGCGCCGTCAATCCAAGAGCTGTGTTCGGTGATGGCGCGTCAGGAGGGGGTTCTGATTATGTCCTGTGACGTTGATTTTGGCTCGTCCGGGGCGCCGGTGTTTTCATTTTCCGGGGGCAAGCCGCGTATTGTTTCTGTGGTTTCGGCCAAGGCCGAAGTTGACGGCAAGCGGGTGTCCCTGGGGGCGGATCTCGCCAAAGAGCTGCAGATCCTGCGGGCGCAGCTCACCAGTACGCGCATTGGCAGCCGCATGCCCGAAGGCGTGGGCAGGGTCCAGGTTGGCGGTGCCCGTTCGTCAGGTGGAGCCAAATTTGTGCGTCCCGGCGGCTAAACCCATTGTCGCGCGCGCCGTGCAGTGAGGCTGTGCTGGCGGGGCTTGAAATCAGATAGCGCGTGCATATTTCATGTTTTGTCGGGGTCGCCGGTTACCGGGGCCCAGATGTCCACCGCCTGTCCCATCCGGGAGGGCACAAGAATGTCGCTCATATTCGAGGATAAAACATGCGTAGATTTGACTTTGCACCACTCAACCGTGCAACTATTGGTTTTGACCAGATCGCTGATCTGATGGACCGCGCCCTGAGCAATGACGTCGGTCAGCCTAGCTACCCCCCTTACAATATCGAAAAAACCGCTGCTGACAGCTATCGGATTTCCATCGCGGTCGCAGGGTTCAGCGGAGAAGACCTGACCGTTGAGGTCAAGGAAAACGCCCTGGTGGTTTCTGCCGGAAAGGCGGATGAGGCCGAGGGCCGCAGCTTTTTGCACCGGGGCATCGCCACCCGTGCCTTTGAGCGCCAGTTTACCCTCGCGGATCACGTCCGGGTCACTGGCGCCAGCCACGCTGATGGCATGCTGCATATCGATCTGCACCGCGAGGTGCCCGAAGCGCTAAAGCCACGCCGGATTGAGATCAGCTCGACCGGGCCGCAGCGGACCGCGATTGAGTCTGACGCGCAGCCGATCAACTAAGGTCAGCCCCCTAACTTCTTTCTGTTCAAGGCTTTCTCCAGGGAGCCTGGATGGAATGACCATAGCCCCGGGCCGCAGATGTGGCTTGGGGCTATGGGCGTTATTTGGTCGCGTTAGTAAAGACTCCAAATTACTTACCATTCGGTAGGTATTCCTGCTTACCGAATGGTAAGTTTTGCGAGGCTGTGCTAGGCTAGAGCCACCTAACCAGAGGCCTGCCCATGTCATCTGCACAGCACACACAAAGCGAGCTGTTGCACGCCGCCAGACGCCACTTTGCTGAACGGGGGTATCAAGGCGCCAGCCTGGCCCGGATCTCCTCGGAGTCGGGGGTTTCCAAACAGGCCTTGCTGCATCATTTCGAAACCAAGGATCAGCTCTATCGCGCGGTTCTGGATCAGTTGAACCAAGAGCTGGTGCAGCTGCTTTTTGCCGCGATGGAAGAGACAGAACAGGCTGAACTGCAGATTGAGAGGGTCTTTGTGGCCCTGTCAGGGTTCTTCCTGAAGCAGCGCTCAGCCCCGGCTTTGCTGATAGGGGTTTTGATTGATGGACCGGGCCAGGCCGCAGTTGCGGATGACCTGCGCCCGCCGGTGCAGGATTTCTTGGAGCCGCTGGCTGCTTTGATCCAGGCCACAGAGCGCTGGCGGGACGCTGGCTTTGCTGCGGCATTGTCGATTGCCATGGAGCTATTGGGGGTTGTCTGCCTTTTGCCTGCGGCGCGGTGCAACCTGTCATATCGTTTTGGTAAGGATCCAGTGGACCAAGGCGCAGGCCTTGCCCCCGCCCATACGCGCGATCTGGTTCGAAGCGTGGTAAGGCGATGATAGATAGGGGCTAAACAGGTCGGTGCGACGCGACAGACCTGCCAGGGGCAATTGTGCTGCTTATTTGTCGACCCCCATGCAGTCATGCAACGTTGAATTGATTTTAGTTTTGTCTCTTGCTCAACAGGTTCTATAAACGTGCAGGAAAAAGTAATGTTTGTGTAAATAGGGGGGGCCGAAATGGAGGGGAATGACGTCAAAGAGATGCAGTCCAGTTTTTCCTTGATCTACGCGAGAAAGGCAGAACTGGCGGAGCGGTTTTACGTCCACCTTTTTGAGCTTTTGCCTGAAGTGGAACCCCTGTTCGGCGGTGACTTTGCCAAACAGAAGGAAATGTTTTCTGCCATGTTGACCTATTGCCTCAAAGGAGTGGCCAACAACCAGAGCATGACCCATGCGCGCGACAGCCTGTCGTTGACACACGGGCGCTACAACCTTGGTCGCCAGGAAACGGCTTTGGCTGGTAAAGCTGTGATGGCGGCGTTGGAGGATGTCCTGGGCAATGATCTTACGCGGGAACAGGTCAGTGTTTGGGAGCAAGCCATTGCCGGGGTAATGGATCTACTTCATGCAGAACCCGAACTCGAACCCGATGCTGGGCGCCAACCCTGAACCGATGTTTGGGTCCTGACTGAGTACAAGAGGCAGGCGACGGGGTGCGCTCCTGCCACACTGTGGGCCCCAATAGACATCAGGGCCCAGAACGGTCTTTTAGTGATGTCACACTGACATGCAGATGTATTTCATTTCCAGATAGTCTTCGATGCCGTGGTGGCTACCTTCGCGGCCCAGGCCGGATTGTTTGACGCCGCCAAAGGGGGCCACTTCGGTGGAAATAAGACCCGTGTTGACGCCAACGATGCCATATTCCAGGGCCTCAGCGACCTTGTAAACGCGGCTCAGATCTTTGGCATAGAAATACGACGCAAGGCCAAAGATGGTGTCATTGGCCATCTCAATGACGTCGTCTTCGCTCTCAAACTTGAACAAAGGTGCCAATGGCCCAAAGGTTTCATCGGTTGCAAAGGCCATCTTGCGGGTTGCCCCGGTGACAATGGTCGGTTGAAAGAAGGTTCCGCCCAGATTGGATGGGGTGCCACCTAGAATGACCTCGGCCCCTTTGGCGGTCGCATCTGCAATATGGTCCTGCACTTTGGTCACTGCCTTGGCGTTGATCAGCG
Source organism: uncultured Pseudophaeobacter sp. (assembly GCA_905479575.1). Taxonomy (GTDB): domain Bacteria; phylum Pseudomonadota; class Alphaproteobacteria; order Rhodobacterales; family Rhodobacteraceae; genus Pseudophaeobacter. The sequence goes on from CAJQNB010000059.1 coordinate 7,732, forward strand.
GGCCAAACACGGTGCCATTTTCCATGCCATCGCCGACCTTCATTTTGGCAACGGCTTCCTTCAGCTTGGCGGCAAATTGATCATAGACCCCGGCCTGCACATAGATCCGGTTGGCGCAGACACAGGTCTGACCATTGTTGCGGAACTTGCACATGATCGCGCCTTCTACGGCGGCATCCAGATCGGCGTCGTCAAAGACGATGAACGGGGCGTTACCACCCAGCTCCATCGAGCACTTTGTCACTGTGTCAGCAGCCTGGCGCATCAGGATGCGACCCACTTCGGTGGAGCCGGTGAAGGTGAGTTTGCGCACCGTGTTGTTTTCACAGAACTCCTTGCCGATTTCGGAGGCATTGGAGGAGGGCACAACGTTGAACACGCCGGCAGGAATGCCAGCGCGGTCCGCCAGGACACCCAGCGCAGTGGCCGAGAGCGGGGTGAGTTCCGCCGGGCGGGCGACAAAGGCGCAGCCTGCTGCCAGTGCCGGGCCGGCCTTGCGGGTGATCATTGCATTGGGAAAGTTCCAGGGCGTAATGGAGGCGGCAACACCAATAGGTTGTTTCAGAACGGTGATGCGCTTGTCGCGCTGGTGGCCAGGAATAGTCTCGCCATAGATGCGTTTGGCTTCTTCGGAAAAGAATTCAATGAAGGATGCACCATAGGCGATCTCGCCGCGGGCTTCGGCCAGGGGTTTGCCCATTTCGGCTGTCAGGATTACGGCCAGATCTTCCTGATTGGCCATCATCAGATCATACCATTTACGCAGCACAGATGCGCGCTCTTTACCGGTCCATTTGGCCCATTCTTTTTGCGCAGCATCGGCCTGGGCGATGGCTCCGGCGACCTGGGCGCGGCTAACATCGGCAACCTGGGCAATCACATCGCCGCGCGCCGGGTTGGTCACATCGAACGTGCCCTCACCATCGACGAACGCCCCGCCGATATAGGCGCGGGTTTCCAACAGGGTTGGGTCGCTCAACAGAGTCTTCAGCGCGGTGGTTGTTTGTAGCATAGGGGCCTCCCGAGGGTGTTTGTGCAGACATGGAAAACTGTTCCCGATAGATATGTCCAGAAAGATCCATAAGTCCAGAATTTGATCATAAGTTAATTTACTTGTTAATCTAATTGCATTGGGGAGAAGAGTGTTTGACAATGGCAAAGCCAGATTGTCACTTGTTGCACAAATAGGGGAGCACACTGATGGAACTGGATGATGCCTATGCAAATGGCGCGCACATTGCGGGAGCGGAGGATTTTCCGCCGCGCTGGGCGGCTTCGGCCGAGGATTTCCGCAATAGCCTGCACGAACGGGCGCGTCTGAATCTCCCCTATGGTGACGGCGCGCGGCATTGCTTTGATCTCTTCATGCCGGAAACGGCGCCAAAGGGGGTGCTGATTTTTGTGCATGGCGGCTATTGGCTGGCCTTTGACAAAAGCTCTTGGTCGCATCTGGCAGTGGGCGCATTGGCGCAGGGCTGGGCGGTGGCGATGCCCTCTTATGATCTGTGCCCAGAGGTGCGAATTGCGGATATCACACAGCAGGTGGCCAAGGCCGTGGTTCGCATTGCTGAAGAGGTGCCGGAGGTGCCGATCTCGCTTGCCGGCCATTCGGCTGGAGGGCATCTGGTAGCGCGAATGCTGGATCCAAAGGTGATCCCCAATGCGGTTGGCGCGCGTTTGAAAGTTGTTGTACCGATTTCGCCGCTGGCGGATCTGCTGCCGCTGCTGCGCACCTCGATGAATGACAAGTTCCAGATGGACAACGACGCGGCCAAGGCCGAAAGCCCGGTGGAAATGCAGGAACGCTACCAGACTGAGGTGACTGTTTGGGTTGGTGCAGAAGAGCGCCCCGCCTTCCTGGATCAGGCGCAGTGGCTGGCAGATGCCTGGCACGCGGATCACGTGATTGCCTTTGGCAAACACCATTTTAATGTCGTGGACCCCCTTGCAGATCCCGAGAGCGATCTGGTTCGCTTGCTCACAAGCTAGGCCCAGGGACGAAGATGTGCGGGAGGCAGCGAAGAAATATCGCTTGCCTCCGCGATGATTCGGGCGCATTTTCCAGCCTGACTAGGCGATGGCGTCGCCACATGAACGCGCTGACTTGGGATGATAACCACTGGTTTCGTCGGTCAGCGCCACATGGGTCACTTTCAATTTTTTCGTCCTGTACGCCAGGACCTTTCTTGAGCAAAGGAAGGATCCAGCATGACTGCACGTCCTGACATGTATCGTTTTCACAATGGTGAAAAAGCCCCACTGCAATTTGCGGTCTCTGAGTATGAGGCGCGCATCGCCGATCTGCGTAAAATCATGACCGACAAGGGGGTGAGCGCGGCTGTCTTCACCTCGATGCATAATATCTCTTACTATTCCGGCTTTACCTACTGCGCCTTTGGCCGCCCCTATGGGCTGGTTGTGACGGCGACCGAGGCCGTAACCATCTCGGCGGGTATTGACGCGGGCCAGCCCTGGCGCCGGTCGTTCTGCGACAACATCACCTATACCGACTGGCAGCGCGACAATTTCTGGCGCGCCATCAAAACTGTGTCCGGTGAGGGCGCTGTTGTGGGGTTTGAGAGCGACCACCTGACCCTGCTGCAAAAGGGAAAGCTGGAAAGCTTCCTGAGCCCGTCGAAGTTGGTGGATCTCTATGAACCTACCATGGTGCAACGGATGGGCAAATCCGACGCAGAGCTGGAGATGATCCGTGCGGGGGCTGCCGTGGCAGATGTGGGCGGTTTTGCCATTCGGGATGCGATCAAGGAAGGCGCGCGCGAGATTGATGTGGCCATGGCCGGGCGGGACGCGATGGAGCTGGAGATTGCCAAGCGGTTTCCCGATGCGGAATATCGCGACAGCTGGGTCTGGTTCCAGTCGGGGATCAATACTGATGGCGCGCATAATCCGGTGACAGGGCGCAGATTGCAGCGCGGTGATATCCTGTCGCTGAATACCTTTCCGATGATTTCCGGCTATTACACAGCGCTGGAACGCACCCTGTTTTTGAGCGACGTGGATGCCGAGAGCCTGAAAATCTGGGAGGCCAATGTGGCGGCCCATGAATATGGCATTTCACTGTTGAAACCCGGGGCCAGCTGTGCCGAAATCACCCATCAGATCAACGCCTTCTTTGAAGAGCGCGACCTGCTGCAATATCGCACCTTTGGCTATGGCCATTCCTTTGGGGTGCTGTCGCATTACTACGGGCGTGAAGCCGGGCTGGAGCTGCGTGAAGACATCGACACGGTGCTGGAGCCCGGCATGGTAATTTCGATGGAACCGATGCTGACCCTGGCCGCAGGGCAGCCCGGCGCCGGTGGCTACCGTGAGCATGATATTTTGATTATCCATGAGGAGGGCAATGAAAATATCACCAAATACCCCTATGGGCCTGGGTTCAACGTTGTTGGCTGAACGCCCAGGCGCTACGTCGTGAAAGACCAGCGTGGCGCTCCCGCCCGGATTTGATCCCTGCCGGGATCACATGCCCGTTGGGCATGGCACCGCGCCTTTGGCGCGGTGCTGTCCCGTGATACGACCTGAGTCTGTGGTCTGGTCACGCAGGGTTTATGACTGAAGCCATAAAGAGTATTTTGCACCCTTGCGGGAGCCTGCGGGTGCTTTCTGGGGGGCTGACCCTTGCTTTCAAAGCCAAACCTTTTATGAGTACCGACCTCACCTTGGTGTTGGACGGGGCCCTGCAAGTCAGTGTGGAGCCTGTTTTGACAGCGGGTGGGGAGTTGTTTCCAACACTGATCTCTGTCTCATATAGGTGACCAGGCCACGCCATGGATGAACCCCACGACAAAAGACTGACCGAGTTTGCGCTGATCCAGCTCTTGCCCAATATCATGACGGTTGGCGCAATCTGCGCCGGGCTTTCGGCTATCCGTTTTGGGGTGCAGGGCAACTATGTGCTGGCGGTACAGCTGATACTCCTGGCGGCGCTTCTGGACGGGCTGGACGGGCGTCTTGCACGGGCCCTGGGCAGCGACAGCAAGATGGGCGCCGAGCTGGATTCGCTGGCGGATTTCCTCAACTTTGGTGTTGCCGCGCCGCTGGTGATCTATTTCTGGGCGCTTCAGGACATGAGCAACGCTGGCTGGATCTCGGTCCTGGTGTTTTCTGTCTGCTGCGTGGTGCGGCTGGCCAGGTTCAATGTCGCCACCAAATCCGAAGAGGTCAGCGACGTGGCCAGTGGATATTTTGTTGGCATCCCTTCGCCCGCCGGGGCGCTACTGGCGATGCTGCCCATGTTCATTTCTTTTGCCTTTGATGCGGGAACCGGATTCCCCAAGCTGCTGATCTGTCTGCATATGGTGGTCATTGGGTTGTTGATGATCAGCCGCATTCCTACCTGGTCGCCCAAGCTGGTACGCATCTCACGCGAGAACGTGAAGTATTTTCTGGTTGCCTGCGCCTTTGCCGGCGCTGCTGTATTGACCTACGCCTGGACGACAATGGTTGTTCTCTGTCTCAGCTATGTTGTGCTGGTGATCTGGGGATTGCTGAAACGATCCTCGCCGGAATAACCCTGACCGCCAAGGCTGGCCAGCATCCTGCCAGCGCCCCGCCAGTGCGCTGCTGTTGCTTTCGTTTGTAGACTGTCACCGGATCCCTGTTTGGCAGAGGTTGTCTAAACAAGGGCAGGGCGCTGGTCATAGCGGTGCCGGTCGGCGCGTATGCCAGGTTGATGATCCACGGCCCATTCATTCAGCGCCCCTATCGCCTGGTGCAAAGACAGCCCGCGCGCGGTGAGGCTATATTCCACATGTGGCGGGGCAGAGGGCAGAACCCTGCGGCTGACCAGTCCGTCACGTTCCAGATTTCGCAGGGTCACTGCCAGCATGCGTTGCGAAATGCCGTCGATCACCCGCTTCAAAGCATTAAAACGGCAGGGACCTTTGGAAAGCTCCAGAATGGTCAGAACGGTCCATGCATCGCCAACCCGGTCCAGCACGTCACGGATCGGACAGTCATAGTCGAGTTTGCCCTTTGCTCCCATTGGGTTCCTGCCTTGTTTCTATGTGGCTGGCCCTGTTTCAGACCAGGTTTTTTCGCCGCGTAAGGGGCGGTTCCCTCAAAGTAACTATAAGACGAAAAGATGCGTATTCCGTTGGCCTCTGCCGGTGCGTATCTAGTTACTAGTAGTAACTTATATCGAAAAGAGAACTAATATGAAACTCCTGATCATTGGGGCCACGGGCATGATTGGTAGCCGCTTGGTTGCAGAAGCTGAATCGCGGGGCCACAGCGTTGTGGCCGCCTCTCGCAAGGGGAGCACGGTAGGCAATGCCCAGCCGCTGTCCCTGGAGGTGACCGATGTAGAGGCCGTGGTCGCTGCCGCCCAGACTGTGGATCTGGTGATCACAGCGGTGAGCCCGCGTACAAGCGGCAACGCGATGGACGATGCTCTGGGCTATGGCGCTGCGCTGATTGAGGCGGCCCCGCAGATTGGCAAGCGCCTGATGGTCGTTGGGGGCGCCGGGACCCTGAATCTGCCAGACGGCACACCGGTCGCCGATGTGGTGCCAGAGCCGTATCAAGATGAAGCCAAAGCGATGCGTGCCATGTATGAAATGCTGGCAAAGAGCACAGCAGATTTCACCTTTATGGCACCGGCCGGGGTGATTGAACCCGGTGAGCGCACCGGTGTGTTCCGGCTGGGGCAACGTGCGTTCCTGACGGATGATGAGGGCAATAGCCAGATCAGCGCAGAGGATTATGCCGTGGCATTTATGGATGAGGTCGAGGTGCCAAAACACCCGCGCCAGGTCTTTACTGCCGCCTACTGATAGGCAGCTCTGGCGGGTACGCTAAGGTCGCCAGATGCTTTTGCTGCAATGAGGCCTGCAAGCGGTGCGACGGCTCCCAACCGCTGATTTCAGCCTGGCCATTCCACCCCGATTTCGCCGGGCAGAGTGCTGGTCATGCGGTTCCGGCTGGGGCATAGTACAGGCAAGACAGACAAGACCCCGGTGGAGGATCTCTGCCGGGGTCTTTTGCTGTCATTTGACCCGGAATGGGCTGTATCCGGCACGCCGGGCGTCAGAAAAGGAGCGGAAAAATGTTTGCCTTTCTTCGTCTTGTTTTGCTGCTTCTGATCATCCTGACCCTGATCTACGGTGGCGTCTCGCTCTATTCGCGTGAGCGACGACGCGCCAAACTGAAACAGCATTGGGCAGTCAAGGGGTTGACCGGAGACCGGCAGAGCTTCATCCAGCGGGGGCTGAAACAATACGACCACTCATTACGGCGGCGGCTGATCCTATTGGTCTATATCCTGCCGCTGAGCGCAATCGCTCTGGTCATCTATGTGGTAAACTTTAGCTAAGGGGCATCTGTCATGGCCTATATCAAATGGGGATTTTTGATCACGGTTTGGTCTGCTTTTGCAGCCTTCCTGCATTATACCCTGCCGCAATACGATGTGGTGCGGATCGTCAGCACCTATGAGGAGCGCCAGGAGCTGGACAATTGGAAGCGGATCTTCTGGTCGACCCCGGACAATCCGACACAGGCGGCGATCACGCGGGATGTGCAATTCATTCAGTCCTTCCGCGCCAATGGTGATGCGATCGTTTACCGCAACGAGGACACTGGCTGGCATTGGCCGCCCTATTTCAAGTTTGATACCGCCAATCTTTATACCGAAGCCAATGACGCGATCTCGACCAAGGATGACCCGGAATGGGTTGTGGTTCTGCACTACGGCTGGCGCAGTGTGTTCTTGTCCACCTTTCCCAATGCGATCTCAATCACGCCGGTGTCCGGTCCTGATGACAAGCCGCTCAATTGGTTCAATATCATCTTCCTGACCCTGCTGGCGGCGCTGTTTTGGGCTATCTATGTGCGCTGGCGCCGGTTTCGCCGCGATCGGATTGATCCAGTGCTGGAGGATGTCGAAGACGGGTTTTATGCGGCGGGAGACGCCATTTCGGAACGGCGCGGGCGGCTGCGGCGGTGGTTTTCCAGCCTCAAGGGATGAAACTGAGGCCGCCCCTGCCTGACTTTGGCGGGGCGGCAAGGCCACAGGAAAGCCCGGGCGCAACGGGTCTAATCTGCAAAAAGATGTGGTGTTTGGGCCAGGTCCTTGGCGGTTTCAAAGGGCAGGCTGAAGAATCGCGCCAAGCGGTCGGCGTTTTCCTCGGCGCTGTCGGATTCGCGAATGATCGTGTAATTGGAATAGCCGGAATCGCGAATGCGGTCGGATTCGTAGACAATGTCATTGCGGATTGTCGGCAGAAGCCGTTCCAGCGACTGTTGCGGCGTACGCTCCCCGGCGAGCCCGACCCGATGGGCATGGCCAATCAGATAGTCATCTGAAAAGTCGCATTCGATCTGCAACGTGCGGGTGGTCGAACGATCAGAGTTGAAGTCATTCATCAACTCCAAGGCGGACGGGTCCATGCAGATGATCAGGCGGTTGGTGTCAAAATATTCAAACAACATCCGCATCAGCGCTCGCCGGTGCCGGGTACGCTTGCTCAGGGAGGCCTGAATACCGCCCAGGTCCGGCAGCGGCGTGCCTTCTTCGTGGAACAGATAATCAATTGCGGGGATATCTGTGCTTTGGCGCAGCTGTTCGATCAGGCGCTTGGCAACGTGCCATTTCTTGCAGACCACGATCATCAGTTCGCGCTCGCGCCCAAGCGAGCTTTCCTTTTCCCAGAATCGGGTGGCAAACCGTCGGCCAATGCGGCCGCGCTTCACCAGGAAATTGTAAAGGCTGCGGCCCTCGTTGGAGATCTGAAAGCTCACGCCTTGCGCTGCATAAAGGCGCCCCAGGCGCAGTTTCAGCTCTTTGGCATCCGGGCTGATTTTACGGGCAAAGAGAAAGTCCTGGCTGAGCAGCAAGTCATAGTGATCATTGTAGAAATTCACCGGCATGCCGTAATCGGTGAACATTAAAAAGGTCAGGGTGCGGCTGTCGATCTCGGATCCCGGAACCAGGTGACGCACCAGTGTTTGAAAAAAGGTCTCATCCGGAATCCAGGTGGTCTGGAAGAAGCGGATGATGTCTTTGCGCTCGGCAAGCAGGTCAAAGATACATTCCACTGTGCGGCGGCGCAGGCACCACCATTGGCTGCCGATTTGTACCTGAAGATCACCGGGAATCTCTCGCCTCAGCCCCAGTTTTTTTTGCAGGTTCACACTGGCATAGAACAGCACCTTGTTTTTGCGTTCATTGAAGAAGTGGCGATAGGTCAGCCGTTCTTCTTTCATGCCGGTCTTGATCCAGTCGCTGCCGAAGAAATCAAAGCTTTCGATGAAATCGCAGTCATGACGGTCCAGGAAGTCATGGGCGTATTCGGCAGTCTTGATCGCCATACAGTCGCCAGACAGCATGTAAAAATGTGTGGCGCGCGGAAATTCTTCGATGGCGCTGTGCAGCGCGTGCAGGGTGGCCTGCACCAGGGACCACTCTCCCCAGCCACATTTGATGCGTGTCTTGGCAAAACAGACGTTTGGATTGTTGGCCAATGCCTTTTGAATGCTGGCGTAATCCTCTGGTTTGGCGCGGCGGTCAAAATGGATGGACATGTAGTCGCCAACCGCTGTCAGCTGTTCAGCCTGCTGTATGATCGCTTCGGGATCCTTGTGGCAGAGCAGGATATACGCAATTTTTGCCATTTTGGAGACGATACACCTTGCTTCAGCCTGATTGTCCCCTTGATAAAGGCGCGAGCGCATTGAATAAACCAGATTATTTGAATTTTATGCTTAGATGTGGATTGTACCGTCAAAGCGGCACGACTGGAGGAAGGCTTACATGGGATTTCCGGGCACTTGGATGACCGAAAGCGAGAGCGTGATTTATCGCGTGGTGCCCAAATGCGCCTGCTCGACCATTGGCCAAATCCTGCACTATTCGGATCATGGCAAATTCTTTGATGGCGATATCCACGATGCACAGGATGGGCTGCACAAATGGGCGCTGGAGCACAGCCAGGGTCCGATCACCCGCAATGTACGTGGCCAACGCACCTATGCTTTTACCTGCGTGCGTAACCCCTATACCCGGGTACTCAGCTCGTTTTTTGACAAGATCTGCGGCATCCAGCGCAATGGCAAGCGCTATCGCGGCAATCTGGTACCCAAACTGATAAATGAATATGGCATCGAGGTCGGCGGCGAGGACGGCAAGCAGGAGTTCGACCAGATCCAGAGCTTTCGCCGGTTTTTGCTGTTTGTGCGCGACAGCATTCGCTTCCGCCGCCCGATGGACCCCGATATCCACTGGTCTGCGATGTCGGGTCATGTCTCGACCTTCATCTGGAATGGTGGCCGCTACAATAAGATCTTCTGGACCGAGGATTTCAACGGCGGCATGCAGGAGGTGCTAGACGCCATCGAGACGCCTCATACTGTCGATCTGGCCAATATCCCGCGCTTTAACGAAAGCGAAGGCCATGGTCCCAAACGGGCGCATCCGGTCGAGGATTATTTTGACGATCTGTCGATGCACCTGATCTACGAGATCTACAAACGCGATTTCGATCTATTCAAATACGATTTTGAAGACCCTTCCAACAAGATGCCCACTGGGGAAATTGATCTCGACGAAGTGCACGCCAAACTCGGTGAATAGGTCAGCAGGCCCCTTTCAATAAAAGGGGGGGGCTCCCGCCCGTCTCGGAACAATCAAAGATTGATCCTCCCCCGTTGGGGGGGCGCCGCGCTTACGCGCGGCGCGGCAGTGTTTGAGATTTCGCGCGGTGGACCTCGCGTCCCGGGTCAAGGGCGGCAAAGCCGCCGCGCATCTGCGCGGTTTACCCTTGAGGCGGGGTATTCTTGTAAAAATTGACCGGGCGCGTTCAGGGCAGACCTGCCCCTGAACCGCTTCTCAGCAGATTTCTATTTTTTTCTCCTTGCCCCAACTGTTTCGATGGCGAGACCCACTTGGCGGCTAGATCCGCGCCGGGCGGAGCCCGGCGCCATGCCCGCCCCCTCTGCAGGCTTTCTGCCGTTAGGCAGAAGGCCTGCAGAGGGGGCGGGAGCACCAGCTGGACTTGTATAGTGGTTGATCAAAAGAAAACCCTCCGCATCAAGGATGCAGAGGGTCATTGGCATGGTAAAGTGGTGGTTATCAGCCGTCGTAGTCTTCCGGCAGCTCGCGCACTGCGCCTTTGGCGGCAGACGTGGCCAGCATTGCATAGGCCTTCAGCGCTTTAGAGACCTTACGTTTACGCGGTTTGGCGGGCTTCCAGCCTGCGGCGTCCTGGGCTGCGCGACGTGTTGCCAGAACCTCATCCGAAACTGCCAGATGGATGGTGCGATTGGGGATGTCGATCTCGATCTTGTCACCCATCTCAACCAGACCAATGGCGCCGCCTTCTGCGGCCTCAGGCGAGGCATGACCAATTGACAACCCGGAGGTGCCGCCGGAGAAACGACCATCGGTCAGCAGGGCGCAGTCTTTGCCCAGGCCTTTGGATTTCAGGTAGGAGGTCGGGTAGAGCATCTCCTGCATCCCCGGACCGCCCCGTGGACCCTCATAGCGGATCACCACCACATCACCGGCCTTGACCTTGCCAGTCAAAATGTCGCTGACGGCCTGATCCTGGCTTTCGCAGACATAGGCGGAGCCGGTGAATTGCAGGATCGAGGCATCCACACCGGCGGTTTTGACGATGCAGCCGTCCAGGGCGATATTGCCAAACAGGACCGCAAGACCGCCATCCTGGCTAAAGGCATGTTCCTTGGAGCGGATCACACCGCCTTCACGGTCCACGTCGACCTCTTTGTAACGGTTTTCGGTGGAAAAGGCCTGGGTGGTGCGCACACCGCCCGGAGCCGCCTTGAACAGCTGCTCAGCCTCAGGGTTGTTGGCGACCTTGATATCCCATTTGGCGATAGCTTCGCCCATTGAGGCCGAATGCACGGTGGAACAGTCATCATGCAACAGGCCGGCGCGTGACAGCTCGCCCAGGATCGAGAAGATGCCACCAGCGCGGTGCACGTCTTCCATATGCACGTTTTCGATATTCGGTGCGACCTTGCACAGGCAAGGCACCTGACGGCTGAGCCGGTCAATGTCATCCATGGTGAACTTGATCTCGCCCTCATTGGCGATTGCCAGCAAGTGCAAAACCGTATTGGTCGACCCGCCCATGGCGATATCCAGGCTCATGGCATTCTCGAAGGCCTCAAAGGTGGCGATCTCACGGGGCAGCAGGCCTGCCTCGTTGCCCTCGTAGTGGCGTTTGGTGATCTCGACGATCTTGCGGCCGGCCTCCAGGAACAGGTGTTTGCGGTCCGCATGGGTCGCCAGGGTGGAGCCATTGCCGGGCAGCGCCAGGCCCAGGGCCTCGGCCAGGCAGTTCATCGAGTTGGCGGTGAACATGCCGGAACACGACCCGCAGGTGGGGCAGGCGTTTTCTTCGATATGCTGTACTTCGGCATCGGTCAGCGTGTCGCTGGCAGCGGCAACCATGGCATCGACCAGATCGACCTTTTTTGCATCAAGCGATTCGATGTCGATCTTGCCGGCCTCCATCGGGCCGCCAGAAACAAAGATCACCGGAATGTTCAGGCGCATGGCGGCCATCATCATCCCTGGAGTGATCTTGTCGCAGTTGGAGATACAGACCATGGCATCGGCGCAATGGGCGTTGACCATGTATTCGACGCTATCGGCGATCACTTCGCGCGAGGGCAGTGAATAGAGCATGCCGTCATGCCCCATGGCGATGCCGTCATCCACCGCAATGGTGTTGAACTCTTTGGCAACGCCGCCAGCGGCTTCGACCTCGCGGGCGACCATTTGGCCCAGATCTTTGAGGTGCACGTGGCCGGGCACAAACTGGGTGAAAGAGTTGACGATGGCGATGATCGGTTTGCCGAAATCATCGTCCTGCATGCCGGTGGCGCGCCACAATCCGCGGGCGCCCGCCATATTGCGGCCGTGGGTGGAGGTTCTGGATCGGTACATTGGCATCTGAGCTGTTTCCCTTGTCTTTGCCCTCAGACACATCATTTGCGCAACAAACGCAATATCCGGAGGCAGGTTTTGGTTCTTTTGATCTCAAGAGCCCGCCTTTGAGGTGGGTTTTACGGGCTCCATGGGGGTGAAGGCGCTGTTCTCAGGGGGCTTTGGCTGCGGCGCTGGGCTTGGGCGTGCTGCGTGAAAAGAGGTGATTCACCAGCAATCCAAAGACCAAGGCCCAGAAGGCGGCGCCGATGCCAAAAAAACTGACGCCGGACACGGCAGTCATAAAGGTGATCAGCGCCGCTTCACGCCCGGTCTCTTGGTGCAAGGCCTGTGACAGGCTGTTGCCGATGGTTGCCAGCAGGGCTAGCCCGGCAACACCAGCAACCAGCGCTGGCGGAGCGATGAGAAACAGGCTGATGACGGTGGCGCCGCCCAGGCCAACCAAGCAGTACAACACTCCGGCGGCAGCGCTGGCGAGATAGCGGGTTTTGGGGTCATCATCGGCTTCCGGGCCGGCGCAGATCGCAGCGGTGATGGCGGCAAAGTTGAAGGCAAAGCCACCAAAGGGAGCCAGGATTAGGGTGGCAATACCGGTCACGGTCAGGGTGGCAGAGACCGGCGGTGTGTAGCCTGCGGCGCGCAGGGTGACGGTGCCGGGCATGTTTTGCGAGCACATGGTCACAATATACAGCGGCAGGCCAACGCCGATCAATACCGGCAGAGAAAAGGCGGGGCTGACGGCTTGGGGCAGGGTCAGGCTGGTGTTCAATTGGGTGAAATCGCCAAAGCTGCCTGCGGCGCCTGCCCAAATCCCGCCGACCAGTAGAACGGCCAAAATGGTGTAGCGGGCAAACCAGAGCCGTCCGGCCAGAAAGGTCACGCCCATTACGGCCAGCAACGCGGTGTCCTCATTGAGGGCGGTAAAGGCGGAGAGGCCAAAATTGAACAAGATCCCAGCCAACAGAGCATTGGCCAGACTGTCGGGGATCAGCCGCGCCAGGCGCTCAAACCAGCCGGTCAGCCCGGTTAAGGTGAGCAGCAAACCGCAGAACAAAAAGGCGCCGACGGCTTGGTCAAGTGCGACGTCTTTCAATCCCACAGCCAGCAGTGCGGCGCCGGGTGTCGACCAGGCCGTCAGCACCGGCATGCGAAACCAGAGGGACAGCATCAAAGAGGTCAGACCCATGCCAAGCCCCAGGGCCACCAGCCAGCTGTTTGCCTGTGCCTGGGTCGCGCCCACGGCCTCGATCGCCTGGAAAATGATGGCCACCGAACTGGTGTAGCCAACCAGCACGGCAATGGCTCCGGCCGCCAGATGCGAGAGTTTTAAGTGAGAGAGCATTTGGGTTTTCCTTCTCGCGGGGCTGCGCTAGGGTGGCGTGCGTTATAACGCTCATGTTGCCCTTGTGCGTTATAACGCACAAGCCCCTTTTTTTAATCGCCTGCTTTAGGCTCTTTGGAGCACAGATCATGACAGAGGATATTATCGGCGCGAATCTGCGAAACCTCCGCAATACGGCCGGGATCAGCCTGTCCAAGGCGGCCGATATGACGGGGGTGAGCAAGGCCATGCTGGGGCAGATTGAGCGGGGCGAATCCAGCCCGACAATTGCCACCCTTTGGAAAATCGCCAAGGGGTTTCACCTGCCGCTGTCGGCGCTGATTGGCACACCCGATGCGGGGCGACCTGATCCAGCTGTGGCCTATAAAACCGTGCAGTTTCCGGGCAGCATTGCGGTGAAAATCATTTTTCCCTTTGACCCCGTGCTTGGCGGCGAAACCTTTCAAATCAGTCTGACACCAGGCCAGTCCCATGTGTCGCAGCCGCATGAGAATGGGGTGATAGAAGAGGTTTTTGTGCTGGCGGGCACCATGGAGGTGTTGCGCGACGATGTCTGGCAGCCGCTTGGCGTCGCAGAGGGGGTTCGATTCAGGGCGGATCAGCCCCATGGATATCGTGGCGGCGCGGAGGGGGCGGTGTTTTTGAACATGCATCACTATCCCCGTCACGTTGGAAATGCGGACCAGGCCTGACAGTGGTCTGATAGGGGGCAAGTATATGGCTGGAAGGGAAAAGAGCATGGAGACTCTGCGCGGCAGTTTTCTGATGGTTCTGGCTATGGCGGCCTTTGCTTTGGAAGACATGTTCATCAAAAAAGTCGCACAGGAACTGCCGGTTGGGCAGATCCTTGTGCTCTTTGGGATTGGCGGTATGGCGATTTTTGCTGCGGTGGCGCGTGCGCAGGGGCAGCGCCTGTGGCATCCGGGGTTTTGCACGCGCCCTTTGGTGGTGCGATCGCTTGCAGAGGTCACCGGGCGGCTCTGTTTTACCCTGGCTATCGCCTTGACGCCGCTGTCCTCGGCTTCGGCGATTTTGCAGGCCACCCCGCTGGTGGTGGCAGGGGGCGCGGTGGTGTTTTTTGGCGAAAAGGTTGGCTGGCGGCGCTGGTTGGCCATTACGCTTGGCTTTGTGGGAGTGCTGATGATTCTGCGCCCGGGCGCTAGCGGGTTTGAGATCTATTCGCTCTTTGCGGTGATCGGCACACTGGGTTTTGCCGGGCGCGACCTTGCTACCCGCGCGGCCCCCAAATCCATGACCAACCTGCAACTGGGGTTGTTTGGCTTTGCCATGCTGGTCATTGCCGGGATCATGGCGCTGGCCTGGAGCGGCGGCGCCGTATGGCCCAGTGGTCGGGCCTGGCTGTATTTGGGGCTCACCACTGGCATCGGCGTCATTGCCTATAACGCCCTGACCGGCGCGATGCGCCATGGGGAAATCTCGGTTGTGGCGCCGTTTCGCTATACCCGGCTGGTCTTTGCCATGGCGCTGGGCATTCTGGTCTTCGGCGAGCGTCCAGACAGCTGGACCTTGTTGGGCAGCGCAGTGATCGTCGCGAGTGGTTTCTTCACCCTGATCCGCAGCTCCAGGCGATAGAGGCATCTTGCGCCCACTCGCCTGGGCGCTTACATCTGCCAGTCATGGCTCAGACGAAATCAGACCCGAACTACAAAGTGATCGCCGAAAACCGCCGTGCGCGGTTTGACTACGCCATCGAGGATGACGTGGAATGCGGTGTTGTGCTTGAAGGCTCCGAAGTGAAGGCCCTGCGCGAAGGCGGCACAAATATCGCCGAAAGCTATGCTGCGGTGGAGGATGGCGAGCTCTGGCTGGTGAATTCTTACATTCCACCCTATTCGCAGGCCAAGATGTTCAAACATGTGGAACGTCGCCGCCGCAAGCTGCTGGTCTCGCGCAAGCAGCTGTCGGATATGTGGAACGCGACCCAGCGCAAGGGGATGACGCTGGTGCCTATCGTGATGTATTTCAATCACAAGGGCCGCGCCAAGCTGAAGATCGGCATCGCCAAGGGTAAAAAGGCCCATGACAAGCGCGAAGCCGAGGCCAAGCGTGACTGGTCACGTCAAAAGAGCCGCCTGATGAAGGATCACGGCTGATCCGGCCTGAGGCGCGGTTGCCGGGTTAGATGCGACACTTACCCTAATACGACCTTGAAACGCTTGGCTCGCCAGAGAGGCGAGTGGCTCCCCCTTGATCCCGGCATCTTACTGACAACTTTGAGCTGCCTTGCGCATAATTGCAGCCTTCCCTTGCACCTGTGTGATGCCAATAGTAGGCATTGACACATCTTCAGGGAGGCTTTGATGCGCGACGATCCAAAAACTCTTGTATCCACCGAGTGGCTGGCCGCTCACCTGAAAGATCCGGACCTGCGGGTGCTGGACGGATCTTGGTACCTACCGCAGGAAGAGCGTGATGCAAAGGCGGAATATGACGCCGGGCACATCCCCAATGCACGGTTCTTTGATATTGATGACATTTCTGACCATCGTTCAGAACTGCCGCATATGGTGCCTCCGGTTGAGAAATTTATGTCCCGCCTGCGCAGCATGGGCGTGGGGGACGGCCACCAAGTTGTTGTCTACGACGGCGCCGGTCTGAAATCGGCCGCTCGGGTCTGGTGGTTGTTCCGCCTGATGGGGCAGAGCAATATCGCAGTACTGGACGGCGGCCTGCCCAAATGGCTGGCCGAGGGTCGCGAGACTGAAGATCTGCCACCGGTGATTCGTGATCGCCATATGACCGTGCGGGTGCAGAACCATTTGGTACGCGATGTGACGCAGGTGTCTTCCGCCGCCAAGCTGGGCGACCATGAGATCATCGACGCCCGCGCTGCTGCGCGTTTTCGCGGCGAGGTGCCTGAACCCCGTGAAGGTCTGCGGAGCGGCCATATTCCGGGCTCAAAGAACACGCCCTACACAGATCTTCTCCAGGCTGACGGCACCCTCAAGGAGCCAGAAGAGCTGCGTTCGGTCTTTGAGACCGCTGGCGTCGATCTGAACAAACCCGCCATTACCACCTGTGGGTCGGGCGTCACCGCTGCGGTGCTGAGCCTGGGCCTGGAGCGGATCGGCAAGACCGATCATGCGCTATATGACGGATCCTGGTCGGAATGGGGTGCCTTCCCGACCCTTCCCGTTGCAACCGGAGAGACCTGATGTTCGAAACTCTGAAGCCACAGCCAGCTGACAAAATCTTGGCTCTGATGCAAATGTTCCGCGAAGACCCGCGCGACAACAAAATCGACCTGGGCGTCGGCGTGTACAAAAACGCCGAAGGCCTGACGCCGGTGATGCGTGCCATCAAAGCTGCCGAGCATAAGCTCTGGGAAGAGCAGACCAGCAAATCCTACGTTGGCTTGGCAGGGGACCCAGCCTATGGCGATGCGATGATCAAACTGATCCTCGGCGATGCCGTGGCGCGGGAAAACATCGCCGCAGCCGCCACTCCCGGCGGCACTGGCGCGGTGCGTCAGGCCTTTGAGATGATCAAAATGGCCAATCCATCGGCCAAGGTGCATGTTTCTGATCCGACCTGGCCGAACCATGTGTCGATTTTGAAATATGTTGGCATTGAAACTGTCACCTACCGCTATTTTGACCGCGAAACCCGTGGCGTGAACTTTGACGGCATGATCGAGGATCTGAAACTGGCCGCAAAGGGCGATGTGGTGCTGCTGCACGGCTGCTGTCACAACCCCACCGGCGCCAATCTCAACGAGACACAGTGGCAAGACGTCATCGCACTGATGAATGAGCGCGGCCTGATCCCGATGATCGACATTGCCTATCAGGGCTTTGGCGACGGTCTGGAAGAAGACGCGCTGGGTGTGCGTCTGGTGGCTGCTGGCTGCCCAGAGGTGCTGATTGCCGCCAGCTGTTCCAAGAACTTTGGCATCTACCGCGAACGCACCGGCCTGTTGATGGCGGTGGCGCAGGACAAGGGGCTGCAGGTGGTCAATCAGGGCACCCTGGCCTTTCTCAACCGGCAGAACTATTCCTTCCCGCCGGACCATGGCGCCCGTCTGGTGACCATGATCCTCAACGATGATGCGCTGCGCGCTGATTGGATGGCAGAGTTGGAAGAGGTGCGTCTGGGCATGCTGGGACTGCGTACGGATCTGGCGAATGAGCTGCAGCGCCTGTCCGGCTCTGACCGCTTTGGCTTTCTGGCGCAGCACCGGGGCATGTTCTCGCTGCTGGGAACCTCTCCGGAACTGGTTGAGAAAATGCGTCTCGATAATGGTATCTACATGGTCAGCGACAGCCGCATGAACATCGCGGGTCTGAACACGGCCACTATTCCTGTCCTGGCCAAAGCGATCATTGACGCTGGCGTCTGAAGCCCAGTCAGCCAGGTTTTGAAAGTACAAAGCGCGCCCTCTGGGGCGCGTTTTTGTGTTTGCAAAGCAGGCCCCGCCCGAAAAGCGTCCGTGGAGGGGCCAAACGAAAAAAACGCGACCCCAGGGGGCCGCGTTTTCTGTGTTCTGCTCATAGGTCTTTGGGCGTTAGCCTGCTTTGAATTCAGGGTAGGCTTCCATACCCAGCTCTGCCATGTCGAGCCCGTTAATCTCGTCTTCTTCGCTGACGCGGATGCCCATGGTGGACTTCAGGATCAGCCAGACAATGCCGGAGACGATGAAGGTGAAGGCACCGATGGCAACAAAGCCGGTGATCTGGGTCACGAAGGAGGTGTCGGCGGTGTAAAAGGGAACCGCAAAGGTACCCCAGAGACCGGCAACCAGGTGAACCGGGATGGCGCCAACAACGTCATCGATTTTCAGCTTGTCCAGCATCGGTACAACAAAGACCACGATCACACCGCCAACAGCACCAATCCACAGAGCGCCAAACAGGGTTGGGTCAAGCGGGCCGGCAGTGATGGAGACCAGACCAGCCAGGGCGCCGTTCAGGGTCATGGTGAGGTCGGGCTTTTTGAACATGACCTGGGTCAGGATCAGCGCGGTGACGGCACCAGACGCAGCAGCCATATTGGTGTTGGCAAAGATGCGGGAGATGTCAGTGATATCGCCCACGGTGCCCATCGCCAGCTGCGAGCCACCGTTGAAACCAAACCAGCCGAGCCACAGGATAAAGGTACCCAAGGTTGCCAGCGCCAGGTTGGAACCAGGCATCGGGATGGTTTTGTCGCCTTTGTATTTACCGATACGTGGGCCGAGGATCAGAGCGCCTGCCAGGGCTGCAAAACCACCTGCTGCGTGCACCACGGTCGAGCCGGCAAAGTCAGAGAAACCCATTTCCGAGAGGAAGCCGCCGCCCCACTGCCAGGATGCGCCGATGGGGTAGATGATACCGGTCAGCACAGCCACAAAGATCAGGAAGGGCCAGAGTTTGATACGCTCCGCCAGGGTGCCCGAAACAATCGAGGCCGTGGTGGCGCAGAACATCAGCTGGAAGAAGAAATCAGAGCCAACCGAGGCATAGTCCAGGGAGGCATCCGCTGCGTCCAGACCAACAGCTTCCAACGCGGTGGGCGAGAAGGCACCAAGGATGCCGCCAATCGACCAGGCGTCGCCGGGGTACATCAGGTTAAAGCCAACCAGCCAGTACATAATGGCGGCAATCGAGAACAGCGCGATGTTCTTGGTTAGCTGCATGGTGACGTTCTTGGAGCGTACCAGACCGGCTTCGAGCATGGCAAAACCAGCAGCCATCCAGAACACCATAAAGCCACCAATCAGGAACAGCAGCGTGGTAAAGATATAGGGGGTGATATCAGCGGGGGCAGC
The DNA here is from genome assembly GCA_905479575.1 of uncultured Pseudophaeobacter sp. Classification (GTDB taxonomy): domain Bacteria; phylum Pseudomonadota; class Alphaproteobacteria; order Rhodobacterales; family Rhodobacteraceae; genus Pseudophaeobacter. Next base: position 26,779 of record CAJQNB010000059.1, read on the forward strand.
GGCAGCGGCCTCATCCGCCAGGGCCAGGCCCGGCAGAGTGGTCAGCGCCAGGGCCGACAAAGAGAGAGAGAATTTACGCATCAGTTTTCCTCCAAATGCGGCGCTTAAAGCGCGTCTTGATTGGTTTCGCCGGTGCGCACCCGCAGGGCATGCTCCACGTCGATTACAAAGATCTTGCCATCACCGATCTTGCCGGTGCGGGCGGTATTGGCGATGGTTTCAACCACTTGCTCCGCGAGGCCGGCAGAGACCACGATTTCCAGCTTCAGTTTGGGGACAAAGTTCACTTCGTACTCGGCGCCGCGGTAGATTTCGGTATGGCCAGCCTGGGCGCCAAAGCCTTTGACTTCGGAAACCATCAACCCGGAAACGCCGATACCTGTCAGTGCTTCGCGGACGTCCTCCAGTTTGAAGGGTTTGATGGCTGCGATGATCATTTTCATTTCGACATCCTCGTCTTGGAAAGGTGCCTGTCACCAAGGGATCTGGCTGTTGCACCCGCGTATTTGCAATTGCAGAAAAACCAAGGCGCCGAGTCGGGGGAACCGGAGCGGTGGTTTTGCAGGTGCAGCACGGAGGCGTCGGTTAAAAAAGGAGCGCAAAATTGTAAATATGCTCGAAAATTAGGCGGCAAGAGAAGCTATTTTCCCCTTAAACCGCCTCTCTACAAAGCAGAGCAGAGAGGGTAGAGTGGTAAAAACGGGCAAACCGGGCAGGATTGTGAAGATGGCGCAGGGTTCAGGGCAAAAGCCACTGGTGGCGGAAAAACGCTATGCAAAGGCAGGGGGCAAACGGCCTGCCAAACGACGTGGTGGGCTTTGGGGGCTGCTGTTTGGCAGGCCAAAGGCAAAACCGCGGCCCAAGCCTAAAGCGAAACCTCGATCTCAGTCCCGGGCTAACCCCCAGCGACCAGCCTCGGCGCGGCAAAAGCCGACGCGCCCCCGTAAGCCACGTGGGGTGATTGGGACTTTGTTGATGCCGGTGCGCTGGCTATTGCGGCTGATCTGGAGCTTTTCCTGGCGGGTTGGGTTTATTGTTCTCACCCTGGTGGGCATGGCAGTGGGCTATCAGGTGCTGAACCTGCCAGAGGTCTCAACCCTATTGGATGGCCGCGCGCACGGCTCTGTCACCTTGCTGGACCATGAGGGCGACGTCTTTGCCTGGCGGGGAGATCAGTTTGGTGGTGTGGTGACCGCGCAGACGGTCTCACCCTATCTGAAAAACGCGATCGTCGCGACTGAGGACAAACGGTTCTACCGCCACTTTGGGATTTCGCCCCGTGGTGTGGCCTCAGCGGTGCGGATCAATTTGAGCGAAGGGCGCGGTCCGCTGTCGGGGCATGGGGGCTCCACCATTACCCAACAGACGGCCAAGTTGCTGTGCCTCGGGCGGGTCTATGATCCGACAGAATGGGAGAATGAGGCCGACTATGAGAAAGACTGTCGCCAGGGATCGCTGTGGCGCAAGGGCACCGAGGCTATCTATGCGCTGGCCATGGAGGTCAAATATAGCAAGGACGAGATCCTTTCGATCTATATGAACCGCGCCTACATGGGCGGTGGCGCCTACGGGGCGGAGGCTGCGGCGCAGCGCTATTTTGGCAAATCCGCCAACCAGCTGAGCGCCGCTGAAGGGGCGATGCTGGCGGGATTGCTGACCGCGCCGTCCTCGCTGGCGCCGACCAATAATCTCAAGCGGTCGCAGGATCGTGCAGCGACCGTGCTGCGCCTGATGCAGGAGCAGGGCTACATTAGCCAGGCCGATGCCAAAGCGGGGCAGGATCATCCGGCGCGGCTCAGCCAGGCGGCAGAGGCGCGGGCAGGTGGCTATTTCGCGGACTGGATCATGGACAGTGTGCCCAGCTATTTTGGCGCCCAAACGTCGGAAGATGTGGTTATCCGCACCACCATGGACCAACGGCTGCAATCCGCCGTCGAAGAGGCGATGACCTATGTTTTTGAAAACAAGGTCCGCAAGGGGTCCAAGGCGCAGGCCGCAATTGTGGTGATGAGCGCGGATGGCGCGGTGCGTGCCATGGTTGGCGGACGCAAGACCCGGGTTTCTGGCGTGTTCAACCGCGCCACCCAGGCAAAGCGGCAAACCGGCTCGGCGTTCAAACCCTTTGTCTATGCAACCGCGCTGGAGCTGGGCTATTCGCCGCTCGATATCCTGTTGGATACGGAATATTGCCTGGACCTGCCCGGATCTGGCGAATGGTGTCCCAAGAACTATACTCGTAAATACTATGGTGAGGTGACGCTGGCCCGTGCCCTAAGGGATTCGCTGAATATTCCCGCCGTGAAACTTTCCGAAGCCGTGGGGCGGGATCTTGTGCGTCGGGTTGCTAGCGATTTTGGCATTGATAACGAAATGGCCGAAGGGCCGGCACTGGCGCTGGGGGCCTCGGAAAGCACGTTGCTGGAAATGACGGGCGCCTATGCCGGGATCCTCAATGGTGGCTCATCGGTGACGCCCTACGGCGTCAGCGAGCTGCGCCTGGCCACCGATACAGAACCCTTGATGGGGCGCAGTGGTGGCATGGGCGAGCGGGTGATCCGTACCAAGGCAGCGCAACAGCTGGTTTGGATGATGGAGAAGGTCATCGCTGAGGGCACCGGACGTCGGGCGCAGATCCCCGGTTGGCAGGCGGCCGGGAAATCCGGCACCACCCAGGCTGCGCGCGATGCCTGGTTCATCGGCTTTACCGCAGATTATGTGGCCGGTGTCTGGATGGGCTATGATGACAACACGCCTTTGAGCGGTGTCACCGGCGGTGGTCTGCCAGCGGAGATCTGGCACGAAGCCATGGTACGGGTGCATGAGGGTCTGACACCAGAACCCCTGCCGATGTTGGCGCCTGAACCCATTGCGCCTCCTGTGCAGCCGGCTCCGCAGCGGCGGCGCGACCGGATCCAGCCGGGCCGTGAGATCGGCCGGGCGGTGGATGGGCTTTTGCGCGACATCTTTGGCCGCAACTAGCCCGCCTGTCTGCTGCGTAGCAAAAAAGAAAAGGCTCCCGGTTGGGAGCCTTTCGTCTGTGATGATAAGGTCTGGCGCGACTGGCCTTAGCTTTGGCGCTTCAGCTCGGCAATCATTGCGTCGATATCGCCTTTGTTGCTGTCCAGGATCGCGCCAATCTCGGTGCGCTCGGTCAGCAGCAGGTTCACCCCTTCGATATACATATTAAAGAAGAGATCTTTGCCAGAGCGGTCAGAAACCAGAAAGGTGACCTCAAAGGGGGCTTGCCCCTGCAGAAAGGCGGTGGTGCTGACTTCGTACCACTTCTTGACCCGCTTGACGCTTTTCACTTCCAAGCTGCCACCGATGAATTCGCGGAAGCGTTTGCCGTATTTGCGGGAGATATAGCCCTGGAAGGTCTTGGAGAAATTCCGTTTTTGGGCAGCAGAGGCCCGGCGGGCATCAACGCCAAGCGCATAGGCCGCAATATAGGAGGTGTCGCTGTAGCGTTTGAAGATTCGTTCAAACTCGCGGAACATGGCATTTTCAGCCTTGCCCGATGCGATGACCTTATTGATGTCGGTGACAAGACTGCTGATCAATCTGCTGGCGCCAGCTTCGTTCAAAGCCCAAAGGGGAGCAGCGGGGACAAGCGCTGCGCTGGCAGTGAGACCGGTCAAAAAGCTGCGGCGATGCATCATTTAAAATCCTTCAGTATCTAGGTCAAAGGGGTCGATCTCACTGATCTCGGCCGTTTCACCCAGCTCGAAGCGCCGGTTCTGCAGATACAGCAGGCGGGCCTGGGCATAGCTGTCGGCACTTTCATAGAGAATCGAATCCACGGTATCTGAATATCTGCCACGATCGCCCATGCGACGCACTATCTCAGCGTAAATGCTGATGTTATCGGCGGGATTGTTCCGAGCGTAGCCAATGGGGTTGGTGAAGAAATCGACAAGAATACCCGTGGCATCCCGCGCGGTGGAGGGGCCATAAAGCGGCAGTTCAACATAGGCGCCTTCCCCGACGCCCCATACAGCCAGTGTTTTGCCAAAATCGGTATCTACCTGGGGAAGGTTGAATTCAGTGGCGGGGTCCGCAAGGCCCAGAAAGCCAATTGTTGTGTTCATGGCGAACCGGGCCAAAGCCTGCCCGGCCAGCTTGGGGTTGCCTTGCAGCAGGGCATTGACGGCCTGCCCCGGCATCGACAGGTTCCGGGCGAAGGAAGAAAAGCTGGTAACCATAGGTTCGGGGACGATGGTCACATAGCCCTTGGAGGCGGGCCGAAAGGCGTAGCGATCAACTGCTAGGTTAAAGCTGTGCACAGACCGGTTTGTGTTTTCATAGGGGTCAAAAACCTCGCCAGCAGCCCTGGCCTCAGGGCTTTGTGTGGCGCAGCCTGCCAGTGACAGAACCATAGCAAGCGCAGCAAAAACAAAACGAGGTTTGGTGAAAAGTCGCATTCGGTATGTGATCCAGTTAATTCGCTATTTGAGAAACACGCGCGGCCTATTTAACACGCGCGGCCTATTTAAGGACAATCCCGAAGATTCCCACTTTCAACAGCAATTTGTTTGCACGTTTGTGGCAGATTCGGAACAGGTTTCCCCAGATTGGTAGATGGTGGAGGGTTTAATATGTCGCGGGCGGTTTGAACAGCTAGAGCATAGTCAATATGGCAAATAAAACATTTAAGCTTGGTTATGATGAACTTACGGCCTGCCGCCGCCAAAGCCGTGGCCTGTACTGGGCCGTTGGTATTTTTAGTGTCTTTGTAAACCTGCTGATGCTGACGGGGCCGCTCTATATGATGCAGGTCTATGATCGCGTGCTAGGCAGTGGGTCGGAGGCGACCCTGGTGGCCCTGTCGCTGCTGGTCCTGTTTCTTTATGGCATGATGGGGCTTCTGGACTACGTGCGTGGTCGGGTGCTGGCACGGATTGGCGCCCGGTTTCAGGCGCAGCTGGACAAACGGGTGTTTGACGCCATGGTCCGCCGTTCCGCGGTGGCCCAGGACCCGGTTGCCCAGACTGGGACTGCAGATCTGGAGGCAATTCAGAGACTGATGTCTTCACCGGTTTTGGGCGCTGCGTTTGATCTACCCTCGACACCTTTCTTTCTCGCTGGGATTGCCCTGTTCCACCCCTGGCTGGGATTGCTTGCCCTGGGGGGCGGCGCGGTTTTGGTTGCGGTGGCGTTGCTCAATCAGGTGTTCAGCCGTGAGCCGTTGCAAAAGGCGGCGGTTTCCTCCCATCGCGCCAATCTCTCTTCTGAGGAAATTCGCGGCGAGGCAGAGATGATCCAATCCATGGGCATGCGCGGCGCTGCGTTTCAGCGCTGGCAGAAAATTCGCACAGCGGCCCTGAAAGACACGCTGAGCGCCAATGATACCGGCGGCGGCTTCACCACTCTGACCAAGACACTTCGACTGTTTCTACAATCCGCAATGCTGGGCTTGGGGGCCTATCTGGCGCTGCAGGGGGAGGTTTCGCCGGGGGCGATGATTGCGGGGTCGATATTGATGGGGCGCGCCCTGGCACCAATCGAGCTGGGGCTGGGGCAATGGGCTCTGGTGCAGCGCGCCATCAAAGGCTGGCATTCCCTGGCGGAGCTGCTGACCAAGGTTCCGCCCGAAATGGAGCGCATGGCACTGCCACAGCCCGCGGCGCGTCTGGAGGTTCAGGCGCTGGCAGTGGTGCCACCGGGGGAGAGCCGGGCACAGCTGCGCAACGTCAGTTTCCGGGTCGAGCCAGGCCAGGCGATTGGGGTGATTGGTCCCTCGGGGTCGGGCAAATCGACGCTGGCCAAGGCGCTGACGGGGGCCTGGAAACCGGCTGCCGGCACCGTGCGCCTGGATGGTGCAGCGCTGGACCAATATGATCCGGATGTGTTGGGGCGGCATTTTGGCTATCTGCCGCAGCGCGTGCAGTTGTTTGACGGCACCATCGCGCAGAATATCGCGCGCTTGGCTGAGGAGCCAGATGCAGAAAAAGTCGTGGCCGCAGCCAAGAAAGCAGCAGCCCATGAGATGATCGTCAACCTGCCAGATGGCTACGACACCCGCGTATCTGCGGGGGGCGGGCGCCTGTCAGGAGGACAGATGCAGCGCGTGGCCCTGGCCCGTGCGCTTTATGACATGCCGGTGATTGTGATCCTGGATGAGCCCAACTCGAACCTTGATAACGAAGGCTCTGTGGCTCTGAACCAGGCGATCAAGGCGCTCAAAGCTGCGGGTCAGTCCGTGCTCATCATGGCGCACCGCCCGGCAGCTATACAGGAATGTGAGATGCTCTTGGTGATCGACAACGGCGTGCAAACCGCCTTTGGGCCCAAGGATAAGGTGTTGCAGGAAATGGTGGCCAATCATCAGTCCATTCGCAAGACGGCTGGCACGGGAGGTGTGCAATGAGCCAGGACAGCGAATGGTCTGCCCGCAAGCCCCTGCTGATTGGCGCCGTGAGCCTGCTTATCCTGTTGGGCGGTTTTGGGACCTGGGCGGTGATGTCGTCTATTGCCGGGGCGGTTGTTGCCTCTGGCCGTATCGAGGTGGATCGCAACCGGCAGGTCGTGCAGCATCTGGATGGCGGTATTGTCGCCGAGATCCTGGTGGATGAGGGCGACAGCGTCGCTCTCGGCCAGATGTTGCTACGTCTCGACGCCAAGGAGTTGCGCTCGCAACTGGCCATTATCGAGGGCCAGTTGTTTGAAATGATGGCGCGGCGCGGACGGCTGGAAGCGGAACGTGACAGCGCCAAAGAGGTTACCTTTGATGCGGAGCTGTTGGCTCTGACCGAGACCCGTCCGGCGGTGCTTGATCTGGTAGAGGGTCAGCGCCGTCTGTTTGTGGCCCGCGAAGAATCCATTGCCCGTGAAATTGAACAGCTGGACAAACGCAGCTCGCAGACGCGGGATCAGATCACCGGGATCAAGGCACAGCAGGCCTCGATGGAGCAGCAGCTGGAGTTGATCGCCGAGGAGCTGAAGAACCAGACAATTCTGCTGGACCGGGGGCTGGCGCAGGCGGGGACTGTGCTCAACCTGCGCCGCACCGAGGCCGATCTGAGTGGCCGTTTGGGAGAGCTGATCGCCACCGAGGCCCAGGCCTTGGGGCGGATTACCGAGACTGAGATCGTGATCCTGAAACTGGGCTCGACCCGGCGGGAAGAGGCGATCACCCAGCTGCGCGATCTGCGGTTTCAGGAATTGGAGCTGGGCGAAAACCGCCGCACCCTGCTGGAGCGCCTGGACCGGCTGGATATCACCGCACCGGTTTCGGGAATTGTCTATGACATGCAGGTTCACACCCCCCGTTCGGTAATCCGGGCGGCAGACCCGGTGCTTTATCTGGTGCCGCAGGACCGCCCGCTGGTGATCGTGGCGCAGGTGTCGCCCACGGATATCGAACAGATCTATGTCGGGCAGGATGTGACGCTGAAATTTTCGTCTCTGGATCAGCGCAATACCCCGGATCTCTATGGTAAGGTCATGCAGGTCTCGGCGGATGCATTTGAGGACCAGAACACCAGGGCCTCTTTTTACCGGGCTGAAATAGAACTGAACGCAGAGGAGGCGCAGCGCCTGCCCAAAGGTACGGTGCTTATTCCCGGCATGCCGGTGGAAAGCTATATCCGCACCCAGGATCGTTCGCCGCTGACCTATCTGGTGAAACCCCTGGCCGACTATTTTGTCAAAGCCTTCCGCGAAGACTGATGCCCCGGTGCTGGTGGCTGTTGTCGTTTTTGGTCTTTCCGGCGGGGGTCATCAGCGCTAGCGTCGCCGCGAAACATCGGCGTTGAAGGAGCGTGACCATGAGCATCGAAGCAAACCTAAAAGACCTGGGCATCACCCTGCCAGAGGCCCCGGCCCCGGCGGCCAACTATGTGCCTTTTGTCGTTGTGGGTGACATGGTCTATGTCTCCGGGCAGATCTCTGCGGATGAAAACGGCTTGATCACCGGCACCCTGGGCGCGGATCTGGATGTGGAGGCCGGTCAGGCCGCCGCCAAGCGCTGTGCCATCTCCCTGCTGGCGCAGCTGAAAGCCGCCTGCGGTGGCGATCTTGAACGCCTGGTGCGGGTGGTGAAGCTGGGCGCATTTGTCAATTCCACTGCGGATTTCACCCAGCAGCCACAGGTGGTAAATGGCGCGTCAGATTTCCTGGTTGCCGCACTGGGTGACGCTGGCCGCCACGCGCGCTCGGCCGTTAGCTCGCCGTCGTTGCCACTGGGGGTGGCGGTTGAAATCGACGCGGTGTTCCAGATCAAATGATCCCAAAACTCCCTGCTGACCTGCTGTCGCTGCCTGTTGCCCATCGGGCGCTGCATGATGTGACGGATGGACGGCCCGAGAACAGCCGCGCGGCCATCCGCGCGGCGATTGCGGCGGGCTATGCGATCGAAATTGATTTGCAGCGCTCCAGCGATGGCTGTCCCATGGTGTTTCATGACGAAGACCTGGACCGCCTGACCGAGGCCACAGGTTTGGTCGCGGCCCGCAGCCGGGCAGAGCTGGAACAGATCCCGCTAAAAGGTGGCGACGGCGAGTGTATACCGACCCTGGCCGAGGTGCTGGATCTGGTGGCCGGTCAGGTACCGCTACTGATTGAGATTAAGGACCAGGATGGCAATCTGGGCCCCAATGTGGGCGATCTGGAAGCAGCCACAGCCAAGGTCCTGCAGGGCTATGAGGGAACAGTCGCCCTGATGTCGTTCAATCCACATTCGACCGCTGCATTGGCGCAATACGCGCCCCATATTGCGCGGGGTTTGGTGACCAGCGCGTATGACCCGACGGACTGGACCCCGGTTCCCAAAGCCACCTGTGAGCGGCTGCGCGACATCCCCGATTTTGACAGCAGCCAGTCCAGCTTTATCAGCCACGAGGTGGGGGATCTGTCGCGTCAGCGGGTGCAGGGTTTGCGCGCCGCTGGGGTGCCGGTTCTATGCTGGACGGTGAAAAGCCGTGCAGCCGAGGACGAGGCGCGCAAATGGGTGGATAATGTTACTTTTGAACAATATCTTTCGCCGCTGCCGGCTTGATCAACGCGATACGCTGCTCAAATAGTGTCAGGAGCAGGGAGAGTTTATGGATCACAAACCAGTTGAAATTCGCGTGCTTGGCAGCCTGTCGCAGATTGCGGCAGCGGATTGGGATGCCTGTGCCTGCCCGGAAGCCTTTGATGGCGGGCGTCCTTTGGATCCCTTTACCACCTACCGGTTTCTCAGCGCGTTAGAGCAAAGCGGGTCGGTAGGGCCGGGCACGGGATGGCAGCCGCAATATCTGACCGCCTCTCTCGACGGGGCCTTGATTGCCTGCGCGCCGCTCTATGCCAAATCGCACAGCCAGGGCGAATATATCTTTGATCACAACTGGGGCCATGCCTATGAGCAGGCCGGCGGGCGCTATTATCCCAAGCTGCAGATCGCAGTGCCCTTTACCCCCGCTACGGGGCGACGGTTGCTGGTGCGGCCCGGCTATGAGGGCATTGGCCAGTCGGCCCTGGTGCAGGGGGCGGTGCAGCTGGCGGGCGACAACCAGGTCTCATCCCTGCATGTGACCTTTTGCACCTCACAAGAGGCGCAGATCGGCACTGAGATGGGGCTGATGCCACGGGTCAGCCAACAGTTTCACTGGCTCAACGATGGTTATGCGGATTTTGACGGCTTTCTGGCGGAGCTGTCGTCGCGCAAGCGTAAAAATATCCGCAAGGAACGCGCCCAGGCTCAGAGCTTTGGTGGCACAATCCACAGCTATACCGGGGAGCAGCTCCGCCCGGAGCACTGGGATGCCTTCTGGGCCTTTTATCAGGATACCGGATCGCGCAAATGGGGCACACCCTATCTGACGCGGGAGTTCTTTTCGATCATTCACGAAACCATGGCGGATGATCTGCATCTCATTTTGGCGGAACGCGATGGTTATCCGGTTGCGGGGGCGTTGAATTTCATCGGGCGTGAGACCCTATATGGGCGCTACTGGGGCTGCCTGGAACATCACCCCTGTTTACACTTTGAATTATGCTACTATCAGGCCATTGATTTTGCCATTGCCAATCAGCTGTTACGGGTTGAGGCTGGCGCGCAGGGCGAACACAAACTGGCGCGTGGCTATCTGCCAGTGGAGACACACAGCCTGCATTGGATCGGTGATGCAGGGTTTGCCGAGGCCGTTGGCCGGTATCTGGAAGCCGAGCGGGCAGCGGTGGCAGAAGAGGTCGAGGTGCTGACCAGCTATGGGCCGTTTCGCAAAGCAGAAGTGGAGGAACAGGAATGACTGAGAAACTATCAGAGGCCACGCGCGGGCCGCTACTGGATCCGCTGTTTGCAACCGGATGGCAGATGGTCGAGGGGCGCGATGCCCTGACCAAGACCTTCACGTTTGACAGTTTTGTCGACGCCTTTGGCTGGATGACCCGTGCCGCGATCTGGGCTGAAAAATGGGACCACCATCCAGAATGGAGCAATATCTACAATCAGGTAACGGTCGTGCTCACCACCCATGACGTGGAGGGGGTCTCGGCACTGGATGCCAAGCTGGCGCGGAAATTCGATAGCCTGGTCTGAAATTTTGGCCTTAAATTTTGGCCTGAAACTCTGGCCTGAGATCAAAAATGCGGCTGCCCAAGCGATAGGCTCGGGCAGCCGTTTTGCATCAGCCAATCGAGGCCAGCAGGCCTTCGCCAGCAGAGAGTTCGCACTGGCCGGGATTTTCTTCCATGTTGAGCTGGGTCACGACGCCATCCTCAACCAGCATTGCATAGCGCAGCGAGCGGCCAATCAGCCCGGCGGGCGGCGCGTCAAAGCGCATGCCGATTGCATCGGTAAAGGCGCTTTCGGCATCGGCCAGCATGGAAATTCCGGCAGCCGTGGCGCCGGTTGCTTCGCCCCAGGCCTGCATCACAAAGGGATCATTGGCCGAGATGCAGATGATCTCGTCGACGCCTTTGGCAGCAAACTGATCCTTGGTGCGGATAAAACTGGGCACATGGGCGGAATGACAGGTTGGGGTAAAGGCGCCGGGCACCGCAAAAATTGCGACTTTGCGCCCCTTTACCTTATCGGCCATCTGCACCTGTTCGGGGCCTTCAGCGCCCATTTGGGTGAGCGTTGCATCGGGCAGTTTCTCTCCAGCAGAAATCATTGCGCGTTTCCTCTGTTGTGGTGATTGCGTTTAGGTTCTTCGCCCCTATAGGGTTACCACAACAGGAGACCAGAACCAGCGTGGGAGGCAAGAGGTGAAATGAGTCACATCATTGTGATCGGAGCAGGACAGGCAGGATCGTCCTTGGTGGCGAAGCTGCGCAAGGATGGGTTTGAGGGCGAAATCACCTTGATTGGGGCCGAAAACACCCTGCCATATCAGCGCCCGCCGCTGTCTAAGGCCTATCTGCTGGGAGAGATGGAACTGGAGCGGCTGTTTCTGCGGCCTGAGAGTTTTTACGCTGACAACAACATTACCCTACGTCTCGGCACCGTGGTGACGGCGATTGATGCTGGGGCCAAGACCCTGAGCCTGGGCGATGAGGTGATTGCTTATGACCAGCTGGCCCTGACCACCGGATCGGATCCACGGCAGCTGCCTGCCGCCATCGGCGGTGATCTTGGCGGGGTTTTTGTGGTGCGCAGCCTGGACGATGTGGATGCCATGGCGCCCTATGTGGTTGCGGGCAAGCGCGCCTTGATCGTTGGCGGTGGTTACATCGGGCTGGAGGCCGCAGCGGTCTGCGCCAAACGCGGGGTTGATGTCACCCTGGTGGAGATGGGCGATCGCATCCTGCAGCGGGTCGCCGCGCCCGAGACCTCTGACTATTTCCGCGCTCTGCACCGGGATCACGGTGTGACCATCCTGGAAGGCACCGGGCTGGACCATCTGGAAGGCGAGGCGGGCCATGTGACCCGCGCCGTCCTGGGCGACGGCTCCACTGTTGAGGTTGATTTTGTCGTTGTTGGCGTTGGTATCACCCCCAGCACCCAACTGGCGGCGCTGGCCGGGGTGGAGGTGGAGAATGGCATCAAGACCGATGCGCAGGGGCGCACATCTGACCCGTCGATCTGGTCCGCGGGGGATTGTGCCTCTTTCCCGTATAAAGGCGGTCGTATCAGGCTGGAAAGCGTGCCAAACGCCATTGATCAGGCCGAGGTCGTGGCGCAGAACATGATGGGCGCGGGCAAGGACTATGTGGCAACGCCCTGGTTCTGGTCGGATCAGTATGATGTCAAACTACAGATCGCCGGCTTGAACACCGGGTTTGACAATGTTGTCACCCGCGCCGGTGACGGCCGGAGCACCTCGTTCTGGTACTATAAGGGCGATCAATTGGTTGCGGTGGACGCAATGAATGATCCGCGTGCCTATATGGTCGGCAAACGGCTGATCGACATGGGCAAGACGGCAGATAAGGCGGCGGTGGCAGACGCTGCGGCGGATCTGAAACCCCTGCTGAAAGCATGAGGATCATCGCCGGGGACTTTCGCGGTCGCGCCTTGGCGGCGCTGGGCAAGGGCGATGCGGGGGCACATCTGCGCCCCACCACTGACCGGGTGCGCGAGAGCCTGTTCAATGTGCTGGCGCATCAGGTTGATTTTGACGGGATGCGGGTGCTGGATCTTTTTGCCGGCACCGGTGCGTTGGGGCTCGAGGCCCTGTCACGCGGCGCCGAGAGCGTGACATTTGTCGATGATGGCCGGGTATCGCAGGGGCTGATCGCCAACAATATCGACATCTGTCGCGCCGACGATCGCGCCAGCCTGATCCGGCGCGATGCGCTGAAGCTGGGGGAGAACCCGCAGGCGCCCTTTGATGTGGTGTTTCTCGATCCCCCCTATGGCAAAGGCCTGGGGGAAAAGGCCCTGAAGGCCGCCGAGGCTGGCGGCTGGATAGCGGAGGATGCGCTGATCATCTGGGAAGAAAACGCGGCGATGTCCCCTCCCGAAGGCTATGAGCTGCGAGACGCGCGCAAATATGGCGACAGCCATATTACCCTGTTGTTGCGGGGTGTGTCAGTCTGAAACAGGCGCGGGGTAGATCGGGCGGTTTTGTGCCGGTACAGGGTTTGCATCAGGGTTTAGCGCGGGGCAGAATACCGGGGCTTTGCCTCAGGAATTCATGACATGCCTACGACCTTTCCAACGCCACAGCTGGTTATTTTTGATTGCGACGGGGTACTGGTCGATAGTGAACGGGTGTCAAATCAGGCGCTGGTCGACAATTTGTCCAGGCATGGGCTGGCGCTGAGCCTTGAACGCTCGATGCAGCTGTTTGTCGGTGGCACTATGACTGGGGTGATGCAGAAAGCCATCGCGCTTGGGGCGGACCTGCATGAGGGCTGGGTTGATGAAATCTATGGGGAAACCTATGCGGCGCTCAAGGCCGGTGTGGATCTGACGTCGGGTGTTACGGCGCTTTTGGCGGTCCTGGATCAGCATCAAATCCCCTGCTGTGTGGCGTCCAATGGCAGCGAAGACAAGATGCGCATCACCCTGGGGCAGAACGGGCTGTGGCAGCGGTTTCACCCCAGTGCGATGTTTTCAGCCCATTCCCTGGGCGTGGCAAAACCGGATCCGGGGCTTTTTTTGGCGGCGGCCAGCCATTTTGGCATACAGGCGCGCGACTGTCTGGTGATCGAAGACAGCGCCACCGGGGCTACGGCGGCGGCGCGGGCTGGTATGCGGTGTCTTGGCTTTGCGCCCGAGGGCGGTGGCGCGGATCTGGCGACGGCGGGTGCTGAGGTCTTTTCCCATATGTCTGATGTCCCGGCCTTGATCGGGCTTTGAGCAAACTCCTTTCCCCAAATGAAAAGCCCCAACCGAGGGTCGGGGCTTTTGATATCAGGGCGCCGGGGCGGAGGTCCTAGCCGTAGGTCGGGTGGAACTTGCCGCCGGGGGAGAGGGTGAAAATGTCAAACCCGTCTGCGGTGACGCCAATGGAATGTTCAAACTGCGCCGACAGGGATTTGTCGCGGGTGACAGCGGTCCATTCATCGGCGAGGATCTTGGTCTCGGGGCGGCCCAGATTGATCATCGGCTCGATGGTAAAGAACATGCCCTCTTCCAGCTTTGGGCCGGTACCGGGGCGGCCATAGTGCAACACATTGGGCGGCGCATGAAACACCAGCCCCAAACCATGGCCGCAGAAATCGCGCACCACGCTCATCCGTTGGCTTTCAGCATAGGATTGGATGGCATGACCGATGTCGCCAAAGGTATTGCCGGGCTTCACCACCTCGATCCCTTTCATCAGGCTGTCATGGGTCACCTGAATCAGGCGCTCGGCCTTGCGCGACAGTTTACCCGCAACAAACATCCGCGAGGTATCGCCAAACCAGCCATCCACGATGACGGTCACGTCGATATTGAGGATGTCGCCATCTTTCAGCTTTTTGTCACTGGGGATACCGTGGCAGACCACGTGGTTTACTGAAATGCAGCTGGCGTGCTGATAGCCCTTGTAGCCGATGGTGGCAGATTTTGCCCCGGCCTCCTCGACCATATTGGTGATGAGCCGGTCGATCTCTCCGGTGGTCTGCCCTGGAAAAACATGCTGTGCGATGTCATCCAGAATCTGCGCGGCCAGCTTCCCGGCCACATGCATGCCGGAAAAATCGGCTTCCTGGTAAATGCGAATGCCGTCTTTGGTGGTGCGGCCGTCTTTCGATCTCATCAAGCTGGGCTCCGTAGGCGTGTCTCTTGGGGACTATGTAAGGGGATTTGGTTAAAAGAACCAGAGCCGCCGTTGTAAAACCGGGGCTGGGGGCTGGTGCAGGTCAGGCTGCTGGCAGCCTTGGCCCAGGGCGATCTTTTGCACAGAATTGCATCTGCGTTAGATCAGCCCCCGCGTCCGCAATATAGTACGCCGTCTAAAACGACCGCGTATCCCTGTCTGTGGGCGCGGATGCAGATTGTCCTGATTGATCGAGAATGTTGCTTTGACACCCTTTGCGGCTGCGATAGGAAGATAAAATGAAATTTTCTACGCCTCTCATCCCGGCCACCTTGATCCGGCGCTACAAGCGATTTTTGGCCGATTGTCTGCTGCCAGATGGCCAGGAAATCACCGCCCACTGCCCCAACCCCGGTTCGATGACCGGGCTGGCAGAGCCGGGCATGCGGATCTGGCTGGAGCCCAACAATGATCCGCGCAAAAAGCTGAAATACGGCTGGCGATTGGTTGAGCATGGGAACGGACATTTCTCAGGCATTGATACTGCGGTTCCCAACCGGGTTTTGCGTTCCGCCCTTGAGGCTCAGAAAATCACCGAGCTGGCTGACTACAAAACCGTACAGCCCGAAGTGAAATATGGTGAAAACAGCCGCATTGATTTTCTTCTGACTCAGCCCGGTTTTCCGGCCTGCTATGTCGAGGTCAAGAGCGTCACGCTGATGCGGCAACCGGGCGTGGCGGAGTTTCCCGATAGTGTGACTAAACGGGGCACAAAACACCTGGAAGAACTGGCCCGTATGGTAGAGCAAGGGCACCGGGCGGTGATGCTCTATCTTGTGCAACGCACAGATTGCGACCGCTTTCAGCTCGCTGATGATATCGACCCGGCCTATGCGCGGGCCTTTGATCATGCGCAAATCTGTGGCGTTGAGCGGCTTGTTTACAGCACTCAGATCAGCCCGCATGAGATAACTGTGGCGGCACCTGTCGTTGGGGTGTGACTGGCCATTTTGCCAAATGGCCAGTTCTAGGCTCGGATCTGCGCGACCTGACGGGTAAGCTGTGCAAGAAAATCAACCACCTGTGATCGGTTCTGCGGCTCCAACATGGTCTGATGAATTTGCTCTGGTGACAGTTTCATTAGGTCAAACCTGGCGAAGGCTTCTGGGGTGAACCCATCGCTGACTGTGGCCAAAACCAGCCGCAACTGAGCAAGCATGTCATCCCCTCGGTGTGAGGCGTGCAGTAAGGCTATAGGCTTGCCAATAATCTCGTCTCGGGACACCAGCCAATCAATCGCGTTTTTCAAGCCACCGGGAATTGCCCTTATGTATTCGGGGCTTGAGATGATCAGTGCATCATTTTCGCGGATCAGGTCAATGAAACTCCGAACCGGCAGCGGCAAGGGATCCTGTTCTGCGTCAGGAGAGAAGACCGGCAAATCAGCGACGCCTGCGAAAACCGTTACGCGATGATCAGAACCTGCGATTTCAGACACAGATTTGAGCAAAGCGGTGTTGGTGGATGTGGCGCGGCCACTGCCAGAGATTGCGAGAAGTTTCATAGCCTCTGAGTAGAACACCCCATGGGTTGGCACAACGATTGCAGTGTGGGATTGGCTGACCTGCACGCAATACCTTGATGCTGGGCGGTGCCCATAGAGGTTTGGGATGGGGCAAAAGGGGCGCACGCAGGGGGCGAAATCGTCAGCAGGTCTGAGAAAGCCATGGTGAGGAAAGTGTTTGTGCCAATCTTGGCCAGAAACCGCGCGTCAGAGCTTGCCTGAGACGGGATGCCCGCTTGCCCTTGATGCAGGAGTGGCTATCTTGCAGCAAAGATCGCGCAGAGTGTCATCATAGGAGAGAGAAGATGCCCAACCCAAGTGCCGCAATGTTGGTCATCGGTGATGAAATCCTGTCAGGACGGACCCAGGACACCAATACGCATTTTCTGGCAGGTGAGCTGACCAAACATGGCATCGACCTGAAGGAAGTGCGGGTGATCAGCGATGATGCACCGGTTATTATTGCCGCCGTGCAAGCGCTGAGCAAAAGGTTTGACCATGTCTTTACCAGTGGCGGCATTGGCCCGACCCATGATGATATCACTGCAGATTGCATCGCAGAGGCCTTTGGCGCCCATCTTGATGTGCGCGACGATGCCCGGGCCATTCTGGCGGCGCATTATGCCAATTCGGGGCAAGAGCTGAACGCGGCGCGCCTGCGCATGGCGCGAATCCCCGACGGCGCGACCTTGATCGACAATCCGGTGTCTTCGGCGCCGGGATTCAGCTTAGGCAATGTGCATGTAATGGCTGGGGTGCCAACGGTTTTTCAGGCCATGGTGGCTAGCGTTCTGCCGGGGCTGACCGGCGGCGAGCCCTTGCTATCGCAAAGCCTGCGGGTGATGCGCGGCGAAGGCGATATCGCGGCTTTCCTGTCGGATCTGGCCGCGCGGCACGGGGATTTGTCGATCGGGTGCTATCCGTTTCAGCACAACGGCGCCTACGGGGCCAATGTGGTGATCCGTGGCCACAATGGCCCCGGGGTTGACGCGGCAATGCGGGAGTTGGCACAGGAGATGGGGCTATGAGCATGGGCGCCACGCTGACAGATCCAAAGTATTATGATGTGGTTGAGGCCACCTGGCCTGCGGCTGGAAAACGCAGACTTGGGCCTGTCACTCTGCGCGAGGGACAGGGCGGCGGCAGCCGCGTTTCGGCCGCCAGCGTTGAGGGTCCCGCCTCGGAGGCTGAGATCGAGGCCGCCGAACAGGCGATGCGCGCCATGGGGCAAGATTGCCTCTTTATGGTTCGCGATGGCCAGGACGAGCTGGATGCACAGCTGGCCGCGCGCGGCTATCTGGTGAAAGACCCGGTCAATCTGTGGCTTTGTCCGATTGAACAGCTGACAGACCAAGAGATCCCCCGTGTCACTACCTTTGCCCTGTGGTCGCCGCTAGAAATCCAGCGTGAAATCTGGATCGCTGGGGGCATTGGCCCGGAACGTCAGACGATCATGGACCGGGCTGCTGATCCCAAGGCGGCCCTGTTGGCGCGCAACGATGATAAACCAGCTGGGGCAGGTTTTGTGGCGGTGCATGATGGCGTGGCCATGGTGCATGCGCTGGAGATCCTGCCGCACCAACGCCGCCGTGGCATGGGGGTTTGGATGATGCGTCAGGCCGCCTTGTGGGCGGCTGAAAATGGCGCGTGCGAGCTGGCAGTGCTTTGCACCAAGAAAAACGCCGGAGCCAACGGACTTTATGCCTCATTGGGCATGACCAATTGCGGACAATACCATTACCGACATTTACCTTCAGGAGCTTAATTCACCATGACCGATCAAACAGCGCCAACCGCCCTGGATCTGCCGCCTTTGGACCCGCTGCCTGCGGGCATGCAGAAGTATTTCGGCATCTGCCAGGACAAGCTGGGCATGGTGCCTAACGTGCTGCGCGCCCATGCGTTTGATGAGAATAAACTTAACACCTTTAGTGCGCTCTACAATGAGCTGATGCTAGGCGACAGCGGCCTGAGCAAACTGGAACGCGAGATGATCGCGGTGGCGGTTTCGGCGGTCAACGGCTGCTTTTATTGTCTTGCGGCCCATGGCGCTGCGGTTCGCCAGCTTTCGGGCGATCCAAAACTGGGCGAGATGCTGGTGATGAATTACCGGGTTGCCCCGTTGGATGCGCGCCAACGGGCCATGCTGGATTTTGCGGTCAAGGTCACCAAGGCCAGCACCGAGATCGAAGAGGCCGATCGCGAAATGCTGCGCCAGGTTGGCTTTAGCGATCGCGATATCTGGGACATTGCCAATGTTACCGCGTTTTACAACATGTCCAACCGTGTTGCCTCGGCCACTGGCATGGTGCCAAACGACGAATACCACGCGCAGTTCCGGTGAGGCAGACCAGATGAGGCTTAGCCCTGCTGTTCTGGCTCTTGGCAGCTGTCTGACCCTGGCTTTCTCCGCTGTTGCGGCTCCGGCTCAATCAGGGGGGGAGGCGGCCTTGCAGCTGCCTGCGGGCGCCACAGCCCGCTCCGAGCGGGAAACCGCGTTGGGCACCTATGCGCTACCGGTTGGCGCCTTTAGCGCGGCGGGTATCCCCCTGCGCCTGCAAGAAGGCCATATCCTGCGGCGAACCTGGCATCTGCAAGGCGATACAACTGTTTTGCAGGTTTTGGATGTGCTGCGCAGCCAGCTGGTAGAACAGGGCTATGAAATCCTGTTCCAATGCGAAACCCGCCAATGCGGTGGCTTTGATTTTCGCTTTGGCATCGAAGTCGTCCCCGCACCCGACATGGTTGTCAGCCTGTCGGATTACCACTTTCTGGCGGCGCAGAAACAGACCGTGGCGGCGACGGCGGATCTGGCCACGGCGGGGCAGGCAACAGCTGAGCCTGCTGCGGCCAGGCAGGTGGTTTCGTTATTGGTGTCACGAAGCGGAACAGTAACCTACATTCAGCTGATCGAGGTCTCACCGGAAAAACAGGCGCCTTTGGCTCTTGTGCCAGCAGAAACACCCGCCTCCGCCCTTCCGTTACAAGCTCAAACACAAACCGCTTTGGGGCTGGCAAGCCTGCTCGAACAACAGGGCCATGTCGTGCTTGCCGGAGTGGTGTTTGGCACCGGAGGGGAAGCACTGAGCCAGGACGCTATTGCCAGTCTGGAGCAGCTCGCAGGCTTTTTGGAAGAGCAGCCCCAGGCTCAGATTCTGGTTGTTGGACACACTGACAGCGTTGGCGGGCTTGAGGACAACAAGTCCCTTTCACTGCGGCGGGCCTCGGTGGTCAAGGAAACACTGGTGCAGACCTATGGTGTTTCTGACGGGCGTATCGAGGTTGCCGGAGCCAGCTATATGGCGCCGATTGCCAGTAATCTTACGGCCGCTGGGCGCGAGAAAAATCGCCGGGTGGAGGTGGTTCTGCTCTCCAGATAATCTAGGGTCAGGACTCCGGGCGCCAAACCGAGGAAAGCGCTGTCCTTTCTGCGGGTGGCGCAGCAGAAAACTGCCCCCGCCTGAGCAGGAGCAGCTTTGAAAAGAGAGGAGTCATGGGGCTGTGCCGCCAATCAGGCAGACTGTTGCCACTCTTCGCTATCTTTGCCGGCAAAAGAATGGGCCAGAAAGTCGATAAAGGCACGGACCTTGGGCTGGGTGAACTTGCCCGGAGGATAGACCGCATAGATGCCCTGGGTCTCTACGGGCAGGTTTGGCATGACGTCTTCGACCAGCCCCTCTGCCATCGCTTCAGAGTAGAGATAGCTGGGCAGATAGGCGATGCCCAGACCCGAGATCGCAGCATTGAGCAGGGATTGCCCATCGTTCACCGACAGCCAGCCCGTGGTGCGCACCTGGCGCTTTTCACCAGAGGGGGCGGTGATCTTCCAGACATTGCCGCTGGACTGGTTGGAATAGTGCAAAAGCTTGTGGGTGTTCAGATCGTCGATTTTTTGCGGTCGGCCAAATTGTTCCAGATAGCCCGGTGAGGCGATCATCCGTTTGGTGGTCTCGGTGAGCTTGCGGGCCTTGAGCGAGCTGTCTTCCAGTTCGCCAATGCGCAGAGCCATGTCAAAACCTTCTGAAATCAGCTCCACATAGCGGTTGTTCAGAACCATGTTGACAGTGATATCGGGAAAATCACGTAGGAAATCCGACAGCACCGGTGACAGATGGTTGACGCCAAAATCCGTCGCCACCGAAATCCTGAGCAGCCCCGAAGGCGCGGATTGCATGGAGGAGACAAGCGCGTCAGCTTCGCCGGCATCGTTCAGCACGCGTCTGGCGCGGTCATAATAGGCGAGGCCGATTTCTGTCGGCGACACGCGGCGCGTTGTGCGGTTCAGCAGCCGAGCGCCGAGGCGGGTCTCCAGGCTGGATACATGTTTAGATACGGCGGATTTTGAAATCCCCATCTTCTTTGCCGCGTCGGTGAACCCGCCCTGGTCCACGACATTGGCAAAGGCCTCCATTTCGGTCAGTCGATCCATTCGCAGGGTCCTTTTGTTTCGTTTGCTCAACCTGTG
Organism: uncultured Pseudophaeobacter sp.; assembly: GCA_905479575.1. Taxonomy (GTDB): domain Bacteria; phylum Pseudomonadota; class Alphaproteobacteria; order Rhodobacterales; family Rhodobacteraceae; genus Pseudophaeobacter. The sequence goes on from CAJQNB010000059.1 coordinate 47,423, forward strand.
TTTGGTGTCGAATTCGGGCAAGAACGGGGCAATGGTGGGATAATTGCAGGGTTTTCCCAAAACCGTTCAGGCCCTGGAAACGGTCGCACAATGTGGCGATTTTGACCGTTTCGTTCAGAAAAACAGACCAGCTACCGGCAGCCGCAGGGATGGGGCCAGCAGCAGCGGCAGTTGAGCAAGCAGGCTGAGCTCCAGAAGAAGAGGTGCGCCAAAGTCCAAGGTCAAAAACATGCGCTGCGCAAGGCGCACTCTATGAAAGAGGGTGCAAAGAGGTCCATGAGATTTTGCCCCCTTTGCCCAGCCTATAGGCTTCCTTGGACCAAGATAACGGGATGTACACTACTTTTGAATATAACTGGGAGCCAGAACGTATAATGTTTGTAAAGGCTGATAACTCATGCATCGTTTTTCACTGCGTACGCAGGTATTTATTTTAGGGGGCGCTTTTGTTGCGATGCTGGCGCTGGTCGCTGGAATCTCCTGGCTCGTCAGCAATCGATTGACAGAAAGCATCTATCAATCGCGCTTGGTTGTGGCACAGCTGAAGAGCCTGGATGATATGAAAGAAGATATCGAACAGGGTTTGGCGGATCTATTGGCCTATACTGGTGGCGACAACGAAGGAATAACGGGGCTGCGCGGCAACATAGACGAGGTCGCCACAGAAATTGCGGGTGCCGAGGATCGCTTTGTTAAGGTCTCTTCTGCAAATGCTGTTCAAAACGATGTTTATGAATCTGTCATCGCTCTGACGCCAACTGTCGATGGCTTCACCGCTATGCTTGCTGCACTTGAAAAGACCGAAGCGGGTGCAGACCGCCGGGCTTTTGCCTATGATCAAGTTGTTCCCGCGATTGCCCATCTTCGTGATTCGGTTAATTCCATGCAGGACATCATGGGCGCGCGAAAACAGGCGGTTGAGGATCAAATTACCAGTCTGATTGCGCGCAGCGAGATTGTGCAGCTGGGCACTAACATTGCGGCAATGGTGGGCGCACTGGTCATGGCGTTGGTGTTTGGCCAGCTTCTGAGCCGGCCAATTGTTGCTGCAGCGCGTTCTGTGAATAGATTGGTGGAAGACGACTACCAAAGCGAGATTGAAGATACCCATCGCCGGGATGAGGTCGGGGCCATTGCCCGCAACCTTGCGGATCTGCGGCAACGGTTGGACCAGGCCAAATCAATTGAGCTGAAAAACCAGCAGGAAAATGAACGCAGGGTTGAATTGTTCCATGTTCTCAGCGCCTCCATGGCGGATCTGAAATCTGGCGATATGAACCAGCGGATTCCTGCGGGGGACTGGACCGACCTCGGCGAGAGCTATGAAATGCTCTGCATCGACTTTAATGATCTCGCGGGCGCCTTGGGAGAACTGGTGCAAGAGCTCAGCGTGAGTTCGAGCGCGGTGGGCCAGAATGCGCAGGGGCTGTCCACGATGTCCGATGAAATGTCCCGTCGAGCGGAAACCCAGGCTGCAACACTGGAAGAATCTGCCGCAGCATTGGAACAATTGTCAGCGAGTGTGCAATCCGCAGCGGAACAAGCGCAGGCGGCGGATGAACAAGCTGCCGAGGGCCGCAGACGGGCGGAACAGGGCGGCGGTGTTATGCAGGAGGCGATGCAGGCGATGACCTCCATTGCGGAGTCTTCTGAAAACATCAGCAAAATCATTACGGTGATTGATGACATCGCCTTTCAGACCAGTCTTTTGGCCCTGAATGCGGGGGTAGAAGCAGCCCGCGCCGGTGAGGCCGGTCGTGGATTTGCGGTTGTGGCTTCGGAGGTGCGTAGCCTTGCCCATCTGGCAGCCAAATCGGCCAATGACATCAAGGGGCTGGTGACAAATAGTTCAAAACAGGTCGAAGATGGCGAGCGCCTGGTGCAGGCCACCAGCGAGACTTTGGCGCAGATTGTTGAAAGCGTAACGAGCGTTTCTGAACGTGTCTCTTCGATTGCCGCTTCAGCGACCGAACAGGCCTCTGGCCTGCGCGAGATCAACATTGGTGTCTCCCAGCTGGACAAGGTCACCCAGGAGAATGCTGCCATGGTGCAAGAAACCAACAGCGCCAGCCAGAAGATGAAAGACGAAGCATCGCGGTTGTCAAACCTGCTGCAAAGGTTTGCCGGCTCTGGTGATGCGCAGCAAGACGTGGCCTGATAACCCGGTTTCACCAGGGGACAGGATTCCACAGCATAAAGGCTTCGCTCCAGAGCGAAGCCTTTATGCTGTGGAATTGGCTAGGCTTGGGATCCCAAGAACAGGAAACCTGCCATGCTTACATGTATTATCCGCTACCAGATCGACCCAACAAAAACCGAGGCCTTCCGCCAGTACGCGCGCAATTGGGGGGAGGCCATTCCCCGCAATGGCGCCGACTTGATTGGTTATTTTGCCCCGCATGAAGGATCTGCGACCCAGGCCTATGGGATCTATAACATTGCCGACCTTGCCAGCTATGAGCGCTATCGGGCCCGGCTGGCCGCTGATCCGCTGGGGCAGGAGAACTATGCCTTTGCCCAGCGGGAGCGGTTTATCTTGCGGGAGGAGCGCAGCTTCCTCAAGCTGGCCTCAACACCAGATGTCCCCACCACAGGAGCGCGCAAGTGATAGCCGTGATTTTTGAAGTGCAGATCGCCGAGGGGCAAAAGCCAAGCTATCTTGAGGTGGCGGCAGAGCTGAAGCCACTGCTGGAGCAGATTGACGGCTTTATTTCGGTGGAGCGGTTCCAAAGCCTCAGCCAGCCGAACAAGCTGCTGTCTCTTTCCTTCTTTCGCGATGAACAGGCGGTGCAGCAGTGGCGGCAGTTGACACAGCATCGCACAGCCCAAAGCAAAGGACGGGATGGGATTTTTGCGGACTATCGGCTGAAAGTGGCAGAGGTTCAGCGCGACTATGGCATGCGGGACCGTCAAGAGGCCCCCGAGGATAGCCAGGTAGCAAACAAATCGATTTGACGCCTCAGACAGGGGGGGCTCCCGCCCGTCGTTGGCTTTTGCCAAAGCCGCCTCCCGTTGGGGGTAGCGCCGCGCGCAATGCGCGCGGCGCTACCCCAAGGTCGCACGGGATGGTGGCCTGGCTTTGCCAGGACATCTGTGGGCGCGGGAGGATTTGGCCGTAACCTTCAGTGCCTAGAGTGTGGCAGCAAGCGTGGTTCCCTGGTTGATCGCGCGCTTTGCATCCAGTTCTGCGGCAACATCGGCACCCCCGATGACATGGCAGGGCACGCCTTTAGCCGCGAGCGCCTCCGCGAGACTGCGGTCCGAGACCTGCCCGGCGCAAAGCACAAAGCTATCCGCTGCGATAACGGTGGGGGTCTCACGCGCCTCGCCAAAGCTGACATGCAGCCCCTCGTCGTCGATGCGTTCATAGTTCACGCCGCCAACAAAGTTCACGCCCTTCATCTTGAGCGTGGCCCGGTGGATCCAGCCAGTGGTCTTGCCTAGGCCTTTGCCATGGGCCTGTTTTTTGCGTTGCAACAGTGTGACTTCACGGGCCGGAGCTTCGGGTTGTGGCCCCTCGGGGGCAAGACCGGAGCGGTGCTCGGCCGGGTCGGTGACCCCCCATTCCTTCATCCAGAGAGGCAGGTCTTCCGTTGGGCTTTTGCCCTCGTGCAGCAGGTATTCGCTGACATCAAAGCCAATGCCGCCGGCGCCGATAACCGCAACCGTCTTGCCGACGGGTTTCTTGTGGCGCAGCACGTCGATATAGCTCAGCACCTCGGGGCGGTCCTGACCGGGAATGCCGGGATCGCGGGGCATGACCCCGGTGGCAATGATCACCTCGTCATAGGTGGTGAGATCCTCTGCAGAGGCCTCGCGCCCCAGTTCCAGAGTGATCCCGGCCTCGGCAACCATGGTGCGATACCAATCGACAAGGCCCCAGAACTCTTCCTTGCCGGGCACCTGTTTCGCCATGTTGAGCTGGCCACCGATCTCATCCGACCTGTCAAAGACGGTGACCTTATGGCCCCGCTGCGCCGCAGCCAGAGCGGTCGATAGACCTGCGGGACCCGCACCCACAATCGCCACGGATTTGAGCACATCCGCCGTGCCCAGGACCAGCTCGGTCTCATGGCAGGCCATGGGGTTGACCAGACAAGAGGTCAGCTTGCCGCCAAAGGTGTGATCCAGGCAGGCCTGATTGCAGCCGATGCAGGGGGCAATCTGTGCACCCTTACCGGCTTCGGCCTTGGCGACAAAATGCGCATCTGCCAACATCGGTCGCGCCATCGACACCATATCGGCACAGCCCGTGGCCAGCACCTCTTCGCCCACTTCCGGCGTGTTGATCCGGTTTGAGGTGATCACCGGGATCGAGACCTTGCCCATCAGTTTCTTGGTGACCCAGGCAAAGGCCGCGCGCGGGACCGAGGTGGCGATTGTGGGAATGCGGGCCTCGTGCCAGCCGATGCCGGTATTGATGATGGTGGCGCCGGCCTTTTCGACCTCTTGCGCCAACTGCACCACCTCATCATGGGTCGAGCCATTGGGCACCAGATCGATCATCGACAGGCGATAGATGATGATGAAATCACGGCCCACGGCTTCGCGGGTGCGGCGGACCACTTCGATGGGCAGGCGCATGCGGTTTTCATAGGATCCGCCCCAGCGGTCGGTGCGCTTGTTTGTATGGGTGACCAGGAACTGGTTGAGGAAATAGCCCTCAGAGCCCATGATCTCCACCCCGTCATAGCCCGCTTTCTGGGCCAATACGGCAGCATTGACGATATCCGCGATCTGCTTCTCGATGCCTTCTTCGTCCAGCTCATTGGGCGGGAAGGGGGAAATCGGCGATTTTACCGGGCTGGGGGCGACGCATTTGGGGCCGTAGGAATAGCGGCCCGCATGTAGGATCTGCATGGCGATCTTGCCACCGGCCTCATGCACGCGCTTGGTGACAATGGAATGGCTGGCGACCTCTTCATCCGTGGTCATCATCGACGCCCCAGGCAGTACTGAGCCTTCGAGATTGGGGCCAATGCCGCCGGTGACCATCAGGCCAACATTGCCGCGCGCCCGTTCGGCATAGAACTCCGCAACCCGATTCCAGTCTTTGGTTTCTTCCAGACCAGTGTGCATCGAGCCCATCAGCACCCGGTTTTTCAATGTGGTAAATCCGAGATCCAGCGGCGCCAGAAGATTTGGGTACGCAGTCATGACACTCTCCCTTGTCGTTGTCGACAAAAATGCCCTGCGCAGACGGGCTTGTCACGCCTCAACGCGGCGTCATCCCCTTGCCTGCCCTGACGACACCGGGTCTAAGGAGAAACAGCAGAGCCACAGCGCCGATATTGCCGCGCTGCGGCCTTTGTCTGCATCTGCCCCAGTGGCCCAAGGAGACTAAAATGACGCCCGAAGAAATTGCAAAGCTGCCCTATCGCCCCAATGTGGGCATCATGTTGGTAAACCGGGCCAACCATGTCTTTGTGGCACAGCGCAAGGACCGGTTTCAGGATGCCTGGCAAATGCCGCAGGGGGGGATCGACCGCGGCGAGGACGCCCGTTTGGCAGCCCTACGTGAGCTGGAAGAAGAAACCGGCGTGACCCAGGATCTGGTAGAGGTCATTGCCGAAAGTGACGGATGGCTGCCCTATGACCTGCCGCATGACGTGGTGCCAAAGTTCTGGGGCGGAAAATATCGCGGTCAGGAACAGAAATGGTACCTGATGCGGTTTCTTGGCCGCGATGATCAGATCAATATCGAAACTGACCATCCTGAGTTTTCGGACTGGTGCTGGCAGCCGGTGGACCAGCTGGTGGAAAAGATTGTCCCCTTCAAGCGTGAGGTTTACGCCCGCGTGGTGGTTGAATTTTCTGCCCATTTCTGAGTTCAGGGCATGCGGGGGGAAGGGGCGGCCTGGGTAGGCTGTTTCGAGCCGCGTTTCAGTGAGCGAGAACTGAGTTTTCCTGCCCATGCCGAGATCCCTTGGGGCCTGGCCCGGCCCCTGGGTTTTGTAACCTACGAGGGGAGCTTTGCTTTGGGGTGGCGAAAGCCCAGGTTAGATTGCCCCAACCAGAGACTGAACAGGGCCAGGGCAGCGCCCGAAATTTGCATCGGGGTCAGGCTCTCGCCCAGCAAGGTCCATCCCAAAAACACGGCTGAGAGCGGGCTTAAAACCCCCAAAAGCGAGACTTTGGCAGGCTCGATCCGGGCCAAGCCGCGAAACCACAGAATATAGGTCAGGGCGCCACCGATCAGGCTCATGTAGGCCAGGCCAATGAGGTTGTTGCCTGTCAGTAGGGGGATGTCGGCCAGGCTTGGGGCCGCAAAGGGGATCAGCAGCAATCCACCGGCGGTCAATTGCCAGGCGGTGAAGGTGAGTGGGGGGACTGGTGGTTGCCATTTGCGTGTCAAAACCACGCCTGCGGCCATGGAAGCGGCGCCGCCCAAGCCAGCCATAACACCCCAGAAATCAAGGGCGGCCGCTGGGGTCAGCACCAGCAGTGCCACACCAAGAATACTAAGCGCCGCAGCCAGCAGCGCGGTGGGGCGGATGGGCGTTTGCAGCGCATAGGCTGAGAAAAACACCACCAACAGCGGCTGCGCCGCGCCCAGCGTTGCCGCGACGCCACCAGGGAGCCGGTATGCAGCGACAAAAAGCAGGGTCCAAAACAGCGAAAAGTTGAGCGTCGCCAGCACCAATAGCTTTGGAATCCAGGCAATCGGCGGCAATTGGCGGACGATCAGCAGCAGGATCAGCCCAGCGGGCAGGGCGCGCAATAGCGCCACCAGAAGCGGCGATTGCCCCGGTAGCAGGCTGGTAGTAACAATATAGCTGCTGCCCCAGATGGTCGGGGCAAGCGCGGTGAGAAATAGATCCAAACGGGCCATATCTTGAGTCTCCTGACTTTTATCTTGATGTCAAGATAATTAGGTTTGTCTTGACATCAAGATAAATTTTGAACAGGCTATGTGCATGGATCATGTAGACTTTATCACTGACCAATGGGCGCGTGAACGGCCCGATCTGGATGTCAGCGCCATGGGGGTCATTGGCCGGGTGGCCCGGCTTTATCTTGCTTATCAGGAAGCGATGCAGGTCACGTTCTCCCGCTACGGTTTGAATGCTGCAAAATTCGACGTGCTGGCAACTCTGCGCCGCTCTGGCGCGCCCTATCGGCTGTCACCGGGGGACTTGCTCAAAGCAACCATGGTGGCCTCTGGCACTATGACCAACCGGATTTCCCGTCTCGAAGCAGAGGGCCTGGTGCTGCGTCTGATCAATCCTGACGACAGCCGCAGCTTTCTGATCGAACTCAGCGCCGATGGTCTGGCTTTGATTGACCGGGTGGTGGAAGATCATGTCGCAACGCAGGAACGCCTGCTTGCCCCGATGCCCAAGCAAGAGCGCACTGCTCTCAAGACCCTGTTGTCGCGGGCACAGGCAGCGGTTGAAAAATCATCAGGCTAGGGGCGCTTGGCTTAGCCACATGTGCCAGAACACTGGTAGAAAAGAGCGCCGGAGCGCGGGGTGGCAAAGCCTCCCCGCGCTGGGCCCAACGGGAGCCCTCCCGCCGGAGGCGAGAGGGGCGACGGGCGGGAGAGCCCGCTTTGTGATTGAAACCAGGCGCTGTGCTTACAGCAGGCCAGCCTCGCGGATCAGCTCCAGCATATTGCTCTCGGGGCGTGGACCGATATGGCTAATGACCTCAGCCGCGCAGATGTTGCCAATCTTGGCACATGTTTCCAGATCACGGCCGGTGGCAAGACCAAACAGGAAGCCGGCGGCAAACTGATCGCCGGCCCCGGTTGCATCTACCGGCACCACCCTGGTGACGGGCACGTCCAGCCGGATGTTACCGCTGATCACGGTGACGCCATCGCCAGAGCGGGTGCAGACCACCAGCGGGCAAATCGCTGCGGTGTTGGCCAGGCCCACTTCCAGGTCATCGGTCTCAAACAGCGATTTGATCTCGTCCTCGTTGCCGATCACAAAATCCAGATCATGTTCGATCAAGGACAGAAAATCTGCCCGGTGCCGTTCGACACAGAAGGGATCCGAGATGGCGATACCAGATTTGCCACCGCCCTTGCGGCAGTCCCGCGCGGCTTCCATGAAGGCTGACTTGCCCTTGTCCTTGTCAAACAGATAGCCTTCCAGGAACATGATTTGGGCGCTGCCGGCCACGGCGTTTGGCACATCGGCGCTGCTCAGCTCGGAGGAGATACCAAGATAGGTGTTCATCGAGCGTTCGCCATCCGGCGATACAAAGATCATCGACCGCGAGGTCGGCAACTCGCCACCCGCAACGGGTGGGTTTACAAAATCAACGCCGTCTTCGTTCATGGCATTGGCATAAAAATGCCCCAACGCATCGTCATGCACCCGCCCGATAAAGGCGGCGTCCAGACCCAGAGCCCCGGCGCCAGCGATGGTATTGGCGACCGATCCACCGGGGGTTTGCACCCGGTTTTCCATGGCACCATACAGCACTTCGCCACGATCCCGTTCGATCAGTTGCATGATGCCTTTTTCGATTCCCATATGGGCCAGAAAGCTGTCATCGCTTTGCGAAATTACGTCGACAACCGCATTGCCGATGCCAACGATTTGGTAGGTTTTCATAGGTTCTTGTCCTCATATTGACAGAGATCGCGGATCAGGCAGGTGCCACACAGCGGCTTGCGCGCCTTGCAGTGGTAGCGTCCGTGCAGGATCAGCCAATGATGTGCATGTTGCTGAAAATCAGCGGGAATATTATCTTCAACGGCGCGCTCTACTGCATCGACATCCTTACCTGGGGCTATGCCCGAACGGTTGCCAACGCGAAAAATATGGGTGTCGACCGCCTGTGCAGGCTGATGCCACCACATGTTCAAAACCACATTGGCGGTTTTGCGACCTACTCCGGGCAGCGATTGCAGCGCCGCGCGGGAGTTTGGCACTTCGCCGTCATAGTCATCCACCAAAATCTGGCTGAGCTTGATGACATTCTTGGCCTTCTGGCGAAACAGGCCGATGGTCTTGATATGTTCGGTGACGCCTTCAAGGCCGAGATCCAGCATCTTTTGCGGCGTATCCGCGATTTTGAACAGCGCGCGGGTGGCTTTGTTCACGCCTGCATCGGTCGCCTGTGCCGACAGGGCCACAGCCACCACCAGCGTGTAGACATTGACATGCTCCAGTTCGCCCTTGGGCTCTGGTTCCGCTGCCTGAAAGCGCGAGAAGATTTCGCGAATTGTATGATAATCGAGTTGCTTTGCCATAACCGGCCTTATCGCCGTTTTGGCCAACATCCTGCAATGCCAAAGCGTCGGCGCGGTTTACAAGGGCTTTCCTGCTTGTTCTTTGGCCACAGCAGCGCCTCTCTGGCCGGATCATCGCCGCGCGGCTTGCAGCTGTGGACATTTTCGCAAGTTTCGGGTCGCTGGGCGGGGGCCGATGGCAGTATGATCAGAGCAGGCAGAGACGAAAAGGGCGCGGCATGAACATACAGGCAAGCGAGCAAGGCTACCACTATGGCGTCATGCGCCGCGCCATCGACCTGATTGATGCGGGCGGCGATAATCTGTCGCTGGAAGAGCTGGCAAAACGCATGGATATGAGCCCGGCACATTTTCAGCGCTTGTTTTCCGCCTGGGTTGGGGTCTCCCCCAAGCGATATCAGCAGTATCTGCGGCTTGGACATGCAAAGACCCTGCTGCGGGATCGGTTTTCCACGCTGGAAACCGCACATGCAGTGGGCCTGTCCGGCTCCGGCAGGCTGCATGATCTCTTTGTGCGGTGGGAGGCGATGAGCCCCGGTGAATATGCCCGCAAAGGCGCTGGCTTGGACATTCTCTGGGGCTGGTTTGACAGTCCCTTTGGGCTGGCGCTGGTAATGGGCACGCAGAAAGGTATTTGTGGCCTGGGTTTTGCTGCTGAAACAGGGGCCGAGCCAACCCTGGCGGATATGCGCAGCCGCTGGCCACAGGCAAGGTTTGTCGAGGATCCTATGGCATTGCGGCCTTTGGTTGATGCAGCCTTTGCGCAAAAGGGGGAAACCGCGCTGCATCTGATTGGCGCCCCGTTGCAAATCAAGGTCTGGGAGGCGCTGATGTCAATTCCGGATGGGCATGTCACCAGCTATTCGAAAATCGCCAAGTCCATCGGCGCACCAAAGGCGGTGAGAGCGGTTGGCACCGCTGTTGGCCGCAACCCGGTCAGCTGGCTGATCCCCTGCCACCGGGCGCTTAAGAAATCAGGTGAGCTGGGGGGGTATCATTGGGGGCAACCCGTGAAGCGCGCCATGCTGGCCTATGAGGCCGCCCGCGCTGACACGCCTGAGCGCGAGCCGGAAAAGGCCTAGCCGGCAGCGTGCTGTACACTGAATTTATGCGGTGGTGGCTGTTTTGCGCAGTATTTCGCCGAAACGGGCAAGCAAGAGCTTGAGCCGGCTCTCCTCAGCGTCGATATATACGGGGACGCGGTGCAGGATTTGCATCGGCGAGCAGAGAATGAGGTGACCCAGTGACCGTTTTGAAAATCTCCAGCGCGGGCCTGTTGGCTGCGCTTCTTGGGCTGACCGCCTGTACCGATACCAATGCCCTGCGTCAGCCGGGCGAAAAAGAGCGCAATGGCCTGATTGCCGGGGCAATTGTTGGGGCTGGGCTGGCGGGTCTGTCAAATTCCAGCAACAAAGGCGCGGCAGTCGTTGCTGGCGCTGCTGCGGGGGCCTTGTTGGGGGGCGCCATTGGCAACCAGTTGGACAAGCAAGAGGCTGAGCTGCGCCAGAGCCTGTCCAACAATGGCATCACCATCGTCAATACCGGCGATCGTTTGATCCTTTCCTTGCCAAATGATTTGACCTTTGCAACCGATAGCGCGGCAATCTCCCCAGCAGTTGAATCCGACCTGCGGCAAGTTTCGCAGAGCCTGGTGAGATATCCCAACAGCACGGTTCAGGTGATTGGCCATACCGACAGTGACGGTGATGCGGCTTACAATCAGACCCTGTCAGAGCAGCGGGCGAGTACCGTTGCCGATCAGGTGCAGGCGGGCGGGGTGCCGTACAACCGGCTGCAGACTTATGGGCGCGGGGAATCTCAGCCTGTGGCAAGCAATCTGACCGCAGAGGGCAAAGCGCAGAACCGCCGGGTTGAGATCGTGATTGTTCCCACCGCCTGATGTGGCCATGAGAGAGAGATCGGGCGGGTGTGATTAGCACCACTGAGGGGCCACATGTTGATGTGGCCTCTTTTGCATTCTGGTCTGCCGCGCGGCTGGAGCCTGTGATTGGGCGGTTGCCACGGAAGGTGCAGGGCGTAAGGTTGCGCAATGACACATCTCAATGCTTCCGCTTCTCCCTCTGACGGCAATATTCTCCGTAGTCTCGATGTCATGGACCCTGCGCGGTCTGCGGCACTGCAGGTTGCGCTTGGATTGCAGCCAAGCATCGTCGCAGGCACAGAACTGCCGCCGTTTTTTCATCAACTCTATTTCTGGACACCGGTGCCGCCGGAGCAGCTGGGCCGAGATGGCCACCCAGGGCTGAGCACATCCGGGTTGATCCCTGATCTTGGTTTGCCGCGGCGCATGTGGGCTGGTGGCCGGTTGCAGTTTGAACGCCCGCTCAAGGCTGGGATCGAGGCGGAAAAACGCTCTGTTGTGGAGCGCTCGCAGACCAAGATGGGGCGAACCGGGCCTTTGGGGTTTGTCACCCTGCGCCATGACATTCACCAGCAGGGACAGCGATGTTTGCGCGAGTGGCACGATCTTGTCTACCGCGAGGATCCCTCTCCTGAGGCGCCAAAACCAGTGCCGCCACAGGCCCGTGAAGATGAAGATGAGGCGCGACAGGTCCGGTTCGACTCGACCCTGCTGTTTCGCTATTCGGCGCTCACCTTTAATGGTCATCGCATCCATTATGACCTGGACTATGCCCGCGAAGTTGAGGGCTATGCAGGTCTGGTGGTGCATGGCCCGCTATTGGCGCAGCAGCTGATGTTGCTGGCCGTTGAGCTGATGGGACCACTGGCTGAGTTTTCCTTTCGTGCCACCGCACCTTTGATGCATTTTGAGGCGGCGACCCTGTGTTGCAATGGGCAGGATCTTTGGGTGCGCGCGCCAGATGGGCGACAATGCATGCAGGCCCAAGCCCTGCCTCAGGCAAAGGTTTGAACGTCAGACAAGGGGGAGCTCCCGCGCCTTTTTGAACACCAGCAGGGCTGGTCATCAAAAGAAGCCTTGGGCCCGGCGCCGCTGCGCGGCGCAACAGGGCTGCTGGGGAAGCGCTTGAGCGGCAGGTCTGCCTCTCAAGACGCGTGGTCCAGTTTACAGGGCCCTGTGCCGCCTCAAGGGTAAACCGCGCTGGCACGCGGCGGCTGACGCCGCCCTTGACCCGCCAAAGGGCAAAAGAACCGGGCCGGGGGAGGTCTGTAGATTTGGTTCAAAGGTTGTCTTCGACCCGAAAACCCGGGGGAATGTGGTCTTTGCCGTCCAGCAGCAGGTCTGCCATGACCTGAGAGACCTTGGGGGCCATGCCAAACCCAATTTTGAAGCCGCCATTGGCGATGTAGTGTTCTGGGCGCTGGGGCCAGGCACCCAGCATTGGCGCGCGGCTTTTGGCGCGGGGCCGAACCCCTGCCCAGCGTTCTATGACTTCGGCCTGTTGCAGCACAGGCACCGCTGCAGTGGCGCGGGCGATGACATCGTCGAGCTGAGCGTCTGTGTCGTTTGGGTGCTCAAAGCTGCGTTCGCTGGTGGAACCGATGGCGACGGTGCCGTCGGCATGGGGGATAATATGCAGACCATCGGCATAGAGCTGTGGCACCTCGCCGGCGTCATAGTGCAGCAGCGCGGCCTGGCCTTTTACCCCATTGCCCATGGGTTTCGCAAAGCTGTCGTTGAGCTCTAGCAGGCCAGCGTAGCCCTTGGCGTGCAGCACCAGGCCGGTATCGGGGCCATCCTCTGTGATGGTCACGCCCTTACTGGCCAGGGCAGCCATCAGGGCGGCGCAGGCGCGGCGGGGGTGCATGCGGCCGCTCAATGTATCCTGGACAACCAGTCCGCTGGCGCTGGGTGGGCACCAGGTACCAAGGTCAGAGGCTGGACGGACTTGCCACCGGGCCTGACCTTGCCAGAGGTTGCGGGCGGTGTCTTCGCGCTGGTAGGCAAGTTCAACTGCGCGGGCGTCCTGCAGCGGCTGCAGGCGTCCGGTGCGACCATAGCCAGCGGTGACCCCTCCGGCGGCTTCGACCTCTGCCCAGAAGGTTTGCGCCATCAGCAGGCTGTCGAGTTGGAACTGCTTTTTGGGGTTCCAGTTTTCCGGCACATGGGGCGCCAGGGCGCCAACGAGGCCGCCACTGGAGCCCGCCCCGGCGCCGTGAGGGTCGATCACCTGTACCCGGGCGCCGCGCTGGGCGCAGGCCCAGGCGATGGACAGCCCAAAGATGCCTGCGCCCCGGACGGTGATATCTGCCATTGTCATTTGCCATGCCTTTCGCCAGTGTCGCGCCAGTTTTCAGGCTTCATGTAGGGGATTTTGCCATGGCGGACCAGCAGGCACAGCTCAGCTGGCGGGAAGACCGCATTCCGGTCTCGGATCAGTTTGATGATCCCTATTTCTCGATCCAGGATGGTCTGGCCGAGACCTGCCATGTTTTTCTGGGCGGCAATGATCTGCCAACACGGTTTACGCCTGAATTTCATGTGGCTGAGCTGGGCTTTGGCACCGGGCTGAATATGTTGGCCACCTGGCGCGCCTGGGAGCAGAGCGGACAGCAGACTGCGCTGCGGTTCACCAGTTTTGAGGCCTTCCCGATGGCCCCTGCCGATATGAAGAAAGCTTTGGCGGCTTTTCCTGATATCCAGCCCTGGGCGGATCGGTTTCTGGCACAGTGGCAGGGCAGCGGGCACTGTGATTTGGGGACATTGCAGCTGGAGGTGGTCACAGGCGACGCGCGCCTGTCGCTACCAGAGTGGACAGGGGTGGTTGATGCCTGGTTTCTGGATGGGTTCTCTCCGGCGAAAAATCCCGAGCTGTGGCAGCAGGATCTGTTGCAGGCGGTTGCGGATCATACCAAGCCGGGGGGCAGTGCGGCGACTTACACGGCAGCAGGGTTTGTGCGGCGGGGGCTGGAAGCCGCAGGGTTTACCGTGACACGGGTGCCGGGATTTGGGCGTAAACGACATATGACCAAGGCGGTCAGAACAGAGGCGAGTTTGGAATGAGCACGGCAACGGCTGGCAGCACACCTCAAAGCAATAATGTGCCCATGGGCATTTTGCTGATGATTGGGGCGACAATTGTCTTTGCCCTGCAGGACGGGATTTCGCGCCATCTGGCGGGCACCTACAACACCTATATGGTGGTGATGGTGCGTTACTGGTTTTTTGCGGCTTTTGTGGTGTTCCTGGCGATGCGGACGCCGGGGGGCATCAGAGGCGTGGCCCGCACCAGTCAGTTGGGATTGCAGATCTTTCGCGGTGTCCTGCTGGTTGGCGAGATCTGCGTCGCTGTCTATGGCTTTACCCTGTTGGGGCTGGTCGAAAGCCAGGCGGTGTTTATCTGCTATCCGCTGTTGGTTGCCGCGCTGAGCGGCCCGGTGCTGGGCGAAAGCGTGGGCTGGCGCCGCTGGGCGGCGATTGGTGTGGGGCTCATCGGGGTGCTGATCATTCTGCAGCCCGGCACCGGAGTTTTTGATCCTGCGGCTTTGATCCCCTTTGCCTCGGCGCTGATGTTTGCGGTCTATGGGCTGGTGACCCGTTATGCGGCGCGGCGCGACAGTACCGCCACCAGCTTTTTCTGGACCGGGATCGCGGGCATGGTGTTTATGACCTTGATCGGCATTTGGTTCTGGGAGCCCATGAGCCAGGGGGATTGGCTGTGGATGGGACTGCTGTGCGTTTCTGGCGTCACCGGACATTGGTTGCTGATCAAATGTTACGAGATGGCAGAGGCCAGCGCGGTGCAGCCCTTTGCCTATTTTCACCTGGTGTGGGCGGCAATTCTGGGTGTCAGCATCTTTGGCGAAGTGATCCGTCTGAATGTGGCAAGCGGCGCGGCGATCATCATCGCAGCCGGGCTATTCACTTTGTGGCGCGAAAGCCGCAAGGCTCGCGCCTGACAGTTCCTTTGAGAAGGGGACTGGAAGAGGCGTTTTGCCCAGCCGCGCGCGATAGACAGGCAGGCTTTCGGTGACCCGCATCACGTAGTTGCGGGTCTCGTTAAAGGGAATGTGCTCGATCCAATCGATGATATTCGGGCTGCCGCTGCGGGGATCGCCGTATCGCTTCATCCAGGCGATCGGGCGACGTGGGCCGGCGTTATACCCCGCCGCCATCATCACCACATTGCCGTTGAATTCCGCCGCCAGCCCGGCCAGGTACTGGCTACCCAATGTGGCGTTATAATCCCATTCTGCCGTCAGGCGGGCGGTTTCATGTTTAGCCAGAATATCCAGCTCTGTTGCCACCAGTTTGGCGGTGGCTGGCATAAGCTGCATCAAACCGCGCGCCCCTGCGTGGCTGACCACCAGGGGGTCAAATTCGCTTTCGCGCCGGGCAATTGCCAGGGTCATCTCTGAGGCCATAGGCAGTTTTTGCAGGGCAACAGGGTGCAGCGGGTAATAGGCCCCTTGCAGTTCTACACCGGCCTGGGCCGCGCGTTTGGCAATCATCACCGCCAGATGTGGCTCTTTCATTGCAACGGCCATCTGCCCCATCTGCTGCGCCTCAAGCGGTGACAGGCTTTCCACCTGATGGGTAAAGAACCGTTCTGCCAGCGTCAGCTCGCCCGCTTGCAACAGCAGCAAAGCGGCTTCAACCACCGAGGTGTCCAGAAAAGCAGCACTGCGCCAGGGCGGCAGCTGTGGCGGTGTCACAAGCGCCGGATCAAAGCTGCGTCCCAGGGCTTCTGCTGCCAGCAGCCCGTAAAAGGACGTCTGGTAGGCAGCGGCCTTTGCATAGGCCGTATGGGCCTTGTCCACCTCGCCGAGAGCCGCATGGGCCCGGCCCAGCCAATAGCCGCCACGCCCCACGGAAATTGGCGTCTCAACAGAGGCAAGAAACCGGTCAAAATGATAGACGGCCAGTTCTGCGTCCTTCAGCTTGCGCAGGGCGATATACCCGGCAAGCCATTCGCAATCAGAATAGCCATAGCCAACCTCTGGCCTGGAAAAATGATGCGCGGCCAGTTGATAGGCCTGTTCATGCTTTCCGTCGCGCATCAGTTGACGTGCCAGATCTCGACGGCGGCGCAGCCATTTTTCCGGCTGTCCCAGGGCCTTGGCGCTGGTGCTGCGATCCATCATCAGGGCAATGGCATCGTCCTGGCGGTTTTTGCGGTCGCGCCAGACAAAACGATCATAGGCCAGACCTGGGTCATTTTGCAGTGCTGCCGGAATGGCTTTGATCTTTGCATCTACTCCTGTGGCCTGTTTTTGCAGCGCAATGCGGGCCTCTGCCAGGGCGCGCTCAGCCGCGCCAACCAGCGGCAGCATGGGCGTCGCACTGAGATCATGATAGTCCCACAGCAGCTGGCTCAGCCGGGTGGCATGATGCGGCTTCAAAAGCGTGGCATGATCCGCAATATAAGCCTCTTGGGTCTCCGCGCTCATCGGCATGGTTTGCCAGGCCCGGATCAGCTCCGCCTCGCCCTGACTTTGCTGCCCCTTGGCAAAAAACGCACGGGCCAGGCTGGCGGCCCCTTCCGGGGTCTGGGGCGGTTGATCGGCAAAAAAGGCGCGTACGCGCTGGTGTGATTTCTCGATGATCAACTCTTCATTGCGCCGCCGCAGATAGGGCAGACCGGGCCAGTCAGGCCGTCGCGCCAAAAAGCTCTCCACATCCTCAGCCGTGCCTTCTTTGGCCCGCAACCGGTGCCATTCAACAACGTCACGGGCCACGGAGCCTTTTGCTCCGGCGGACTGCAGGGCCTGGGGCCAGTCCTGCGCGCGCAGGTGCTCCAGAGCCCGTTCCAGCCGGTGCGGCTGGGCTGTTGCGACGGATCCAAGCATCAGGATCAGCGATATCAGGAGCAGTATGCGTGTCATGGCTTGCTTTTATAGTGGATCCGGGGATAGAGCCATTGACGATAATCCGAGAATGGCCGGTATCAACTCAATTTCCGGTCATTTCCACACAGTTGGCGGGCCTCCGCCTGTCACGACCATTCGCTAAGGGAGCGCACCCATGTTTACAGGCTCTATGCCAGCCCTCGTCACCCCGTTTCAAAACGGCGCGTTGGATCTGGATGCGCTTAAACGCTTGGTTGATTGGCACATTGCTGAAGGCTCAAGCGCATTGGTACCGGTTGGCACCACCGGCGAAAGCCCCACCCTCACCCATGAGGAACACGAGGCGGTGATCGCCGAGGTGGTCAAGGCCGCAGCCGGGCGTGTGCCAGTGATTGCCGGTGCCGGGTCCAACAACACGGTCGAAACGATTCGTTTTGTCGAGTTTGCCCAGAAGGTCGGCGCCGATGCCGCCCTGGTGGTGACCCCCTATTACAACAAACCGACACAGCGCGGTTTGCTGGCGCATTTTCAGGCCGCCCATGACTGTGCCGATGTGCCAATCATCATCTACAATATCCCGGGTCGCTCGATCGTTGATATGACGCCTGCCACCATGGCAGAGCTGGCCAAGCTGCCGCGCATTATTGGCGTCAAGGATGCCACCGGTGACATCGCCCGTGTCAGCCAGCAGCGTGCCAGCTGTGGTGCCGATTTTGTCCAGCTCTCCGGCGAAGACGCCACCGCGCTGGGCTTTAACGCCCACGGCGGTGTTGGCTGCATCTCGGTGACGGCAAATGTTGCGCCAAGGCTCTGCGCTGAATTTCAGGCAGCAACTCTGGCGGGCGACTACGCCAAAGCGCTGGAATATCAGGACAAACTGATGCCCCTGCACGAGGCGATCTTTATCGAACCAGGTTTGGTAGGCGCCAAATACGGTCTCAGCAAACTGGGCCTGTGCTCCCAGGAAATCCGCTCTCCGCTGACCGGTCTTGAGGACAGCACCAAGGCCGCCATTGACGCTGCCATGGCGCACGCAGGTCTTCTATAAACCTCAGTCAGGCAGGTTTGCTTTTAGGTGAAACAGGCCCGGCAGCTTTGCGGGGCCTGTTTCATATTGCGCTTTCCTCAGCAGCTCTGCTTCATCTTACGCAAAATACCTCGGGGTGAATGCACCGCAGGTGCAGAGGGGTTGGCCCCTAATGCCGTCGCCGATGATTACCCCGCGCGAATTTGGAGCGAAGGAAAAGCGCCACTTAGGGGCTGCGCCTAGCGTTTTCCGTAGTACAATCCCACCACATGTTCCGCCTGGGCAAAGAACAGCCAGCGCGACACCGCAATCCCGGCCATATGTGAAAGCACAGCAAAGGCTGCCATCAGATGTTTGACCAAGTTGGAGTCCACTGGCAGTACCAGAAACAGGACTGGCACGGCAAAGCCCAGGATCAGCGCAATGGCCCGCAGCTTTTGCGCATGTCTGCGCCCCACCACATGCACAAATTCCCGCAACAGATAGTTGCTGCCAGTATGGGGCGGCTCAAAAGCGCGCACAGTGCCCCCCTCGGTGCCCAGACCGGTGGCGCTGGACATGGTGGTGCCAGAGGTGGCAAAGGCCCGGTCACCCTGCCACCAATAGGCCAGCTGTACCACTGCGGCCGCCAGCAAGAACCAGACCGCGAGGCGCTCTTGTCCGGCCAGCAGGGCGCCTCCGGCTAGGGCAAAGCTGAGGAACATCACCGGTGTCAGCGGCATGTGCCAACGGGGGATGGTCTTGAGCTGGGTATAGATCATTGAGGTGGTAAAGACGGTGCCGAGACTAAGTCCGGCGCCGATCACGCCCAGAACAGGCCAGTGCGTTTCGAGAAAGATTGCGCCAATTGCATAAAGCCCCATCACCAGCAGCGCCGTCACGGCGCAAATGCCTTCGCGGCTGAGCCAGCTTGTGCGCCATTGGCTGAAGGCTTTGAAAGCGCGTTCCGGGCGGCCAAGGTGGAAGGTCGAGGCCAGCAGCCCCCCGACCGCCAGAGCATAAGCAATGGCGTAGAACACAAAGGCCACCCAGCCAGTCACGCCAGGGGAGCCGAGGCCGAGAAAGGCCAGCAGCCCGAATCCGAGGCCAGAGAGGGTGGTAAAGAGAATGACGGATGGTGCCGGATGCATCAGGCGGTCCCTCCTGAAGACTGATCCGAGGACTGGCTGGAAGACTGGCCGGAAGACTGGCCTGGCAGTTTGTCGAGGGCCTTGTCGAGCCAGCCAAGAAAGCCGCCGGGGGTTTCGGTGACCGGCGCCAGCAGTGGCGCCAGAATGTCGATCTGCTCTTCCAGTTTGTCTTTGGGGCGCGGCGGTAAGTATTTGTTTACCGGTTTGGTGCCCATCTCGGGCATCAGATCCATGCCGCCGCGCTCAACCACCAGCTGGCTGACGGCACTGTCTGGATCGCCAAGATCGCCAAAGTGTCGCGCACCTGCAGGGCAGGTCCGCACACAGGAGGGGACGCGGTCCACCTCTGGCAGGTTCTCATTGTAGATCCGGTCAACACAGAGCGTGCATTTTTTCATCACGCCTTCGGCCAGATCCAGCTCGCGCGCGCCATAGGGGCAGGACCAGGCACAAAGTCCGCAGCCGATGCAGTCGCTCTCATTGACCAGAACAATGCCGTCTTCAACCCGTTTGTAGCTGGCGCCGGTGGGGCAGACGGTGACGCAGGGGGCGTCTTCGCAGTGAAGGCAGGATTTGGGGAAATGGATCAGCTGCGCTGCCGGAGCGGGCTGCGCCGCTGTGGCCGCGGGCTGCACCTCGAAACTATGCACCCGGTTGAGGAAGGTGCCGGCAGGGTCGGCGCCATAGGCGTCCTGGTCTGATAGCGGCGCTCCGTAGTTTTCGGTGTTCCAGCCTTTGCAGGAGATCACGCAGGCATGGCAGCCGACACAGGTGTCCAGATCGATGACGAGGCCTAGTTTTTTGTCGGTTGATTGCGGCAAAGTTGTCATGCGATGTCCTCACCGTTCAGCGCCGGAATTTTCGAAAATTCCAGGCAAATTCTTTTGAAAAAATCTGTCCCGCTCATTTGCCGACCTTCCATGCCAGATTCTTTGGGGCGTTTGGAACGGGTGATTTGATGGGCGGATATTCGGGGCGCGACTCTCTTGGTGCTTCGGCTTTTTCGATACGCACCTTGAGGTCAAACCAAGCCGCCTGCCCGGTAATGGGGTCGGAGTTCGCCCAGCGCATGCCGTCGCCCTTGGGCGGCAGCAGTTCGTGAATCAGGTGGTTCAGCAGGAAGCCTTTGGTGGCTTCTGGTGCGTCATTGTCCAGCGCCCATGTGCCTTTGCGTTTCCCGATGGCATTCCAGGTCCAGACGGTGTTTTCGTTCAAGGCAGCCATTTCCATCACCGGGACAGTGATTTCACCGTGGGGTGATCTGACCCGCGCCCAGTCGCCATCTGACAGTGCATGCTGGCGCATCAGTTTGGTTGGCAGATAAAGCGGATTATGTCCGTGCAACTGCC
>CAJQNB010000060.1 GCA_905479575.1 uncultured Pseudophaeobacter sp.
TCTTTTTTGGAAAATCCCAAAAATAACGCAAAATCACGGGGTTAATCCCAAAATCACCCAGCCAATCCAAAACCAAACACCCAAACACCGCCCCAAACCACAACACTCAACACGCCCCAGCCAAGACTCACCCAAGACAACGCCCGCGGCGAATAGACGAAACGCTACACAGCGCGGGCGCGCACGGGGATTCCGTTAAAGGCAGCGTTGCCACTGATGGGGTCAATGCGACGATCATCGGTCAGATCATTGATTGATACCGTCTGCACCCTGGTCGCCGCTGACAGCTTGCCCTTTCGCTGCCCCCACCCCTGAGGGATCGACACGACACCCGGCGCAATCTCTTCGGTGATCTCAACCGGAAACCTGGCAGCCCCCACAGCGCTTTCGATCTCCACATCCTGGGCTTCGGCCAAGCCAAACCGTGCGGCGTCAGCCGGGTTGAGCTGCACCGTGCAACGATTGCGTCCCTTAACCAGGCGCGGGCTGTTCTGTGTCCAACTGTTATGGCTGCGCACCTGACGACGACCAATCATCAGCAAGGGGAAATCGTCACAGACCGGGGGCTGGAAGTCCAGCAATCGCGGCAAGTCCGCCAGGAACACTTCGGGCGCCAGGTGCAACCGTGCATCCGGGGTCTCCAGCCGATCGGCCAGGTTTGAGACCAGCGGGCCCAGGTCAATGGCGCCACTGGGCGCGTTCAACATCGTCTCTACCGTGACAGTCCCGCTGTGGAACCCCTGCTGCAGCAGCATCTCCAGCATTTTGGTTGGGGAAGGGCCAATGCTGCTGGCCCCTGATATCTTCGCCGCCAAGCGGGAGATTACCTCCCATTCCTGCGGGTTGCCATTGGGCGGAGCAAAGACCGGTTTGGCAAAGGCTGCGGTGTTGTGCACCGCAAAACTGTGGAAGACCATGTCATAGACCTCTTCCTCCAGCGCCACCGTGGCCGGCAGGATCAGATCTGCATGGCGGGTGGTGTCATTGATGTGGAGGTCAATCGACATCATAAAGTCGAGTGCCTCAAACGCGCGGCCAATGCGCTGACCATTCGGAGCCGTCAGGACAGGGTTGCCCGCCACGGTGATCATTGCCTTGATCTGCCCCTCACCCGGCGTCTCCATCTCCTCTGCCATGACCGAAACCGGAAACTCGCCATTATAGAGCGGCTGCTGGGACACCCGCGAGCGTCTCTCTGGGTAGCTCCGCCTCTTGCCTTTGCGGCTATTCATGCCGACATTGTCCAGCGCCGGTGTGGTGAACATTGCGCCGCCGGGGCTGTCAAAATTGCCGGTAATAATATTGAGCGCATTATTGGCCCATTGGCACAGGGAGCCAAAGCTCTGGGTTGAGGCCCCCATACGCGCGTAACACACAGCCGATTTTGCAGTGGCAAAATCACGGGCCAGATCGCGGATGGTCTGCGCCTCAATACCCGTCATCGCCGCAGCCTTGTCAGCGGTAAAGGGCTGCACCGCATCTTTCAGCACCTCGACCCCATCGGTGATGTCAGCCAGCGCGCCAAGATCTTCCAGCCCCTGGGCAAAGACCTCGTGGATCAGCGCCAGAAGTAACAGGGCATCGGTTTCGGGTTGGATGAACAGGTGCTCACCCGCGCGGGCCGCAGTTTCAGTGCGGCGCGGGTCGATCACCACCACGCGGCCACCGCGCGCCTTGATCTCATCCATGCGCTTGCCAAAGCCCGGCGCCGTCATCATCGACCCATTGGAGACCACGGGATTGCCGCCCAGGATCAGCATGAGATCCGTGCGCGCCACATCCGGCACGGGCATCAGCATCGGGTGGCCCAGCATATGGATCGAGGCGACGTGATGCGGGATCTGATCCGCTGTCGCCGAGGAATAGCGGTTGCTTGTGCCCAGCGCCTTGACCAGTCCCGGCAGGGTCAGGAGGTTGCCAAATTTATGGGCATTGGGATTGCCAAGATAGATGCCAACCCCGTCCTTGCCATGGGCCTGTTGCACTGCAGCCAGACGGTGCGCGGCAAACGCATAGGCCTCGTCCCAGCTGATTGGCACAAATTCACCGTCTACCTTTTTCAACGGCGTTGTCACCCGGTCCGGATCGGTGCGGAAATCCTGTAGCGCGATGGCCTTTGGGCAGATATGGCCGCGCGACAACGGATCCTTGGGGTTTGGCTTGATCGAATGCACCTCGGTATCGTCGTAGGTGATAATCAGCCCGCACATGGCCTCGCAGATATTGCAGGTTCGAAACTGGGTTTTCAGGTCGCTCATGGCTGCCTCCGGCTGGGATCATGCGTCGTTACAAGGGTCCAAGAGTAGACGAGGGATCCCCTGTTTTGCAGAGGGTTAATCCTGCGTCATAGCAGTTGGACCAAACGTCACTTTGACAGGCAAACACAAAAACGCCCCCATTGAAGCCGCCTTTTACCGCGCAGCAAGTGACGTGGGGTTTCCAATTCACCGCACTAGACGACCGGTCTAATTCTCGTCATCTCATGCGCCATGACAACGCAAACCGATTCCACCCGCGACCATATTCTAACCACCGGCCGGGCCCTTGTGGCACAGCGTGGATTTACCGGTATGGGGCTCGCAGAGCTGCTCAAAACCGCTGCGGTGCCCAAAGGCTCCTTCTATCACTACTTTGCCTCAAAAGAGGATTTTGGCTGCAAACTGCTGGAACAGTATCTCAGCCAATATGGCGAGACGCTGACCGAGATACTGGAGGACAGTGCCCCAACGGCACGGGCCCGGCTGTTGGAGTATTGGTCACGCTGGGTGAGCAGTCAAAGCAGCCAAGAGGCCTGCAGCCAATGCCTGATCGTGAAACTGGGCGCAGAAGTCTCTGACATATCAAACGAGATGCGTCACCTTCTGGAGGCCGGAACACGTACCGTAAGCAGACGCCTGGCCAGGACCATTGCCGAGGGCCAGAAAGACGGCTCCATCGCCGCTTCAGTGCAGCCCGACCTGGTTGGTCCTGCGCTCTATCAGATGTGGCTGGGTGCCAGCCTGATGGCCAAACTGTCCCGCAGCGCTGATCCGCTGTTGCAGGCGATGGAGGCCACTCTGGCGCTCTTGCCCGAGCCACACCCCGAACCCGAACCCGAACAAACATCCCCCAATGCATAGGAAACCCAATGCCACAAACCGCCGATAAAAACCGCCAGATCGTTCTGAAGAACCGCCCAGTTGGCAAACCGGATGACACCACCCTCGCCCTGGAAACCGCCGATCTGCCCGTCGCAGGCAAGGGGGAAATGCTGTTGCGGGTCGAATACCTGTCGCTGGACCCCTACATGCGTGGCCGCATGAACGACGCCAAATCCTATGCCGATCCGGTTGCTATTGGCGATCCGATGGTCGGCGGCACCGTGGCACAGGTTGTGACCTCGGATGTGGAGGGCTTTGCCCCCGGCGACTGGGTGCTCAGCTTTAGCGGCTGGCAGGACTATGCCATTTCAGACGGGGTGGGAGTCACCAATATGGGGGCCGATCCGGCACAGCCGTCTTGGGCGCTTGGCATTATGGGCATGCCCGGTTTCACCGCCTATTGCGGATTGCTCTATATCGGCGAGCCCAAAGCGGGTGAAACCGTCGTCACCGCAGCGGCCACCGGTCCAGTGGGGGCAACTGTCGGCCAGATTGCCAAAATCAAAGGCTGTCGTGCTGTCGGCATCGCGGGTGGGCCTGAAAAATGCGCCTATGCGGTAAACGAGCTGGGCTTTGATGCCTGTATCGACCGCAACGCTGCGGATTTTGCCCAGCAGCTCAAGGCCGCCTGTCCTGATGGCATTGATGTCTATTTTGAAAACGTCGGTGGCGCTGTGTTTGATGCCGTGCTGCCACTGCTGAACCCCAATGCCCGGGTGCCCCTGTGCGGATTGATTTCGCAGTATAACGCCACCAGCCTGCCCGATGGCCCCGATCGCATGGGGGCCTTGATGGGAGCCTTGCTGGTGAAAAAGATCAAGATGCAGGGCTTTATCATCTTTGACGATTTCCCGCATCACTACCCCGAGTTTTCCAAGGAAATGATCGGCTGGATCAAAAGCGGTCAGATCAAATACCGCGAGCAACTGGTTGAAGGTCTGGAGAAGGCGCCTGCAGCCTTCAACGATCTGCTTGAGGGCCGGAACTTTGGCAAGATGGTCGTGAAAACCGGCACGGCCTAATCAAAACTGACCTAAACAAACAGTCTCGCCCGGTTCGCAGGGCGAGACTACTCAATGCCTGTCACCGCAGCAAATCCGCGCAAAGCAGCCCGCTTGGTTTTGCGCACCGGGTGACGCTACTTCTTCGGCTTATCGCGGGCCGCTTTTTCTTCTTTGGTCATTTTGTTGTTCCAGACATTGTTACTCAGACCGAGCTCGCTTGGCATCGGTTTGGTCTTACCAACATTGACTTTGCCACCCTTGTTCAGAAATTCCTGAATAAGGGCGTCATCGGTGGTTTCTTTGGGGACATGTTTCATGCGGTCAATTCTTTCCTTCATCCCGTAGGCGGGCAACAAGAGCGATACAGATCCGGCAGTGGCACGAGACAAACAGCCACATAATTTTCCTATCTGATTCCCCTGCGGTTCACCAGCTTTCCCCATTCAGGTGCTGTTGAACCCTGGACACTGCAGGGGCCAAAAAGAAAAACCCCGCCCCTTTTGCAAAGGGCAGGGCAGCAATGGGCTCGGGTCTTGGGTCTTAGTCGTTGCGACGCACCCGGGCGGCGCTTTTGTCAGCAAAGGCCGCAAGCCGTGCGCGGGCATCGGGTTGGGTGTTGACCACACCCGCCACCACAGCCTCGGCGTAGGCGGCATCCATCGCTGACATGTTCTGCATATGGCTGACAGCAGAGCAGATGGCAAAGTTCGACAGCGGCAGGTTCTCAGCGGTGCGGCGCGCCAGTTCCAGCGCTTTGTCAAAACTGGAACCTTCGACAATATACTGTGCCAGCCCCAGATCGCAGGCCTCTTGCCCCTGATAGACACGGCCCGTCAGCATCATGTCGATCATGCGGGATTTACCCACCAGATCAGTCACGCGAATGGTGGCACCACCGCCGGTGAACAACCCGCGCTGCCCCTCGGGCAGGGCAAAATAGGTGCTCTGATCCATCACCCGGACATGGGCCGAACTGGCCAGTTCCAGCCCGCCCCCAACAACCGCGCCCTGCAGAGCGGCGATGACCGGAACGCCGCCGTATTCCATCTTGTTAAAGGCCTCGTGCCAGCGCAGGCAGACATGCATGAAATCTGCCGGGCTACGGTCTTCGTCGTGGTGTTCGATCAGGTCAAGCCCAGCGCAGAAGTGATCGCCAGCCCCCGCCAGAACCACCGCCTTGACGCCAGCGCGCGGCGCGGTGGAGAAGAAATCAACCAGCTCTTCGATGGTATCGATATCCAGTGCGTTGCGTTTGGTCGGGCGGTTCAGGGTGACAACCCAGACACCATCGTCATGGGCCTGAAGGTCGAGGTTTTTGAAGCGGGAGATGTCAATTTCGACAGTCATGGTTTGGTCCTTATAAGCATGAGAGGAGAAGCGGACGCCGGGGCAAGCGCCGCCCTAAAAGAAGATTTATGTGGTGCGGTTACAGCAGTGCCGCCGCGAGGCTTTCAGCGCCGGAAACGCAGCGGCTGCGCTGCACCTCGGTCTCACACAACACGTGATCAGCATAGAACCGGGCCGAGGCGACCTTGGCCGTCATAAACTCCGGGTCTTCGCCGCGCGCCAGGGCTGCTTCTGCAGCCAGCAGGCCACGCGCCATCTGCCAGCCAGAGACCAAATTCCCGGCCAGCATCAGATAGGGCACACCAGCGCCAAAGGCGGCAGGCATTTCCGCCTTATCCAGGCTGAGCAAATGCGCGACCACCTCTTCAAAGGCCTGCCGCGCAACTGCCAGGCGTGGCGCAACGGCCTGGGCCGCAGCTGAGCCTGCCGCCAGCTCTGCTTCTGTCTCAGCAATCCGTGCTGCCAGGGCACGGGCGGTTTTACCGCCATCGCGCAGCGTTTTGCGCCCCACCAGATCATTGGCCTGAATGGCGGTGGTGCCTTCATAGATTGGCAGAATGCGGGCATCCCGGTAATGCTGCGCCGCGCCGGTTTCTTCAATAAAGCCCATGCCACCATGTACCTGAACACCCAAGGACGCCACCTCGACACCATTTTCGGTGCTGAAGCCCTTGACCAGCGGCGTGAGGAATTCTGACAGTGCCTTGGCCTCTGCCTGCGCTTCGGGCGATCCCGCATTTCGGGCCAGATCCTGACAGCCGGCGGCAAAAGCGGCCATGCCGCGCGCCCCTTCGGTCAGCACCCGCATCCGCATCAGCATGCGGCGCACATCCGGGTGATGGACAATGGTCACCGCGTCGCGGCTGGAGCCATCCACTGGCGCGCTTTGCACCCGCTCCTTGGCAAAGGCCAGCGCCTGCTGATAGGCACGCTCACCCACGGCGATCCCCTGCAGACCCACCGCATAACGGGCCGAATTCATCATCTCGAACATATAGGTGAGGCCTGCGTTTTCTTCACCGATCAAAAACCCGGTGGCGCCTTCGAACTGCAGCACGGCCGTCGGGCTGGCCTTGATGCCCAGTTTATGCTCGACACTTTGACAGTGAACCGCGTTGCGCGCGCCCAGTGCGCCATCATCTCCGACCATGAATTTTGGCACCAAAAACAGGCTGATGCCCTTAACCCCAGCCGGGGCATCCGGGGTGCGTGCCAGCACCAGATGCACGATGTTTTCCGACATGTCGTGTTCACCATAGGTGATAAAGATCTTGGTGCCGCTGACCTTGTAGGTGCCATCCGCCTGGGGTTCGGCGCGGCTGCGTACCAGCGCCAGATCGCTGCCGGCCTGGGGCTCGGTCAGGTTCATGGTGCCGGTCCATTTGCCACTGACCAGATTGTCCAGATAGGTCGCCTTGGTGGCGTCAGACCCGGCGGTGAGCAGCGCCTCAATAGCGCCGTCTGTCAGCAGCGGACACAGCGCAAAGCTGAGATTGGCCGCGTTCAGCATCTCGGTGGCAGAGGCCGCCACGGCGCGGGGCAGGTCCTGGCCACCAAAGGCGCTGGGATGGGGCAGACTTTGCCAGCCCATTTCAACAAATTTCCGATAGGCCTGCGCAAAGCCGCCAGCCAGCTGAATCTTGCCGTCCTGAAAATGGGATGCATCGGCATCGCCAGAGGCGTTCAGCGGCGCAATTTCCTCGGCACAAAAGCGGCCAAACTCTTCCAACACGGCGCCCGCGTCGCTCAGCTCCAGACCGTCGTATTTTTCCAGCCCGGCAACCTCGGACCAGCGAGAGAGGTGTTCAATGTTGAAAAGCATGTCTTTTACGGGTGCATCAAAACTCACGGGCGGTCGCCTCCACTGGGATATCTGTCTGATCTGTCGCCCAATCGGGCTTGCTTTATATGCCAGATAGAGCCGGCAAATTGTCGGAACAATCTCCGCAGTGGACGAAAACCTTGCAAAAAGTGACAAACCCTCGCAAAAACCCCTATGATATTTGACCCCAGCCCAGACTTTTTGCCCACCGTATCCCGCGCCTTTCTGGAAGACTGGCTGCAGGTCCTGCGTCAACATTGCCCGCCGCAACAGCTGGCCGGATTTCTGGATCAGATCGGTTTGGTCGGGTCCGCCCAGCCCGGGGGGCGTGTGACCCATGATCAGATCGTCCGCCTGTATCAGCTGGTCGCGCAGGAGACCGGTGATGAAATGATGGGCCTGTGGAGCCGCCCTATTCGCACCGGCACCCTGAAACATCTCTGCGCCTCTATGCGGGGGGCCTCTTCGCTCTCGGCGGCGCTGTTTCGATTTACCTCCTTCTGGAACCTCTTGTTGGATGATTTCCAACTGGTGCTCGAGACAGAAGCCGGACAAATCTGCATCCTGTTGGCGCCACGTGGGCAGCACAGGCCTCAGCGGTTTGGCCATATGTTCTTGCTGAAACTTGCCCACGGGGTCTCGTCCTGGCTGACCGGGCGTGAACTGCCGCTGACTGAAGTCGGCTTTGCCTTTGAGCGCCCCGAATTTGCCGAAGACTACCCGGTGTTGTTTCCGGCGCCGATCCTGTTTGGTCAGGCGCAGTCCAGGATTGTTTTTGGCAGCCAGCCCGATGACCTGCCCGTCGCCCGCAGCGAGTTGGAAATGCAGGAATTCCTGCTGCGCGCCCCCCGAGACTGGATCTTTACCAGCTATCGCACCCATGCTCTGCCCCTGCGGTTACGCGACCTTTTGTTGCTGTCGGACAGGCTGGATTATCATCTCAAAGACGCGGCCAAGGACCTGAACCTGACCCCCCGCACCCTGATCCGGCGGTTGGGCGGCGAAGGCACTTCCTTTCAGGCGATCAAAGACGGCCTCCGCCGCGATATTGCCATACGCGATCTGTCGCGCGGTCTCAAAAGCATTGAGGAGATCTCGCAGGATATCGGCTTTGCCTCTGCTGCAAATTTCCATCGCGCCTTCCGGCGCTGGACCAATGCCACCCCAGGCGCCTATCGCCAACGAGAGACCAACAGCTCCGGGCCTTTGCACAGTGGTTTGGGCTCGGCGGGTGGCTGATCTGTTTAGCCGATCTGTTTAACGGTGCTGGTTCAGATCATGTTTCTGAATAGGCAGACACAGCCGGAATGTGGGCGGGCATCCACAGTCACCCGAGCATCAGTCATCCAAGCATCGCACGGGCGCATTTTTCACCGATAACCATTGTGGGCGCATTTGTGTTGCCACCGATCAGCGTCGGCATGATCGAAGCATCGGCAACCCGCAGGTTCTGCAAGCCGCGCACCCGCATCGACACCGGATCAACCACCGCCATGGGATCGGTGCCCATCTTTGCGGTGCCAACCGGATGATAAACGGTCAAAGCTTCGGCACGCAGGTAGGCCTCGATCTCATCATCGCTTTGCACCGCTGGGCCGGGGAGAATCTCTTTACCGTCGAGCCCCGCCATCGGCGCAGCCGCAAAGATCTGGCGCGCGGTCTTGATCCCTTCGATCAGGGTATCGAGATCGCGACGGTCTGAGAAAAACCGGTGATCAATCAGCGGCACCGGCGCGCCATTCTCATACCCCAGCCGGATTTCCCCAACCGAGCCGGGCCGCAACACGCAGGTATGAACGGCAAACCCATGGCCCCATTCCAGCAACCGCCCCCGGTGACTGCGATAGCCCGGCACAAAATGGAACTGGATGTCGGGCTGCGCGTCTGCGTAGCGTGTCTTGGCAAAGCCACCAGCGACCACATAGTTTGTCGACAGCTCCCCCTTGCGCTGAGCGGCAAAAGCAAAGGGAGACATGACCAGCCGCCGCCAATTGCGCATCGAAAGCCCAAGCGTGCGCGCCGAGCCACTGCGCACGGTAATCATCCCGTCAACATGGTCGCGCAGGTTCTGGCCCACGCCGGGCAGATCATGCGCCACCTCAATGCCCGCAGCCCGCAGCATCTCACCCGGACCGATGCCCGATCCCATCAGCGCCATCGGTGTGCCAATGGCACCGCTACTCAGCACCACCTCGCCCCGACAACCGACCTGCTGCAGGGCTCCGTCGCGTTTCAGCGCCACGCCGCAGACACGGCCCTGATCGAGGATCAGCCGTTGCAGCTCTGTTCCGGTCCAGATCTCCAGATTAGGCCGGTGTCGTACTGGCTCCAGAAAGGCATTGTAGGCAGAAAAACGGATGCCGTTTTTCTGGGTCACATCATAGACCCCAAGGCCAAGTTGCGAGGGGCCGTTGAAATCCGTGTTCCGGGGCAGTTGCAGTGTCTCGCCCGCAGCGATGAAATCCTGACAGACGGCGTTGGGATCCGTGGGATGCGAGACGCAAAGCTCGCCCTCGGTGCCGTGATAGGCAGGATCCTGACCAATGCCATTGCGCTCCAGCGCCTTGAACAGGGGCAACACCGCGTCCCAGCCCCATCCGGTACAGCCCAGATCGCGCCACTCGTCGTAGTCCGAGGCGGCGCCGCGAATGTAGAGCATCGAGTTCATCGAGGAGGAACCGCCCAGCATCTTGCCCCGGTTCACCGGAATTCGGCGGCCGTTCATTTCCGGCTGCGGCGTGCCAACATAGCCATAGTCAAAGCGCGGGCGGCCATACATCGCCAGGATGCCAGCGGGGACCTTAACCCGTGGGTCGCTCTGCGATCCCCCCGCCTCGACCACCAGCACCCGATGGGCTGGGTTGGCTGACAGCCGGTTGGCCAGAACACAGCCCGCAGATCCTGCGCCGATCACGATATAGTCGAACTCAACTTTGCTCTCAGCTTTATGCACGGTCTGCCTCATAGGTTATCTCTCCGTTGCACAGCGTCATATAGACCGAAGCCGCCTCGGCGCTGTCTGCGAGGCCTTCCAAGGCCCCGTCGATCAGCACCAGATCGGCGTCATATCCCGGTTTCAGCGCGCCGCGCCGCGTTTCACAAAAATCCGCATAGGCACCGCCAATGGAATAGGCCGCAAGACAGGCATCAAGGCTGATCCGCTGATCCGGCATATCCTCGGCCCAGGGCCTGCGGGTTAAGGCGCAATGGATCGCGTAAAGGGGGGAAAGCGGCGACACTGGCCAATCGGTACCAAAGGCAAGCGGCACGTCCCGGTCACGGATCATGCGCCAGGGAAACGCATGGGCCCAACGGTCCCGCCCCATGATGGATGTGGTGGGTTCCAGCGGCAGCCCCGCCGATCCCGGCGGATGCACCGGCTGCATCGAGGCGATGATACCCAGAGGTTTTAACCGTTCCAGATCTTCCGCCGCAATCGTGTCGATATGTTCAATCCGGTGGCGCGCATCGCGTGTGCCATTGGCCAGCGCTGCCGCCTCGTATCCGTCAATGCTGGCGCGCACCGCGCCGTCTCCCACCGCATGGGTGGCAACCTGAAGGCCTCGCCGGTCGGCTTCGATGCAAATCGCCTTAAAAATCTCCGGGTCGATCAGCGGCTCCGAGCGAAAGCCAGGTTGGTCGGGGTAATCGCTCACCGTGAGCGCCGTCCAGGTGTCGTAAACGCCATCCATAAACAGCTTGATCCGGCCAAAGCTCAGCCAGCCGGGGACCTCGGGACCAAACTGTTCAATCCGGGCCACGCCCTCGGCACCATCGGCCTGCGCCAGCTTGAGCGGCAGGCTCACCCGTACGGGCATCTCACCCGCCTGGGCCAGCTCGCGCATCAAACTGGCCTGATACGGCGTGCCATCCATATTGACTGCATGGGTGATCCCGTGCCGCGCGCAATAGGCGCCGGCCTCGGCGATCAGCGCCCGATCATAGGCGCGGTGCTCTTCGGGCACCTCATCCAGCCCCATTTGATCCATCCCGTCGCGCCCCTGCAGCCGCGACAGGGACTTGACCCGCTGCATGGCGGCAAACTCGCGCAGCTCACCAGTGGCCAAGCCGTCCGCGCCCATCACCACCTCAGATCCCGCTCCGACGTCGGCCCCCTGCAGGATACCGGCCAGTTCCAACGCGCGGGTATTGGCCCAGGCGCAATGCAGGTCCACCGAGTTCAGACAGATCGGACGGTCGGCACAGATCCGGTCCAGGTCATGCCGGTTAGGGCGGCGGTCCTCGCCAAAAATGGTGTAGTTGGTGGCAAAGCCCGAGATCAGGTCGTCTGCCGGGTTTTGCGCAATGAAGGCCAGGAAGGCCTCGCGCGTGGCCTCGAACCCAAAGGTCTCACCGAGATTCAGCATCGACAGCGATGCGCCGCCCATGAACAGGTGCAGGTGGCTCTCAATAAACCCGGGAAGCAGCTCACGTCCTTCCGCGTCAATGACCTGGGTGTCCGGGCCGATTTCGCCCCGCATGTCAGCGTCACCTCCCATGGCGGCGATGCGTCCGTCGCGCAGGGCAAGCGCTGTTGTGCCTTTGGCAGCAAAGAGCGGACGGATCTTAGCATTCAGGATGACGAGAGTGGCAGGCATGATGTTCTCCGGGAGGCGGGGGCCAGTGCGGCCCCCGCTGGTGGTGTTACTGCAGAAGCTGGGTCCAGACGCGGGTCACGAGATCCTGCGCTTTGGGGCTACAGGTGCGCGACATTTCCACGGGCACTGTGGGGTAGAGCGCAGGGGCAACCTCCTTGGTGTAAATCTTCTCGGCCTCGATCACCTTCATCGGCGAAGAGTGGGCGTAGTGGTTCATCTCGATGGTTGCGTTCTCGGGGGTGGAGATGAATTCGATGAACTTGATCGCATTCTCGCGGTTCGGCGCACCCTTAGGGATCACAAGGCTGTCGATCCAACCAACCAGACCTTCCTTGGGCATGGCGTATTCCACCGGAGCACCGTCCGCGATGGCGCGCACCACTTCACCGTCCCACCAGAAATGAGTCGCCACCTCGCCCGAGCTGAGACGGGTCGCGATATTGTCCGAGGAATAGACCGCAACCGCCTCTTTTTGCGCCATCAACAGATCAAGAACCTTCTTCATCTCGGCAGGATCTTCGGAGCAGAAAGGCACGCCCAGATACATCTGTGCCGCGCCAACGACCTCATCAGGATAGGACAGCAGGGCAACCTTGCCGGCCAGACCTTCGCCTGGTTCAAAGAAATACTTCAGGCTGTCGGTCGGTCCGTCATACTCGGCAGTGTTGACGGCAAAGCCTGCCGTGCCATAGGCCATCGGGATCGAATATTTCTGGCCTTCGTCCCACCACTGATTGCGCCAGCGTTCGTCGATATTGGCATAGGCCTCCAGCTCGTTGGCGGCAAAGTTCTCGATCAGACCTTCGTCGATCATGATCCGCAGGAAGTGCTGCGACGGCGCGGCGATGTCATAGCCCGAGGCGCCGGCCTGCAACTTTGTCAGCAGATCCTCGTTCGACGTGTAGCCGTCGAGGCTGACCTCAACGTCGTATTCTTTCGTAAATTTCTCGATCAGCTCAGGCGCGATAGATTCCGACCAGGCGTAGATGTTCAGGCTTCCTTCGGCCAACGCCGCAGATGCAAAGCACAGTGAAAGCGCAGTTCCCGTCATCAGTTTTTTCATGTTTTCTCTCCTGTTGGGGGCTTGTTGTTATGTGGTTCGGTGAAATCAGTTTGGCTCACGCGCGCTGCGCGCTGCGACCGTCAGCGCAACCGTCGCCAGCACCAATGAGGCCGCAATCAACAGCGTGGCGATGGCATTGAGCTCCGGCGAGGTACCTGCGCGGATCAGCGAGAAGATGTAGACTGGCAGCGTTGTGGTCCCGCCCGAGGCCAGCATGTTGGAGGTGATAAAGTCATCCATCGAAATCAAAAAGGCCAGCATCGCCCCCGAGAACAGTCCGGGGAAAATCAGCGGCAGCGTGACCCGGCGAAAAACCGTCCAGCGCGGCGCGTATAGATCGGTGGCGGCCTCCTCAAAATCCAGCGACATACCCTGAAGACGAGCCCGGATCGGCAAAAAGGCAAACGGTGTGCAAAAGGCCGAATGCGCAATCACCAGCTTAAGCAGCCCATTTTGCAACCCGATCAGCGAAAACAGGATCAGCGTAGCCACCGCCAGAACGATCTCTGGCAGCAGCAGCGGCAGGTTGACCACTGTTTCAGACAGCCTGCGAAAGCGCAGGTTCTTGCCACGAATGATCGCCATGGCCGCCATCAGCGCAATGGTTGTGGCAACCACTGTGGCGATCCCGGCCACGATCAGCGAGGTCTCGACAGCGGCCATCAATGCGCTGTTGTTGAGCGCAGAGCCGTACCACTTGACCGAGAACTCGGTCCAGACACCGGTGATCCGGTTGGCATTGAACGAATAGATCACCACAATCAGCAAAGGGGCATAGAGATAGGCAAAGAAGGCCAGACTCAGGATCCCAAGGCCGGGATAGCGTTTGACGTCGTGATTGCGGCTCATGGTGTTGCCTCCTTCAGCGCGGCCCGGCGGGCCAGAACGATCAGCACAACCATGACAAAGACCAACAGCATCACGGCGATGGCAGACCCAAAGGGCCAATTACGGCCGCCGCCAAATTGCAGCTGGATCAGGGAGCCCATCATCATCTGTTTGCCGCCGCCCATCAGGATCGGCTCCAGCACCGCGCCCAGCGCCGGCACAAAAACCAGGATCGCCCCCGAGGCAATGCCCGGCGCCGTCAGCGGCAGGATCACCCGCAGCAGCGTCACCCAGCGGTTGCCATACAGATCATGCGCCGCCTCGATCAGCGTGCCGTCCAGCTTCTCGATCGAGGCAAAGACCGGCAACACCATCAGCGGGATGTAGGTATAGACCATGGCCGCCAGCGTCGCGCCGTCGTTGTACATCAGGCTCAACCCTTGCGGCGCACCAAAGATCTCCAGGAAACGCGGTAATGGGCCGTCTCGACCGAGGATGATCATCCAGGCATAGACCCGCAAAATCATCGACATCCAAAACGGCAGGGTGACCAGATACACCATCAGCGCCTTGCGGCGCGCTGGTTGCTGCGCGATGTAATAGGCGACCGGCACCGCGAGGCTCAGACAGATGATCGTTGTCACTGCTGCTAACAAAACCGTGCGCAGGATGATCATCAGGTATTGCGGCGTGAACTCCATCTCGCCGGTCCAGCCCTCGTTGAACAGGATTTGCCGGTAGCCGGTGAGATCAAAGCCCCAATCAAAACCGCCATAGGCGCCGCGCGTCGAGACAGAGACGGCGACGACGATCACAATCGGCATGAGCAGGGCAAACCCCATGAGCAGCCAAGACGGCACCAGCCCGAGATAGGCAAGGTTCAGGGCGCGGCGACGCTGCACTGCGGTGCTGGTTTGATCGGCATCGCTCATGAGCTCAGCACCCGGGCCGAGTGTTCGACAAAACCCACATGCACGGTGCTGCCCACTGCAATCGTGTCACCCTCGCGGGAGGCATTGCGGCGGGAGGCCCGCAGCTGGGTGCCATTGGCCTCAAGAACGTAGTGGGTATAGCCGCCCAGATAGTGTTTCTGCAGCACCTCGGCAGTGAAGTCGATGCCTTCCACCTGATCCCCGAGGCTGAGCTTTTCCGGGCGGATCGACAGGGTGGCATCACCCTTGCCTACATCCACAGGGGCAGGAATTTCAATCACTCGGCCAAAGGGCGTGCGCACAGTGGCCCTGTGATCTGCCGCCTCCAGGACCTCAACATCAAGAAAATTGGTTTCGCCGACAAAATCGGCCACAAAGCGATTGACCGGCTCTTCGTAGATCTCTGTTGGAGTGCCGATCTGTTGCACCTTTCCGCCGCCAAGAACGGCGATACGGTCAGACATGTCCAGCGCCTCTTCCTGGTCGTGGGTGACAAAGACAAAGGTGATGCCGGTGTCGCGTTGCAGGCTGCGCAGCTCGTCGCGCATCGCCTGCCGCAGTTTCAGATCCAGCGCCGATAGCGGCTCGTCCAGCAACAGCACTTCGGGTTCGGGGGCCAATGCGCGGGCCAGCGCCACACGCTGCCGTTGCCCCCCCGACAGCTGTGCCGGTTTGCGAGTGGCAAACTGGCCCATATGCACGCGGTCCAGAATCTCACCGACACGCGCCTTGATCCTGGCCCGGTCCCACCCCAGGTTTTCCAACCCAAAGGCCACGTTTTGCTCCAGCGTCATATGCGGGAACAACGCATAGCTTTGGAACACGGTATTCACCCGGCGTTTGTGCGGAGGGATATCGACGATGTTGCGCCCATGCAGACGCAGACTGCCGCGATCGGGCGTCTCAAAGCCTGCCATCATCCGCAACAGCGTGGTCTTGCCGCAACCCGATGGCCCCAGCATGGTGAAAAATTCGTTCTCGCGGATGTCAAAGCTGACCGAGCTTAGCGCGTCAAAAGTTCCAAAACTCTTGGAGACTTCGATCACTTCAACTGCGTTCAAATCTTTCATATGGCTTATCCCGTTCTAGCCCTGCCACCAGTCCCGAAAAGAGACGGACGGTCGCGTGGCAGGTCATTTTATTGAACGGATAAAGGCCGCGTCAGCGGGACAGGTAAATGAGTAGTTGCGAAATCGCTGATTAGGCAGGGGCTAAACGCCACGAAAAAATCCCCTGCTGTTTGCGCCAAAAACTCTAAATTTCTTTGGAGTTCTAGATAGATATAGCTTTCACCGGGCAAGCCGCATTTTCCTGCCATCCACTGACGGTCCCACAGCACCTGCGGGTTTACATCGTTCAGAGCTTAATTTTTAATCACAAACGCCGCGCGGAGAATGATGCCCCACGTCATCACTGGCTAAGCTGCCGTGGACAGGATAGATCGTTGCTTCCGGCCAAGCTCCCCTTGATACTTCGGTAGCGGCGCGGGATCCGGCGATGCCTATCGCCCCGCCCGGCACGGTTTAAACCGCAAGCGCCGACCATAAGGAAACGAGGCTAACACCATGCCTATCAGATACACTTTGCGGCAGATTGAGTACTTTGTGGCCGTCGGCGAAACCGGCAGTATCACGGCAGCGTCTCACTTGCTCAATGTCTCCTCCCCGTCCATCTCGGCAAGCGTGTCGCAGCTTGAGGAGGAGCTGGGGGTGATGCTTTTTGTGCGACATCACGCACAGGGGCTGACACCCACGCCGGCGGGTCACGCAATGCTTGATCATGCAAAGGGCGTGCTGCAACAGGCGTCGGGTCTTGCCGATCTCGCCGCTTCGCTTTCCGGGTCGATCCGCGGACCGCTGTCGATTGGTTGTCTCAGCACCTTTGCCCAGGTTGTGCTGCCGGGCCTGCGCCGTAGTTTTACCGACCAATACAGCGAGGTCCGCATAAGCCAGATCGAAGCCAACCAATCAGAACTTTTCATTCTGCTGCGCCAGGCCAAGATAGATGTGGCGCTGACCTATGATCTGGACCTGCCTCGCGACCTGAGCTTTCACCCGATGGTGACCCTGCCGCCGCTGGTGGCGCTCAGCGAAACCCATCCCCTGGCCGATCAACACTCCGTCGCGATAGAAGACCTGGCGGACTATCCCATGGTTCTTTTGGATCTGCCCCATAGTGCGGACTATTTTCTGTCGTTTTTTACCCGCGCAGGGCTGCACGTAAACATCGCCGAGAGGACACAGGATATGGCGGTGATGCGGGGACTGGTCGCAAACGGCTTTGGCTATTCGATCGTAAACATCCGTCCGCTGCATGATCTGGCGCCAGATGGTAAGCCCATGCGGTTCCTGCCACTGACGGGCAACCACCGCCCCATGAAGCTGGGCCTGCTGTCCATCGCCAGCAGTGCCCGGATCCAGCTGCATGACGCCTTTCTGACCCATGCAAATGACTGGATCTCCACACATGTGCCCCAGCTTCTCAACTCGCGTTAAGTCAGGTCAGCTTAGCTCGGCCAGGAGGCGGTCCATCATCTCGTCACAAGCGGCCAGCTGCGCCTCTTCCAGGTATTCATCCGCCTTGTGCCCCTGCCCGGCCATGTCGCCGGGGCCACATACCACTGTCGGGATACCAAGCTCCGTAAAAAAGCCTGCCTCGGTGCCAAAGGCAACCTTGATCGCAGCCTTGCTGCCGCAAAGCGCTGCAACCCGCGCCACCTCTGGTGCATCTGGCGATACCTCCAGGCCTGGGTAAATATTGGTGCAGGTGATCTCAATCCCGGTGGTATTGCCAATTTTCCTGGCAAGCCTGGTTTCAAACGCCTCACGCTGGTCAGTCGGCAAATGGCGCAGCTCGAACGCGATCTCGGCGTGGTCCGGCACAATGTTGAGCGCGGTACCGCCCTGCATTGTTCCGGCATGTACGGTGGAATAGGCAATGTCATAGGCCGCGTCCTGCGGGCCTGAGCTGGCGTATTCATCCTGCAGGGCGCGCAAGGCAGTCAAGACGTCTGCGGCCAGATGCAGCGCGTTCACAAACCGTGGGGCAAGCGCCGAATGGCCCGCCTCGCCATGGCATATGGCACGAAACGCCGCCTTGCCCTTATGACCGATGGCCGGATGCATCGACGTTGGCTCGCCCACGATGCACAGGTCCGGGCGCCAGCCAAGCGCCTCAATCCCCGGTATCATCTTGCGAATGCCCTGGCACCCCACCTCCTCATCATAGGAGATCGCCAGCATCAAAGGCTGGGCCAGGGGCGCCTCCCCGGCGCGCTCTGCCAGCGACAGGGCGGAGGCCAGAAACCCCTTCATGTCGGTGCTACCGCGCCCATAGATCCGCCCATCCGCGCGCGTCATGTCAAACGGCGGGCGGGTCCAGTCCTGCCCCTCAACGGGAACCACATCGCTGTGGGCCGACAGCATCACGCCGCCCGGACCTTTGGGACCGATGCGCGCCATCAGCCCCGCCTTTGGGAGATTGGGATCAGCAAGCCGGCAGGTCTCGAACCCTGCGGTTTTGAGCAGGTCTTCGACATAGTCGATCAGCGCCAGATTGCTGTCGGCGCTGACTGTTGGAAAACTAATGAGCTGGGCGAGAATGTCGCCGGTGCGGGCCTTGGGCACCGCCGCGCTCATTGCGGCGCCAGTTCGGTGATTTCCCGGCGGAATGGCAGATCGTCACCGATGTCAGCCTCATCCAATTCCCGCGCATAGCGATGCCCGGCATAGGTTGCCCAGGCAATCGGGCCAGCGGCCTCGGCATCGCCAAACAGCTTGACCGAGCGAATACCCGCATCGGCCCAGTCCGCCTGCCGCGCTGTCAGTCCCTGGAACAGCTGATCATTGCCACTGCGCGATGCAACCATGACAACCGCGTCACAGGGGTAGCTGCGGGTTTTGCCGGTATAGACGCAGTTCGAGACCACGTGATCGCCTGCCACTTCAGTGACACCGCGGTTCAGCACGATATCGA
Organism: uncultured Pseudophaeobacter sp.; assembly: GCA_905479575.1. Lineage (GTDB taxonomy): Bacteria > Pseudomonadota > Alphaproteobacteria > Rhodobacterales > Rhodobacteraceae > Pseudophaeobacter. The sequence continues at coordinate 18,710 of CAJQNB010000060.1, forward strand.
CGCCCATTTCGTCCAGCCGGGCATGGATCGTCGCCTGCTCCAATGTGTTGTTGGTCCAGTCCGAGACATAGGCCGATGGGGTGATCAGGGTCACTCTCGCGCCCTGCTTTACCAAAAGTTCAGCCAGAACGCCGCCCATATAGTAGTGATCATCGTCATAAATCACCACGGTGCCGCCGGGCACGGTCCCATCCATCAGATCATCAGGCGTATAGACCTTTGCCGCCTCGGCGATGGGCATGGGCACCACATGTTGACGGGAGACCCCGTCGCGCCGCCAGGTGGAACCGGTGGCAATGGCGACGTTCTGGAACCCGAACTCAAGGATGCTGTCAACGTCCAGCTCGCTTTCGCGGTAGATCTCGACATTGGGACGCTGCGACAGCTGGTAGTCCCGGTAATCGACAACACGGCCCCAGGCCGACAGCCCCGGCAAAGCGCGTTCGCGGGTGACACGACCGCCGATGACATCGCGGGCTTCGGCCACCGCCACGTCATAGCCGCGACGGCACAGCGCCCAGGCGGCCTCCAGCCCGGCGGGACCAGATCCGATGACCAGGACATTGTCGCTGTCGCCCTTTGCATTCATGGTTTCCGGGTGCCAGCCCTTGCGCCATTCTTCCATAAACGTGGGATTTTGCGTGCAGCGGCTGATCGACATTGTCATATCGCCGGTAATGCAGATGTTGCAGCCAATACATTCACGGATGTCTTCAATCCGGCCCTCTTCGATCTTTTTGGGCAGGAAGGGATCCGCAATGGAGGGCCTCGCGCAGCCGATCATGTCCAAGGTGCCGGACTTGATCATCTTTGCCATCACATCGGGCGAGGTAAAGCGCCCCACCCCTACAATCGGCTTGTCGGTCAGCTCGTGGATGCCGCGCACCAGGGCTTCCTGGGCCGCTTCTTCCTTGAATCGGGATGGGCCAGAGCAGTCTTCCCAGGTGCCCTGCGCCAGATCCCAGATATCCGGCAAGTTTCTGTTCATTTCGACAAAATCGCGCACCTCGGCGTTGGAAAAGCCCAGGTCGCCGATGGTTTCATCCAGTGAGACCCGCAGCGCGAGTGCCATGGTGTCGCCCACCGCGTCGCGAATATCCGCGACCACTTCGGTGGCAAAGCGGGATCTGTTTTCCAGACTGCCGCCATATTCATCTGTCCGGTGATTGGTGGCGCGGCTGAGGAAGTGTTGGAAAATGCCAAAGCCATGGGCACCATAGAGATTGATCAGATCAAAACCCGCCTCTTTCGAGCGCTTTGCCGCGTTCACAAACCAGCGACGCAGATCCTTGATCTCGCTCTTGGACAGGGCGCGGGCCTGCACCGGGTCATTGGTGAAGGTGCGGATCGGCAGGGCAGAGGGGGCCAGCGGCACCTCTTTGGAATAGAGGTTCGGGCCGTTGATCCCAGAATAGGCCAGCTGAATGCCCGCCAGGGCACCGTGTTCTTTCATCTTTTCAGACATGCGGCGCAGCTGTGGGATATCCTTGTCTTCCCACAGCCGCAGTTCGATGAACGGGGTGATCTCCGAGCTATGGTGCATCTCGCACTGCTCGGTAAAGATTACACCCCAGCCGCCCTGCGACTTGATCCCGCGCATTTCGGCCGCCGCAGACGGATCGCGGTAACCCCCACCGTTGCAATGGGGCACCTGATAAAAGCGGTTCTTGGCCGTGACCGGGCCGATCTGCATCGGTTCAAACAGAATATCATAGCGGGGATCGCGCATTCTCGTCTCCTAAACGGCAATATTTCACCTCTCGCGCGCGCCTGTCAGAGCCGCGCCGGGCGATCAGGATTTGTATTTGATCCAGGTGGTCTTGAGGGCGGAGTATTTGTCCAGCGAATGCAGCGATAGATCACGCCCAAACCCCGACTGTTTCATGCCGCCAAACGGCGTTTGCGCCGACAGGGCATCAACCGTGTTCACCGAAACCGTACCCACATGCAGCCGATCAGATACCCGGCAGGCGCGGGACAGATTGTCGGTCCAGACCGAGGCCGCCAGACCATAGATTGAATCATTGGCCATGGTGACGGCCTCGTCTTCGGTGTCAAAGGGGATCACCGACAACACAGGACCAAAGATTTCATCGCGGGCAAGCGCGTCGTCGTGGGACACGTCGGAAAAGATCGTCGGTTGTACAAAACAGCCCCTTCCATTCACCTGCACCCTTGCCCCGCCAGTCACCAGATCGGCAGTCTGTTTGCCAGCTTCGACAAAGCGCATGATGCCTTGGGTCTGTTTTTCATCGACGATTGCACCCATTTTTGTGGATGGGTCCAGCGGGTCGCCCGGTTGCATGCCTTCGGCCCGCGCGATCAGCTTTTCCACCAGCGCGTCTTTGATTGACCGTTCCACATAAAGCCGCGAATTGGCCGAGCAAACTTCCCCCTGATTGAAGAAGATACCAAAGGCCGCCATGTCAGCCGCCGCCTCCAGATCCTCGCAATCGGCAAAGACGAGGTTGGGGCTTTTGCCGCCGGTTTCGGGCCAGACCTGTTTCAGGTTCGATTGCCCGGAGTATTCCATAAAACGCTTGCCGGTTGCGGTTGACCCGGTAAAGGCCAGACAATCCACATCCATATGCAGGCCCAGCGCGCGGCCCGCTGTGGCACCAAATCCGGGCACCACATTGAACACCCCGTCAGGCACCCCGGCCTCAGCAGCCAGTTCCGCCAGTCGAAGCGCCGACAGCGGCGATTGCTCGGCAGGTTTCAACACCACGGAATTGCCCGCCGCCAGTGCCGCGGCCGATTTCCATGTCGCCATATCCAGCGGGAAATTCCACGGCACGACCGCCCCCACGACGCCCAAAGGCACCCGGCGCACCAGCGCCAGATCACCGGGGCCTGTTGGGGCGACCTCGTCATAAATCTTGTCGATCGCCTCAGCGTACCATTGGAAAAAATGGGCCGAGCCCGGGGCATCGACGGTCATCGCATCGGTGATGGGTTTGCCCATATCCAGACAGTCAAGCAGCGCCATTTCTTCCAGATTGGCGCGGATCAGATCAGCCAGTTTCAGCAAAACCGCCTTGCGGTCCCCCGGCGCCATGCGCGACCAGCGGCCATCGTCAAAGGCCCGGCGCCCGGCGGCCACAGCCAAATCCACATCCGCTGCATCGCATTCCGCCACCGGTGCCAGAACGGCGCCATCGGCTGGGTTTACGCTATCAAAGGTCTTGCCTGAGATGGCATCGGTGAATTTGCCGTCGATAAACGCCTGGCGACGGATGTCCAGCGCAGCGGCCTTGGCCCGCCAGTCCTGAAGGGTGAAATCCCGCATCCCTGTTCCTTCCTGTTCTATTCGTCGCCCGGCACGCCGTAGGACGGCGCCTCGCGCGGGTCGAGCGCGCGCTGGGTATAGGCGTCAAGCTGCGGCTTGTAGACCTCCCAGGCGGTGGCGATGTTTTCAATCGGGCAACCCTGGGTCCAGTCGCAGCGCAGCTCAGCCACCGGCCAGGCGACCTTATCGACAATCATCATTCCGGCGGAATGTACTGGCCCGGCTTCACCTCCGGCGGAGAGGCCTGCGCGCATCGCAGCAATCAGGCGGTCACCGATATGGCCCTTGGCCCCCGTGAATCCCGCCACAATGGCCTGCGGGACGCTGTCATTGGCAAGAAGGTTCCCCCCCGAGGCCACATTTTCCGCCTCTGCCTGGGTCCAGATACCCAGGCTTTTGGGGCCGGAATGGATCGCCGTGCGGCCCTGCCCGTCTACCGCCAGCACTTGCCGGTATTCCATGAACTGGCCACGGGCCTGCACCTCGGCAATGGCCTCAGGCGCGGACATACCGCCTTGCATAAGGTCAAGCGTAAGCGGCCCCAGCGAGGGATCGGTCACGTTCTGCGAGGCCACCGCGCCCACGCCTGCGCGGGCAAAGGCACAGCGCGCGGCGACCGCCGGTGACGAGGAGGAAATTGCCATGCCAAACATGCCGGTTTCGGCGCAGCGCGCTACAAGAGAAAAGGTCATGCGCTCAATCCGGGATCACGGCGGTGCCGTCGATCTCGACCAGCCAATCGGGCCGCGCCAGCGCCTGCACCACAAGCCCGGTCGAAACCGGATGCACGCCTTTGATATATTCACCCATGGTGCGATACACCGCCTCGCGGTGGCGCACGTCGGTGATATAGACCACCACCTTGACCAGGTGGCTCATGTCGCCGCCGGCCTCTTCGATCAGCTGGCGAATGTTCTGCATCACCTTATGGGTCTGCTCCACCGGATCATGGCTGTCGATGTTTTTGGCATCATCAAGGCTCTGTGGGCATTGCCCCCGCAGCCAGACGGTCTTGCCGCCCTGCGTGACCACGGCCTGGCACAGATCATTGTCGAGGTTCTGCTCGGGGTAAGTGTCACCGGTGTTGAATTTGCGAATGCGGGTATGTGCCATATGGGCGCTCCTGTCAGGTTTATTCTGCGGCGGCCGACACAATCGCCGCCTCGCCGTCATAAGCCATGTAGGCTCGCTGGATTTCAATTTGATCGGCGACATGTTTGGCGTCGTGCCACACGCCCCACAGGAAAGACGACCCCCGCCGCGACTGCCAGGGCAGCCCAAGGAAATACACCCCCGGCTCTGTGGACAGTCCGCGTTGGTGGATTGGCGCGCCACGCTCATCAAAGGCGTCAACCTTGAGCCAGTCAAAGTCCTGCCGAAAGCCGGTGGCCCAAATGATTGTGCCCACGTTCTCTTGTTCCAGGTCGATGGCGTTCAGCGGCTGGCTCAGACAGTCCGGGTCGGGGAAGGCCTGCCGCGCCTGCGGGTCCATGGGCAGATCAAGGCCTGTGCGCGCGACATAGGCATCGGCCATATCAAGCAACTCGGCGTAATCTGCGTCGCCCTTTGCCACGTTGGCCTGCAGATCGTCAGCAAAGCGCAGCACGCCATCCTCATAGCCCGCAGTCAAACCGGTCAGCACCACGCCCTCCCCCGCGAGGCGACGGAAATCCATGGTCTGCCCGCCATAGGCTCCGCTGACTGAGATGGTCACATGCTCTGTGCCGGGCGCGGGTGCGGCCATGTCCCACAGGCCCAGCACCCCCAGCCACCAGACAAAGTCACGCCCCCGATAGCGACGTGGTGGACGGCCATGCGAGCCCACCGACAGGAACACTTTGCGACCCGCGCGGTTCAGCTCGTCTGCAATCTGCGCCCCGGATGCCCCGGCACCGACCACCATAACCGCCCCATCGGGGAGCTGATCGGGGTTTTTGTAGTGAAACGAATGAAGCTGGGTGACCGGCGCGGTTTCCGGAACGATGGGTGGGATCACCGGATGCTGAAACGCGCCGGTTGCCGCCACGATGCGGTCGGCCTCAATCTCGCCCGCGCTGGTTTTGACCAGGAACCGGCCAGTGCCGGGCTGGCGCCGGGCTTCCAGCACCTCGACGCCTTCACGGATCGGCGCCTGTACCATTGCGGCGTAGTCCACCAGGTAATCAGCCACACGATCCTTGGAGACAAAGGCGTCAGGCGCCTCGCCCTCGAAATTCATATTTGGGAACCGGTCATGCCACACTGGCCCGTTGGTCACCAGCGCATCCCAGCGCCCGGTGCGCCAGGCTTCGGCCGTGCGGTTTTTTTCCAGCACCAGATGCGGCACTCCGGCCTGGCCAAGGTGCTCACTCATGGCGATGCCAGCCTGCCCGCCCCCGACGATCAATGTATCAGTCTTTTCCACGGGCATGTCCGCCTTCCCCTGCTTTTAAAGGTGCTTTTGGCCCGATGTCGGGCGATCCTTTCCAAGCTAAAGGAGAAGACAATGCCCTAAAACTACGATTTCTCGCAGCACTGCTTAGGTTGTCCCTAAACAGTGTCACACCGCGCATCACGTGAGGCGGTTTATGCGCCGGTCGCGCGGATCAGAACCGCCGACTGCAGCGGTATGGATGAAATGTCCCAGAGCGCAGCGCCATCACGACGTTTCAAGCCGATATTTCCTGAAAACCTCACCGTCATATTCGATTTCTTTGGTGAACTTGGCCCCAGCGCGGACAAGCGCCCCCAAATTCCTGCGAGAGGGCGGCAGCAGGACCGTCACGAATTCAATGCGCGGATCTGCCTTCGCAAATGCAATGGCTTTTCTTGAGATGAGCATCCCCAGACCAAAATTGCCCGGCGTGAGAACCAGGCCAAAGTCCCACTCTGTGCCTTCTTTTTGAAACCCACCCCACCCAACATAGGCTTCATCGCTCAGGACCGCCCAATGGCCCAGACCATCGCGCTGCCAGTACTCTTCCTTCGCAGCAACAAACTGTTTGGCATCATCCAGGGTCCATTTCGCCTCCAAGAGCGGCATGTGTTCCGCAACGCGCGGGGTATTCATATGCAAAACGATGTCTTCCAATGCGACATCCGTGAGCCGCACAAACCGTATCTTCGGTGGATGTTTCAAGTCACATTTACCCGCTTGAGATGCTTACATACGCCACCGTATATGATGCCTCTTGGAATTGTAAATACGGCAGCGTATATTTTGACGATGAACAAAACCAAATTCCCATCAGAGACCTGGTTGGCCGCCGGCTTTCGCGCTCTTACATCCGATGGCCCAACCGCAATCAGGGTCGAGGCCCTGGCGCGAAATCTTGGAGCTACCAAAGGATCGTTCTATTGGAACTTCGACGACCTTCCCTCCTTCAAACGCGAGATGCTGGCGCTCTGGCGCAATAGGGTTGCTGAGGAAATTGAAAGCGTCAGCGCAGTGGATGCATCACTACGTTTGGAACGGTTGATTGCGCAGGCGTCAGGATCAGCCCCCGACAGATTTGGCGGGCGGCAGGTTGAACCCGCAATGCGGTCATGGGCGTTAACGGATCCAGCCGCCTTAGCGGTGGTCAACGACGTTGATCACATCAGGCTGGCGTTCCTGGCAGAGCTGCTAGGTGATATTGGGCAACATGATCCCGCTGTCGTTCACCTGGTCTACGGCGCCTATATTGGGTTGACCGATCTAGCAGCTAAGGGAGCCGTCGATATTGGCGCCGCCCTGGATGCACTATTAAAGAGTGTTTCGAGCCCCTAACCGGACAAACATATGCCCCCCCAACAGGCGGCATAAGCAGAGCGACAAGCCAAAGGATCAGTCTTACAGGCCGCCAATATGGAGCGCTTTTGTTTCCAGGTACTCTTCGATCCCCTCCTGCGCGCCTTCGCGACCCAGGCCAGAGGATTTCACCCCACCAAACGGCGCTTCGGCATTGCTCACCGCGCCAGTGTTGAGCCCAACCAGGCCAAATTCGAGCGCCTCGCCAAACCGGAACGCGCGGGCGATGTCCTGGGTATAGAAATAGGCTGCCAATCCAAAGGGGGTGCCATTTGCGATCTCGAGCGCCTCGTCTTCGGTTTCAAATCGAAAGATCGGCGCAACCGGCCCAAAGGTTTCTTCCGACGCCAACTGCATCTCGGTTGTGGCATCGCGCAACACCAGAGGATCCGCAAATTGCGCGCTGAGCTGACGTTGCCGCGTGGTGCGGGTGGCGCCCTTTGCCTCTGCGTCGCGTACATGGGTATTGATCTTTTCAAGCGCGGCGGCGTTGATCATGGGGCCAATATCAACTCTTGCGTGATCCCCCTGCCCCACGGTCAGGGCATCTACCCGCGCGGTTAGCTTTTCCACAAAGGCATCATAGATTTCCGATTGCACCAAAATCCGGTTGGCGCAGACGCAGGTCTGGCCACCGTTGCGGAATTTCGACAGCATCGCGCCCTCAACAGCGGCGTCAATATTGGCGTCATCAAATACAACAAAGGGCGCGTTGCCGCCCAGCTCGAGGCTCAGTTTCTTCAAGCTCGGCGCGCATTGTTCTGCCAACAAGGCCCCAACGCGGGTCGAGCCAGTGAAAGATAGTTTGCGCACAACCGGGCTAGAGGTCAGGGCCTTGCCGATCTCTGTGGGCAGACCTGTGACGACATTGATGACACCCTTGGGTATGCCGGCTCGCTCTGCCAGAACAGCAAGCGCCAGAGCTGAATATGGGGTAAAGTCAGAGGGTTTGATCACAACGGTACAGCCGGCCGCCAAGGCGGGCGCGGTTGTGTCTCGAATCTGGTGGAAATTCTCTGGCGGCGTTCTCCGAGCATGTGGATTTGGGCCTGATCAGGCCGCGAGGTCAAGTCTGATCGGGGCGATGGGCTGAGCCAAGGTTTCCCAGCCATCGACCTTTCGCA
>CAJQNB010000061.1 GCA_905479575.1 uncultured Pseudophaeobacter sp.
TGTATTATGTCGGGGTCAAGCTGCGCTGGGCGCTGACCGTGTCGATGATCTATGACGGGATGAGCATGGGGCAAAAGCTTCACGCGATTGCCCTGCCGGTGGCGGTTCTGACGCTGGTGGTGTTGGCCCATATGATGCGCATGACGCGCGCTGCGATCCTGAACGTGATGCAATCGGCCTATATCGAGACGGCTGAACTGAAAGGTCTCAACGGCTTTCAGGTGATCTTTCGCCACGCCTTCCCCAATGCGATTGCGCCTATTGTAAATGTTGTGATGCTGAACCTTGCCTATCTGGTGGTCGGCGTCGTGGTGATCGAGGTGGTCTTTGTCTACCCCGGCATGGGCCAGTATCTGGTGGACCATGTCTCGAAACGCGATGTGCCGGTTGTACAGGCCTGTGGTCTGATCTTTGCCGCCGTCTATATCGGTCTCAACATGGTGGCTGATGTCGTCGCGATCCTGTCGAACCCCCGTCTGAGGCATCCAAAATGAAGAATATCCCAATCTCCGCTATGATCGGGTTGTTCTTCACGGCCCTCTATTTTCTGGCAGCAATTTTTGCACCACTGATCGCCCCCTACGGCATGGCCGAAGTTGTCGGTGATGTCTGGGAACCCTCCCGCGTTGAAATCATGCTGGGCATCGCGCCCGATGGTGTCACCGAAGCCAACTACTGGCTTGGAACTGACAATATCGGCCGCGACCTGCTGAGCCGCATGATCTATGGTGGGCGCACCACCATCTTTATCGCAACTGCGGCGACGATCCTGTCCTTTACACTCGGCTCCACCCTGGGCTTTTTTGCTGCCGTAGCCGGTGGCTGGATTGATCAGGGGCTGTCGCGCTTTGTTGACCTGGTGATGTCGATCCCAACGCTGATCTTTGCCCTGGTGGTTCTGTCGGTGATGCCGGTGACAGTGCCGGTACTGATCCTGGTCATGGGGCTGCTGGATTCCACCCGTGTCTACCGTCTGGCCCGCGCCGTTGCGGTGGATATCGAAGTCATGGACTACGTCGAAGCAGCCCGCCTGCGTGGCGAGAAAACCGCCTGGATCATCTTTCGCGAAATCCTGCCCAATGCGCTGTCCCCTCTGGTGGCCGAAATGGGCCTGCGGTTCATCTTTATGGTTCTCTTTGTCTCTACCCTTTCCTTCCTTGGGCTTGGCATTCAGCCGCCCGAAGCGGACTGGGGCGGTATCGTGAAAGAAAACAAAGACGGTATCGTCTATGGCATTCCGGCGGCCCTGATGCCTGCCTTTGCCATTGCCACACTGGCCATCTCGGTCAACCTGGTGGCTGACTGGGTGCTGAACCGAACTACTTCTTTGAAAGGAGGCCGCGGATGAGCGAACCCCTGCTAAAAGTACGCGGCCTGAAGATCGGCGCAACGGCCTATCCTCCGGGTGAAAAACCCCATGACATCGAAATCGTGCATGGGGTGGATTTTGACGTCCAAAAGGGCAAGGTGCTGGGCCTCATCGGCGAGTCCGGTGCTGGTAAATCCACTATCGGCCTTGCCTCCATGGCCTATGGTCGTGGTGGTGTAAAAATCACCGGGGGTGAGGTCTGGGTCAATGGTCGCGACATCATGCAATCCAGCCTGGGCGATATCCGTAAGCTGCGCGGCGGTGAGGTGACATATGTCTCACAATCCGCAGCGGCCTCGTTCAACCCCGCCAAAAAGATCATTGATCAGGTGGTAGAGGCTGCCGTCGAGCAGAACAAATTCAGCCGCAAGGAAGCAGAAGAACGCGCTCGGGTGTTGTTTGAGAAACTTGGCCTGCCCGATCCAGACAATATTGGCGATCGTTTTCCCCATCAGGTGTCCGGTGGCCAGCTACAGCGCTGCATGACAGCGCTGGCGCTGTGCCCGGAGCCGGATCTGGTGGTGTTTGATGAGCCGACAACGGCGCTGGATGTGACCACCCAGATTGATGTGCTGATGGCAATCAAGGAAGCCATTCGCGATACGGGTGTTGCGGCCTTGTATATCACCCATGATCTGGCCGTTGTGGCCCAGGTCAGCGATGACATCATGGTGCTGCGCCACGGCAATATGGTGGAATACGGGCCTGTTGATCAGATCATCAACAACCCGCAGGAAGAGTATACACAAGCGCTGGTTTCTGTCCGCTCGATCGACCACGAAGAAAAATCTCCCAGTGGCGATCCGGTCCTAAGCGTGCGCAATATCACCGCCCGCTACAAGGGTACTCAGTTTGACGTTCTGCATAGTGTGAATGTGGATCTCTACCCGGGCCAGACTCTGGCTGTGGTGGGGGAATCCGGCTCGGGCAAATCGACCCTCGCCCGTGTCATCACCGGTCTGTTGCCTCCGCGCGAGGGGGAGATCGAATTCGCTGGTCGTGTGCTATCGCCCGATCTGGCGGGACGCTCCCGCGAGGATCTACGTGAATTGCAGATGATCTACCAGATGGCGGATGTGGCGATGAACCCGCGTCAGACCGTGGGCACCATTATCGGCCGCCCGCTGGAGTTCTATTTCGACATGAAGGGCGGCGAGAAGCGCAAGCGGATCATCGAACTGCTGGATGAGATCGAACTGGGCGAAGACTTCATTGATCGCTACCCGGCCGAACTGTCAGGCGGGCAAAAGCAACGTGTCTGCATCGCCCGTGCCCTGGCGGCCAAGCCCAAGATGATCATCTGCGACGAGGTCACCTCGGCGCTCGATCCCCTGGTGGCCGATGGCATTCTCAAGCTGCTGCTGGAGCTGCAAAAGGTCGAAGATGTTGCCTTCCTCTTCATCACCCACGATCTGGCGACTGTCCGCGCCATCTCTGATTCCATCGCGGTAATGTATCAGGGCAAGGTGCAGCGCTATGGCGGCAAGAACCAGGTGCTTAGCCCGCCGTTTGATGACTATACCGATCTTCTGCTCAGTTCTGTGCCCGAGATGCGTCTGGGCTGGCTGGAAGAGGTCATTGCCAACCGTAAAATGGAAAGTGCCGGCAACTGATCCGGCTGACCCTTTTACGCTAAAACCCTTCAGGCCCGTGCAATCTGCGCGGGCCTGCGTCGTTTTGGATCTATACATTCCATTTTAAGCATGCTTGAATATTCCGAAATTGGAATATTATTATCATGTTAGGAATAGGCCGATGACCAAATCTCGCTCCCCTGCTGGCGCCGCCGCAGATCAGAGCTATTCTCCGCTCTACTTTCTCGCCTCCCTCGGCGCTGGTGGTCTGACTGTCACCTTCTTTATGTACCTGATGTTCTGGGTGCCCCATCCCGGTCGCCCCGTTCCCGTCTTTGAAGACCTCATGGCGGTGTTTGCCAAGGATAGCCTGCCTTTGAAAGGCGCCGTGGTGCTGGCAATGCTGGGGATTGCTGTCTTTGCCTTTTTGAACGTGAAGGTGCTGCTGTGGAACTTTGCAGCGCTGTCGCGGTTTAAAAAGACCGATACCTATGGCGACCTGTGCAAAACCAATGGCGAAACGACCCTTCTGGCGGGTCCATTGGCTACAGCGATGACCATCAATGGGGGCTTTATTGTTGGCCTGGTCTTTGTGCCGCAGCTCTGGAGCGTGGTTGAATATCTATTCCCCGCAGCCATGGTGGCCTTTCTGGCTGTGGGCATCTGGGCCTTCCGCCTGATCGGGCATTTCCTGGGGCGGGTTCTGGCCGAAGGTGGCGCCTTTGACATGACGGCCCATAACTCCTTTGCCCAGCTGCTGCCCGCCTTTGCCCTGTCGATGGTGGCCGTGGGACTGTCGGCCCCCGCAGCGATGAGCGGCAACAGCCTTGTGGTTGGCGTCTCCCTGGTGCTCTCGACCTTCTTTGGGGTCACTGCAATGCTCTATGCGGCCTATGCCTCTGTCACTGCCTTCTCCTCCATGCTGATGCATGGCACCGCGCGCGAGGCTGGCCCCACCCTGATGGTGATCGTGCCGCTGCTGACTGTGCTGGGCATCATGATGCTGCGCCAGAACCACGGGCTGCATGCCAGCTTTGACGTACATGGCGCCCCGGCTGAAACCTTGGTCCTGCTGGCGCGCATCCTGACCATCCAGATTGTCTTTTCGCTGCTTGGCCTTTTGGTGATGTCCCGTCAGAAATATTTCTCTGACTTTGTCTTAGGCGACAAGCTGTCTGCTGGCTCTTATGCGCTGGTCTGCCCCGGTGTGGCCCTGTCGGTTATGTTGCATTTCTTTATCAACAAGGGTCTGGTTGGCACCCAGATCGTGGACAAGTTCAGCCTTTCCTACTGGGCTCTCACCGCCTTGGCCTTGGCTTTCCAATGGGCGATGATTGCGCTGGTGCTGCGCCTCAACCGGCAGCATTTCAAAGGGGTGGCAACTGCAGCAACTGCGGTGCCAGCTGAGTGACCCGGGCACTTCACCCCGGAAATTGGCCCTGGCAATTGACCTGACGAAAAGCAAAAAAATGACGGGTGGCGGCTTCGCCATCCTTTCTTTGAATGGTAATTCAAGTTCTCCTCGCAATGATGTGTCTAGGACGCCCGGCGGAACAAAAGGATTCGGATTATGAACAACAAATTGCTTCTCATCATTTTGGATGGAGTCCCCTATCGCAACTTCCGCCGTCTGTTTGGCAACCTGGAAGGCTGGGTCGACAGCGGTGAGGCGAGGGTCTGGAAGCTGCGCTCGGTGCTGCCCTCCATTTCTGCCAGCTGCTATGCCTCGATCCATACAGGTGTCGCGCCCGCAGAACACGGCTGCACCGGCAATGGCAATGTCTTCAAGCTGAGCCACAAGGACGTCTTTTCCCAGGTGCGCGAGGCTGGCGGCACCACCGGTGCAGTGGCCCATAGCTTCTGGTCGCAATTCTTCAACCGCCATCCCTTCGACTATGTGCGTGATATTGAGTACGACGAGCCCGGCAATGCCACCATCAACCATGGCCGCTTTCACACCATGACCGGCTATGGCCACGACAACCAGATGACTCCCTCAGATGTGGATCTGTTTGGCACGCTGACCAATCTCTGCCTGCGCTTTGGCCTGAACTACGGCATGCTGCACACCTGCACCCTGGACAGTATGGGACATCGGTTCTTCCATGATTGCCAGCAAATGGACCATGCCTGTTTCGTGATGGATGAGATGCTGGCCCCCTTTGTCACCAAATGGCGGCAACTGGGCTATGAGGTGATTGTCACCGCAGACCATGGCCAGGATGAACGTGGTCATCACGGCGGACGCAGTGCGCTCCAACAGGAAACCGCGCTCTACTACTTTGGCACGGCCGAGGGCCCTGACAAGGACGATGTGATTGACCAGCGCCAGTTGGCACCAACAATCCTGGACAGGCTTGGTGCCCCGATTGCCGATACCATGACGGCAAAGCCCTTTTTGAAGTAGGCCAAAACCCAGCCCCCCTCTCTCCTTTGGCCAGCGCCACATTTGGAGAGAGGATCGCGCCGCACATGAAAGACGTTTACATGAACCACTTTTATTCTTCCCTTCTTTCAGCTCTTGGCGCGGTGCTGCTCAGCGCATCCTCAGCCACCGCCAATGATTATTGTGAAGATCTCTGGTTCACGCGCAATGCCATCATGGACCGGGCTGGCTATTGCTTTGGCTCGCCCCTTGGTCAGGCCATTTTTGACAACAGCGACTGCCTGGGAAAGTCCGTATCACTCAGCAGCGATGACCAGAAAAGTGTCACCGAACTGCAGCGCCTGGAGCAGCAAGAACACTGCAGTATCGATACAGCAAAACGGCATCTTTCCCTGGACGATCTAGGGCTGCGCAAAGGCCTGTGGCATCTGCCCTTGCGAGACCTATCCGGAAGCGCCTGCATCGGCTGGCTGGGTCCCCAGGTCGGTCTGCGCATCGGTCATAGCCAAGATGCACCGATCATCGGAAAAATCAGCCCGGGCGACACCATTGGTTATAACTACCTTCCCGAAGACGGCTGGGACTACGTGCAGGTCTATGACAGCAATTGGTCGCTGAAATCGGCAGGCTGGACCGATCTTGTGGTCTCCCCCAAGAGCTGCCGAGACATCGCAGGCTAGACGTAGCGCACGCGGTCACTGGCATCTATCAGTCGTAGGGCCAAATGCCCTGCCCCAGCGCCTCTACCGCGGCTGAGATACGCTCAAAACTGTCGCGCGCCCGCCCGACCGAGTGGCGTGCGCGCAGAAACCCGTGCACCAGCCCCGGCTCGTTGATCCAATAGGCCTTGCCCCCGGCTGCCTGGATCCGGTCCCGGTAGTCCCGGCTATCATCGCGCACCGGATCACAATCCGCCGAGACCAGAACCGTCGGCGGCAAACCGGTAAAATCCTTGTCCTGTAACGGCGCGAAAGTAGGGTCAGGCCCCAGATCGCCTTTGGGGCGGCGCACATCCATATAAAAGAGGATCTCGTCACGGGTCAGCATGGGGGCCTGCGCGTGCTCCAGATAGGAGCCGGCATTGATGTCGCCTCCAAAGGCGCCGTAGATCAAAACCTGCCCCATAACTGCCGACGACAGTTCGGTATCCGCCCGTGCGGCATGGGCCAGCGCCGCACAGAGATTGGCCCCGGCGCTATCGCCCATCAGGACAACGCCTTTGCCATAGGTTGCAACCACCCATCTGAGCGCCGTCCAGGCGTCTTCGAACATGGCCGGGTGCTGGTGCTCTGGCGCCAGGCGATAGTCGACCGCAACCACGCGGTAGCCGGTTTGCGCGCAGATTTCGGCGCAGACATCATCGTGACTGTTGAGATCACCCACAACAAAGCCGCCACCATGGCAAAACAGCACCGTGCGGCTGGGATCACCCGCCGTATAAATTCGCACCGGCACATCAGACACCCTGCGGTCTTCGCTTGTCACCAGATCGGGGCGCGGTGCCAGAAATTCCCGCGCCATATCATTGTAAACCCCGCGCTGCTCTTCAATGCTAAGCGCAACAGCGTCCTCGGGATAACACTCCCCGGTCTTGCGGATGAAGGCCCAGGTTTCTTCGTCGATTAGTCTCTCATAGTCCATGCCTGGCCCTTCAGTATCGTGGTTCTGGGCAACAGCCTAGGCCAGAGCACCGGGGCAAGGGAATGGTCAAAGCGCAAAAAAAGGGCACGCCCTGCTGGCGCGCCCTTAACAAATCCGTCCCGACCGAATGCGGTGGTCGTTACGCGTTTCTCACTCAGCTGGCCAAAGCGGCCTCTGCGGCCATGTGTTCCCAAGGGCGGGTAAAGCCGCCCAGCACAGCGGAGATGTCACCGTCACTGGCGCCATTGGCCTCCAGCTGCGCCACCAGACCGCGCTTTTTATCGTCAATCACAGCGACGACCCGCGCCGGACAGGACGCCTTCAGCAGGGCCTCGTTATAGACGCGGGTTATGGCATGTTTGCGCAGATCCGGTTTGAAGATCTTGCCCACCGCCGTTTTTGGCAGCTCGTCCATAACCGTCAGGTGTTTTGGAATGGCGGCGCGCTCATGCACGTGGACCTTGCAATACTCCAGCAGCTCCTCTGCTGAGGTCTTAGCTCCCTCGACAAGTTCGACAAAGGCACAGGGCAGTTCGCCCGAATGGGCATCAGGCTGGCCAATGGCACCGGCAAAGGCAACGGCCTCATGGCCCAAAAGCGCCTCTTCGATTTCAGCCGGGTCGATGTTGTGACCGCCACGGATAATCAGATCCTTAGCGCGCCCAGTGATCCACAGGTAGCTGTCTTCGTCAAACCGCCCCAGATCCCCCGTGCGCAGGTATTTATCCTTATAGTAGAGATCGACGTTTTTATCCGCCTCGGTATAGGTATGGCCTGCGTAAACACCAGGGTTGGAGATACAGATCTCGCCCACTTCATCGGTGCCACATTCCACCAGCCCGTCGGCAGTTCCCTTGACGATCTTCACATCCGTATAGGGGAAGGTGATCCCGATCGAGCCGATCTTTTTCTCGCCATCTACCGGGTTACAGGACACCAGACAGGTGGCCTCGGTCAGACCGTAGCCTTCAATGATATTGATGCCGGTGGCATCCTGAAACCGGCGGTACAGCTCAACCGGCAGCGGTGCAGAGCCGGAAAAGGCGGTTTTTACCGTCGAGATATCCGCATCCACCGGGCGCTGCATCTTGGCCGAAATTGCAGTGGGCACGGTGATGATAAAGGTGATTTTCCAGCGTTCGATCAGTTTCCAGAAATTGTCGAACACCCCATCGCCACGATAGCCCTGTGGCGTCGGGAACACCACATGCGCGCCTGATGCAACCGAGGCCATGATAATGACGTGACAGGCAAAGACGTGGAACAGTGGCAACGGACACATGATGTTGTCGTTCTCAGTATATAGCAGCGTGCTGCCGATCCAGCCGTTGTAGATCATACCAGAGTATTTGTGCTGTGCGACCTTGGGCATGCCGGTGGTGCCGCCAGTATGGAAGTAGCAGGCGACACGGTCCGTGGTGCTGTCGGCAAAGGTCAGTGTGGTTGGCTGTTTGCGCATCTCGCCACGCAGGGATTTGTAATCAGCGTGGGCGACTTTGTCTTTGTTTTCCAACTTGGGACGCACCAATGGCACGATCCAGGATTTTGGCGGCGTCAGGTAGCGGTTCAAATCCACTTCCAGAACAGTATTCACACCCGGTGCGTGCCGCACCGCCTCGACCACTTTCTGTGCCACGTCAGTCTTGGGGAAAGGTTTCAGCGTCACCACGACCTTGGCCTTGGTTTCGCGCAGGATTGAGGCAATCTGTTCGGGTTCCAACAGTGGGTTGATCGGGTTGACGATCCCCGCAACGGCCCCCGCCAGCATGGTGACAAGGGTCTCGTTACAGTTGGGCAGCACATAGGCCACCACGTCTTTTTCGCCGATGCCCAGCTCGCGGAACAAATTGGCCGCTTGCGTCACCTGATCCTTAAGCTGGCTCCAGCTCAGGGTTTCCGCCTTATCGGTGGGACCAGAAAAGATCTGATAGCTTACCGCATTGTTATTGGGAAACTTGTCTGTTGTACGTGACAACAACTGATACAGAGTGACCGGGTTGTCCCGCTCCTCCCAGCTCGCCTCGTTCTCCATCGCAATGCTGTCATCTATCGTGGCAAATGCCATTGTAATCCTCCCCTGATCCCGGCTTTAGCCGGGAAACTCCTCTTCAACCCCAATCTGAGGGCAAAAGCCAGATCGTGCAAGAGAATGGCAAGGATCACGTCAAGGCAACAAGCCGTTTTGACGTCGCGACACAAGCAGCCTGCCCTAGGCAAGCCGCTTGCAACGGGTCCTATTCTGCGGCCAGCCCGTCGGTGAACTGCAACCGCGCCAGCCGGGCATAAAGCCCACCTTCGGCAACCAGCGCCTCATGGGTGCCAGTGGCGACCACCTGACCCTCTTCCATAACAACAATACGGTCGGCCTTTTTAACCGTGGCGAGACGGTGCGCGACGATCAAAGTTGTGCGGCTTTGGCTCAGCTCATCCACTGCGGCCTGCACCAAACGCTCGCTTTCGGCATCCAGCGCCGAGGTGGCCTCATCCAGCAGCAGAACCGGGGCATCACGCAGGATGGCACGGGCAATGGCGATCCGTTGTTTCTGCCCCCCGGACAGCATCACACCGCGCTCGCCAACAAAGCTGTCATAGCCCTCGGGCAGGTTTGAGATGAACTCATGCGCCGCCGCTGCGGCCTCGACCTCAGCATCCGTCGCATCGGGGCGACCAAAGCGGATATTTTCGCGAGCGGATGCGGCAAAGATCACCGGATCCTGGGGCACCATGGCCAGATACTGGCGGAAATCATCGCGCTGCAAATCCGGCAGCGCGACACCATCCAGCAAGATTGCCCCCTTGTCGGGATCATAAAACCGCTGGATCATCTGGATGATGGTGGTTTTACCCGCGCCTGACGGACCGACAAACGCAACCGTTTCACCTGGGCGCACCGTCAAGTTTACCTCATTCAAGGCCTGCACCCCGGGGCGGGACGGGTAGGCAAAGCTGACATCCTCAAAGGTGATCTCACCCTGGACAGGCTGGGACAGGGTCTTGGCTGCCTTGGGATCCTTTACGGTATCCGTTGCGTTCAGCAGTTCAATCAGCCGCTCGGTGGCCCCGGCGGCGCGTTGCAGCTCGCTCCAGATTTCCGACAGCGCCGCCACGGATCCGGCAACCAACACCGCATAGATCACAAACTGGATCAGGGTGCCTTCGCTCATCAGTCCGGCGCGCACATCATTGGCGCCCATCCACAGCACCCCAACAATACCCGAGAAAACCAGGAAAATCACAATAACGGTCAGATAGGCACGGGTTTTGATCCGCGTGATCGAAACATCAAACGCGGTCTCGGTCATTTTGGAAAACTGCGCACGGCTGGCGTTTTCATGGGTGAAGGCCTGCACCGTCTGCACCGCGCCCAGCGCTTCGCCTGCATTGCCAGAGGAGGCCGCGATCCAGTCCTGGTTCTCGCGGCTAATGCCCCGCAAACGACGCCCCAAAACCATGATCGGCACGATGACCGCTGGGACAATCAGCAAAACCAGACCGGTCAGTTTGGCCGAGGTCAGCAGCATCAGCACCATGCCACCAATAAAGATCAACAGGTTGCGCAGGGCAATGGATACCGAAGAGCCCAGAACCGATTGGATCAGGGTGGTATCGGTGGTGATACGGCTCAGCACTTCACCGGTCATGATCTTTTCAAAAAAGGCGGGGCTCATGCCGATAACACGGTCAAAGACGGCCTTGCGAATATCCGACACCACGCGCTCACCCAATCGGGTCACCAGCGCATAGCGCAGCCCGGTCCCCACAGCCAACAAAGCCGCGATGACCAAAGCGGCCATGAAATACTGATTGAGCAGCGCGCTTTCGGAGATCCGAAAGTTATCCACCACCCGGCGCACCGCCAAGGGCAGCGTCAGAGACAAACCCGCCGTCAAGACCAGGGCGCAGGTGGCCGCAAACATCAACAGCCAATAGGGGCGCATAAAAGGCCACAAGGCTCCAAGAACCCCGATTTCGCGAGAACTCTCGCGGTCTTCTTCTGTTGTCGGAGCTGCCTTATTTCGCGCCATACCGAGTCCCTTTGACAGTTTTCCCTGCTCGGGCCTGGTGCCCTGCGGTCCAAGCAGGTTCATGGCCCTCCCAGCTCAGCAGGTCAAGCAACTCTCGCCCGGTTGCTGAGAACAAACCGGGGGCATGGGCTGCCGAATGGCCGCTTCGGACAAAAAGACGCAATAAAATTTCGCCGACGACAATCTCTCGTCGCGGCGAGCGAACAACTCACAGGTTGCTTGGGGCGCAGATGCCGATCACCTGTGCGGCATCCAGCGGTTCGTGAAGGCACCGCAAGACGCCTTCACGGTGTTATTGCGGCTTCAGCCGCCGTATTGCTTGATCAGGCTTTTGGCCGTTTCAATCAGCGCACGGCCATCAATGCCCCGCCCTTCCATTTCGCTGACCCAGCGGTCGATAACGGGCACGGATCTCTCCTTAAACCGGGCGACTTCTGCCTCTGACAGCTGAATGATGGAGTTGCCGGCATCTTCGGCAATTTCCCGGCCACGAGCATCGTAGCTCCACATCACTTCGGCAGCCATCTGCGAAAGCGCCTGTCCGGATTCTGCATCGATTGCTGCGCGCAGATCCTCGGGCAGGCTGTCGTATTTGGCCCGGTTCATCACGAGGACAATCGTGGCGGTATACAGCGATTCTTCTCCAACAAACTCGGTGTGATTTCCAACCAGTTCGGAGAGCTTGATCGCAGGGGTCACCTCCCAGGGGATCACAGTGCCCGATACCACGCCCTTGGACAGGGCCTCGGGAATGGCGGGCAGTGGCAATCCAACCGGGATTGCCCCCAGTTCCTTGAGGTAGTCATTGATCACACGGGTAGGCCCCCGCATTTTGACCCCTTCCATGTCTTCAGGTCGGGTCACACCATCGGTGGTATGAATAACCCCCGGGCCATGAACCCAGGCCCCCAGAACCTTCATGTCTTTGTACTCCCCCTCCTGCAGGTCGGTTTCGACCAAATGCTGAAAGGCTTGCGAGGTGGCGACCGGATTGGTCATCATAAAGGGCAATTCAAAGACTTCGGTTTTTGGGAACCGGCCCGGGGTATAGCCAACCACGGTCATGACGATATCCGCCACGCCATCAACCGCCTGATCAATCAGGCCAGGGGGTTTGCCACCCAGCGCCATGGAATCGAAGTGTTCGATCTTGATACGGCCGCCACTGCGCTCCTCCACGGCGGCGCCCCAGGGTTTGAGAATATGCTTTGGCACGGTTGCTGGCGCTGGCAGAAACTGGTGCAGGCGCAGCGTGACCTCCTGTGCCAGCGTCGTGCTGGGCATCAGGCCAATGGCCAGTGCAACTGCTGCTGCAGATTTAAGAATATTTCGACGTTTCATGAAGTACCTCCCTCGTTTTTCATGTCGTGTTCTTGTCAGTTTAGTGTGACCGGTAGACTGAGCGGTCCGCGAAAGCCAAAGCCCCAAAACTTGACCGCACCGGGTTCCGGCAACCGCATGTTGGGGAACCGGTCGAACAGCATTGGCAGAATGATCTGTGCCAACATCCGCCGGGCGATATGGGTCCCTTGGCAGAAATGAGGACCGTTCCCAAAGGCCTGATGAGATGTTTTGGGCCGAAAGAGATTGAACTCATCAGGCCTGTCATACAGGTCTTCATCGTGACAGGCCGAAGCCTGCGCGGTCATCACCACCTCTCCCTTGGCGATGGCATGGCCGCGGATTTCGGTGTCTTCCATCACCAGCCGCGAACTGGCCTGAATCGGAGCAACCCAACGCACACCTTCCTCAAATGCGGCATTCCAAAGCCCCTCGGCTTTGCAGGCTTCCAGCTGATCTGGGTTTGTCAGCAACCCATAGAGGATGGTCAGCAGCGCGTCCCTCGGCTCGTTGATGCCACCGCCAATCGCGATTTTGATATTGGAATAAATTTGGCTTTTCTCAATCGGATCTTCGGCGTTCACCATGGCTGACAGGGCAGATTGGTCCGGCGCGGTTTTGACCCGACCGACGCAGGTATCAAACAGCGCGTTCATTTCTGCATTGGCCTGGTCGGAGCGTTCATAAAGTTCAGGCGCATTGCCAAAATTTCCAGCCCCGTCAATCAACGCCTGCGACCAACGGATCATCTCTGGGTCTGTGGCTTCTGGAATGCCCAGGAGATGCGTCAGACAGCGCGCCGCATAGGGCGCAGCCAGGGCAGTAAAGAGATCAACGGTGTCGCCACGCTGCAAGCCTCCGACATAGTCCTGCGCCACTTTGGTATAGAGCTCTTGCCAGCATCCGGTGATGTTGCGGGGGGCAAAAGCCGGCGCCATGGCATTGCGTTCACGTTTGTGGGCCTCGCCATCCTTGCGCATCAGGGTCTGAGCCTGAAAAGCCCGGGTCATCGGGGTGCGCGGATCATCCGAGCTGAACAGCTCCCAGTTTTCTTTGACATGTTTGGTGTCGGCCGCTTTGGTCAGCAAGATCCGTTGAATGCTGGGAATACGCGCGACCGGTGCTTCGGCGCGCAACCGTTTGTAGATCGCATAGGGATTTTCCGTCAGCTGCGCGATGGTGATCTGATCCTGCACAGGGATCGACGGCAAAGCAGTTACGGTCATGGTTGGTCCTCACAAAACGACAGTTCTGCGACGTTATCCAGCGAATAAGTATTGGGCAATCCGATGGATTTGATACTCTAGTTCGAAAAATTCGATAGGATGTCCCGATGACCCAAGATCCCTTTGCTTTGGATTTCGCAGCTCTGCGTACGCTCCGCCTGGTTTTTGCCCACGGGAGCTTTTCACGGGCGGCCGAAACACTTGGCGTTACGCAATCGACAATCAGCTACACCATGTCCCGCCTGCGTGAGGTGTTCAGCGATCCGCTGTTTGTGCGCCAAGGCGCCGGTATGGTGCCAACAGACCGCTGCAACGAGATCGTGGCCCAGGCCGGCGAGCTGATTGATCGGTTTGAAACCTTGACCGCGCAACGACAGTTTGACCCGGCTGAGGCCTCTGTTGAAATCGGGCTCAGCTGTAACTTTTACGAGAGAGTTACGATCCTGCCCCACGTGACCCGCATTCTGCGGCGCGAAGCACCAGGCATCAAACTCAAGGTGATTTCCTCCTCCGCCCAGGGCAAACAGCAGCTGTTGCGCTCAGAAAGTGATCTTCTGATTGGCCCGATCAGGATCGAGGACAGCGGATACTACCGAAGATCGCTTTTACGCGAAGAATACACCTGCGTCATGGATCCGTCTAACCCGCTTGCTCAAACCCCACTGACCATCGAACGCTTTGTCAAGGCGCCGCAGGTGGTGGTGAACTACGGAGGCAGTTTCAGGTCTCGGTTTCTGGTGGTGATGGAGGCGGCCGGGCATGTGCCCAACACAGTGATGGAGGTCCCAAGCCCGGCCAATCTGCCCGACATTCTGGTGCAAACCGATATGATCGCCACTGTTCCCTCACGGATTGCCCAGATGTTCGGCGATGCGGTGGTATCGGTTCCCTGCCCCTTTCCAGCAGAGCTTTCAATCGATCTCTACTGGACCGCCCGGACCCATGTTTCGGCGCCGCATATGTGGTTGCGGTCCAAAATCGCCGAGGCTGCATCCCAAATTGTAGACTAGGGGCAGCCCCCCTTCATTCTGCCTGATCGGGCTGACAGATATTTTGCCAAACAGCAGGGTTGCGCAAGGAGGGCACTGTCAAATCACGGACGCTGTGAGCCTATATCCATGACCACTTGCCAAATTTTACAATGTATTTTGCAGGGGATTTGATGGAGCGGGCGGCGGGAATCGAACCCGCGTCATTAGCTTGGAAGGCTAAGGTCTTACCATTACACAACGCCCGCTCAGTGTGGTCAGCTAGTATTTCATTGGTTTTCGGGCGTCAAGTAATGAACTTAACAATTCTCCTGCAGATTGCGGAAATTGGCGCTTCCGCCCAGCCTGGACTTACATAAGGAAGCGGCGCAGGGCCTCTTTGACCTCACAGCAGCCCATGCGGCGGCGCATTATTCCCCCATGTCGTGCCAGGTGTGCCTGCAACTTAGCTTTCAAAGCCCCTCGCCTTTTTGCTTTCGGCAGCATCGCCTCCCGGGTGGTACATGCCAGTCCCTAGGCCCCCCTAGAGCATGGACGCTGGCATTGCTGAGCAGTCACATGCAAGTGGTTTGGATGCAGCCTATTCATCGCGGGTATTCAGACGGTACGCCCCCCGTACACCGGGCATTGTTGCGCAAAGAAGGTGAAGGTATGAGTTCCCTTGTCCTGGACGCCCTTATTCCGGGGGCTTGGCAACCGGGATGCCGAGCGCGGTGTCGCCATTTAGCGCGGCCTCACCGCGAGTATCGCCACCAAGCGAGGCTTTAGCGACCTAGTCTTGTGCCAGAACTCCTATGATTTCTTGAAGCTTCTCTCCTGTCAGCGGCTTTTCTATAAATCCGCGCACCTTCTCGTGGGCCAGGCCCCGGAGACGGTCGCGTGGGTCCATTGACGTCGACAAGACAAAAAGATCAGGCCAGACGTTTTTGTGGAAGACAAAATCCAACTCGTCCAGGAACTCAAAGCCGCTCATGCGCGGCAAATTTATATCCAGCAAAATGGCATCCACCGGCGCGTTGGTTTGGTCCTTCAGATACTCCAAGGCTTCAAAGGCATAGCTGAAAACAACCGTCTCCACCTCTTCGCTCCATTGTACGAACAGACGCCGGTACAGCATGAGGTCAACTTTTTCATCATCAATCAACATGATGCGGATCGGGGCGGTCATGGCAGTTGCTCCGGATTGATGGAAATACGGAAACTGGATCCCAAGCCGGGTTTCGAAGTGATCGAAATATTCCAGCCATGATTTGAGGCAACACGCTGACACAGGGCAAGGCCGAGTCCTGAGCCGGGGTAGACATCATAGGTATGCAACCGTTGGAACAGGCCAAAAATCCGGGCTTTGTGTTCCTCGGCGATTCCAATTCCGTTGTCACGCACCACGATATCCGTGCCGCCATCCTCTTGCACTTCAGTGAACACCTCTATGCGCGGCGCAACACCATCCCGGCGAAACTTTATCGCATTGGAAATGAAGTTCTGGAACATGATCCGCACTTGCATCGGAGAACAAATCAGATCGGGCAGATCAGCCAGATCCAACTGGCCTTTGTTGCTCAGCAAATCGGCCTTGGTATCTTCGGCAATAGATTGCAGGGTTTTTGCCAGCGAGACTGTTTCATGTTGTGTTTCGTCACCAAGAGTTTGGGAATATTTCAACACATCCTCGATGATCTTGATCATCCGGTCCGCCGTTTCCAGCGCAGCAGTCAGCAAGGAGCGGGCCTCCTCGTCGAGGCTGCTGCCATAGTCCTGTGCCAGTATCTGCAAAATCATCCTGATCGTGTTATTTGGCGATTTCAAGTCATGGGAAATTGCATAGGTAAAATCGGACTGTTCCAGATTTGTCTGCACCAAACGCGCGTTCTGCCGCCGAAGCTTGTTGGACTGGACTTCTAGTTCCTGGGTACGGGCCCGCACTTGATCGTCCAGCTGATCACGCTGATGGGCCAGTTCGACGGTGACATTGCGCAGTTCCTGCTCCGCCTTACGGCGTTCCTCTATTTCGCGGTGCAGTTGCTCCAAGTTCTGCCTGTAGCCTTTGAGAGCCATATCGTAGACGGCCGCAACCTCCAGAAAAAACACTTCCATCCGGGAGACCATCTGGCGCGTTTCAGCTGCGGAAACGGTCTCTAGCACTGCAACGCAGGCCCGATGATGCAGGCTGGCGAGTTCCGAGAACGTCAACCGTTTCCCAAGCGCTGATCGCGAAAAAAGATGTGCAGAATCAAGAACATCCTCGTCCTGACTGACCAGATACTTCCTCAGGGCTCCGCTGTAAAAGGCGCCGAAGTCGCTGATTTCCGTTTCAGTTATCTCATCTGCGCTGTTGATCATGGCGCAGCACCGATTTTCACAGCCAGTGCGATCGCATCGTCATTCTGACGGCCGTGTTGCAACACTGTATTGTGCGCCAGATCTGCTGCACTTTCATAGCCGTCCAATTGGCTGCGATAGCTGGCAGATATGCCATCACTGACCAGCACGATCGTGGCAGGCGGCTGCAAAGCCAGTCTCTGCGGCAGCAGCGATCCAAAGGCCAACCCCAGTGTGCCGCCGCACTGGATAACCGAGTCCGTCTGAGACCTGCCCTGAAGCAGGACACCATCAATATCGCCCATAGCAGCCCAGTCCAGTGTCAGGGATTCAAGGGAAATCAAAGCAACACCAAGAGCCGCCCCGCGGGTTCCTTTCAAGGCTTGATGCGACAGCGCAAAGATCTGGCGCAGGTCCGGGTGCTCCGCTTCGCTCAGCCGTCTGAGACACTGATTGGCAGCCTGCGCTGCTGCTGTTCCGCTGCCCGTGCCATCGACCACTGCCGCGACAAGTACGGGGCCAATAAAGCGCAGCAAATAGCCATCCCCGCAGGCTGATCCTGAGTGTTTCGAGCGGTGCTCGATTGCCCAGCTGATACTGTAACCTTGCCTATCCAGCACACCTTGTTTCATGGCTTGCACCACATGGCGGCGACCACGAGCACGCCTTCACCTGGCTGGGAAGAAATATCAAATTCGTCCATGATACGCTTGGTTCCCGGCAGGCCGAGCCCGAGGCTGTTTCCGGTAGAAAACCCGTCCTGCATCGCCTTGGAAAGGTCTTTGATACCCGGGCCTTGATCACTGGCCCGGACCAGAATACCAGCCCCTTTTGTGTCCTGGATCACTGCAATCTGGATTTCTCCTTTGCCCGCATAATTGACGATATTGCGGGCCAGTTCTGAAATCGCAGTCGCCACCAGTGCTTGGTCTGGCCGACTGAACCCAAGAGATTCCGCAATGTTGCGCCCCAACTTCCGAGCCGCAACAATATCACTGTCCGTGGTGATCCGACGAAGCTGAATGTCGGGAACTCCGCCAGCCATTTTCATGCGCCTGACCGATCCAATAGCGCCATGCCGCGGTCAAGATCCAGCGCGGTCTCAACATCCTTCAGGGTCAGCCCCAGAAGAACCAGAGCCATGGCGACTTCAGGCTGAATGCCGACAAGGACCAGCTTTGCGCCCCGCAGGTACACGCCGCCTGCAATCTCGGATAAGGTGCGGCTGCTGAAACTGTCCAGGACATCCACAGCACTGACATCAATGATGACGCCAGTCACGCCTTTGGTCACCACCATATCCAGCAGCCTGCTCTGCAGATCCAGAATTTCCTGATCTGACAGATCTTCCTGAATAGACGCAATCAAACGTCGGTTCTGTTGCAGGATGGGAACGCGTACAGCCATCGGGATCAGGTACCAATCAACTTTTCAGCGATCTTAATTCCCTGCTGCAAATCCCCGGCAGTATTAAGTTGCTGGCCCGATACACCGATCTTGACCAGGGCCTGGGCCACCTCTGCAGAAATTCCAGTCAGAACAGAGGCCGCCCCCATCAGGCGCGCGGCGCTCATGGATTGGATCAGATGGTTGGCCACTGCGCTGTCCACTCCGGCCACACCGGTGATATCCAGCACAACGACCTGGGCGCGATGTTCGCGGATGCCTTCAAGAAGCTCCACGGTCAGCGACCGGGCCCGGTGGCTGTCAAGCGTTCCCACGACAGGTATCAGCAAGAGGCCCTCGCGCAATTTCAGCACCGGAGTCGGCAATTCGCTCAGTTCGCGCTCACGATTCTGGATCGTCTCCTCGCGGGTTTCCACGTAGGTTTCCAGCGCCAGGGACATGTCGAAATGGGATATCTTCAACAGCGCCAGCATCAACCGGAAGGCCTCTTCTGGTTTTTCGGCCAGCTTGTCCAGTATGACGTGCCCAAGGCGGTGCATATAAAAGGCGTATGCCCCGATATAGAGCGTGGGTGTTACCCCAGCCTGTTCATGGATGCGGCCAATCAAACGACGGTTCTCGATATAGGCGTCATCAATATCGGCTGATACCAATTCCTCAAAATACCGGACTTGCGCGCGTTTCACCCGATTGATGTGTTCCTCATCCTGAAAATGTTTTGAGGCCTGATCAAAAGATAGAATATGGTCGTAAAACGCTTCGATGATTTCTCCGGCCATTTGCTCTGCAATACCGGACAGCCGCCGCCTTTCCTCTTGGTCTGATGCGGTAATATCAAACCATGCCAGCGCATCGGCCAACGCATTAGCATGTGTCGTGGTATCTGCCAGATTCCCGGTGATAGACGAGGAAACAACATCAGACATAAAACGCTCCTGAGTTTCTGTTTGGCTTCCCCTGACACTAAATTGGTTTGGTTAATAAACTTGCATAAAATCCTGCGGGGGAATTATTTTACGCTGCCCTAACGGCTCGTCCGCATTAAATACAGGACCCAATCATCCTGCACGTAGGCAAGCCATTCCGCCAAATCTCAAAAACTGGCAACGCTTGGCAATACGCTATCATCGCTCTTCAAAATTATGCACCTCTTCCATCTCGCGCGGCTCCTGCTATTTATTGGTTATAGGTTCTGACCTAAATAATTCCATGAATGCGGCATTCAAATACATACACTCCCATTAGGTGTTAAAGCTGCTCGAAAGACAAGTCATAACAAATCAATTTATTAATACAATCATTTAGAAATCTTCCCGTGTTTAGTGTTAGTTTCAAATGTACCCGTAAAGAGTGGAGTTGTTTTATGCAGTTAACACATATCGACCATCCCAAGCAGGGCTTGCTCGCAGCGCAGACCGCTTTGGAAATACTCGTTTTTGATGATGATGACTTTGACCTGACACGTCTTCAGCGCCTGTTGCAAAAGGTCGACAAGAAGGTGGAAGTTCACGCCTGTTCTTCAGTCGAGCAGATGAATGACGTTTTGGATCATCAGGTCATTGACCTATGCCTACTGGATTTGAGATTGGGGGATCTCGACGGGTGCGATGTCATGCAGTCTCTGCGCAGAAGGCCTGACAGCGCAGAACTGCCTGTCGTCATGGTGTCTGGCATGCAGGATACAGAATCTGTTGTCAGAACCATCAAGGCTGGCTGCACCGACTTTCTGGAAAAAGACCACCTGACCGCAGATAAACTGCGCCAAACCATCTTCCAGGCGCTGACCTCTTCGATGCCGGATCCGGACCTGACTTACAGATTGCATGAAGCGTCAGAGGCCGTTGTAAAGGGGATTGCCAAAGGCTGCATTGCAGAACTCCAGCCCCGGCTTCGCCAGATTTATCGTCAGGTCAGCTTTATTCGGAATTGCCATAACATGGGTCTTTTGCCAGATCCGCAGGCACTCGATAAAATCGAGCAAAACTGCCTCGCAGTTTGGCGGTTCTTTGATGAGGTAGAAGCCTACGCCGATGGGTTCAGCAAACCAGTTCACTAGGGTCGGAACCCGATAATCCTGCGTCGGCAGCCGAATTTTCTAAAATTTCAATGATTTGGGGGCTGCCGTGAATAGTCGCTCTATGTGCAAGCCGCCAAAGACGCTGAAATGAAGTGAAGTAGAGTGACCACCGATCACCCCAAAGGGGGCCGACAAGACATCGGCCCCCTTTGGCGTGGCAGGTTTAACGAACTTTGCTGCTGCCCGCGTCACAACTGGTTGAAATATAGCCACTAGACCTGAACAAACGCGTCTTGTCAGAGACCCGATCTGACAAACTGACGGTGCAGGATTAATGGGCCCTGACCCTAGACGGTGATTGCATCTGTGTTTCATCTGATAAAGGCAGGGCCAAGCACAATGACGCGCCCTGCATGTCTCTTGAAGGTCGGGCAACCCATGCGCGCCCGCCGCAGTGCAGGGCGATCTTGTCCAGGATGGCCAATCCCATGCCAACACCTTTGTCTTCGCTGGCGGCATGCAGCGAGACCATAGGTTTGAAAACTTCTGTCCAATGGCGTTCGGGGATTCCGGGGCCATTGTCCCTGACTTTCAACACCCAGAAATCCCCAAGTCCGGTCTCTGGGCTGCCCTGTTCAATAGACCCGGTTATGGCAATTCTTGTGTCAGGGGCCCCATGTATCAACGCATTGCTGATCAGCACGTCGACAGCCATCTCCAGATCAGGCATGGAAATCTGCACCGCGCCTTTTTGCAGCTTGCTGCGCAGCCGCGCTGTGTCAGGCAGTGTGCAGCGCGTCAAAACCTTGCTGACTGCCTGCCCACCATCCATCACCTCCGCTGGACTGCGACCTACGCGGGAATGCAACAGCAATCCATCGATCATTTTGTTAAGCCGCTGCGTATGATTTTGCATCAAATGCAGGCAATCTTGGACTGAATCGGGTAACTCCAGCCCGGCTTCTGCCAAGTCTTCCTGTATCCAAGTGGGCAAATCCGACAGCGCCCGCGTTGACCCGCGCAGATCATGTGACAGACGGTAGATGATCTCATCCGCTGTCTGCTGTTGCGAACCAGGCTGCAGCAGACCCGCTTCTGCGTCATTCCGTGCCCCTTCTGGCGTCATCGCAACAGGCCTCCTGGTATGTTTCTGGCGACCGGCGTAGCGCTGGTCGGCTTAGGCGTTTTACCCGCTAAACATAGGGTGCCGCCCCACCGATAAGAATGCGTTAACACCCCTTCCTTTTGCGATAAATTATTGAAAACTTTATAGTTCAAACTCTACAGCCATACATTCAAAATTCTGCAATTAACAGACAGGCAACCTTTCATGTCTAATGTATTAAGGAAGCAAAGGGGCAGTTCCGGCAAACAGCCCATGGCTAATAATGATACGGGTGGCTGATTTGAAGCATGGGGCAAATGGTAACATCGGTGGGACACTCACCCAGTCCTTGGGGCCAAAGCCAGGCATGCTGCTGCTCGGCGAGGCTTGTGCGCAATGAAACAGCCGCAAGAGATAACACTGCTCATCGTTGACGACGATGACATCGGCGTCGCTTCGGTACAGCGGGCCATGCGCAAACTTGGCATGAGCAACCCTGTGCGCGTTGGCCGGAACGGGCTGGAAGCGCTGGAGCAATTGCAGGTGTTGAACGATACCCCAGGCCGCAATCCCTGCCTTGTTCTGTTGGATTTGAACATGCCCCGGATGAACGGCCTGGAATTTCTTGCTGAACTGCGCAGCAGGCCGGAATTGGCGCATACCATCGTTTTTGTCCTGACGACCTCCGAGGATCCGGCTGATGTTGCCAACTCCAACCGCTACAACGTGGCCGGATATGTTGTGAAAAAGAATGCCTATCAAAGCGTCTTGGCGACCGTGGAAATGCTACAGCACTATCTGCGCATTGCTTGTCCTGGTGTGATTGCGCCATCCGCAATATAGGAACTGGCCCTGGCCTCTCTTTGGTTTGGTCAGTCTTTCAATGGGAGTGACGCAAGGACCATTCTGCGTGCTTTATGCATCCTGCGACAACACTTGGCGGAGCCTCAGGCCCCGCCAGGGTCTTAGACCAGCCCCGCAAGCCAGAGGTACAGGGGAAGCCCGACTGTGATGTTAAATGGAAAGGTCACCCCCAAAGACAGCGTCAGGTAAATGCCTGCCTCGGCCTGCGGCAGCGCGATCTTCATTGCTGCTGGCACCGCGATATAAGAGGCCGAGGCGGCAAGAACCATCAGCAGAAACAGGCTGCCAGTCTGCAAACCGATCATCGCGCCCATGCCCCAGGCCAGCACCGCGCCGAGGATTGGCATCATGATGCCAAAGGCAAACAGCCCTGTGCTTAGCAGGTGCCGGTTGCGCAACAGGCTGCGGCCAGCAGACAGGCCCATGTCCAGCAGGAACAGGCAGAGTATGCCGGTGAAGGGTGTGACGACAAAGGGCGCGATCATCTCCATGCCTCGGTCCTGCGTCAGCACGCCAATCACAAACGCACCAGTCAAAAGCACGATGGAGCCATTGGCAAAAAGCTCTCGCATGGGCATGTGTTCCGCCACCCCCTCCCGTCCAAAGCGATGGGCAATCCACAACGCCGAGAGGATCGCAGGGACCTCCATCGTTGCGGCCACAGCAACCATGTAGCCATCCGAAGCAATTCCAGTCAGCTCCAGCAGGCTAGAGGCCGCGACGAAAGTAACGATAGAGATTGAGCCATAGTGACCCGCCACAGCGGCTGCATTCAGCGCATTCAACCGGGTCATGCCGCGCAGCAGGGCGTAGGCAATGAAGGGGATCAAGAAGGACAGCACCAACCCAGCACCCAGTGCCGTGAAGACCTCTGGGCTCAGGCCGTTTTCTGCCAGGCTGTGCCCCCCTTTGAAGCCAATTGCCAAGAGAAGATAGAGCGACATAAATTTGGCCGCACCTTCGGGGATCGAAAGGTCGCTGCGCACGACCGCAGCCAAAAGACCAAGGACAAAGAACAATATCGTCGGCACCATCAGGTTGCCCACAAGGCTGTCAAAAATCTGCATGATTTGTATCTCCGCAACAGGTTTACCGCCTGTTGCCCGAATTCATCTGATAGTTTAAATACAATTTAACGACATAAAATATAGCCTGAGATTATGGATGCGACCAACACTGCGCCAAATGGAGTATATCGTCACGATCCATCAGCTGGGCAGTTTTGGCCTTGCTGCGGAAACGCTGCACGTCAGTCAACCCAGCCTTTCGAACCAGGTGGCCGCAGTAGAAACCGACCTTGGCGTACGGCTTTTTGACCGAGGGCGCGCCGGTGCACGCACGACCGCCCGGGGGCTGGAATTTGTCACCCGCGCCCGTCGCATCCTGTCCGAGGTCGAAGCTCTGCGCGGCAGTATGCTATCGGACCTGCCGTTTGGCGGCAGACTACGGTTGGGCGTGCTACCGTCAATTGGGCCATATCTATTGCCGCAAGCGATGAAGGCTTTGCACGCAGCCGAGCCCAACCTGCGCGTCATTGTACGCGAGGAAAACACACTAAGCCTCGATGAGGGCATAAGAAACGGGCGTTTCGACGCGATTATCTCGACACCCGAGGATCACCCCAACACCTTTCAGCATCACCTGTTTGTCGAACCGCTCTGGGTTGCGGTGGCGCAGGACCATCCGCTGGCAGGGCGCAGCCAGGTCGTGGCAGCAGACCTCGCAGGGCAACGGCTACTGACGCTCGATACCGGCCACAGGCTGGCGCGTATTGTCTATGGCATCGCCGGCGCAAGCGGCGCCATGGTGTCCAACGATTACGAGGGCACAAGTCTCGACTCGATTGTGCTGATGGCCGCGACGGGAGCAGGCATTGGCATCCTCCCTGACCTTTTTACCCGACGACAAGGGATCCACCGCAACGAAGTCCGTGTCATGCCGCTGGCCATACCCGGTGCGGATCGAACCATCAGCATCCTGGTTCCAAACGATAATCCAGAGCATTTTTCCGGTGCGCTTGCGACGATCCTCCGCCGTGCCGCCGAAGCGCTCGAATTAGAAGTAAACGCGGCGGAAAGAGCGCGGTAGAGGCAGGGGACGCTGCCGCAGCTATCTGGCGGCCCCCCGCATCAGTCGGTGGCCAAGATGCCGAAAGTAGTCCGTCAATCGCTTTGAAACGCGCAGTGCTTCGCTGCCATCAGCGTCAGGGTCACTCAGCAGGCGTACCATATCATCCACGGTGTCAACGTGTCCGACCGCGCGGCGCAGGGCCAGGGGCGCGCTAAGATCTGTACCCTGACGCCGTCGCTTTAGGCGCCCGTATCGTTTTAGGCCCCATATCGGTGGCGCGAAACAAAATGTAAAAAAGATTCACATACGGGCTTGAAGCAGGGCGCAGTCACTCCAATATGAAGTAATGTGAACACGATTTACATCGAACAAACGCAGTTACCCAGTCGCAAGACTGCAACCCCTGGAGACGAATTATGACAGCAATGACCTCCCCCACCCCTGCCCACAGTCAACAGGGATGGTTTACCCGTAGCGAAGCCTGGCTGGACCAAAAGGGCAAAGGTGCCTGGATCGCCGCAATGGTTCTTGGCTTTGTCTTTTTCTGGCCCATCGGCCTCGCCCTTCTCTTTTACATGATCTGGAGCAAACGTATGTTCAACAAATCCTGCCGCAGCCACAGCCGTAAACCCTGGGCCAGCCATGGTATGTCGGCAATGAAACCCTCCGGGAACTCTGCCTTTGACGCCTATAAAGAAGACACTCTGCGCCGGCTTGAGCAGGAACAGAACGATTTTGAAGGCTTTATGCAGCGTCTGCGCGATGCCAAGGACAAGGCCGAGTTCGACCAATTCATGGATGAACGCAGCACAATGCCTGCGGAAGATTCCAGCGACGAGGACCGCGCTGAAAAGTCCCACTAACCTCTGTTCAAGACCGCGCCGCCCCCTTAGCCTAGGCTTAGGCCGGGGGCGGCGCCCTCTATGTCATCCACATTCAAAAAGGCATCCCCATGACCTCCCTGCCCGACCCCGATTATCAGGCCGAATTCTACGCGCTCACCGCCCCAAAACGTCTCGTGGCATGGGTTGTCGATAGTATTCTGATCATCGTGTTGAGCCTTGTAATAGTGCTTTTGACGGCTTTTGTTGGCCTCCTCATTTGGCCGCTGCTCTATTTGGTGATCGGTTTCATCTACCGAACCGTTACCCTCACAAACAGCTCTGCCACTCTGGGTATGCGCTTTGCCGGGATTGAACTGCGCGACCTGTCCGGGCGCCGTTTGAACGGGCAGCAGGCTATGCTGCACACCCTTGGTTTTACCTTTTCTGTCGCAGTTCCCGTGTTGCAGGTGATTTCGATCATCATGATGCTGACCACCTCCAGAGGACAGGGGCTGAGCGACGCTCTGTTGGGGACTGTCATGCTCAACCGGCGCGCTTAAGCCTGCTGGCCGAGCGGGGAAACCGTGTTTGCTCTGCTGCGGCCAGATAGCCCCCTAGCCATTCGCCAGTGCCCCAAAGCCACAGGTCTGAAGCGCCGCTTGGAACCGTCTTTGCATCAGGCAACATACATCTAAGGGGCTTCAATCCAGACAGCGCACATCTGGCGCGCGCTGTGCAGCATCTTTTGCAGCGCGACCGCTTGTCTCACGATTTTAACCAGTTTCCATTGGCCGCTTGGAGTCTGGCTTTGCCATTGCTATCTTGTGGTTGTTTCTTATGATCAAGAAATCCTGTTTGTTAGTCTAGCCTCAGATGCGTCACACACTTCCCATTGCTCCTCAGTTCTATGTCACGGCCCCCCAGCCCTGCCCCTATCTGGAAAACCGGATGGAGCGGAAGCTGTTCACCTCACTACAGGGTGAAGGTGCCGATCAGCTGAACAATAGCCTATCGCATCAAGGGTTTCGCCGGTCTCAAAACGTGCTCTATCGCCCTTCATGCTCGGATTGTTCTGCCTGCATGTCGGCCCGCATTGATGTCAGCGCCTTTGTAAAGACCCGCAGCCAGAAACGCATCCTAAAACGCAATGCCTCCTTGTTGCGCCGCGCCACCTCTCCCTGGGCGACAGAAGATCAATACACCCTGTTCCGGCGCTACCTTGACAGCCGCCATTCTGACGGTGGCATGGCGGATATGGATGTCTTTGAATATGCGGCAATGATCGAGGAAACCCCGATCCGAAGCCGGGTCATCGAATACACCGAACCCCAGTTCAGCGGCCTTGTTGCGGTCTCGCTGACCGATGTGCTGGAAGACGGGTTGAGCATGGTTTATTCCTTCTACGACCCGGACCAGCCGCAAAACTCCATCGGCACCTATATGATCCTGGATCATATCGCCATCGCACTGGAGACCGGACTTCCCTATGTCTATCTTGGCTACTGGGTGCCCGGCAGCAGCAAGATGAGCTACAAAGAGAAGTTTTCCGGCCTTGAAGTCTATCATCAGGGGGCGTGGAAACCGATGCGCGATCCGGCAGAATTTGCCGAAAGCAGCCATCCATTGTCCACAGATCCCATCGCCGAACAGGTGGCTAATATCCACTTGCCCGAGCAGCCAGTTCATCGCCGCAGATGAGCAAGCCCTGCCCAGTTCAGGCACTGCATGCGGTTGCTTTGCTCGTACCGGACTATGATGCGGCAATCGCCTATTACTGTGATCTTCTGGGCTGGCAGCTGGTCGAGGACATCGACCAGGGCCACAAACGCTGGGTGCGCATCCTGCCCCCAGGTGCCACCCAGGGCAGCCTGATCCTGGCGCGGGCAACAGGGCCTGTCCAAGATGCCGCCATTGGCAACCAGTTTGGCGGCCGCGTCGGGCTATTCCTGACAACAGATGATTTTGCCCGTGACCATGCCCGGATGCTTGCCCTTGGTGTCCTGTTTGAAGAAGCCCCACGTCAGGAGCCCTATGGCACAGTGGCCGTCTGGCAAGATCCCTTTGGCAATCGCTGGGACTTGCTGGAATTCACAACAGATTAGCGCAGGAGGCCAGCCAGGTCGCGCCTAGCCGGGGATCTCGTTGCGCTGCAGGTAGTCATGCACCGCGCGGCTGCGCTGAGTGATTTTTTTCAGAAGTGTGGCGTGGTCCAGCCGCAGGGCCAGTTTTTCTTCCATATTTGCCCGTTTATTGATGAACTCCTCAAAAACATCCCCGGCATCCATCAGCCGATGGGCGCTGCGGTCATAGACCTCCCGGTATTGGCTCCATTGCGCAGCAGAAACCTCGCCTTTGGCCATCAGCTCTTCTGCGGCTTCCAGGATTTGCTCCAATGCTGCAAGCGTTCTTTCGATCCCCGCTTCAGGGCGACACTCGATTGCGGTCAGGTTCTCCAGCTCACGAAACAGTGCAGCTTGAATTGTCTCGATACTGTCGGGGGAAAACTCATCCAGATAGGCGTCAATCTTGCGCATATGCGCCTGATCAGAGAGTTTATTGTCGCGCAATGCATGCAGATAATACTCTACCGCGGAGAGCTTGGTATTTAAGGCCTGTATCTGTTTTTGCGCTTGGGTATGGGCCGCGTCATACCGCTTTTTGGCCAACCGCCATTCTCGCACTAAGGACATGGAATACCACTCCTTTTATTTGCCCCAGCCCCCACCAGAACACAGGCCCCAGACTAATGCCTATGCTGACTTTGTAAAGCCACCTGTCAGACCGGCCCGTTGCGCCCCCCTGCGCAATCGCAAAAGGGGCCCCAAACCGGAGCCCCTTTGCAATCGTTTAGTTCTAGGATCGTCCTGATCAGTTGGGGATCAGCGCCGGAATGATGGTCACAATCGAGGGGAAGAACCACAGCAGCGCCAGACCTGCCACCTGGATCAATACGAAGGGCAGAACCCCACGATAGATATGTCCGGTGGTCACCTCTTTTGGTGCGACCCCACGCAGATAGAACAGCGCAAAGCCAAAAGGTGGTGTCAGGAAGGAGGTCTGCAGGTTCACCGCAACCATGATCGTCACCCATTTGGGATCAAAGGAACCGCCATAGATGACCGGCCCAACAATCGGGATCACGATGTAGATGATCTCGAGGAAGTCGAGCACAAAGCCCAGGAAGAACAGCACCAACATCACGATCAGGAAGACCGTCATCTCATTGTCAAAGCTCTTCAGGAACTGCTGGATGTAGTGTTCACCGCCAAAGGAAATCACCACCAGATTGAGCAGCTGCGAGCCGATCAGGATGGTAAAGACCATGGAGGTAACCTTGGCTGTTTCCCGCACAATGGGTGTCAGAACAGCGCCTTTGTACAGAACCCAGCAGCCATAAAGCAGGCCAAACAGAGCAAACAGATAGGCACCATAGGCAACACCGAAGGCGATCCAGCTTTCGACGCTGACATCAGACTGGTTGATCCGCAGATCAAAGTTCACCCCGATCAGGATCGCAATCATCACGGCAAAGGTGGCCCAGATGATGATCTTGCCCGACTTGCCTTGGTCCTGCAGCTTGCGGTAGGCCGCCAGCATGATTGCACCACCGGCGCCAAGCGCCGCAGCGGGCGTTGGGTTGGTAATACCACCAAGGATCGAGCCAAGCACGGCAACAATCAGAACCAGCGGTGGGAAAACCACCCGGATCAGATCATTGCGCGCACAGCGGGCGGCAGCTTCGCGCGCACCATACAGCGCCAACAGTGCAGGCAGCGCCAACAACAGAACCGTGACACCGGGCGTTGTCGTAGGTGCAATCAACAGCACATCGACGAGCAAAACCAGCAACAGGCCAATGGCCCCCAGGATCAGCGGCTTGGTGTCCCGCGACGGAGCAACCCCACGACCAATGGCCAGAACCAGCCCCAGCATGATCACCAGGATGGTAACGCCTGTGCCAATCGGAGCAGCTGCCGCGATCTTGTCGACACCTGCCTGAGCAAACTCTTCCTCAGTCAGCTTGGTTGCCTGTGCAACGCCGCCAGCCGCATCAATCGCGGTCTGTTCCGCAACTGCGGCATCCCAGGCCTCTTGACCGTGCAGGTCAATCATTGCCGCTTGGCACTGTGGTCCGACATTGGTCCGCAAAGAGGCGGTTTGACCTGCGTCAGAAAATGCCGAGACCGTAATGTTCTGCGAACCGATCACCCCAAAGGAGCCCAACAGCATGGCACCGCCAATGATGGCAGCAGGTGCACCAAGGAACCACAGCAGCGCTTCGTTGCGCGTCACCGGCTCATTGGAGCTGGCCTCCAGCGCAACAGCTGGCGCTTTTTCCGGGTTCAGCATCGCATAGCCAAAGGCATAAAGCGCATAGAGCAGCGCCAGCATGATCCCCGGCAGCAAAGCCGCCTGGAACAATGTGCCCACAGAGACAACCGCCGGTTCGCCCAGATAGGTCAAAGCGTCGGAACAGCCTGCCTCCATCGCCCGGCTTTCCTGTGCGGTGGAATACAGATCCCCTGCCAGGGTCCCCAGAAGAACGATCACGATGGACGGTGGAATGATTTGCCCCAGGGTACCAGAGGCCGCGATCACACCAGTTGCCAGTTCAGGCGAGTAGTTGTTGCGCAACATGGTCGGCAGAGCCAGCAGGCCCATGGTCACCACGGTGGCACCAACGATCCCGGTGGAGGCCGCCAGGAAGGCACCAACCACAACGATAGACACCGCAAGACCACCTGGCAGCGGGCCAAAGACCCGCGCCATTGTTGTCAGCAGGTCATTGGCAATTTTGGACCGTTCCAGGGTGATCCCCATCAGAACGAACATCAAAACTGCCAGCAGGGTTTCAATCGATGCCCCGGCCAGAACCCGCTCGTTCATCCGGTTCACAATGAAGGAGACATTGCGATCCATCGCATATTCCCAACCCTGTACAAACACAGGCTCGGCAATGCGCGGCAGTTCCGGATATCGGAAGATTGAAATTGCATCGGGTTTCACCCCGCTATCCACAAGGCTGCGATAGACCTCGGAAGAGGTATCAATGGCCTGGTGGATCAGCAGTCCGGCACTGTCCAGTGCCGCGATGATCCCAAAGGAGATGATACCGGCACCACCGATGGCAAAAGCCACCGGAAAACCGGAGAGGATGCCTCCAAAAAGGCATAGAAATACGATGAGCAGGCCGAGTTCGACGCCATCAAGACCGAATAGCATATCAGCTGTCCCTTAGGTTAATGAGCGCCTTCATAGGCTTCTTCGCCCTCTCCAAGGGTATCCTTGTCGAGGTATTTATTTTCACTGCCCTGGCCTTCAATGAACTCCAGCATGGAGCGGTAGAAGAAGGCGATGGCATGCATAAAGACGATACCGGCAAAGGTCACCAGCAAGATCTTGAAGAGAAAGTATCCGTTAAAGCCATTGGGACTGAACCCGATGGTTTCGACGTTCCAGCGCAGCGCGCGGGCTTTCATCACCAGGCGCTCCAGACTGTCGGATGCCGACGGCTTTGGCACGATGAGGTGGCGCCACAGGAAATACCAGCCATACATCCAGGTCAGCACGGCGGCCGGCATCATGAAGATCAGCGATCCCACCATGTCGATCACACGTTTGGTGCGGAAGCTGACACCGGAATAGACAAGATCAACCCGCACATGGCCGCCCTGCACAAAGGTGTAGCTCACACAGAGGCAGACCACCAAGGCGTTGTAGAGCTTGAGCTCTTCAGCAAACCAGCTGATGTCTTTTTCCAAGGCAATCCCAAGACCAAAACTCATGTCGGGGCGGGCAAAGATCCGCTGCATGAACACAATGACGATTTGCTGGATCACCATGATCAGACCAGCCCAGGCAAAAAAGCGCCCGATGCCATTGGCAAAACCTTCAAGGCCACGCACCATGCCCCACATGACCTGGCGGCGGTAAAGGCCAACAGCCGTCAGCATCAGGAACACAGTAAAGACTACAAAAAAGAACTCCACCGAGCCGCCATAGTAGACAAAGCGCATGATCGAAGTCTTGTCAGACCAATCAAGCCACAGCTGCGGATGGGTTACGGCGTAGCCGAAATTGTAAAAGGCGCCAGCGATGTTCTGAACCAGCCAGATCAGACCGTTGAACAGGGCGCCGAAAAAGGAAATGCCTGTATCGTCCTGCATTGTTCCCTCGGATGATTGCATGCTGCGGCATCAAGCGACAGTCCCGCCCAGAATGCGTGATACGCGGGCGACCACTGCCTTCTGGCCTGCGGCAAAAATGAAAAAGGGATCCCCCGCACCTGGCGGGAGATCCAAAAGAGGCTTCGGGTTGGGTTAACCCAGAACGCGGTCGCGCTGTGCGGTGTAAACACCGGACGACAGGTTCTGCCAGCCAGAAGAAGACTTCATCGACTTCATGGCGCTGTCGTAGATCTTTTTGTACAGATCATCACCCAGGTTTTCTTCGTGCACTTCTTTCGAAGCCTGACCAAAGGCATCCCAGACCGAGTCAGGGAATTCCATGACCTTTACGCCGCCAGCCTGCAGACGCTGCAGAGCTGCACCGTTATTGGCCAGGAACTGTGTCAGGTTCCACTGGTGGCATTCAGCCGAAGCGATTTCGATGATCTTCTGGTGCGCAGGCGACAGGCTTTCAAAGACGTCACGGTTGGTCGCAACCGACAGACCGGCGCCTGGCTCGTGGAAGCCGGCGGTGTAGTAGGTCTTGGTGATTTCCTGGAAACCAGCCTTTTCATCCGCCCAGGGGCCGATCCACTCGGTGCCGTCGATGGCACCAGAGGACAGCGCCTGATACACTTCGGAACCAGGGATGTTCTGAACGGAAGCGCCCAGTTTACCCAAAGCTTTACCGCCGAGGCCAGGCATACGGAACTTCAGACCGTTGAAGTCTTCGGGGCTGTTGATCTCTTTCGAGAACCAGCCGCCAGCCTGGGCGCCGGTGTTGCCGCCGAGGAAGGACTTCAGACCAAAGATCTGACCCAGCTCGTCGTGCAGCTCCATGCCGCCATCCTGGTAATACCAGTTGGACAGTTCCTGAGCGGTCATGCCAAAGGGCACAGCAGTAAAGAAGGCATAGCCTGGGTGCTGACCCACAAAGTAGTAGTCGGCGCCGTGGTACATGTCGGCCTGACCGGAAGAAACCGCGTCAAACACTTCAAACGCGCCAACCAGCTCACCGGCGGCTTTGATGTCGACGGTCAGCTGACCATCGGACATGGCGGTAACGTTGTCGGCAACGCGCTGTGCAGCGTCAAACACGCCCGCCAGACCACGGCCCCAGGTGGTAACCATGGTCAGGGTGCGTTTACCCTGTGCATATGCCGGTGCGGCCAAAGTGGTTGCAGCTGCGGCGGTCCCGCCCAGCGCAGAGGTTTTCAAAAAAGAACGACGATCCATTATAGTGCTCCTCCCATAAGTAGTCCCTATGTCCAGCTTGGGCCGGACGGATCTTTTCGAGTGGCGTCAACGTAGCGGTGCTGCGCCCCTTGTGAATACCTAGTACTGCGTAGGTACGCCGAAAAACCCCAAAATCCTGCGTTCAAAGACGGAATTTTTGTGGAACCGCAGCGAATCTCGGCCGTCACGTCCGGAAAATGCGCTTCCAGCCCTTTGATTCGGTTGCGGGATTGCGTAACGATTCGGCACATGGCCTTATTCCGCCCACCTTTTCGACCGAACTACGCACAGAAGCTATCGATTCTGGCGACACTGCCGCTTGTTGTTGCGGTGGCGGCAATTGCCCTGCTGGTCGCGTTTGAATCAAGCAGCTCAGCTGAGCGCGAGATCCAGGCGCTGCAACAGCAATTGCTGGCTGCCAAGAAGGCCGAACTGCGCAACTATGTGACTCAGGCGCGCAATGGGTTTTCCTTTATCTATGGTCGTGCCTCACCTGATGACAACGAGGCCAAAGAACAGGTCGCCCAGATTCTGTCTTCGATGATCTATGGCACGGATGGGTTCTTTTTTGTCTATGACTATGACGGCACCAATCTCGTCAGTCCGCGGCAGACAGAGTTCATCACACGAAACTGGTCGGGCCTCAAAGACAGCCAGGGCACCCCCGTAGTGGATGAATTCATCCGGCTGGCACGGCAAGGTGCCGGGTGGCACAGCTTTATGTGGCAAAAGCCCTCTACCGGGGAAGAAGCCCGGATGGTTGCCTATGTTGTTGGCCTGCAGGATTGGCAATGGGCTGTGGGCACTGGCGTGTTTATCGACGATGTGCTGGCTTCGGTTGCTGTCGCCCGTGCCGAGGTTGAAGCCCGGGTACAGCGTACCTTTTTGTATATTGGCGTCATCACCTTGGCCGCCCTGATCGTGGTTTTTGCCTCCGGTATGGTTCTCAACATCCGCGAACGTCGCCTGGCCGATGCCAAGCTCAAGGAGCTGACCCAACGTGTCTTTGACGCCCAGGAAGAAGAGCGCGGGCGGGTGGCGCGGGAATTGCACGACGGCATCAGTCAAATCCTGGTCGGGGTACGCTACGCGCTGGACAATGCCAGTCGCCGTCTCAAGCGCGGCGAACTGGATCGCGGATTGCCGCCCCTGGACAAAGGCATCGACGATCTGGCCAATGCAATTACCGAGGTCCGTCGCATCAGCCGTGACCTACGCCCCCGCGTGCTGGATGACCTGGGGCTGGGCCCCGCACTCAAGGCCTTGACCGATGATTTTTCTACCCGCACCGGCATCCACTCAGAATTCAGCACTGTGGTCTTTCGCAACCGGCTCGACCCGGAGGCCAAGATCGCGCTCTACCGGATTGCCCAAGAGGCCCTAATGAATATCGAGCGCCATTCTGATGCCAGTGAAATGACCATGGATCTGCGCGGCCACGCCAAGGGCGTTACCATGCGTATCACCGATAACGGTCGCGGATTGCCGCTCGATCAGGACCGCACCGGCCCAGGGATTGGCCTGCGTAACATCCAGGAACGGATAGAGCAGCTTGACGGCACCTTACGCATTCTGTCATCACGTGGCACCCAAAGCGGCACCATGATCGAAGCCACCCTCCCCCTTAGCCACCTTCTGGCCCCGGGGGAATCCCTTGGCGCGGATCTGGGGAGCAAGTCGGTTGAAGGCTGACGCCTCTGCTTCAGTACAAGACCGATGCGCCGCTTTCGACCAAAGGGAAAGAGATGAGCACCACAGTTCGCGTTTTAATCGTCGATGATCACCCGATGGTCGCCGAAGGCATCCAATCGATCCTAGAGAGCTATGACGACATTGAGGTGCTCGCCTGCCTCAAGGATGG
Source organism: uncultured Pseudophaeobacter sp. (assembly GCA_905479575.1). Classification (GTDB taxonomy): domain Bacteria; phylum Pseudomonadota; class Alphaproteobacteria; order Rhodobacterales; family Rhodobacteraceae; genus Pseudophaeobacter. Next base: position 34,422 of record CAJQNB010000061.1, read on the forward strand.
AGCTGAGGCGGTGGAACAAGCCCCGGCTCTTGCACCGGACGTTATTTTGATGGACCTGAACATGCCCCGGCTTGGCGGTTTAAGCGCCACCGAGATGATTTTGGAGCGCCAGCCAGAAACCCGAATTGTCATCCTGACGATGCATGACAGCCCTGAATATATCTCCACTGCGCTGAGCCATGGCGCGCTGGGGTATATCCTAAAAGATGTGCCCACCGAAGAGATCAAGCAGGCCATTGATACAGTGATGAGCGGTGAACGGTATCTCTGCACAGGCGCCCAGGGCTCGCTCGAACCCAAGGATGGCGAGACGCGCGAAGCGCTCACCGGGCGCGAGCAGACCATCCTGTTGGAACTGGCCCAGGGGAAATCAAACAAGGAAGTCGCCCTGGCACTGGATATCTCGGTGCGCACGGTTGAGACCCACCGCAAAAACATCAAGCGCAAGCTGGGCATTTCCTCAACCGCAGGCCTGACCCGCTATGCGCTGGAACATGGCGTCCTGCAGGGCACCGGCCACGAATTCTGAGGCCAACGCGCCCACACAGATTTTGCCCCGCTCCAGAGCGCCATTTCCTTGCCGTCACAGCTGAGGCGCCTTAGGCGCAAAGACCCCGGTTCGGCCACTTTCGGCGGGCAAAACAGCGCTGGGGAATGGAAAGAAGGGAACGAAAGATCACAATTCGCACCCAAACATTCCGATAATTCCCAAAAACACACCCCTTGCGCAAGAAAATGTCCGAAATGAGAGGGCTTTCGATCCTTTTGCCTGTTGACGCCCCGCCAAAGCAATCATAATGTCCGCTGCAACGCAGTAAAGGAGAGCCTGGCAATGACCAGCCTAGTCGTAATTGTAGGAACCAAGCGCATGGGCCGGTAACGGTAGACCACAATCAAACCCATGCGCCTCCCCTAGAATTAGCGGAGGCTTTTTTTATGCGTAATGGACGATGCCGCCAATTGGAGCAAAAAGCAGATGACACGTGAAATGACCGGCGCAAAGATGATAGTCGAAGCCCTGAAGGAACAGGGCGTCGACACAGTTTTCGGATACCCAGGTGGCGCCGTACTTCCGATCTATGACGAAATTTTCCTGCAAAATGACATTCGCCACATCCTGGTGCGTCACGAGCAGGGCGCGGTCCATGCCGCCGAAGGCTATGCCCGCTCCACCGGCAAGCCCGGCGTTGTGCTGGTGACCTCTGGCCCCGGCGCTACCAATGCGGTGACCGGCCTGACCGATGCGTTGCTGGATTCCATTCCGCTGGTGGTTCTCACCGGCCAGGTTCCCACCTTTATGATCGGCTCGGATGCCTTTCAGGAGGCCGACACTGTTGGCATCACCCGCCCCTGCACCAAGCACAACTGGCTGGTGAAAGACACCGACAAGCTGGCCGCGACCCTGCACGAAGGCTTTCATGTCGCCACCTCGGGTCGCCCCGGCCCCGTTCTGATCGACATCCCCAAAGATGTGCAGTTTGCCACTGGCACCTATGAGCCAGCCAAGCCAAGCGCTTCGCGCTATCAGCCCATCGTCAAAGGCGACATGGAAGAAATCACCGAACTGGTCGCCGCGATTGAAGCTGCTGAACGCCCCGTTTTCTATACCGGCGGTGGCGTGATCAACTCCGGCCCAGCCGCCTGCCAACTGCTGCGCGAACTGGTGGATGGCACCGGTATTCCGATCACTTCAACCCTGATGGGATTGGGGGCCTATCCAGCCTCAGGCGAGAACTGGTTGGGCATGCTGGGCATGCATGGGCTTTATGAGGCCAACCTGGCGATGCATGACTGCGATCTGATGATCAATATCGGCGCCCGTTTTGACGACCGGATCACCGGCCGTATCGATGCCTTCAGCCCAAATTCCAAAAAGGCCCACATCGATATCGACCCATCTTCGATCAACAAGGTGATCCGCATCGACATCCCAATTGTCGGTGACGTGGGCCATGTTCTGGAGGATCTGCTCAAGGTTTGGAAGGCGCGCGGCCGCAAGGTGAACCGCGAAGCCATTGCCAAATGGCAAAAACAGATCAGCGAATGGCGTGGGGTCAATTGCTTGGCCTATACCGGGTCGCAAAAGACCATCAAGCCACAGTATGCTCTGGAACGGCTCGAAGCTCTGACCAAGGACCATGACCGCTATATCACCACCGAGGTTGGCCAGCATCAGATGTGGGCGGCGCAATACCTCAACTTTGAAGACCCCAACCGCTGGATGACCTCCGGCGGGCTTGGCACCATGGGCTATGGCTTCCCCGCTTCGATCGGGGTGCAGATGGCGCACCCGGACGCGTTGGTGATCAACGTCGCCGGTGAAGCCTCGTGGTTGATGAACATGCAGGAGATGGGCACCGCTGCCCAGTATCGCCTGCCGGTGAAACAGTTCATCCTCAACAACGAACGTCTGGGCATGGTGCGCCAGTGGCAGGAGCTGCTGCACGGCGAACGGTACAGCCATTCCTGGTCTGAATCGCTGCCTGATTTTGTAAAACTGGCCGAGGCCTTTGGCGCCAAGGGCATCTTGTGCTCTGCCCCCGCTGATCTGGACGACGCCATCATGGAAATGATCAACCATGACGGGCCAGTGATCTTTGACTGCCTGGTGGAAAAGCACGAGAACTGCTTCCCGATGATCCCATCAGGCAAGGCCCATAACGAGATGCTGATGGGCGAAGCCGACACCCAGGGCGTGATCCAGTCCGGTGGCGCGGTTTTGGTATAACCCCCGCCCAGCTACAGAATTTGCAGGGCGGTTGCGCCCTGCCCCGTACTTTGGCCCGAATTCAGAAAGGGACATAAATGTCTGCCCTACATATCAAAAAAGGCTCCACCCGCCATTCTGCCTATAACCTACGCCCCACATTTTCGGATGTTCAGGAAAAACACACTCTGGCGGTTCTGGTCGAAAACGAACCCGGCGTTCTGGCCCGTGTCATCGGCCTGTTTGCCGGTCGTGGCTATAACATCGAAAGCCTCACCGTCGCCGAAGTGGATCACACCGGGCATCTGTCCCGTATCACTGTGGTGACCACCGGCACCCCCCAGGTGATCGAGCAGATCAAGGCCCAGCTTGGCCGTATTGTATCGGTCTATGAGGTGCATGATCTCACCGTTGAAGGCGCATCGGTCGAGCGCGAGCTGGCCATTTTCAAAGTGGCCGGAGAGGGTGACAAGCGGGTCGAAGCCCTGCGCCTGGCCGATATTTTCCGGGCCAATGTGGTCGACAGCACCTTGAACAGCTTCATCTTCGAAATCACCGGAGCACCGGAGAAGATTGATGCCTTTGCCGATCTGATGCGCCCTTTGGGTCTGACAGAAGTTGCGCGAACCGGCGTTGCAGCGCTGCTGCGCGGCGCCTGACAGCACGAACAAGAAAACGAGATGTAAAAAAGGCCGGTCCAATGACCGGCCTTTTTGTGTTCTAGACTTACTGTCTCTCCTTGGCGGTTCTCTCCTGGCCGTCCCTCCTTGCCGAAGGAGATCCAACACCATCAGAAGCCAGGCACCAGAACTGAGGCCACACCTAAGGCCAAAGCCCGGTTGCCGTCACCTCAGACAAGGCTCAGGCGCGGCGCAACCGACCAGCTGCATCCAATGGAAAGGCAATGATGTTCTGCGCCTCATCGTCATCGGCCAAAGGCGAAACGCGGCTGTGGGATTGCTCCGCCTCTTCCCGTCTCACCCCAGCCGTGCTTGGCCGCTCCAACCGAACGGGGGACACTGGCCTCTCCGCGACCGCGACGCATGTTGCAGCGGTGGCTGTGACAGGTATGTCGTATGACGCCCCCTGCTGCGCCACTAGCTTAAGCGATGAGCCCGCACATGCCTTTTTGCTGGCAACAGCAAGATCCTCTGCCAGACCAGGACAGCCAGGTTCCTGAAGAACCTGAATATCCAACGCCACACGCAGATCATTTTCCAACGTCAACTCGAACGACACCCAGTCACCAGAACGGATTGCAAAATTATCAAAGGTACCCACATGGGTGTAGAATGCCAAATCCCCCTGATCTTCGCACCAAATAATTGCTTTTCCAGCTGTCGCGTCACTCCAAAGAACAATTCCAATCATAACAGTCCTCGCATTCTGGACAGATTGAGTTTGGTTCAAAAGGCTCTGTTTCAACATCGTCAAAAATGCATCGACCCATTGCATTTTGTGTCTGCACCCCTAAGACTCTGACACAACTTAGAGACGGCATGACACGGATTAGCGTCCATACCCTCGAAATTCGTGACTATTCCGCCCAGAAAACAGGATACACAGGCTGCCATGTCAGACACACTGGACCTCACAGGTCAAACAGACACTGCTTCGACACGGTCGCCGGCACAACTGCGCAATATGTTTGGCACCAATCTGCGTCACCTCGCGCAGCACTATCCTTCGGTTTCGGAACTGGCGCGGCGGCTTGGGATCAACAGAACCCAGTTCAACCGTTACATGTCCGGCGAGAGCTTTCCACGGCCGGACATTCTTGACCGGATATGTAATTTTTTCGAAGTGGACGCCCGCATTTTGTTGGAACCGGTTGAGACAATCGGGCAACAGGGGAACATCCTTAACGGCCCGTTTCTCGCCGATTTTCTTGGCCACGGTATCCGCCAGGTCAACGAGGCAATGTTCCCGACAGGGTTCTATCGGTTCACCCGACGCAGTTTTGTCAACAGCGACAAGTTTGTCATTGGGTTGGTCCACGTGTTCCGCTCTGGCAAGGCTGCAACCTTTATCAAAGGCTACGAGGCGCGCGAAGCGATGCGCTACCAGGGCCTGTCCGACGCCCCCAAGCGGCGCGAGTTTCGCGGCATTCTGACCTCCCATGAGGACGGCGTTGCCTTTGTCATCTCACGACGCCACGCTATGACCTATTCGTTCAACTACCTGGCGCGGATTGGGTCTTTGGAAAACAACTTCTGGCTTGGCTATGTGGCGCGCACCGTGCGCGACAGCAGCGGTGAGCGGGTTACGCGTATGGTCTACGAACATCTGGGGCGGGACATAGGCAGCGCGCTCAAGGTGGCACGCACAGCCGGATTTTCCACGGCTGAAGATCTGCTGCCCTACCACCGTCACCTGCTGCGCCCGGATGACCCCTTCAGCTAAGGCCATAGTCCCAGGCCCCCCCCTTTGCCGTTGCCGCACGTACCTTGGTCAACGGGCAATCTGGCGGTAGATATGCCAGGTGGCATGCCCCAGCAAAGGCAGAACCAGAAACAGCCCGGCAAACCCGGGCAAGAGCGCCGCGAAGGTCAAAACCGAAATCGCCCCCGCCCAGAGCATCATCAACAGGAAGTTTCTCTGCACGTAGGTAAAACTGGCGATCATCGCGGTGACAAAATCAACTTCGCGGTCCAGAAGCAGCGGCAGCGAAATCACCGTAATCATATAGAGCAGCAACGCAAAAAGCGCCCCAACCAGGCTGCCGACGCCCAGCATCAGCATGCCATTCAGCGACAGAAAAACCTCCAGCGAGCTGGAGATGTTGGTCATCGTCGACAGACCCAGAAACAGCGCAAAGATCATATGCCCCAGAAAGAACCAGAACAGGAACACCACAATAATAATGGCGCAGATCGAGGGCAGCTGGCGTCGGCTTTGAAGCAGAATGACGCCCAGAATACCCCCGGCATCCATAGGCTCCCCCTGTTCCAGACGATGCGAAACCTCATAGAGCCCAACTGCGGCAAAGGGGCCGATCAATGGAAAGCCAATGGCGGCAAGCACCAGCCAGAATGTGGTTCCCGTTTGCAGGGTTATCCAGATCATCGCCCAGCCAGCCAGCACATAGACCCCGGAAAAAAACAGCCCGTATCCGGGTTTTTTGCAAAAATCCTGCCAGCCACATTTTAGCGCCTGCGCCAAAATCTCGGCCCGCATTGGCTGCAGGTCCGGCACTCCAAAAGCTTTCTCACTCACTCAATTCTCCTCCCCAGAAAAATGTCTCGTGTTCTGTTTTCCCCCGGATCAACCCAGGGGCGGCGGGGCGTTCTGTGGCAGCAGGCTGGCTTGATGATAGCCCTGCCCCAGCGCCAGCAGGTTTTGGTCCTGTCCCTGCGCCGCAAAGATCTGCACCCCCATAGGCAACCCGGTTTGGCCAAAACCGGCAGGAACCGCCAGACAGGGCAGCCCCAGCAGGCTGACCGGTGTCACAACCTGCATCCAACGGTGATAGCTGTCCATCGCGACGCCATTGATGTCACGCGGATAATCCAGATCCAGCGCAAAGGGCCAGACCTGCGCCGATGGCAAAACCAGCGCATCATAGCTCTGAAACAGCTCCGTGGCCCGGCGCTGCCAATCAGAGCGCAGATCCGAGGCCTGCTGTATCTGCTGGGCGCTAAATGACAGGCCCCGGTCCAACTCCCAGATCGCCGTCTCTTTCAGGCTTGCCCGGTGCCCTTCAAGGGCACGCAGGCCGGCAGCCACCGCAAAAGACCGCAGGGTAATCCAGGACTCCCAGATCTGCTCTGCGGAAAATGGTGCAGGCACAGTTTCGACCCGGTGACCGAGGTTGCGCAGATGCGCCAGGGCCTTTTCGCTGGTTTCAAGCACACCAGGCTCCATCGGGAAGGCCCCGCCCCAATCGCCCAGCCAGCCGATACGCATCGGCGCGGGCTCTGGAAGCGGCAGCATTGTCTCGCGGCTTCGCGACAGCGGTTGGCGCGGATCAGGGCCGGACATTACGTCCAGCAACAGGGCGAGGTCTTCTGGGCTGCGTGCCATCGGGCCTGCGGTTGCCAGCTGATGCAGGAACAGGTCCCCGGTTGGTTCTGAAGGGATCATGCCCCAGGTCGGGCGAAAGCCGTAGACATTGTTCCAGCCCGCCGGGTTGCGCAGGGATCCCATCATGTCAGAGCCATCGGCCAATGCGACCAGCCCGGCAGACAGCGCCACCGCAGCCCCGCCAGAGGATCCGCCACAGCTACGGTCTGTGTCGAACGGATTGCGGGTGGCGCCATAAACAGGGTTGAACGTATGGGAGCCCAGGCCAAACTCTGGCGTATTGGTTTTGCCAATAAAAATGGCTCCGGCGGCGCGCAGACGCGCCACAAAAAGCTCATCCTGTTGCGGCACAAAATCCCTGAACATGGGCGAGCCCTGGGTAGAGGCTATGCCTTTGACATTGGCCAGGTCCTTGATTGCCATTGGCAAACCATGCAGCACGCCGCGGGATTTGGCCTGATCAGCGGCAGCGGCTTCGGCCATCAGCACATCCCGGTCACGCAGGGCGACAATGGCATTCAGCTGCGGATTGACTGCATCAATCCGGTCCAGGGTTTCCTGCATCACCTGCACCGCACTAAGCGCACCACTGCGCAGCTGTGTCACCAGCTCCAGCGCCGATCCAAAGGGGTCATACATGAAAATACTCCTGCTATACTTATGGATCAGCCTAGCGCTGGAATTTACGTCTGAAAAGCTGCACCCAAGGCTAACCTTTTCATTCGCCTGGAAAAACGACTTTATCTGGCGGAAAATCCACCACCACTCACCCAGATCAGTGGCTACATCCTAAAAATCAGACTTGCAGGTAGACGGGCAGGTAGACAGGCACACAAGCAACAAAAAGGGTGCAGGGATTATCCCTGCACCCGGACCTGTGTTCTTTGCCCCTTTTGAATGACGCCTTGTTTGCAAAACAAGGCACCCAAAACAGCTTAGTCGCCCTGCGCTTGCGAACGGCTTTTGCCCGCGACATTCATCGCCAGCGTCGCTGCCATAAACCCATCCAGATCCCCGTCGAGCACCCCTTTGGTGTCAGAGGTCTCGTGGCTGGTACGCAGATCTTTGACCATTTGGTACGGCTGCAACACATACGACCGGATCTGGCTGCCCCATCCTGCATCGCCCTTGTTTTCATGGGCCTCGTTGATGGCCGCGTTACGGCGGTCCAGCTCTTGCTGATACAGCCGGGATTTCAGTGCTTTCATCGCGATGTCGCGGTTTTGGTGCTGTGACTTCTCTGACGAGGTCACCACAATACCGGTGGGGTGGTGGGTGATCCGGACCGCCGAGTCGGTGGTGTTTACGTGCTGACCACCCGCCCCGGACGACCGGTAGGTATCAATGCGAATATCCGCCGGGTTCACTTCAATCTCGATATTGTCGTCCACCACCGGGTAGACCCAGACCGAACAAAAAGACGTATGGCGTTTGGCGGCAGAATCAAAAGGTGAGATCCGCACCAGGCGATGCACACCGCTTTCGGATTTCAGCCAGCCGTAGGCATTGTGGCCGCTGATCTTATAGGACGCCGATTTGATGCCAACCTCTTCACCGGGGCTTTCAGACTGAAGCTCAACTTTATAGCCCTTACGCTCAGCCCAGCGGACATACATCCGCGCGAGCATATTGGCCCAGTCGCACGATTCTGTACCACCCGCGCCAGAGTTAATTTCAAGGAACGTATCGTTGGCGTCAGCCTCGCCATCCAAAAGCGCTTCAAGCTCTTTGGCGGCAGCCACTTTCTCAAGCTTCTTCAAGGCCGTTTCAGCCTCGGTGACAATCTCGGCATCATTTTCC
>CAJQNB010000062.1 GCA_905479575.1 uncultured Pseudophaeobacter sp.
CTTTCGGCCAGTGGTCAGCAATTCGCGTACGCCGGCGGGGCCGACCTTGTCGGATTTGTCGATGGTGCGCAGGACGGCGTCTGCCGTGGTGCGGTCTTCCGACGGGTTCAATCCGACCGCTTCCAGCACGCCGTTCAGGACCTTGCGATTGTTGATCCGCACGAGGTAGTCGCCGCGCGGTATTCCCACGGCTTCAAGCGTGTCCGACAGCATCGCACAGATCTCCGCATCGGCGGCCACGTTGGGCGCGCCGACCGTGTCGGCGTCACACTGGTAGAACTGGCGGTAGCGGCCCGGCCCGGGTTTCTCGTTGCGCCAGACCGGCCCCATCGCATAGCGGCGATAGGGGCTGGGCAGATCATTGCGGTGCTGGGCATAGACCCGCGCCAGCGGCGCTGTCAGGTCATAGCGCAGCGCCATCCAGTCGCCCTTGTTGCTGTCGGGATCGTTTTCATCGACCTCCTGCCAGGCAAAGACACCAGCGTTGGGACGTTCAACATCGGGCAGAAACTTGCCCAGCGCTTCGACGGTTTCCACCGCCGCGCTCTCCAGCGCCTCGAACCCGTAATGATGATAGACACCCGCGATGGCACGCAGCATTTCAGAACGCTGTGTCACCTCTTCGCCGAAATAGTCACGAAATCCCTTGGGCGTTACCGCCTTGGGACGGGGCTGTTTCTTGATCTTGGCCATGAAAAGGCCTCCTCACGGGTGGGTTTGGGTCATTTACTCGCCGCGCGGTCTAGCCCAAGCCGTGCCTGTGAGCAAGGCAACAGGTTCGACCACACCGGGTCAAGCCCAAGCGGTCTGGCGCTGCCTAGCTTTTCTGCATGACAGGAATGCGACAGCCCCTGCGCCGCACCGGGTACGGGCAACAAAGATCAAATCTGCGAAAAATCGCCGGACCGCCCCAACCCAGAGGCAAAGCGCTGCGCCCCGTCGCGTCCCTCTGTCAAAAAGGCCTTGGCTGACCGCCACTCCCGCCGCAGCGCCGCCGCCAGCTCTTGCGAAGGCATCCGCGCCGACAGGTGATCTGCCCGCATGCAGGCCTGCGGAAACCGGGTGAGCTCCTGCGCCAGGGCCTGCGCCAGATCCAAGGCTTCCCCCGTTGGGGCAAGCCGGTCGGCAAAGCCAATCCGGTGGGCCTCCTCGGCGGGCAGGGTGCGGCCCGTCAGGATAAGATCATTGGCGCGGCCCTGCCCCAGAAGACGCGGCAAGCGCACGGTGCCGCCGTCAATCAGCGGCACTCCCCAGCGGCGACAATACACCCCGGCAAAGGCATCCTCCGCCATGACCCGCATATCGCACCAGGCCGCCAGCTCCATGCCGCCCGCCACAGCCGGACCTTCAATGGCGGCGATCACCGGTTTTGACAGCATCAGCCGCGACGGCCCCATTGGGCCGGGTCGGGGATCAACAACGGGATCGCGCCAATCCGCCTCGATATCCAGTGCGGCCAGCCAATCATCCGATGCGCCGCCGCCTGCGGATTTGAGATCAAAGCCGGCACAGAAGTAGCCGCCCCGACCAGTCAGGACCGCCACCTTAGCCGTTTCTTCGGCCTCGAAGCGCAGAAAGGCCGCATAAAGCGCGCGCGCTGTGGCGGGCCCCACCGCATTGCGGATTTCCGGACGGCAGATGGCAATTGTCATCACGCCGTCGCGCTGGCTGATGTCTACTGGTGGCATTTCATCTTCAGTTGCAGCCATGGTTGTGTCCCTTGCAGCTCATTGGCATCTCTCTTTGAGCTGAGCCTGCGCGTCTTCCCCATGGACCGGCAAGAGGAAGGTGCTTATGACGTTGCGCAGCTATGGAGAAACACATGCAAGCCTTGGAAGAAAAGATCGCCCACCTGACCCGCACCGTCGAAGAGCTGAGCGACGTGGTCGCCAGCCAACAAACCGAGATTGACCGCCTGTCCAAACGGGTACGGATGCTGATGGAGCGCGAAGCTGGACGCGAGCAGGGCAGCGGCGGCGCCCATGTGTTCGGCGACGAGCGCCCACCGCACTACTAGGAAAGCGGCACCCGGTTACCAGTGCCGACAGGACGGTGAAGCAGGCACCGCAGGCGGCACCCTAAATCTCCTCAACCTCCATCACCCCTTCCAGTGATTTCAACGCGCCTTTGATCTGCGGGTTGATCGGGAAGGGCTGGCCCAGGTCCATCTCCACATCCCCGGGCAGGCCAGGGTCCTGTAGATAGAGGTAGATCGCCCCCGGGCTGGCGTTGCGGGCGGCGGATTTGGCGTCCTCCAACACGGTGGCGACGGTTGTGATCGCATTCGCATCGTCCAGATAGATCCGCAACGAGGACCGCCCGGCATCGGCAATGGCCGCGTCCACCGGTCCGGCAGAACGCATCAGGAGTTTCAGCTGGTCGCTCTCCATCGTGGCCTCGGCGGTGATCACCACCTTAGAGCCAGTATCAAGAAATTCGCGTGCCTTTTCCAGCACATCCGAGAAAATCGTTACCTCATAGCCGCCGGTGGTATCCGACAGCTGAGCAAAGGCAAACCGATTGCCGCGGGCCGATTTGCGCTCTTGCCGCCCAGCAACCACCCCGGCCATTTTGGCCATGAAAGGTCCGCGCGCAGCCTTGACCATGACCTCATCCAGGGTCATCACATCCTTGCGTTTCAGGGCCGGCATGTAGTCGTCCAGCGGATGGCCAGACAGATAAAAGCCAATGGCCTTGAACTCTTCAGACAATCGCTCAGCTGGCAGCCAATCGGGGGTATTGGCCAGACGCGGTTCCGGCAGGTCATCGCCGGCCTCCCCAAACAGGGACACCTGGTTGGAGTTCTTCTGTTCATGGATCGCGTTTGAATAGTTCACCAAGCCTTCGAGGCTGTCAAAGACCCGGCGGCGGTTGCGGTCCAGCTGATCAAAGGCACCGGCGCGGGCCAGCATTTCCAGCGGGCGTTTGCCGATCTTTTTCAGGTTCACCCGGCGGGCAAAGTCGAACAGATTGACAAAGGGGCGCTCAATCCCGTCCTCAATGCGGGCCTCCGCCACCAGCCGCATCACATCGGCACCGACGTTTTTCAGCGCGCCCAGCGCATAGACCAGCTCGCCGTTGACCACATTGAACGTCGCCAGCGAGCGGTTCACACAGGGCGGCACATAGGGCAGACCAAGGCCCTTTTTGACCTCTTCAAAATAGATCGCCAGCTTATCCGTCAGATGGATATCACAATTCATCACGCCGGCCATGAATTCAACCGGGTGGTTCGCCTTCAGCCAGCCGGTCTGATACGAGACCACCGCATAGGCCGCCGCGTGGGATTTGTTGAAACCGTAGTTGGCGAATTTCTCCAGAAGGTCAAAAACCTCCGAGGCTTTTTTGGCAGGCACACCGTTTTCGCCCGCACCCTTTTCAAATTTGGGCCGTTCGGCGTCCATCGCCTCCTTGATCTTTTTACCCATGGCGCGGCGCAACAGGTCAGCGCCCCCCAGGCTATAGCCTGCCATCACCTGGGCAATCTGCATAACCTGTTCCTGGTAAACAATAATACCCTGGGTTTCCTCCAGGATATGGTCGATCAGGGGATGCACGGATTCGATCTTTTTGAGGCCGTTTTTCACCTCACAATAGGTGGGGATATTCTCCATCGGACCGGGACGATAGAGCGCCACCAGCGCCACGATGTCCTCAATGCAGGTGGGCTTCATCCGTTTCAGTGCGTCCATCATGCCGGTGGATTCCACCTGGAACACCGCCACGGTTTTGGCCGAGGAATACAGCTTGTAGGTGGGTTCATCATCCAGCGGGATGGCGTTGATCTCGTTCACCGCACCCTCGGGCGGCTCATAAAGCGGGGTGCCGTCAGCTGCGGTGTGCAGATCACGCCCCGACTGTATGATCAGATCCACCGCGTTTTGGATAACCGTCAGGGTTTTCAGGCCCAGAAAGTCGAATTTCACCAGCCCGGCTTGTTCCACCCATTTCATGTTGAACTGAGTTGCAGGCATGTCTGATCGCGGATCGCGGTAGAGCGGCACCAAGGCATCCAGCGGCCGGTCGCCAATCACCACCCCCGCCGCGTGGGTCCCGGCCGAGCGCAACAGCCCCTCGACCTGCATGCCGTATTTCAACAGCCGGTCCACCACCGGTTCGTTCTTGGCCTCTTCGGCCAGGCGCGGTTCTTCTTTCAGACTGTCTACAATGGACATCGGCTTGACGCCTTCGACAGGGATCAGTTTCGACAGGCGATCGACCTGGCCATAGGGCATCTGCAAGACGCGGCCCATGTCACGCACTGCCGCCTTGGACAAAAGCGCACCAAAGGTGATGATCTGGCCAACCTTGTCGCGGCCGTATTTTTCTTGCACGTATTTGATCACCTCTTCGCGGCGATCCATACAAAAGTCGATGTCGAAGTCGGGCATCGACACCCGTTCCGGGTTCAAGAACCGCTCAAACAGCAGCGAATAGCGCAGCGGGTCCAGGTCGGTAATTGTCAGCGCATAGGCCACCAAAGAGCCCGCACCAGACCCCCGCCCCGGCCCCACCGGGATATTGTGATCCTTGGCCCATTGGATAAAATCCGCAACGATCAGAAAGTAGCCGGGGAAGCCCATGCCCTCGATGATATTAAGCTCAAAGTCGAGCCGCGCCTGATATTCCTCAACGGTGACCGCATGGGGGATCACCGACAGACGTTGTTGCAGGCCTTCATTGGCGATGCGGCGCAACTCAGCCACCTCATCATCGGCAAACTTGGGCAGGATCGGATCCCGCAGATAGGCCTTAAAGGCGCAGCGCTTGGCGATTTCGACTGTGTTTTCAATGGCCTCGGGCAGGTCCGCAAACAGCGTGACCATTTCCTCCTGGCTTTTGAAGTAATGCTGCGCGGTCAGGCGGCGACGGGGTTCGGATTGGTCCACATAGGCGCCCTCGGCGATGCAGATCATCGCGTCATGGGCCTCGTACATTTCTGTATTGGGGAAATAGACATCATTGGTGGCCACCAGCGGCAGGTCCATGGCATAGGCCATTTCCACATGGCCGCGCTCACTCAGCTTTTCTGCCTCGGGCTGGCCGTCTTCACCGGGATGGCGTTGCAGTTCCACATAAAGCCGGTCGGCAAAAATCGCCTTGAGCCGCTGCATCAGCTCTTCTGCCGCCGGGCGCTGCCCCTGGCGTAGCAGCCGCCCCACCGGTCCATCCGGTCCGCCGCTCAGGCAGATCACATCACCCGCGTTTGTCGCCAGTTCCTCCAGCGTCACATAGGGCAGTTCGCTGCCCTGGCGCAGGTAGAGACAGGAGTTCAGCTTCATCAGATGCTCATACCCGGTCTCGCTCTGGGCCAGCAGCACCAGCGGCGCCGGGGGCTGCGGCCGCTCCCCCGGAGCAGGGTCGACAAAGCGCAGATCCACCTGACAGCCAATGATCGGCTGCACCCCCGCATTGCTGGCAGAGACCGAGAACTCCAAAGCCGAGAACAGGTTGTTGCTATCGGTCACCGCGATGGCCGGCATCTCGTGCTTTTTGCACAGATCCGGCAGCTTTTTCAGGCGCAGGGCACCTTCAAGCAGGGAATATTCCGTATGGCTACGCAGGTGAATGAATCGAGGAGCATTTGTCATGGGGGCCAAGCTATCCGATCCCCGGCGCAAGGATAAGAGCTGTTATTGCGCAAAAATATCTGGGGCACAGGCTGCTGACGCGTTAATAAAGCGGCGTGAATTTGGTCAAACAAGTCGCAATGTGATGCTTATTGCACCCAAGACACCCTGAAAAATTGAGGGTATTATCAAATCAAGTTTGAAAGTCCTACTCGAACTCCCCCACCCTGAGACCGTTTTTCGGGGGTTTTCCGTAGGAAGTGCTTTAAAAATAACAGCATGCCCCTAAAAGGAGTAATAATCTTGCGCGACCAAATGTAACAGAACAGAGTCACTTTTTCTTGCCAGAACGAGCTGCTGCTTCGTAGGTTAATCGCAGCAAGCATATGCAAAGGCCCGCCAGACTTTCTACGTCGCATCGAAAGCATGGCATTTGGGGTGGTTCACGTAAGGCGACGGGTTTCACACGATGACAATCACCTTTCATTTGAACGGTGAAGAGGTTGTGCTCGAGGATCTTGATCCCTCGGCCACTCTGCTTGATTTTTTACGCGAAGAGCGCGGACTGACGGGGACCAAAGAGGGCTGCAACGAGGGCGACTGCGGCGCCTGCACCGTGATGGTAACGGATAGGTCGGGCTCCAAGCCGTTGAATTCCTGCATCCTGTTCCTGCCGCAGCTCAACGGTAAATCCATTCGCACTGTAGAAGGTGCCGCGGATGCCGATGGCACACTGCACCCGGTACAAGAGGCTATGATCAGCCATCACGGCAGCCAGTGCGGCTTTTGCACCCCCGGTTTTGTCATGTCGATGGTGACCGCGCATAAAAACGGCGCGACGGATCATGATGTGCAGCTGGCCGGCAACCTGTGTCGCTGCACCGGCTACGCGCCAATCGTCCGCGCTGCCGAGGCAGCTGCCAATCAGCCGGTGCCTCAGTGGATCACCAAGGAACCCCTGCCCCAAGCCACCGAGGCGGCCAATATTCCGCAATCAACAGATGCATTGGCACAGCTTTACGCGGCCAAGCCCGAGGCCCGGCTGGTGGCTGGGGCCACCGATCTGGGCCTTTGGGTCACCAAGGGGCTGCGCGATCTGGGAGAGATGATCTTTCTCGATGGCTGTGACGACCTGAAACAGATCACGCTGACCGACCAGGAGATCCGCTTGGGTGCCATGGTGGACATGAACCGTATGCGCGAGGCGATTGCGCCGCTGCACCCCTCTTATGGGGAAATGATCCGCCGCTTTGCCAGCCAACAGGTGCGCGCCGCCGCCACCCTTGGTGGCAATATCGCCAATGGCTCGCCCATTGGGGACAACCCACCTGCGCTGATTGCCCTGGGGGCGCGCCTGCATCTGCGCCAGGGCGACAGCCGCCGGGACATCGCCATTGAGGACTTCTTTATCGACTACGGCAAACAGGACCGCCGCCCCGGTGAGTTTGTCGAAGCCGTTAGTATTCCGCGTCAGCCAGACCGGTTGCGAGTCTATAAGCTTTCCAAGCGCTTTGACCAGGATATCTCAGCCGTGCTGGGGGCGTTTAATGTCACTGTATCAGGTGGTTTGGTGACCGCCGCCCGCATCGCCTTTGGCGGGCTTGCCGCCACGCCAAAGCGCGCCAACGCTCTGGAGGCGGCGCTGACTGGAAAACCCTGGAATGAAGCCAGTGTCACAACGGCTATGGCCGCGCTGGCGCAGGATTTCACCCCGCTCAGCGATATGCGGGCCTCGGCGGAGTACAGGCTGGAGACCGCAAAGAACATGCTTGCGCGCTATTTCGATGACCTAAATGGCGACAGCCACTCAGTTCTGGAGGTGCAGGCATGAGCGTTGCAAAACCCCTGCCCCATGACGCGGCAAAACTACATGTGACCGGCAAGGCCCGCTATGTGGATGACACCCCCCTGCCGCGCGGCGCGTTGCATCTGGCCTTTGGGCTGTCGACAATTGCCAAGGGGCGCATCGACAAAATGGATCTGGCAGCGGTCAAATCCAGCCCCGGTGTGGTGGCGGTGCTGACGGCGCCGGATCTGCCCTTCAGCAATGATGTCTCCCCCTCGCTCCATGACGAACCACTGCTGTCGGACGGCACGGTACACTATCTGGGTCAGCCGCTGTTTTTGGTGGTGGCCAAAAGCCATCGCGCCGCCCGCGTTGCTGCGCATCGGGGGGCGGTTTCTTATACCGAAGAAGAGGCGCTGCTGACCCTGGATGCCGCCCTGGCCGCCAACAGCCGCTTTGAGGAAGGTCCGCGGATCTATCAAAAAGGCGATGCTACAGCGGCCATAGCGCAGGCCCCCCATCAGGTTGAAGGCACGTTTGAGCTGGGTGGGCAGGAGCATTTTTATCTGGAAGGTCAGGCCGCCCTGGCGCTGCCACAGGAAGACGGGGGCATGCTGGTGAATTCCTCAACCCAGCACCCAACCGAGATCCAGCACAAGGTGGCCGAGGCCATTGGCCTGCCCATGCATGCAGTGCGGGTCGAGATCCGCCGGATGGGCGGTGGTTTTGGCGGCAAGGAAAGCCAGGGCAATGCCCTGGCCGTGGCCTGCGCTGTCGCCGCGCGCCAGACCGGCCAGCCCTGCAAAATGCGCTATGACCGGGATGATGACATGGTGATCACCGGCAAGCGTCACGCCTTTCGGATCAGTTATCGGGCTGGTTATGACGAGACGGGCCGCCTGCATGGGGTCGAGTTCACCCATCTGGTCAACTGCGGTTGGGCCCAGGATCTGTCGCTACCAGTGGCAGATCGCGCCATGCTGCACAGTGACAATGCCTACGCCATTCCCGCCATCCGCATCGAAAGCCACCGGTTGAAGACCAACCTGCAAAGCGCCACCGCCTATCGCGGCTTTGGCGGGCCACAGGGCATGGTGGGGATCGAGCGGGTGATGGATCACATCTCTTATGCGTTGGGCGCGGATCCTGTCGCGATAAGACGATGCAACTACTATGACGCGCCCGACGAAAAGCCAGAGGGGGGCGCTGCCCCCCGGTCTGCGACCGCCCCCCGAGGTATTTCAGGCAAGATGAATACACGCGACAATACCACGCCCTATGGGATGGAAGTCCGCGATTTTGAATTGCACACTTTGACAGATCAGCTCCTGGAAAGCGCTGATTACGCGGCGCGGCGGGCTGAGATTGCCGAGTGGAACAAGGGGCAGACCGATCTGAAACGCGGGCTTGCCTTTTCGCCGGTGAAATTTGGCATTTCCTTTACCCTGACGCATCTCAACCAGGCGGGCGCCTTGGTGCATGTCTATCAGGATGGGTCGGTACACCTGAACCACGGCGGCACCGAAATGGGCCAGGGGCTGTTTCAGAAGGTGGCGCAGGTGGCTGCCAGCGGTTTTGGGATTTCCGTGGATAAGGTGAAAATCACCGCCACCGATACCGCCAAGGTGCCCAATACTTCGGCGACGGCGGCTTCTTCCGGATCGGACCTGAATGGCATGGCGGTGAAAGCCGCCTGTGATACCATCCGCATGCGCATGGCCGGTTTTTTGGCTGAACAGCATCAGTTAGCTGTGGAAGACGTCGTTTTCTCAGGCAATCTGGTTCGCGTTGGCAGCGAGGAGATCACCTTTGATGAGGCCGCAAAGCGCTGTTATGAGGGGCGAATCAGCCTTTCGGCGACTGGATTTTATAAAACACCCAGCCTGCAATGGGACCGGATCAAAGGCCAGGGGCGGCCGTTTTTCTACTTTGCCTATGGCGCCGCGCTGACTGAGGTGGTGGTGGATCGTCGCAGTGGCGAAAACCGCATCCTGCGCTGCGATATCTTGCATGATGCAGGCGCCTCGCTGAACCCGGATCTGGACATAGGTCAGGTGGAAGGCGGCTATGTGCAGGGCGCGGGCTGGCTCACCACAGAGGAGTTGATCTGGGACCAGCGGGGCGCCTTGCGCACCCATGCGCCCTCGACCTACAAGATCCCGGCCTGTTCCGACCGACCGGATGTGTTCAATGTGGCGCTGTTTGCCGGCGAGAACCGTGAGGACAGTATTTACCGCTCTAAAGCGGTCGGTGAGCCGCCCTTTATGTTGGGGATTTCGGCCTGGTTGGCGATCAGCGATGCGGTAGCGCAGTTTGGCAATAGCTACCCGGCGCTGGCGGCACCGGCGACGGCGGAAGAAGTCTGGCGCCAGGCCCGGAGGCAGCGCGATGGGGTTTGATCTGGACGCGCTTCGTGCCGCCCTTTTGCAACATGGCAGGGTGTGCCGGGTTGTGATTGCCGCCATTCGTGGCTCATCGCCGCGGGAAGTGGGGGCAGCCATGCTGGTTTGGGACAAGGGACAAAGCGGCACCATCGGCGGCGGCGCGCTGGAGTTTGAAGCGGCAGAGACGGCACGCAGGCAAGACAGGAAAACCCGTCTCAGCACCCATGCCCTGGGACCGGATCTGGGCCAGTGCTGCGGCGGATCGGTTACTCTGGTCAGCGAGATCTATGACATGGAGGATTTTGCGCGACTGGACACGGAGGTCATTTTGCGCCCCGTCACGCCGGAGGCCGCCACAAGCCCGCCACTGGCCGTGAAGCGCCAGCTGGCGCAGCTGCGGGCGCAGGGACAACGCCCGCAGACACAACTGATGGATCACTGGATGCTGGAGCCGGTACACAAGCCACAGCAAGATCTGTGGATTTGGGGGGCCGGTCATGTGGGGCGCGCCCTGGTTGATGTGCTGGCGCCCCTGCCGGATTTGGCTATCACCTGGGTGGATACGGCAACGACGCGGTTTCCGGCGCATGTTCCAGCGGGCGTGACCATTCTTCCCGGCCAGGACCCGAGCCTCCTGCTGCGTCATGCACCGGTAAATGCACAGCATCTGGTTCTCACCTATTCCCATGAGCTGGATCTGGCGCTATGCCACGGTCTGCTATTGCATGGGTTTTCCTTTGCGGGGCTTATCGGCTCGGCCACCAAATGGGCGCGGTTTCGCAGCCGATTGGCAGCCCTGGGTCACAGCCCCGCTGAGATCGCCCGCATAACCTGCCCAATTGGCACCCCTGCCCTGGGCAAACACCCGCAAATGATTGCGGTCGGCGTCGCGGCAGAGCTGCTGGCGCGGGCGGCACGCAGAGAGATAAAAGAGGAGCGGCGCGCGTGACTGAGGTACTCTTGAGCCTGAAAGGTCTGACCAAGGCCTACCCCGGTGTGGTGGCCAATGACGCTGTCTCCTTTGATATCGGCGCGGGTGAAGTGCATGCCCTGCTGGGAGAAAACGGCGCTGGGAAATCCACCCTGGTCAAAATGATCTATGGGCTGGTGAAACCCGACAGCGGCGAGATGACCCTGCGTGGCGCACCCTTTGCCCCCGGTGAGCCGCGTCAGGCCCGCGCCGATGGCATTGCCATGGTGTTTCAGCACTTTTCCTTGTTTGATGCGCTCAACGTTGCAGAAAACATCGCGCTGGGGATGGAAAACCCGCCTGCGCTGCGCGATCTGGCCACCAAGATCCGCCAGGTCTCAGAGGCCTATGGCCTGCCGTTGGATCCCTATCGCACCGTTGGCGATCTGTCCGCCGGGGAGCGCCAGCGGGTGGAGATCATTCGTTGCCTGTTGCAGGATCCAAAGCTGCTGATTATGGATGAACCCACCAGCGTGTTGACCCCGCAAGAAGTCGAAATCCTGTTTCTGACGCTGGAAAAACTGCGGGCTGAGGGCACCTCGATCCTTTATATCAGCCATAAGCTGGAGGAGATCCGCAGGCTCTGTGATCACGCCACCATTTTGCGGCTGGGCAAAAACGTCGGCGAATGTGTTCCCGCCGAAACCTCGGCCAGTGAAATGGCGGAACTGATGGTGGGATCAGCGCTGACTCCGCCAGAGCGTGGAGACCGCGATTTTGGGGCTGTGGCGCTGGACATTTCCGGGCTGTCGGTGCCGTCCCCCACGGCTTTTGGCACCGCGCTGCGCAATGTGCATCTAACCGTGCGCCGTGGCGAGATCCTCGGTATTGGTGGCGTGGCTGGCAATGGCCAGGACGAGCTGCTGTCGGTGCTCTCTGGCGAGGTCCAGACTGAGGCTGATGCGGTCAAACTGGGCACCGATCCCATTGGCCAGCTTGGGCCGGTTGCACGGCGCGCGCTTGGCCTGTTGACCGCGCCCGAAGAACGCCTGGGCCATGCTGCCGCCCCTGATATGAGCCTGACCGAGAATGCCATGCTCACCGGAGCCACCCGTGAGGGGCTGGTAAAGAACGGCTTTCTCAAATGGGGAGCTGCCAGGGACTTTGCCAAGCGAGTGATCAAGGACTTTGACGTGCGCACGCCGGGGCCGGAGAATGCTGCCCGCTCGCTGTCGGGTGGTAACCTGCAGAAATTTGTCATTGGCCGCGAGGTGTTGCAACGCCCCGAGGTTCTGGTGGTGAACCAGCCCACCTGGGGGGTTGATGCCTCGGCGGCGGCTGCCATTCGCCAATCGCTGCTGGACCTGGCCGCAGGCGGCTGCGCCGTCATCTGCATCAGCCAGGATCTGGATGAACTGATGGAAATCTCTGACAGCTTTGCCGCCCTGAATGAGGGCCGCCTGTCTGCGCCGCGTCCTGCTGCGGGGTTAAGCGTGGAAGAAATCGGCCTGATGATGGGCGGTGCCCATGGCATGGAGGTGGCACATGTTTGACACCCTATGCCGTGAGATCGCCTTTGGCGGGAATATTTGGGGAAAGATAAAACAGGGGGCCGCGCAATGATCCGGCTAGAGAAACGACCGCAGCCGTCACGGGCCTGGTCACTGGCCACGCCGCTGTTGGCGGTTCTGGCAACCATGATTGCCGGGGGCTTGCTTTTTGGAATCCTCGGCAAAGACCCGGTAGAGGCTATTCGCACCATTTTCTGGGAGCCGCTGTTTGGCGAGTTTGCCTTTTATTACCGCCCGCAGCTTTTGGTCAAAGGCGCGCCTTTGGTGCTGATCGCCATCGGTCTGTCGCTGGGGTTTAAGGCCGGTATCTGGAACATCGGCGCCGAGGGGCAGTATATCATGGGCGCCCTGTTTGGCGCCGGTGCGGGTCTTGCCTTTTATCCAACAGAGGCCTGGTACATCTTTCCGCTGATGGTCATCGCAGGGGGCTTTGGCGGTTGGGTCTGGGCAATGATCCCAGCCTTTCTAAAGGTCCGCTTTGGCACCAATGAAATCCTTGTCTCCTTGATGCTGGTCTATGTGGCGGAGCAATTTCTGGCCTCTATGTCATTGGGTTTGCTGAAAAACCCCGAAGGTCATGGATTTCCCGGGTCGCGCAACCTGCAACAATATGACAGCGCCTATAACGCTGACCTGATTGCGGGCTCTGGCATGCACTGGGGCGTGGTGGCAGCGCTGATTGCGGTGATCTTTGCCTATGTGCTGCTGAACCGCCATATTACCGGCTACCACATCCGCCTGACCGGCGAGGCCCCCCGCGCAGCACGCTTTGCCGGGGTCAATCCAAGCCGGTTGATCCTGTTCTGCCTTGGCACCTCCGGCATGTTGGCTGGTCTGGCAGGCATGTTTGAGGTCTCCGGCCCGTCGGGGCAGGTCAGTATTGATTTTAACGTTGGCTACGGCTTTACGGCTATTATCGTCGCCTTTCTGGGGCGTCTGCACCCCGTGGGCATCCTGCTCGCTGGGGGGCTGATGGCGTTGACTTACATTGGTGGCGATATCGCACAATCCAACCTGCAGCTGCCATCCTCGGCCATTCAGGTGTTCCAGGGTATGTTGCTGTTTTTCCTGCTGGCCTTTGATCTGTTGACCAATTTCCGCATCTCGCTTGGCAAACCGGAGGTCGCGTAATGGATCTTTCTGCAATTAATCCCGTCCTGCTCATTGCCTCGCTGATGGTGGCAGCCACACCGCTGTTGTTTGCCGCTATTGGTGAGCTGGTGGTGGAGAAATCCGGTGTGCTGAACCTCGGCGTCGAGGGGATGATGATCATTGGCGCGGTGGCGGGCTTTGCCACGGCTGTGGAAACAGGTTCACCGCTGCTGGGGTTTGTCGCCGCTGCTGGGGCTGGCGCGACCCTGTCTGTGCTGTTTGCTATTCTCACTCAATACGCCCAGGCCAATCAGGTGGCTTCTGGCCTGTCGCTGACGCTGTTTGGCCTCGGCATGTCTGCCCTGTTGGGGCAGTCCTATGTGGGAGTGAAACCGCCTCAGATGGAAAAGCTGGACATTCCGGTGCTCAGCGATCTGCCGGTTGTCGGCCCGATCCTGTTTGGCCATGACCTCATGCTATATGTGGCGCTGGTCTTGATTGCCGCTGTTTGGGCCGTGATCAAATTCAGCCGGATTGGTCTGGTGCTGCGTGCGGTGGGGGAAAACCATGATGCCGCCCATGCCCTGGGATACAAGGTGGTGCGCATCCGCATCATGGCGATCCTGTTTGGGGGCGCCTGTGCAGGGCTTGGCGGTGCCTACATCAGCCTGATCCGGGTGCCGCAATGGACCGAGGGCATGACCGCAGGAATCGGCTGGATCGCCCTGGCTTTGGTGGTCTTTGCCAGCTGGAAACCCTGGCGTGTGTTGCTGGGTGCCTATCTTTTTGGCGGTGTAACCGTTGTTCAGCTTAATCTTCAGGCTGCCGGCGTTGCCATCCCGGTGGAGTATCTGGCAATGTCGCCCTATCTGATCACCATTCTGGTGCTCGTTATCCTATCGGCTGATAAGAGCAGCGCACCTGCTGCTTTGGGTCGCAATTTCCACGCTGCGCGCTGATTTATTGGCGGGCGGCCTACGACTTGCCCGGGGCTACGCCCCTGGGCACAACTAAAACCAAAACGGGGGATCCCTTTGATGAAACTGACCAATCTCATGACCAGCGCCGCAGTGGCCTTTGGTCTTGCAACCGCAGCCCTGGCTGACGATCCGACCAAGGTCGGCTTTGTCTACGTTGGCCCCGTCGGTGACGGCGGCTGGACCTACGAGCATAACCAGGGCCGCAAGGCGGTTGAGGCCGAGTTCGGCGACAAGGTCGAAACAGTCTATGTTGAAAACGTTGCCGAAGGCCCCGATGCCGAGCGCGTGATCACCCAGATGGCGCTACAGGGCGCTGACCTGATCTTTACCACCTCTTTTGGCTACATGGACCCCACCATCAATGTTGCGGCCAAATTCCCGGATGTAAAATTCGAGCACGCCACCGGCTACAAAAACGCCGACAACGTTTCGACCTATTCCGCCCGTTTCTATGAGGGTCGCGCGGTTCAGGGCACCATTGCGGGCCACATGACCGAAAGCAACATCGTGGGCTACATCGGATCCTACCCGATCCCCGAAGTCATCCGCGGCATCAACTCGGCCTATATCCACGCCAAGAAAGTAAACCCTGACGTCACTTTCAAGATCGTCTGGGCCTTTACCTGGTTTGACCCCGCCAAAGAAGCCGACGCCGCCAAGGTTCTGATTGAACAGGGCGCCGACGTGATCCTGCAGCACACCGATTCTACTGCGCCTCAGGCTGCGGCCCAGGCTGCTGGCAACGTCATCACCTTTGGTCAGGCCTCCGATATGGCCGAATACGGTCCAAAACCCCGCGTCTCCTCCATCATCGACGACTGGGCGCCTTACTACATCGCCCGGACACAGGCCGTTATGGATGGCACCTGGGAAAGCAAGAGCACCTGGGATGGGATCGGCGCCGGCATGGTTGGCATCGGTGAAATCTCCGACGCGGTTCCTGCTGACGTGAAAGCTGCCGCCCTGGCAATGAAAGCCTCCCTGGCGGATGGCTCCTATCACGCCTTCACCGGCCCGCTGAACAAACAGGACGGTTCTGCCTGGTTGGCAGAGGGTGAAACCGCCGATGACGGCACCCTGGCTGGTATGAACTTCTATGTTGAAGGCATCGAAGGCGATATCCCACAGTAAGCCTTTGCAGCATTACAACTAAGACGGCCCGCCCTAACAGGCGGGCCTTTTTGTTAAGACGCCACCTCACCTACTATTGGTAAAGCCCCTGTTAAGGCTGGGTTAGACCTTTTGATCAACACCACCGTAATCGCCTTGGGCGGGACAGAGCAGCCTATGTGAGACCGGAGGCAACGACGGCCGCCAGCGATCCTTCGCGGCCTGTGCAGCAACAAATCCACGGTTTAACATGACGGTTCCAAGGGCAAAGTCCGCAGGGAATGCTGCCGCGGGTTGGCGCCGACGGCCACCTGGCGCTTAGGGTGGCGGGCTGAAATAGGTTTCCGCAAAGGCGGTAAACGCCTGAATGATTGGCCGCTTCAGCGCCGCGCCGCGATGGGCAAGGGCGATCTGATGCCGCGGAGGGCACCCGGCGAGGGGCACGCGGATGACCGGACTGCCATCATAGCAGGGTCCGTCTGGCAGGTCGGTCGCCAGCAGACCAACGCCAAGCCCGTTGGCCACCATTGACCGCAGCATTTCGATCGAGCCGGTTTCATAGCCCACCTTCACCGGGACAGTTGCATTCTGTAACAAAGACAGGAAATAGCCGCGACTGTGAGGCAGGTTCATCAGGATGACCGGCTCCTGCGCCAGATCTTGGGCGCGGACGCTGGGCTGCTGTGCCATCCTGTGCTCCTGCGGCAGCAGCGCGTAGGGCTCCGCTGCCATCAGAGGTGTGATGACAAAATCCGACGGAATGCCAAAATCATACAGCAGCGCCAGGTCAATCCGGCCTTCGCTGAGCCAATCGAACAGCGTTTGCAGGTCGCCTTCAAGGATGCGGACTTCGGCGTCGGGGCGAGCGTCCAGAAAGCGGCGCACCAGCTGCGGCGCATAGCGCGGGCCGAGGGTTGAAAACACCCCCAGGTTCAGGAACTCCGGCGTGCCCTCACCACCGCTCAGCATCCAGCGCGCCTGTTGCTCCAACTCGCGCAGCTGGGCAAGCTTGTGCTGCCCAAACGGGGTCAGCTCCATGCCGCGGCCGGGGATGCGGACAAAAAGCTTCTGGCCGAACACCTCCTCGCAGCGGGCAATCGCCAGCGACACTGAGGGCTGCGAGGTGTTCAGAGCGCGGCTTGCTGCAGCGGTGCTGCCGGTGTCCGCGACGGCCAGCAGTATTTCGACCTGGCGAAAGTTCAGTGGTATATTCAAATGGGTATACCTCTCATACCTACATTGTATTTCCAGATATACCTATTCCAAGACTATTCACCAGCAGGCAATTGATGGTGAATGTATGTTCGAAAATGACAAAAAAGCTGACCGCAGGCCGCTTGAAGGTGTCCGGGTGTTGGATTTCTCGCGGGTTCTGGCCGGACCGTATTGCACAGCGCTAATGGCAGACCTGGGCGCAGAGGTGATCAAGGTTGAGCCCCCTGCAGGCGATGACTACCGCCACATCGGTCCGTTCAAGGAAGGCGAGAGCCTGCTGTTCCAATCGGTGAATCGTGGCAAGAAGTCTCTCGTTTTGGATCTGAAATCCAAAGACGGCGCGGCGGCCGCTGCGGCGTTGGCGGCGCAGTGTGACGTGCTGGTGGAAAACTACCGCCCTGGTGTGATGGAACGGTTCGGGCTGGGGCCGGAGAAACTCTGCGCAGCCAATCCCCGCTTGGTCTATGTTTCTGTGTCCGGGTTCGGCCAGACTGGCCCGAACCGGCTGCTGCCGGCCTATGACATCATCATCCAGGCGATGAGCGGGCTGATGGATATGACCGGCGCCGAGGACGGCCCGCCGATGATGGCCGGAGAAGCCTTTGCTGACGTGTCAGGCGGCATGTTCGCCGCCTTCGGGGCGATGGTGGCGCTGTTCGACCGCACCCGCAGCGGCAAGGGGCGGCATGTTGATCTGGCGCTTTATGATGCGCTGGCCTCGATGATGCCGGTGGCGGCCTGCCGGGCACTGATGGCAGGTGAGACGCCCAAGCGGACGGGCAGCAAACACGCGCTGTCAGCCCCCTTCGGCACCTATCCAGCCGGGGATGGAAGTTTCACCGTCGCGGTGCTGAATGACCGGCTGTTTGCGCGTTTCGCAGCAACCATTGGCGCGCCGGAGCTGCCAGAGGACCCGCGTTTTGCCAGCGATGCCTTGCGGCGGCATAACGAACCTGCGCTGGCACAGCATATCGAAAGCTGGTCTGCGGCCCGCAGCGCACAGGATGCGGTGGCGGTTCTGTCCGAGGCGGGCATTCCAGCTGCGGCCCTGTGTACGGTGCCCGAGGCCTGGGGCTCAGCGCAGGCGCAAGCGCGCGGGCTGGCCTCGACGGTAGAGCACCCTGCCCTTGGCACCCTCACGGTGCCGGAACAGCCGGTGCATTTCAGCGGGGCGCCAAGAGGCGGACGCCAGTCTGCGCCCGCCCTGGGCGCCCACACTCAGGACATTCTGCACCAACTGCAACAAAAACAGGGAGAGCCCCAATGAGCCTTGATCTCAAGAGCGAAGAACAGGCCGTCATCGACCAGATTGAACGGTTTTCCAGCGAGGTTCTGGTGCCTGCCGCTGCGGCCATCGATGCAAAGTCCCAATTTGCAACCCTGCATCTTTCAGCCCTGGCTGAGATGGGCATCATGGGGATGAACCTGCCCGAAGCCCATGGCGGCATCGGTCTTTCCGGGCCTGCGCTCTATCACGCGGTGGAGACGATCGCAGGAGCCTGCGGCTCTACGGCCTCGATGCTAACGGCGCATTTCTTGGCGACAGATTCGCTGCTTCTGGGTGCGGATGAGGCGCTGAAGCAGCGCATTCTGCCCGCTGCGGCGGCGGGCGAGGCTTTGGGGGCCTTTGCCCTGACGGAACCCACGGCCGGCTCCAACCCGGCGGATATGCGCAGCACCGCCACACGCGACGGCGGCGGCTACCGGCTGAAAGGGGCCAAATGCTTCATCTCCAATGCGGGGGCTGCAGATTTCATCGTAGTCTATGCCAAGACAGACCCGGCAGTGGGCGCCCGCGGGGTCAGCGCCTTTGTGGTCGAACCGGCCAAGACCGACGGGATGGAAATCGGCACGCACGAGGAAACCATGGGCCTGCGCGGTGGCCATGTGTTCCCGATCTCGTTTGACTGTCACGTGCCCGCAGAAAACCGGCTGGGTGATGAGGGCACGGGGTTTCGCACCGCAATGAAGGTGCTGGACAACGGCCGTATCGAAGTCGCCGCGCAGGCCACCGGCATTGCCCGCGCCGCCTTGGATGCAGCTGTGTCCTATGCCAAGGAGCGCGAGGTTGGCGGCCAGCCGATCAGCACCTTCCAAGGGCTGCAGTGGATGCTGGCCGACAGTGCCACCGAACTGGCTGCGGCGCGGGCCTTGGGCCTGCAAGCCGCCCGCAAGCGCGGCACTGGCGAGCGGTTTTCCTCAGAATCCGCCTTTGCCAAACTATACGCCAGCGAGGCGGCCTGGCGCATCGCAGACCGGGCGCTACAGATCCACGGCGGCTACGGCTACACCCGAGACTTTCCGCTGGAACGCTACCTGCGCGACTTGCGGATCTTCCGGATTTACGAAGGATCCTCGGAGATACAGCGAACCATCATTGCCCGCGACCTTCTGCGTTAATTTTGAGGTGAGCCTCCTGTCTGGGTGCGCCTCTGTTGAAAGCTGCATCGGCACAGCGAAAAACGGGGAGGCATTGCGAAGCCCTGCTGTGCCGACTGCGTTGAGACTTCTGTTTGCAAGCGGCCCTTGCAATAGTGGCTTTTCTCAAACCTTGGCCGCCGTGCCACATCACAGGGTGCCTCCCGGTAATGCACCAGGACCGCCCCAATGCCCATGCGGCGTGTTTGGTGCCAATAGCAAGTTCACCCCCAAAAGATCTTGCGACAGAACCTTGGCTCTTTTCCCCGTACCAAGGACGTGGCAGGTTGCCCGCATGACACAAATACTGACCTCCCCCGATGGAACCCCTGCCAGCCGTTTTGCCTTTGGCACCATGCAGTTTGGTGGCCGTGCGGATGCAGCACAATCTGGCGAAATCTACACCGCCTGCCGCGCCGCTGGCATCACCCATTTTGATACCGCCTGGGTCTACACAGACGGCCGCAGCGAAGAGATCCTGGGGGACCTCATTCGGGCAGAACGGGATCAGCTGATCATTGCCAGCAAGGTTGGCTATTCGGGCGGTGCCGGGGCTGAAAACATGCAGGCGCAGTTTGACACCAGCCGCAAACGGCTAGGGCTGGACTGCATTGATATCCTCTATCTGCACCGGTTTGATGAACAAACTGATCTGCGTGAAACCCTTGGCTGGTTTGGCGCCCGCAAAGAGGCCGGGGATATCCGCTATACCGGCCTGTCGAACTTTGCCGCCTGGCAGGTGATGAAAGCGCAGATGCTGGGGGCTGACCTGGGCTTTGCGACGGATATCCTGCAACCGATGTATTCGCTGGTCAAACGCCAGGCAGAGGTGGAAATCCTGCCCATGTGCACAGACCAGAACATCGCCATTGCCCCCTATTCCCCCCTGGGTGGCGGCTTGCTGACCGGGAAATATGCCAGTGGCGGCCAGGGACGCCTAAGCGAGGATGCCCGCTACAACAGCCGCTATGGGCAGGCTTGGATGCATCAGGCTGCCGAGGGGCTCAGCGCCTTGGCAAACAGCATTGATGTCTCCCCTGCCACACTGGCGGTGGCCTGGGCGGCGGCACACCCATCGGCACCGATGCCAATCATTTCAGGGCGCACCGCTGAACAGATTGCGCCCTCGCTTGCCGCCATGGATTTTCAAATCGACGCCGCGCTGTATGACCAGATCGAAGTGCTCAGCCCGCGTCCCGCCCCGGCGACAGACCGGTTGGAAGAGCAGGAGTTGGGTGCATGAAATGTGATTTCCTGATCATTGGCGGCGGTATCGCGGGCAGCAGCGCCGCTGCCCGCCTGTCAGAGCTGGGCCATGTGGTGCTGCTGGAGATGGAAGACGCTCTCGGCTACCATGCCTCCGGGCGCTCGGCCGCCATGTTTGAGGAAAACTATGGCCCCGCCTCTGTGGTGGCTTTGAACACGGCCAGCGCCAGCTATCACCACACGGCCAATGGCGGTTATCTCACCCCGCGCGGCTTTATGTTGGTCTCTGGCCCCGGTCAGGAGCAGCAGTTTGGCTCTGACATCCAGCAGCTCCACCTCGATGAGATCAGTTTTGCCGAGGCACAGGCCCGCGTGCCAATCCTGAACCCAAAGACCGTCACCCATGCCGGGTTGCACGAGGCGGCGCAGGATCTGGACACCGATCGTATGGTCCAGGACTTTGCCAAGGCAGCCCGCAGCAATGGCGGCAAGGTCATCACCCGCGCCAAGGTCACCAGTATCAGCCGCAGCGCAGTGGGCTGGCAGGTCGAGGCAAGCGGCGAAAACTATACGGCCAAACAGCTGGTCAACGCGGCGGGTGCCTGGGTGGATGAAATTGCAGCCATAGCCGGTGTCGCCCCCATTGGCATTGCCCCGCGCCGTCGCTCGATGGCGCGGCTGCCGGCGCCCGGGGGCCATGACGTGACCAAATGGCCGATGCTGATGGGCGTTGGCGAAACCTGGTACGCCAAGCCCGACGCGGGCAAGCTGCTGGTCTCGCCGGCGGATGCAGATCTGGTTGCGCCACATGATGCCTATGCCGATGACATGGTGCTGGCCGAAGGGCTGGCCCGCTATGAAGAAAGGGTCACCACCCCGGTGACCCGGGTCGAAAGCAACTGGGCCGGGCTGCGCAGTTTTTCCCCCGATGGCACATTGGTATTGGGGCCGGACCCGGACCAGCCCGATTTTATCTGGTGCGCGGCCCAGGGCGGATATGGCTTTCAAACCGCCCCTGCGGCCTCGCGCTTGCTGGCGGACCTGCTGGGCGGCACCACCTCAGAGCTGGACGCCGCAACCCGTGCAGCCCTCTCCCCAGAAAGGCTCCGCTGATGCCCGTTCGATCCACTCCCGGCACTGCCTCGATCGCCAATCCCGAGGGCGGCAAGCTGTTTGCCCCATCAGCGGCGCGCAACCTGGATGTGCTGGCTGACCTGCTGGAACAGGTCGCGCCGCCGTCAGGTCGCACCGCCCTGGAGCTGGCCAGCGGCACCGGCCAGCATGTGGTCGGCTATGCCACCCGCCTGCCACAATATACCTGGCACCCCACCGAGGCTGACCCCAGCCGTTTGCACAGCATTGATGCTTACATAGGTGAAGCCGCGCTGGACAATGTGCGGGATGCCAAGGCGCTGGATGCCACCGCCGCAGGCTGGAGCGCTACGCAGGAGCCACAGGACCTGATTGTGCTGTCAAACCTGATGCACCTCATCAGCACACCCGAGGCCCGCTGCCTGCTCCGCGAGGCGGCAAACACCCTCACCCCCGGGGGTCGTCTGGTGATCTACGGGCCGTTTTTGCGCGCGGGCGAGCTCACCAGCCCCGGCGACGCGCAGTTTCACAGCTCGCTCAAAGCCCATGACCCCGAGATCGGATACAAGGATGATTTTGATCTCCTGGACTGGGCCCATGAGGTGTGGTTGAGCCCGGTTGAGGTGATTGAAATGCCCGCCAATAATCTGGCACTGGTCTTTGCCAAAGGTACTGCCTGACACGGCGGCTTTGCTGGTTTTTCCCATGACCTAGATCAAGGTTGCGCTGACCAGAGCCGCCTACACCTTCGACAAACTGAATATTTTTCGAAGGACATGCCATGAGCTGGTCGAACAAACTGGAAAGCACCCGCCAAGGGCTGCGCAATCTGAACAAATCCATTCCGGACACTGCGCAGGCTTTTGGTGCGCTTAGAAAATCCGTGAAACAGGGCGGCGTTCTGGAATTCAAACACAAAGAGTTTGTCGCCCTGGGGATCGCCGTCGCGGTGCGCTGTGACGATTGCATTGGCCTGCATGTGGAAGCCCTGATCAAAGCCGGCGCCAGCCGCGAAGAAGTCTCTGATGTGCTGGCAATGTCGATCCAGATGGGCGGCGGGCCCGCGATGATGTACGCGGCCAAGGCGCTAACCTGTTTTGATGAACTGACGGCCACTTAAAAACCTGAAAGGCGCCAAGGCGCGTCAACTGGCAGGCCGCACCAACTCCGCAGGTTCAAAGCAGATCCGCGGTGGATTTTCTTGGGAAGGTCTGCCGCCACCAAGCCAGCCATAGCCCGCCACTTTTCCACGCTGGTCCTGTTGGTCTTCCCCGTGTTGTCTGCTGAAAGAACCTGTGATTAACTTTCTCCTTGGGGGAAGACCACAATGCAGCAGACCAAGTCAGGCCTTTATATTCGGACACTTGGCAGTCCCGGTGTCAGCTGGGCTGGCGAGCCAGTGTTTCAGGGAAAGAAAAAGGCCACCGCGCTATTGGTGTACTTGGCTCTGCAGCCGGAACAGCGCGCCCTGCGATCAAAGCTGGCCGAATTGCTCTGGGAAGGCAGCGAGGAGGGGCGCGCGCGCTCCTCGCTGCGCCAATGCCTGTCAGAAATCAGACGCGAAGCGCCTGACCTGATGGCGACCGCACTTGAGGTCAACACAACAGACATTGCGCTGCGGGCGGATTTTGTTTCGTCCGATATTGGCGATCTGATTGCGGCGCTGGCGCAGAAAATTCCGGGACAGCATCTGGAAGCTGGCGCCGAGTTTAGCGATCTTTTCCTGATGGGATTTGGCCATATTGGTCAGGGCTTTGAAAACTGGGCGCGCGAGTGCTGCCAAAGCTGCGAAACGCAATTGATTGCGCGCTTGTTTGATCTGATGGAGGCCCCCCAGACCCGCGCCGCCGAAGCCCTGCGCGCCGCCCGTATCATCTGCCGTCTCGACCCCCTGAACGAGGAAGCCAGCCGTTTTGCCATGCGCAGCTTGGCTGAGCGCGGCGAAACCGGGGCCTCTTTGCAGATCTATGGCCAGCTTTATGACCGCCTCGACGAGGCCCTGGCAATGGAGCCCTCAGCAGAGACCCAGGCGCTGGCGGTTGCGATCAAAAACGGTGATCTGCAGCACGCCAAGCCGAAGCCCCCACCGCCACAGCCGCGCGGTGTGTTCTCTGCGGCGTCATCCATCGCGCCAAACCGGGAGGGTCCGCCAAAACTGGCGATTTTTCCCTTTGTCGATCTGGGGCCTGTCCCCGTTGAGAGCTATTTCCTCCATGGGATCCTGGAGGATACCGTGTCACTGCTGGCACAGCTGCGCGAATTGCAGGTCTATTCCAGCAATACCACCCGGCAATTCCAGGGACTGCCCGGCGCCCCCGGCAGCCAGCCGCCAGAACTGGACGCCGACTATGTGGTGACCGGCAGCGTTCGCGGCGCAGGTGATCGGTTTCGCATCACAGTACAGCTGGTAGATACCCGTACGGGGCTGGTTGAATGGGCCAATACCTATGCCGCCCATGCCTCGGAACTGTTTGAAATGCAGACCGATATTGCCATCAACCTGACCCATCAACTGCTGCCCTCGGTCTCGGCGGCGGAACTGCGGCGCACCGAAGGCAGCCTGCCCGAAGACCTGTCGGCCTATCATCTGATGATCCGGGGGCGCGACATCGCCTTTCATCTTGATCCGGCCACCTTCACCACCGCCAAATCCCTGCTGGAAGAGGCCTGCGCCCGCGATCCCCGCTATGGCATAAGCCGGGTTGCCCTGACCGATTGGCACTCTGTTTTGCTTGGTCAAGGCTGGTCCAAGGACCCGA
Source organism: uncultured Pseudophaeobacter sp. (assembly GCA_905479575.1). Taxonomy (GTDB): domain Bacteria; phylum Pseudomonadota; class Alphaproteobacteria; order Rhodobacterales; family Rhodobacteraceae; genus Pseudophaeobacter. Next base: position 24,094 of record CAJQNB010000062.1, read on the forward strand.
AAGCCGATGGCAAAGCTCTGCAAAATGCGACTGAAGAAGCGGTACGGCTCAGCGGTGAAAGTGGCCGTGCGCTGGCCCGCTATGCCCATAATCAGACGGTGCTGTTTGGCTATGCGGAACAGGCGATCGAGATATGTGGTAAGGCTTTGCGCAACGCCCCCAATGATGCCGAGGCGCTTTTGTGGTCCTCCCCGACGCTGACCTTTTCTGGTCAGCCAGAGCAGGGTATCAACAACGCCCGCACCGCCATTCACCTGTCGCCCTGTGACCCCTATCTGTTCAGATCAGAGCATTTTCTCAGCATCGCCCATTTTGCCGCCGGCAACTACGCCGAGGCCGTGGCCGCAGGGCGGCGTGCCCAAAGGCTGAACCCCAATTATACCTCCAACCTGCGCATGACCGCTGTGGCCCTGGCCGAAACCGGAGATCTGGCGGAGGCCGGCAAGATTGCGTCTGAGATCAAACGGTTGGATCCCGGCTTTCGCATTGGCCAATTCCTGAAAAAGCAACCTTTCCAGGATCAAGCCACCGGCCAGAGATACGCCGCCCGCCTGCGCGAGATTGGCCTGCAAGACTAACCGATCTCACGGGCTCTTCACGCCAGGCTGACGCAGTGCTTTCCAAAGTTAATCTGGTCGGGCGTTCTATTCTAGAACCAGGGGCCGGAGTGGAGGGTAACATGACACATGGATATCGCGATGGCGCAGTTGACGGGGCCGTAGACGGCGCAGTGGATGGGGCTGTTGACGGGGCGGTAGATGGCGCTGTTGCCGCCGGTTCTTTCGCCCCTTATCGCTCTGCAGGAAAAGCTGCCGGGCTGCCCTTCAACGAGCCTCTGGGGCGCAAAGGGGGCGTGCCTTTTAGCTATCTCGGGGGGCAGGAATTCCCCGCCGATGCCTGGTCGCCGCAGCTCGAAGTCAAGCTGATCCTGCAGCGGTTTGCCAAAACTGGCTGGGACGAAGGCGATAGTGCCATTCAGGTGGATAACCCTGATGACGGCGATCTGGCCTTGCGCCGCGAAGTGCATGATCTGATTGCCATGCGCAACAACCACAGGGCCCATCGCGCCGCAGAAATCGTAGCGCAGGTCGCCAATAGCGAGGCCTATTGGTCAAACATGTTGATGATGGGGGCAGGCAACCGGCCCGCGACACAGAAATTGATCATGCTGGCAATGCAGGCCGGACAGATGGTTGCGCTTCACTTCAAACATAAGATTGGCCGCGCCCGCCCGGTGCAGGTCTGCCCAGCGCTGATGCCCCTGGTCCCAACCCCGCCGCATGCCTCCTATCCCAGCGGCCATGCCACTCAGATGACCCTGATTGCGACGATGATTGCCGCTTTGTTTGACGACGGCGAAACGCATGCCATGGCCCGCTATGCCGCTGCACTGGCGCAGCGCATTTCCGAAAACCGCGAAATCGCCGGGGTGCATTTTCGCAGCGATACCCGGGCTGGGCAGCAATTGGCAAAGGACACTTTTCACGGTTTCCTCAAGGAGATGCCGGAGGTCAAAGCCCTGCTCGCCGAGGCCCGCGCAGAGTGGTCCGGGATCGCCTGCAGCTTTGCCCCTGATCCTGAGACCCTCCCGGATCTGGAGGGCGGCACCTCCTTGAGCCGCAGGGTATCCAACGCTGTGGCCAGCAGGCTGGCCAATGACCTGCCCGATCTGATTGCAGCGGCCCTGAACAGCGACAGCGAGGCTAAAAAAGCGGAACGCCCAGACAAGCCATTCAAGGACCAGAAAAAGAAATCCCCTTGATCCCAGCCATGGCCCGGCTCGGCCTGCTTTGCCCCCGATCCTCTCCCCGTTCCCCCGCTCATGGAGGCTGCCATGCCTGATTTTCCAACGCCCTTGGGACGCTTTTTTGCTGGGTTCACCCCCCCTGGGTCTCTGGACCAGCTGTTTCGCGCGCCTGGATATGCCGAATGGGTCCATCGTTGTGCCCACCTTGGAGCAAGCAGCGCTGAAAGCGCCCTGCGGGCGCAGGTGATTGATCTCGAAGCAGGTATGTCACCCCACTGGGATCCCCGGGATCAGCGCCCGCGCGGGACCTGCACCGCCTTTGCCGTCGCAGCCTGTGTCGATATCCTGCAGGCCCGGCGGGGGGAACAGCCGGTCCTGCATTCGCCGGAATATCTGTATTGGCACATGCGTGCGGCCATTACCGCCGAGGAAGCCGCGGTTCTGCCGGACTATGCCAGGGGCGCCACCAAATTGAAGCAGGCGCATAAGGTGCTCGCCGCCCGTGGAATATGTACCGAGGCCCTGACCCCCTACCAGACCAGCGACCTGCAGAACGGGCTGTTTTCTAAACACGCCCCCCCTGAGGCCGCCGAAGCGGATGCCGCAACCCGGCGGTTTTGCACGGTAAAATATGAGGATTTTGAAAACGGCCCTGTTGCTGAAACCACAGCAGACAGTATCCTGCAAGAGCTGAGCCAAGGGCGCCCGGTGGCGCTGGGCCTGCCGGTGTTCAAGCTGAAGAACTCCCACAAAAACAACTGGACCTACAACGGCGCATTGAACTCTGGCATTGTATTTGACCCGGTGGCCCGCCCGGACCTGGTGGACCGTGAGGTGCGGGTTTCAGGCCATTGCGTCTGTGTGACCGGTTTTCAGCCCGGACCAGAAGAGCTAGGGGGCGGCTGGTTCATTTTCCGCAACAGCTGGAATGGCGATTTTGGAAAATACCCGGGCGACCCGCTGGCGGGCTATCCAGGGGTTGGACGCCGGGGCAATGGCGCGGTCAGTTTGGACTATGTGAACGGCTATACCGTGGAATATCTGAGCCTGATCCCGGCTGACTAACCGGGAGGGGCAACCCCTAGGCCCATCTGCGATCCAGGAAAAACCCCGCTGTGATCCAGCCATCGCGTATCTCGGCGGCGTCTTTCCACGCCTGTTCAACCCTGTCCGGGGGCTGCCCAAGCTGCTGCGCCACTGTCGCCAGAGCTGTCTGCACCGTTCCGCCCTGGCACATCGCGTGCAAGAACACAAAATGGCCAAAGCTCACCGGGATGGTATGGGTGACATAGTCCTTGCGCAGAACCGCCAGATAAACCTGCTCCCGCTGCGGCGGCTGCGGCGCGCGCCCCTGACGAACCGCGTGATAATACGTCCCGACAGGAAACCCATAGGACGCGACCGACAGGCTGGGTTGCACCACAAGCGCGGCGTCTGGCGTCGCCAGCTCTGCCAGGTGCAGATCCTCTGCTCCGGCGCAGTCAAAGGTGGAAAAAACCTGCCGCTCAAACCGGGTGAGGTCGATAATGAAATCCACCCAAAGCTCGGGCACGGGGGCACCAAGATCGGGGCGATTGGCCTGCAAAAAACCTGCAAACCGGCGACCTTGATCATACAGAGTATAGCTTTCGGGCGGGTCCTGGCGAATGTATTCGGCAACAAAATCATTGAACAACCCCTCCCCCAAGGCATAGCACAGCGCCGGAAACTGATCGCGCATACAGGCAGCGATCCGCAGGTTGTAACTGTTTTGATAGATCTCCAGGGCCGCCGCAGCCGACAGCCTGGATGTGGACTGCACCCGGTCCTCTATTTCCTGGGGCGGCGTCTGTTGCGGTTGTAGCAACGCCCCCTGCATCCACTTTTGCAGGTCCAGCAGTTCAGGCGGGGCGCTCACCCCTCTTCCAGCTCTACTGCTCCGTCCATAACATCCGGCACCAGGAAACTGACTGGGTTGGACACCGCCCGGGTTTCAGCCACCGGAGCAGGCCCGCCGGTCAGAGACGCAAAACCGCCATTCATATAGGCTTTGGCCTTGAGCAACTCCCCATGGCAGACCTCAAAGGCGGGAATATTGCCGTCCCACTCCAACAAGGTAGAGGCCCCATTGCTGCGCTGCCAGGCCAAGGCAAACAGCGCCCAGACCTCCGGGCGCACTGGTTGGTCATGGGTATCAATCAAATGGCTGCCACAATCCGTATGACCCGCCAGATGCATCTGCACCACACGGGCCCAGGGGAAGCTGTCAAAGTAGTCCACCGGGTCGCTTTCGGCGTTGAAGCAGCTCACAAAGACGTTGTTGACGTCCAAAAGCAATCCGCAGTCGGTGCGGTCACAGAGGGCACGCAGGAATTCAGGCTCGGACAGAGTATTTTCGCGGAAATTCAGATAGGTAGAGGGGTTTTCCAGGATCAATGGACGCCCCAGCACCTCTTGCACCCGGTGCACACGGGCGGCGATATGGTCCAGCGTTGCCTCGGTCAGCGGAACCGGCAGCAAATCATGCGAGTTCAATCCCATGACGCCGGTCCAGCACAGGTGATCACTGATCCACTGTGGCTGCACCTCTTGTGCCAGATGTTTCAGCCGCTGGAGGTAGTCCATGTTCAAAGGATCACTGCTGCCAATTGACAGCGACACCCCATGCAGCACCACCGGATAACGCTCGGCCACTTTGCGGATCACCTGACGCGGACGCCCACCGGAATCCATAAAGTTCTCCGAGATGGCCTCGAACCAGTCGACCTCCGGCCAAGTGGTCAGGATATGGTCAAAATGGGTGTTGCGCAGCCCCAGCCCCAGGCCAAGCCTGGGCAGTTTTGCGATCTCTGTTGGCGGTTTTGTCACGAACAACTGCCTCCCCCCGACAGCCCGCTGGCGCCACAGGCGGCAAAGCTGTTGCAGTTTTCCGTGATCCAGGATTCCGTCGGGCCGGTGTCGCTAAACGGCGCTGGTGCCGCCCCGAGCTTTTCACCCGATTGCTTTTGCGCATAGGCTTCCTCAAACACCTGGCGGGCCCGGGTCCAGACGCTCATCCCCTTGTGGTCACCTTCGGTGATAAAGCGTTCGGCATTGATCGGGGCCGCACAAGACCCCATCGAGCGGCAGTCGTTCTGGCCGGGTTGGTCCATATCGGGCCCCCAACCATACAGCCCACAGCCGCCCTGATTGGCGCAGTTGTTATTGGTATGGCAGGAATGGATTTCGGTGGTGGCGCAAAACCCCTGCCCGGCACAGCTGTTTGGATTATTGCCATTGGGCCCATGAATGCCGTAGCGATCCTGCCCCTTGCAGGAATTCAGCCCCAGACAGGCGTGCAGTTCAGCGCCTTGCGGCAATTCCAGCGGCGCCCCCGCTTTGCCATAGGGAGTGTCTTTCCAGTTAAAGGGCGGGGGCACCACTGCTGGCAGATCGGTCTGCGATGTCTTGGCGTTGCTGTGCTTGGTCTCAGACATGGGTTTGTCCTTTCGGCATCTTTAAGTGGCGTAACGGCCAGTTCATTTGCAGCTTTTCAGGCCGGAACCGACCTGAACTGCAGGTGCAGATTGCGACCTAGGTCTGTGGCCAATAGGCGCTGACATCAGGCAGGTGCATACCCTCGCCATCAGCGGATGTTTTGTTGATGGTCAGGGCCACCAGCGGCGCCACCGACCCGTTGAGCGCACTATTGCCCGCCGTCGCAAGCAGCGCCTCGGCGCCAAGCTGCGCCAGATTGGCAAAGGCCTCCTGGCGTGCGCCCAGCCCCTGCCCCGCCGGACCAAAGCCAAGGTTATCAAAACTGGGCGCCAATGCGACGGTCCGACCATCCGTCAAGGTCACCTCATAGCCACGCATCAGGGCGATGAATTTATCCAGAATCCAGATCATCGAGCGATGCAACGCGATGTTGAAAAAGTACTTTTGATGGGGAACAGTTCCATCTTTTGAAACCTTGTCAGCCCCCGGCTGGTCCGGCGCGACATAGTTCGGTTCGATCTTGTAGATGGTTTCGGACAGGATCAGCATGTACTGGAACAAGCCACTACAAAAATCATTCAGCGCCGTTGCGATCGGATCATGGGCATAGTCCGCGCGCGTCGGATTGGCCGGGTAGTCAAACAGCAGCTCTTTGGCTTTGAGCCCCTCCGCGCTCCATTTATTCGCCTTGCCCTGCACCGCTTCCGACAGCCACTGCAGGTCGATCTGTTCTTCCATCCAGGGCGGCAGGCTTTCCAGGCTGTGCGAGAAATCCTCAAACTGCATCTGCAACTCAAGAAACTTGTCAAAATGGCTCTGCTCTGCCTGCGAGGCCGGGTCATCCCAGTTTGCCTCGCTACCACCGGGTTTGGCGGAATATCCCTCGCCCTGCTCACAAATTGTTTCCAGCGCCAGCATGACATCCTGGCGACTGGAAATCGTCATCAGCTCAAAAGCACCAGAAACCGTATGCCCCTTGTGGTCCTCAACCGGGCGCACCGGCGCATCAGAACTATCCGCCGCATCGGCATAGACAGTGACCTCTGCGGCACCGGGCAGCCCCGCTGGACAGCCCGAGCCGCCCCCCGGAGCAGTCGGCGCCGGTCTGGAAGGATCAAAGGCCTGTTTGGGATAGATGGTGTCGATATTGTTCGGCGCGTAGTTATAGGGCTGGATTTGCTGCTTGGGATCTCCGGCCTGAAAATCCCCATCGTCAAAATAGGCAGAGGCCACAATGCAGCGAATAAAGGAATAGAACTGGCCAATCGAATTCCAGTTCTGATCCATCGGCCAGCCGTGTTCATTCAAAAACGCCAAGGCCTCCTTGCCGGGCATCTGGGACAGCTCCCGCACCAGATCCGGCAAAGCCTCGGCCGGGATTTCACTAAAGAACGGGTTATGGGGATATTCGATCTGCAGGAAGTGCCACAGCTGGGCGGAGCAGAAAGGCCGCAGCGGGATCCCGCCCTTGGACTGTGGGTCCGGGCCTTCTGGCACCACCGGATTATGATGCGGCAACAGCGCAGGATAGCTTTGCGGTGCCGCTTGGTAAAGCTGCGGCGGCTGGCCTGTCAAAGCAAAATAAATGTTGCTGGACAAAGACATGTGCAGCATCTCTTCGACAGCAACCGACATGATGACGCCGCCCGCCTCATTGGCAAAAATCTGCGCGGCCTCCAGGTCTTTGCCCTGTAGCTTGGTCCGATTGATCGAGTAATAGGTGTACAAATACAGCGGAATAGTTGCCAGCTCGACCTGAATGGCGGCCTGCAGGTCCGCGATCAACCGCGCCTTTAGCGTGTCCTTATCCCCCAGCACCCCTGCATTGATGATGGCAACCATCATGACCTCTGCCTGCGACAAATCAAACGCTTCGTGCATGTCCTGCACGTGTTTCAAACTCGCATCTACATCCATTTGGGTGCCCCAATTTATCAAACAATGAGTTGGCTCTGACGGCTGCGCCGCGCACGACGTTGTGCAATGGGTGCACAGTTCCACCTGAGGTAGAGTTAGTCAAATATTTTCGCACACGTTTTGAGTGATAACATACCTCCCCCCATTGCAAAAACTCTGGCCCCTGCGCCGCCCATTTTGGCCGGGACATGTCTGGCCTCAGCAGTGGCGATCTGGGGTTTGGGGAAGTCGGCTGATCAGAGGGCGGCGCTGGCCAGAAAGCAAAGAGCCCGATGCCGCCCAGCTGAGTCAGCTTTTGCGCGAAGTCGCGCGTGGTCTCATCGTGCCTTACCAGGCATCGACATAGCGATCACTGGGGATAGTGGGACCTGACGCCGCGATAACCCGCGCGATTTCCTCACGCGTCAGGGCAGGATCAATCACCGCGTCGAATTCCAGCAGGCTCGCAGCGTTCAGGGCTGAACCGTTTTTGTACAGCTCTGCAACCAGACGCTGGTATTCTGCCTCGCGCGCCACCGGATCCGAAATTGCGGCCAGGTGGTCGCGGTGGCCCAGCTTTACCGCGCCCTCCAACCCCATGGCGCCCACCTCGCCCGTGGGCCATGCGCAACAATAATGCGGCCGGTCAAAGCCGCCGCCCGCCATCGCCATCGCCCCCAGGCCATAGGCCTTGCGCAGAATGACGGTCACCAGGGGTTGGCCAAAATGTGCGCCAGCAAGGAACAGGCGCGAGATATGCGCCACCTGCCCGGTCTCTTCGATCGCTGGCCCCACCATAAATCCCGGTGTGTCGCAGAGCGTCACAACCGGCAGCCCCCAAGCGTCGCAAAGTTGCAAGAACCGCGCGCCCTTGTCCCCTGCGGGCGCATCAATGGCGCCGCCAAGATGCAGCGGATTATTTGCCAAAATCCCATAGGCTTGCCCCTTGATACGCACAAACCCGGTGATCATGCCCTGACCAAAATCCCGGCGCAGTTCCAGGAAACTGTCCGCATCGGCCAGCGCCTCAATGGCCTGGCGCATGTCATAGGCGCGGCTGCGATCGGCGGGCACAACGCTGCGCAGGGGGATGACAGGCGCGATTTCTTGCGGGCAGGCTTTTGCAGCCGACAACCCCAATAGCGCCTTTGCAGCGGCGACCGCCCCAGCCTCGTCCTGGCGCAACAGGTCGATGACACCATTGGCCTTTTGCGTTTCAGAGGGACCAATCTCCTGTGGCTTTACACTGCCCAAACCGCCGCCTTCGATCATCGCCGGGCCACCCATGCCGATCCAACTGTTGTCGGTGGCAATTCGGACATTACACAGGCCAAACATGGCTGCATTCCCGGCAAAGCACATCCCGGCGGCGATGCCGATCTTGGGGCCCCGATGGGCGGCAAAGTTGCGAAAGGAGGGCACGTTCAACCCGGCCACCACCAGCGGCGCCACATCGTAGTCATTGGGACGCCCGCCGCCACCTTCTGCAAAGAGCACGATAGGCAGATCGTCCCGCCCAGCGCGTTCAATCAAGCGGTCCATCTTGCGGTGGTGATTGTAGCCCTGGGTACCAGCAAGCACCATGTAATCAACCGCCATTGCCGCAACAGCGCGCCCGTTCACCGTGCCTGTACCGCAAATGATCCCATCCCCCTGGGTGCGCGATTGCAAATCCGCCAGGGGGCGTTTTGTACGCTGTGCAGCCACGGCCAGGGCTCCGTATTCAGTAAAGGACCCTGGATCGAACAGATCCTCGATATTTTCGCGCGCTGTACGGCCGCCGTTTTGCTGACGCTTGGCAACCGCCTGTGATCTGCTGCTATCCGCAAGCCCCGCCATGCGTGCCTCAAACTCGGAAAACTCCAGCCGCAGCCCTTGCTCCTGCTGCTTCACCTGCAAAGAAACCTCGCCCGGCTCCAGGCTCACCAGCGGTTCGCCACCGCGCAGTTCATCCCCTGGTGACACATGCAGTGCCGTCACCACGCCGCTTTCATCGGCGCGGATTTCGTGCTGCATTTTCATCAGCTCGGTCACAAGCAAAACAGTGCCTGCGGCAATCTCATCCCCGAGCCCCACGCGAATTTCAGAAACGATGGCCGGGTTTTCAGCTTTGATGGTTTTCACGTCAGTCCTCTTAGATTTTGGCCTCTTTGGTTGTGGCCAACTGGGGTTCACCTCTGGGATTTCTGGCCTTTTTGGCTTTGCCCCCGCATTTCTGTTGCGCTGGGTTTGGCCCCAGCATGCGCCAGTTCCGGCGCCCTGTGCAAAGGACGTCCCGTCACATCAAAATCAGGATTATCCAATCAGCTAAAAGCGTTGACTTGCGCGGCGGCGATGATCACCTTTGGCGGAAATCCTAGGGTCCGCCCTTCCACGTCACAGCAAACTGAGAGGTCGCACCATGCAGATCACCTCCATGATCAAACGCGCCGCCCAGATCAATCCCAATGGGATTGCAACCATATTCCAGGACCGTCAGCAAAGCTGGAGCCAGATGCTGGACCGTGTTGCCCGCCTGGCCGGCGCCCTGCAGGAGCTGGGGATGAAACCTGGCGACCGGGTGGCTTTGGTCTCGCTGAACTCGGATCGGTTCATCGAATATTATTTCGCCGTGGTCTGGGGCGGCGGCGCCATGATGCCGATGAACATTCGCTGGAGCGCCGCCGAATGCGCCTATGCGCTGAACGACGCCGGGGCCGAAATTCTGATCTGCGATGACGCGTTCAAGGATCTTGCCACCGAGGTAAAGCCGCAGGTTACCGGGCTAAAGACGCTGATCTACGCCGGAGACGGCGCAACGCCAGAGGGTATGGAAAACTACGAAGACCTGCTCACCGCCGCTGCGCCTGCCGCTGATCTGGAGCGCAGCGGTGATGATCTGGCAGGCGTTTTTTACACCGGGGGCACAACCGGTTTCCCCAAAGGTGTGATGCTGTCCCACACAAATTTCTATGTCGGGGCCGTCTCAAATGCCCATGACATCAACATGCACGACAGGACAGTCTATCTGCATGCTGCACCGATGTTCCACATTGCCGATCTGCTGTGGTTCAGTGCCATCACCCTGATGGCGGGGACCCATGTCATTATCCCCATGTTCACCCCCGAGGGTACTCTGAAAGCGATTGAACAACACCGCCCAGACCAGACCCTGCTGGTGCCGGTGATGTTGCAGATGGTTCTGCAAAGCGACAGGCTGGCGCAGACGGATATCTCCTCTTTGCGCCAGATCGCCTATGGCGCCTCTCCCATTACCGAGGCGGTCCTGAAAGACGCCTTTGTGAAATTCCCCAATGTCTCGTTTTTGCAGGCCTTTGGCCAAACCGAGCTGAGCCCGGTCGCGACCATTTTGCCCGCCGAATACCATGTGCTGGACGGCCCCAAAGCAGGTAAGCTGCGCTCTGCGGGTCGTGCCACGCGGGTGTGCGAGATCCGCATTGTGGATGACCACAACCAAGAGGTCGCGCGCGGCGATGTTGGTCAGATTGCGGTCAAGGGGCCGACAACCATGCTCGGCTATTGGAACAAGCCAGAGGTGACCGCAGAAACCATCATTGATGGCTGGGTCATGACCGGGGATGCTGGCTATATGGACGAAGACGGCTTTGTCTTTTTGGTCGACAGGGTGAAGGATATGATCGTCTCAGGCGGCGAAAACGTCTATTCTGCCGAAGTCGAGAATGCTCTGGGCCAGCACCCCGCCGTCGCCACCAGTGCGGTCATCGGCATTCCCAGCGATCAATGGGGTGAAAGCGTGCATGCTCTTGTCATCCTGCACCCTGACGCAACCGTCACCACCGAAGAGTTGCAGGCCCACTGTCACCAGCTGATCGCCGGATACAAATGCCCGCGTAGCATCGAATACCGAACAGATCCCTTCCCCCTGTCTGGTGCAAACAAAGTGCTGAAAACCGAGTTGCGCAAACCCTACTGGCAAGGAAAGCAACGTCAGATCTCGTAACCGCGCCTTGGCACGGGTCCCGGCCTGCATCTTGTTTCACAGCGAAAACCAAGGCCGGGATCTACGCGCACCCTTCGCGAAACGGCAGGGATGCGGTGGAGCACTGGGAAATCAATATAATTTCAAGGCGCTCAGCGCCCCTAGGAATAGGCAAATATATCGGGCAACCCTTGATCAACCTCGCAACGCAGCAGTTGGTAGCCAATTCCGGCGGTGCCTTGGAAAAAGCCAGGCAATGCTCCCCCCTGGGGCCAGCCAAACTCCAAATCTGCGCTGGCCGCCCGGCCCCATAACCGGCGACTGGCACGACCGGCATCCGCAGCCCACTCCGGGCGTCCGCAGACGTCGGCGCTGCGCTGCAGGATAGAAACCCGGGCCGCCTCTCCAAAACACAGATCATCCAGCGCGAGCCCAGAGTGACTGCCGAGCGCCACCATCTGCCGTTCAAGCCAGCTGCGCAAATCCAAATCCTCTGCACCAGGGACGCTCAGCGCTTCTTGCACGGCAATGCAAAGCCCTATGCGGCCGGTTTTCCAGCTTAGATCCTCCTGCAGTGCCTGATCCTGACGCAAAGCAAAACTGAGACCGCGACGGCCATAGCCCCAAAGCTGCGTATCCTGCAGGTGGCGTGCAGCGCGCATGAGAACTGTTGCGACCCCTGCGCTGCCATGGGCAAAACCATACACCCCGGGGCCATAGGGCGACGGCCAATAGACCCCGCCCGCCTGATCAGGAACCGCCGCCGTGACAATCCGCGCCGCACAATCTTCAAGCGTGCGCTGCACCCGGGCATCGCCGGGGTAATGCTGGTCCAGCGCCAAACATGCGTTCACATATCCCGACAGGCCGGCAGAGAGACCGTAGTCCGCTTTGGTGATGCTGTGTGTACCGCTGCTGCGGTGGGCCTCAACCCTATAGAAGATATCCCGTGCCACATCGGCCAGATGATCTTGACCGCTGATCCGCGCAAGCTGCACCAGGCCATAGATCGCCGACCCCACCCCGGTGCCGCACCCCAGCCCCGGTGCCATCAGCATACGCACCGTCGCCGCCCTGCCTGCGCTCTCAAGCAGGTTTGAAATCCCGCTGAGCCCTGCCTGCAAATAATCTTTGTTGCCGCTCTGTCGGGTCAGCGCCGCTAGGAACAAGGCAATGCCAAGCGCGCCATCAAACACCCGCTCGCGCAGGGGAGACAGACGCCAGGCGCCGATGCTTTCCTTATACACTGGCGCATGCCAGGCAAGCGACCCCTGCGTGCCGCGAATGGCCTGCGCCAAAAGATCATCGCCCAGGCGGCCCAGCACCACGCCCAAAGGAGGATCAGCAACAACCGGCCTGCTGGTTTCGACGCTCTGTTGCGGCCTATGTCGCGCCCAGGCAGAACACTCCGGCCCCGTCCGTTGCTGACAGGCAAAACTTGTGAGGATCTGTTGCCTATGCAGCGCCAGGTCTTTGTCACCCAGCCGGTCAATCCGCGCCTTTAGGTTCTCCATGGCAGAGGCTGGAAACACATCGCGAACCTCAGTTTTACATGGCAGTTGGATGGCGCGGCCATTGGCGCCGGCGTGCAGCACCGGCACGTCCATATTCATCAGTTGGGCAAGCTCGCTTTTGACAACGGGAACCAGGCTATCCGCCGTGGCCGGGTCCTGCAAAAGCGATTGAAACAGGCTCTCCATGGACAGCTGCGCGGCAATGCCATTGCGCAGATTGGCCGGCGCACACAGGCGGGTCAGCCGCTCGCTATAGGCACGGCTCTGCCGCAACACCACCCGGGCGCGCAGGGACTGTAGCTTTTGAACCAGCGCATCAGGCAGCTCCGGCGCGCTGCGCAGCGCGTGGTAGGCATCTGAAAACCCTTGCAAGATATCATCAACATGGTCTGCAGACTGCACAATCCTGCCATCATGGCGCACCAGATTTTCCATGCGCCGCTCAACCGGTGTGATCTTGCGCACCAGCCGCATCAGGTCCGAATTCCGGTGCATAACCACCAGGTCTGGCGTTTGTTTTTCGGGACCCCCTGCCCCCCCCAAAGCACTGATGTCGACCCGCTGCCCCTCAAAGGCGTCATTCCACTCCGGCAGCATCGAGCTCCGCAAAACGGTCTCAAATACCATGGCACGCACAGCGGCAACACCTGCTGGGGTCTGATCAACGCTGGGTGCTGGCCAATTGGTCATCAGACATTCCTGATCAATGATGACCGGCACCGGCCCCGCTGCAATCAGGTTATCACGGTGAATGTCTGCGCCCCCCAACAGGTACTGGCCAAACAACAGATGCCCGCTAGCGCGAAAGAAGGACGCAACCTCTGCCGCATCACCGCAGGCCGCAGATACGGTTTCCCTGCTCCAGCCATATAGACCACGATCCAGGTTTTCCCCAGTGGTGGGCGCGGGAAGGCCAAGCAGCCCGGCCAGATGTGCCTGGAAGGCTTCAAACACCAGCTCTGGCTGCAGCGATTTTGGTTTGTAAAACACCGCCGGCCCGGCCTGCGGCACCAGTTTCACACAAACCTGGCCACCCAGATGCGGATCAGAGCCCGCCAACTCCAACCGGACGGGCCCAACAAATCCAAACGCCTGCTTCAGCAGTGGCAGGTCGGCCACCAGACGGTCACGCAATGTGCGGGTAAATGCGATCCCATGTTGCAGAACCGTAGCCAGAAACCGCGCAAGCACGGGGTATTTCTGAAAAAGCCCCAGCAAACCCGCCCCGTCCTGAAGGGAGGCGACAAAGGCGTCATAAGCGTGATGCGCGCCCGGCAGCACCATGGTCCCAGCCAACCGCGGGTGGCGAAAGATTTGAAATTCCGCCGTCAAGGCCTGCACGGACACATCGCATAGACGGCTGAGCAAGGCGTCCTGCAGCACCGTAGGGGTGTCGCAGCCCAGCGCCTTGGAGATATCCTCATAGACGGTTTGTAAATGCTGCGTCGCGTAGTCGGAAAAACCTACCAGAACCTCGGCAAAAGGATGGGCCGAATGAGCAGCAGGGGCTGGGCTGGCCCCTGCATCAGGGCGGGGATTAGCCAACACATCAAGCAACCGCTCCGCCCACTCCGGCCACTGACTGCGCGGCATGGCTGGAGGATCGCCCAGATAGGTCTCCAGCCGCGCCGGGGTAAGCCCTGACCACGCCAGACGTTTGTCGAAGTCTGCCGGATCGCCCTGACCACAGATCTGCCGCCAGTTCTGGACCATTTCGGCCTGCTGGTGCTGTGGCCAGTGCTGGTCCAGCGCTACGGGGTTTGCCAACCGCTCTTCCAGGGTCTGGGCGCGGGCGGCGATTTTTGCCACCTGCTGCACCAGGTCCACAGCCCTGTCGCAAACCGCTGCAGGCTGGGCTGCGGTCATGGGGTCAGCTGCGCCTTTAGCGCCGGAACAAGACGCGCCTTTGCCTGCCAGACATCTGGCTGAGTATAGATGGTACGGAAAAATGCAGCGCTGTTGGTGGCGTTGAAAAAGTTCCCGGTGAGGCTGATCGAGGCCTCAAGCGCCACTACGGCATGAGCCCACCCCATTGGAATAATGAGTGTCTCGCCCGGTTCAAGCACCACCTGAAAATCCGGTGCATCCCCCTGCGCCGAATGGCCCGGCGTCCAGAGATCAAACCGTTTGCGCCCACAAATCTGGGTGTTCCAGGCATGGGTGTTCAGCGTGTCCAGATGCCGGGGCGTATAGGTTCCGGCCGGGCCGATGAACAGCCAGGAAAACCCGCGCAGCGCCCACTGCGCCATCAGCGCCTCGCTGGAACCCTCAGCGGCGTCAATCTCGCTGGCCTCCGGCATCCAGTTCTCTACCGTCTCAGAGACATCAAAATCGGCGGATAACTCCGGATGATCCACAAAAGGCGACCAATAGGGGGAATACCAGGGGGTTTCGACCTGCTGCCCTGGTAAAAGATCAACCGAAGGGTCGCGCACGTAGTCCAGATAGCGGCCAAAGCCGACCTTGTGGAGATTCTTTGAACCCAGGTAATCAGTCACAATGACCCGCTCATCGCCATAGGTTTTTGCAAAAAAGTCAAAGCTCCAGCGCTCCATCGCGGGCCAGCCATCGGTCAACCCCGTCAGCAGTACAGGCTGGGTGCTGCCCTGGCTGAGGAAGGCGCGGTTCAATTCAGAGGCCAAAACCCGCGTGCGTCGCGCGATCGTTGCTCCCTGCGCGCCTGCCTCTGGCTCCTGCGGGCTGGGTAAAGCGGCACTCACCATAGGTCAGATCCTTCCAGAAGTGTGCAGGGATAAACCGAGGCCAGCATGTCCTTTACCCGGGCCTCGATGAATTCGCATTGGTCGCGGGGGGTAAATCCGCTGATCTGTGAACGGGCGATCAGGATCAAGGCCGGGGCCTGCGTCTGGCGTGACAACATCGCCCCCAGCCTGTCGATCTCGACCTCAATCTCTGCGGTGTTGCGCACCAGCGGATCAGAGCTCCGGGGCGGCAGCATGTCATATTCCAGCCAGTAGCCCTGTTCATCGTGACGGGCCTCAACCCGGTGCGAGGGCGACAGGCGCAGCGGGTGGTGGCGGTTGGTGGAGACCTGTTCGTAGGTGTCCCGGGTGACGCTGATGCGAAAGCCATTGTCCGGCATGCTGTTGCAAGAGAAGTAATCCAGATCAATGCCCAACACCCAGGGGGCGGCCTCCGGGCCCGGCCGGTCGGGCATCTGGGCCTCGGTATCAACAAAATGCAACGTCATCGACTTGCGGTCGTCATTGCCCACGCCACTGGCCTCAGGACGCTGCGCCAGGGTGATCATCTCGCGCCGTTGCTCATCCATGGTGGCGATCCACAGGTACTTACTGGGCAGGGCTGAATGAGGTCGCCCCCCCGCAATGGCAGCCTTGGGCGCCAGCCAGAACATCTCATCCAGCAGCCCCAGATAAACCCCAGCCCAGATAAAGCTGGCGATGGAGATTTCGGTCTCTACCAGGTCTTTGATAGCCGCAACCGTCAGCGGCGTGTCGCCAATCGCCCGGCTGAGCTGGGGCACCACCAGATCCTGATGTTGATCCACATGCAAAAGGCGCGCAGGTGCGTTGCCCAGCAGGGAATTCTCGCGCGCCCAGGCCAGCGCAATCAGGGCCTCGTTGTGCTCTTCAAACCCGATCACCGGGATGGGGGGGGGCCTGTCTGTCTGCTGTAAAGGTGTCGTATGGTGCGCCATGGTCAGCATAGATCCTTTGCCACAAGATAGCTTTGATAGGAGCTGTCGATATAGGGCGCGATCCGACGCCTGTAGACAGTCATCATGGCCGTGTTGCGCTCATCCACATCAAAAAGAACCGTCGGATGGCTTTGGTGCAGGCTGCTGTTGACGTGACGCCCCAGGGCCGCTGCCATGATCCAGGCGCCATTGCCCCGAAAGGCGGTCTCGGCATGGCAGAAACTGCGGCTAAACCGGATGCTGCCTGGCCGCTGAGGTACAAAATGGCAGGCCAGCCAGCCCACCACACGCCCATCTGCGGCACGCAGGCCCAGACTGACCGGGGCGATATTGCCCTCATCCCAGAACGGGGAGACCTCCTGCGGGTAGCGCCCAGCTGCTATTTCGGCCTCGACAAAGGCGCGGTCCGCTGGCGTCAGGTCGCTCCAGTCAAAGGCGATGGCATTGCGCGGTCCCCGGCTCAGCACCCGCTGCGCCCAGGCCTGTTGCAACACCTGCTGCGGCGCCGTTTCTGCAAACAGTATTCGGGGTGCCGGCTCCGACCAGCCTGTACTGCGCAGCAAGGCTTTTAATGCTGTAACCTGGGGCATCCGGGACACAAACGACAGGCAAGCCCGTTTGGCCCCCTGTATTTCGGCTTGTTTCAGAGCCCGTTCCAGAAGCGCCCTGGCGATGCCCCTGCGGCGAAACTCGGGGGCTACAGCCAGCGACAAAACCGTGGCGTTGGGCTGATCGATCTCAACCAGAATGGCGCCCAGAACCCGCCGCGTTGCACTGTCACCCTGCGCCACAGCCGCCAATCGGATGCGTGCTGGATCTGTCCCGTTCAGGTGATTTCTATAATGCGGAAAAACCACCGAAGCCGCCGATTGGGCCAGCCACGGATCCATGGGGTGAATACAATAGGGCGGACAGGGCGACACTGCAGGCGTGGAAAACGGGACTGTCACAGAACGACCCTCAGGAAAAATCTGGGCCGGGCCTCAGCAAGAGGCGCGGCGCGTGATCCGGCCGGGAGCTGACGCGGCCAGCCGGAGCGCTTGATCAGTCGCGGATTACATAATGGTAACGGTACAGCTGCGACCACCACCAGCGACAGCTTCCAGATCCGCATCGGACAGATCTTCGCTCACCGGGTCGGGCAGGACCAGGGTCAGATCAGCCCCCTCATTTGCCACCAGACGCAGATTAAAGCCTTCAGGCAGCGCCTTGCCGGACACGGTTTTGATTGCCGCAGCAGGATCTGCAAGGGCGCTTTGGTAAAAGTTCGCATCGCTTGCGCAGCGCTCCAACAAAGCGGAAATGGCAGTGTGTTGGTCTTCTTCGGTCCAAGTCGACATAATACGTTCCTTACGTGAAGTTTAAAAAAGACCCCTGCCCTAAGGCGGCATGACAAATATGCCCACTGGAGCAAAAGGCGCGGTTGTATTGTGGGGAGACGATAAAATGAAAAGGGTTAATTAGTTTCAAAGGCGCCATTGCAATGCCCGCTTTTTAAGGGCTGCCGCAGTGTTAGTTCCTGCAGGCCGCTAAAATCAGACAAGCTGGCGCTGTGCCAGGGCGGCAAATTTGCCATCCTGCGCCATCAGGCTGTCATAGTCGCCAACCTCGACCACCTTGCCATGATCCAGCACGATGATCTTGTCGGCTTTCACCACCGTGGACAGCCGATGCGCCACAACAATGCGCGTCGCCGTCATCCCGTCCAGCGTTTCTGTCACAATGGCCTGTGTCCGGTTGTCCAAAGCACTTGTCGCTTCATCCAACAACAAAACCTTGGGATTTGCTGCGATGGCCCGCGCCAGCATGATGCGCTGCACCTGGCCACCAGACAGACCACCGGAGGATTCAACGACCCCGGTTTGCAGCCCCATGGGCATCTGCTGAATGTCGTCTGCCAGTCCTACCTGACGAATGGCCCGGCTCACCTGCTCCATCGGCATGCCAAAATTGGTGCCGACAATATTGTCATAGATCGAGCCCGGCAGCAGTTTGGCATCCTGCATGACCACCCCAAACTGGCGGCGCATCAGGCGTTTGTCGATCACTCGCAAATCGATTTGGTCCAGGCTGACAGATCCCGACTTTGGCGTCTCAAACCCCATGAGCAACCGCAGCAGGGTCGATTTTCCGCAGCCCGAGTCCCCAACCAGCGCCACATAATCACCCGCCTTGATTGTCAGGCTCAGCCCATCCAGGATCATCGGCCCCTGGTCTTTGTAGGCAAAGCGCACATTGGTGAGCGAAAACGCCCCCTGCAGCGCGCCGGGGTCGGTGCCGCCCTGACTGTTTTCCGGGATCTCCTGCAGAATGGGGGCTGCAAAATCATAGATCGGTTTAAAGCTGGCAAGCTGCGTCGCCGTGCGGGTCAACTGGCCTAAGCCCTTCATAAAGCTGGCAAAACATGTCAAAAAACTGACCAGACTGGCGGTGGAGAGCGCACTGTCACTCCCGCGTTGTCCAATCACCACAAAAACCGTCAATGTGGCCGTTGCCAGGAACGATCCGCTAAAGGTTTCCATCAGCGCCGCCATGCGTTTTTCCCGGTAGGCCGCCGATTGTTGCAGCTGAAAAGCCTGTGTCCAGCGCTCAAACGCCGGCGCCTCGGCAGCAGCAAAACGCAGTTTTTCAATGCCCTGCGCAATATCCATCATGCGCGCAATAACCGGGCCGCTGGTCAGGATCTGACTGCGGGCGGCGGCTGTCTCGGCCCGGCCCAGCAAGGCGGCAATGGCGATAAAAACCGCCGCCGCCCCGAGCGCGGGCAGGACAAGTCCGGGGGCAAAATGAAACATAAGGCCAAAGCTCAGAAACGAAAACAGGCCCGACAGGACACCGGTGATCATGCCATTGGTCACCAGACGCTCCAATCGGCTGATCGCCAGGGCGCGCTGGGTCAGCTCACCCGATGCGTACCTGCGAAAGAACCCGGTGGGCAGGCGCAAAATCCGGTCCATGACCGATCCCTGGATCCAAAGCGTCGCACGGGTTTCAATCCTAGCAGCCGCAATCTGGGAGATAATGCCGATGGCAAATTGCACCATCGCCACCAGCGCAAGGATCACGCCTAGCTGCACCAACAGAGCCTGACTTTGCTGCGGGATGATTTGCCCAACCAGAATGCCCGCACCAATTGGCAGAACAAGCGCCAGCAGGCTCATGGCCAGGCTCACCCCAAAGACAGTCCAAAGATCCGAGGCGCAGATGCGAAACACCCGCGCGATCAAGCCCCAGCCATTGACCGGCTGATCTGGAAGCGGCCAATAAAGGAACAACCCCTGCCCCTCCCATTGGGCTGCCATCTCGGGACGAAACTGCCGTTTGTCCCCATTGGCATCCATCACCACATAGGATCTGTTTTCGCGCATGAGGGTGAAAACCTGGCCAGCCTCATCAAAGACAACAAAGTCACCGGAATCCTTGCGCCACCAGTGTCCCGTCAGCGTGATTGTGCGGTAGCGGATATTGTTGGCATCGCACAGGGCGCAGATATAATCCCGCCCGGCCAGATCTTTGCCAGGCTCAAACGCAGTCAGGTCATGCCCTGCCCGCCGGGCCAAATGCGCGATCTGGGCAAAGCCAGCCGCCATCTGGGCAGGGCTGTGTCCCTGCCGAACTGTGGGAGATTTGGCCGACAAGGACGCGGTCAGCCGCCCAAAAGCACGATCCAGACGCGCCGTATCCTGAGCAACCTGCTGCACCCGCCGCTGGACCTGGGCCTCCGCTCTGCTTTGCATCCCGTCGGCAATGGTCTGGGCAAGGTGCCCATTGGCCGCTGCAATGGTGGCAGTGGCCACCGGCTGCGCCAAGAGCGCCTCGGTATCACGGACGAACACAGTGCCTGAATTGCCATCCTGCTCCGGGCTGCCATCTTGTGGGAAATGCGGTCTCGGCAGCGCCTCTGCGCAATCAATGTCTTTGACCCATGTAATGCCCTGCGTCATCGCAGGGTGATCTGGCTGCGTGCCCTGCGGGGCGTAGCCCGGCGCAATCGCGTTGAGACGCGCCAACCAGATATCAAGGTTCAGCGCGTGCAGCAGTCTTTGCTCGGCATCCGCATCCGGGGCGCAATAGTCAGACAGCTCTACCCGGCACAGCTGCAGATCGCCGCGCGCCCGGCCAAACAGGCGCTCCCTGCTGCCGTCCAGACCAAGAATAACCTCGCCTTCAACCAGCTCCGCTATGGCCTGTGACTGGTCCCCGCAGCCAAGATAGACATCCATGCGCCCGCTTTTGATCAGAAAACACCGGTTTGCCCCCTGCAAAGAGATCTGCGCGCCGTCGCCGCAGGCCACCATATCCTGATCATCCGCCTGCAATAAGCGCTGTGCAGCGGGGTTGGGCTGCGCGCTCATGCGGCGATCATCCTCTGATAGGGACCCTCCACATCACGCAGACCTTGGTGGGTACCCCGTTGCACCACGCTGCCATGATCCATCACCAGTATCTGATCGCAATCACGAATGGTCGACAACCTGTGGGCCACGATCACACAGGTGATCCCCAGCCGGGCAATATTCTGCATTACCTTTGCCTCGACAATGGGATCGAGCGCACTTGTGGCCTCATCCAGAACCAGGATGGAGCCATCCCGCGCTAGCGCCCGGGCGATCTCGAGCCGCTGGCGTTGGCCGCCGCTCATGTTGCGCCCGCCTTCTTCCACCTGCGTGTCATAACCGTTTTCCGTGCCGGCAATGAAATCATGGATTTCAGCCGCCTGGGCCGCTGCAGTCACCTGATCGTCGGAAATGGTTTCATCCCACAGGCGGATGTTGTCGCGAAAGCTGCCTTCAAACAACACGATG
This sequence comes from uncultured Pseudophaeobacter sp., assembly GCA_905479575.1. Taxonomy (GTDB): domain Bacteria; phylum Pseudomonadota; class Alphaproteobacteria; order Rhodobacterales; family Rhodobacteraceae; genus Pseudophaeobacter. Next base: position 45,131 of record CAJQNB010000062.1, read on the forward strand.
TTCTGGTCAACAACGGCAAGGGAGTTTCGCAAGACCGCACGCGGCAGATCTTCGATTGATGTCCCGTCAAAATCGATGCTGCCGGACCAGGTGGAATAGGCGCCGGTAATCAGTTTGGCCAAGGTCGATTTTCCACTGCCGGACCCACCAACAAGGGCAACACGTTGCCCCGGCGCCACCGCAAGATCGAGATTTTCGATCAAAGGCGGGGACAAGCGGCTGTAGCCAAAGCTGACATCCGACAATGAGATAGCGCCGTTTAACCGCGATGCGCCCGCAGGCTCCGCCGGGTTGCGCCGCTGGGAAAATTCACTGGCCTCCGGGTGGTCGGTAATATCCCTGAGCTGGTTCAACGGACCCTGCAATTGCTGCAGCTCCTGCACGTTGCTCATCAGCCCCTGAAAGGGCCTGTCCATCGCCGCAAGCAAGGCCTGAAACGCCACCAGCGACCCCACTGTCAGCTCCCCGGCCATGACCTCAAGCCCGCCGATCACCAGCGTCAGGGCCTTGCCAAAGAAAGACACAAATCCCGGCGTGACCTGCAGCACCGATTGCCGAAGGGTCAGCTCAGCCTGTCCGTTCACTACATTGGCGTGGGTGCCGGCCCAGCCTTCAAAATATTTAGCTTCGGTGCCCGAGGACTTGATGCTTTCGATGGTCTGCACCCCGACCATGGTCTTGCCGGTGAGTTTCATAAACTCGATCATCGTCTTGATCGAAAGCTGATCCATACGCTGCTGCACCACCCAGATCAGCAGCCCACTGCCCAGAACCAACAGGCCCACCACCGCCGCCATCTGAAGGCTATAAAGCGCCATCACTGCGAGGAAAAAGATCAGGGTGGTCCCCTCCAGCACGGTCGAAAGCAGAGTTTTGCCAGCCAGTTGCGCAATCCGTGCGGCCATCTGGCCCCGCCCGGCCAGCGCCCCGGAAAACCGTTGCTGAAAGAACGGAAGCGGCAACCGCAGCAAACGCCAGGCAAGCTTGGCGTTCAACGACAGGGCCAGTTTTGTTTCCAGCTTGGCGCTCAGCAAACTGCGCAGGGCCATCAGCCCGGACTGAAGGGCAATCACCGCCAGCATCATAACCGCAAACCAGAACAGCCAGTCGTCCTGCCCACCCATCAGAATGTCGTCGACAAAGGCCTTGCTGAAGGCGGGAATAGCCAGACCGGGCACAATCAATGTCATCCCACAGAGCAGGATAAGCTGGGTGGCTGTGCGATCCCATTGCAGATAGCCGATCAGCGAAGACAGCTTGCCTGGGGGGCCTGCCTGGCGTTCAAACGCCTCCCCCGGTTCAAGCAACAGGGTGATGCCCGTGAACATCTCATCAAAGGCATCTTGGTCGACAATGCGCCGCCCGGCAGCGGGATCATTGATGCGATACCGCCGCGCCGAGACCGCTTCCAGAACCACAAAATGGTTCATATTCACAAAGATGATCGCAGGCAGGGGAATTTCGGCCAGGCGCGGCAGTTCAAGCCGTTTGGCGCTGGCCGTCAGGCCATGGCGGCGCGCCCCCTTCAGCACATTGGCCGCCGTGGCCCCATCCCGGGAGACGCCACATTCAATCCGCAAATCCTCAAGCGGAATGTGACGGCCATGATAGGCCAAAACCATGGCGAGCGAGGCTGCGCCACATTCCTCGGCTTCGATTTGCAGGATTGTGGGTGTTTTGACCCCTTTCATGGCTCAGCCCTCAAGCCGAGACATGGGCTGCGGCGGCGCGGCAACCACCGGGGTAGGGGCGATACTGTCCACGGCGGGCAGGATTTCATCCAGTTTGGGGAACACAAAGCTGGCGATCCGCTTTCGGTCAACCACAAAACTGGCCTCTGTCAAAGTGCCGGGATGGATCACGAAGGCCGGCCCTTCGCCGCTGGACCAGGCAAGCCCGCTGGCCGTGCTTGGGTCAGGTTGAAGGCGCACCAACACTTCGCGAACCGGCCCATTGGCCAATAGCGCCGTAACCAATTCTGGGTTCTGCACACGCTTTAGCAATTGCGCCTGCGTCGCTGGCAGGACCGAGGCCTCAATGATCTGACCCTGAATAAACCCATCGCGTTCCAGTTCTACGGATGCAGGCACCACCTGAACCGCTGCCCCGGTTTCCAGCCTTGCTGCCTGGCTGGCATCCACATAGAGCACGGCCAGCAAAGCCGGTGCCTCTGGCTGGTCGCTGGCGACGGGAGCCGCGTCCGGCAGGATTTCAAAGAGAATTTCATTGGCGCTGACCTGATCACCGATGCTTTTGGTGCTTTCCGTCACAATGCCTGCCGCCAGGGCGTGGATCTCGACACTGCGCTGATAATCCGCCTGCAGGTCTTTCAGTTTTTCACGCTCTATTTCGGCTTGGTTTTCTTGCGCGGTGACATTGGCTGTCGATTTATGGATATCTGCCAGAACTGTCGTGCGGGTGGACGAAAAATCGTATTGCGCGGCGCTGAGGCTTTGACGGGCGTCTTCCAGGCTCTGCAGGGTCTCCAGCAGTTTCTGTTCGACAATCAAGCCCTTGTCAAAAAGCACCTGTCGCTCTTGTTTGAGTTTGGCCAATCGCGCAATTCGATCGCGCAAATTACTGGCCTGATCCTGGTGAAAGGCCGCAGCATCAGCAAGCTCCGTCCGGAGCGATGTCACAAATTTCTGGTGTGCCTTGCGCGTTTGCGCCAGCATGGTTTCACGCCGGGCCAAAGCGGCCTTGCCCTGCGCAATGGCTTCTTGCATCTGGAAATTTTCCAGGCGCGTCAGTAAATCCCCCTCCTGCACCCGTTCTCCGACCCTGGCCAGTTGCCCGACCACGATACCAGCCCCCTGGGCGCGCGCTGTGACGATCTCCCCCTCTGTCAACAGAATGCCGCTGCCAACAACCTTGACCGGGGCTGTCGCAACCAGCGCCCAAAGCAGAAAAGCAAAAACGCTTGCCACAAGCAGCAGCGAGGCCAGCCAACCAAGCGGCGGCACCACGGTCAACATCGCGTCCAATTGCTCAGGCGACCGCGCCTTTTTGAGGGCGGACTTTCTAATCTTGTCCGATAACATGTCTGGCCTTCAAAGCGGTTAGCTATTAAATTTCTGAGGATTCAGATCACAGTAGGCCTTGTTACCTTGCGATAAGTTTAATCACGGGCTGAAGTGGTCCCCGCAGGCCGGACCGTTGGCTAAGGTGGCGTTGCAAGCTCTGCGGTGCAGCCCGTCATTCCCGAGTCCCCTGGACAGCATTGGATCAGGACTTTACGAAGAAAGCCCCCTCGTTTCAGCCGTTGAATTTGCGGGCTGTGGTCAATAAAGAAAACAGTACAAACTGAAAACCATGGAGAGTGGTGCTCTTCTGGGTTCGGAAATGAGTAGAGTGTGAAACAGGCTGTGGCTGAACTAAAGGTCGATTTTGTCAGCGGGTCAGTCGCGCACCGCCTGCGGTTCGGTGGCGGCCGTGGTCAAGACTTGGCAAAGGCTATGGGGCTGCGGGCGGGAAAAACGCCAACGATCGTTGATGCAACTGCAGGGCTGGGCCGCGATTCATTTCTCCTGGCCTCTCTGGGTGCGCAGGTGACCTTGATAGAGCGATCGGAGAAAATGCATGCCTTACTGGCGCAGGGCATGCAACGCGCCGAGCAAGAAGGCGGTCAGTTTCGCGAAATTATCAGCCGCATGACTCTGTTAAAGGGCGACTCCAAAGATTTGATCCCCGCGTTATCCTGCGACGCAATATTAATAGACCCGATGCACCCTGAACGGAAAAAGTCAGCACTGGTGAAACAGGATTTGCGTCAGGTTCGAGAACTGGTCGGCACCGATGATGACGCAGCCGATTTGGTTCGCATAGCGATTGAACACGCGCAAAAACGAGTGGTTCTCAAGTGGCCTGCAAAAGCAGATCCGATAGCTGGGGTTCAGAAATGCACCCACCAAATTCGCGGCAAAACAACGCGGTACGATGTTTTTATGGTCGGCTAAGCAAGGCCATGTCGCCCAACTGTTGCAACACCCAGGGCCCGCCCCCAGACTGGATCGGCGAGCACTGCTATTCCAGCCGCCCCGCGGTTTTATCTGCAGGTTTACCAGTCTGACCGCGCCCTGAGGCAGCCATCAAAACAGACTAAAGGACTTCGATATCGATGGTTCGGAACTGGTCAAGCAGGGCTGTGGCGGCGGTATGGTTGGTGATCACCGTTGTGATCTCTGCCACGTCCCAAGCACGCACGCGATTGGTGGTGCCCAGTTTTGTGTGGTCAGCCAACGCCACTGTCCGCCGCGCCTGCGCTGCCATCGCGATGGAGATTTCGGCCTCCTGCAGGTCATAGAAATATGAACCTTTTTCCGGGTGCAGAGCAACCGGGGCGGAAAAGCACAGATCGACCTCAAAACGCCGGATTTCTGACAGGGTAAGCTCGCCCACTGTTGCGGGCACGTCTGCGGCGATCCGCCCCCCCAGCAGGATCACATCCATTCCGCCAGCCTGCAAGGTGGTGGCAATGTCCAGCGAATTGGTGATGACGGAAACCCCCGGAACCTTCACCAGTTCGCGGGCAAAGACAGCGGTGGTTGATCCGGCATCCACCATGATCGTCTGACCGGGCTGGATCAGGCCGACGGCTTTTTTTGCCATTTCGGATTTTGCCCGGATCTGGGTCGTCATCCGTTGGTGAAAAGGATCCTCGGAGCGGGCCTCTGGCAGGATGGCACCGCCGTGGACGCGTACAACTTTGCCGATCTCTTCCAGGTCGAGCAAATCACGGCGCACGGTTTCGCGCGAAACACCCAGCATCCCGGCCAGATCATTGGCGCTGACCTGCCGGTTGGCCGTAATCATCGACACAATCCGCTGATGACGCTCCTTTGCCCACATCAGACCGTCCCTTTGCTCCGACTGCGACGCCCCATCAGCGCCAAGGTTGCCTTCATTGACAAGACCGCTACACAGACCACCGCCATCACGCAAGTGGAGAAGGCTGCGGCCTGTGACGTCAGCCCGGCATCGTCCAAGCGCATGATCGTCACGGCGGCGACGCTCAGGTTTGGCGTGGTCAGGAAAACCACAGCCGAAAGCGTCACCATGGAGCGCATGAAGAGGAAGAAAAAAACAGAAACCAGCATCGGCGCAATAAAGGGCGCCACGATGTCGCGCGCCGTGCGGCCCAGCCCAGCGCCAAGGCTTCCGGCGGCTTCTTCCAGCGCCGCGGGCAATTGGCGAAACCCTGTCATCACTGTCAGGAACCCCTGTGTGTGGTAATGGTAGAAGTTGACGATGGCGATCAGCGCAGCGGTGCCATACAGCAGGTAAAGCGGCGTCGCAGTGGAGTTAAAAGTCAGGATATAGGCCAGCCCCAGGACCATGCCCGGCACGGCGGCAGGCATCGCCGCAAGGATCTGGATCGGCTGGGCAAGGCTCTGCGGCAGGCGGCGCAGGCCGAGGCCCAGCATGAACACCGCAATGGTGCCGCCCACAGCGGCTGCCAAAGAGACAAGGATCGTCATCCAAAGTGACGAATACCCCCCTGCCAGGGTGATGTTGTAGTGTTTGAACGACAATGACATGTTGTAGGGCCACAGCTTCACAAAGCTGGCATAGACCACGATCCCGATCACAGCGACAATGGCTGCACAGATCACCAGCGAGACAGCAGCCATGCTCAGGTCGCGCAGCGGTGCAAAGCTGGGCTGGTATGCGACCTGCCCGGTGGTCTGTCCGGCCTGCTGCCGCTTCATCGCTTGGCGTTCGATACTGTAGGAAATGACCGTGGGCAGCAGCAGCATAATGCCAACCACGGCGCCCATGTTAAAGTTCCTCTGACCAACGACCTGGCTGTAGATCTCTGTGGCCAATACGGAGTAATCGCCGCCGATCACCGCAGCATTGCCAAAGTCGGTGATTGTGATGGTAAAGCAGACAAAAGCTGCATTCAGCACCCCAAATCGCGCGGCTGGCAGGGTCAGATCGCGAAACTGCCGCCAAGGCGACGCCCCCATGACCTCTGCGGCCTCATAGGTGCGGGCATCCAACAGGACCAGAGCCGCGCCAATGATCATCACCGCCTGCGGCAGTGCATAAAGCGTATTGGCGATCAGTAGCCCCCAAAACCCATAGATCTCGATCTCAACCCCAAGCGCCCGGCTGATGACGCCATTGCGCCCCAGCAAAAAGATAAGCCCCAGCGCCTGCACCAGAGACGGCGCCAGCAATGGCAGCACGATCACGCTGCGGATCAGCCATTTGCCCCTGAAGGCGCAGCGGTATAGCCCATGGGCAATGATGAAGCCCAGAAAGACACTGAGCACCGTGGTGGCGCCCCCCATCGCCAACGAATGCCGCGTCGCCCGCCAGAAACCGGCAGAGCCGAGGACCTCGGTATAATTGCCGATACCGTAGCTGTCTGCGACGGTGATGGAGCGCAGGAAGACGATCACCATCGGGTAGGCGAAAAACAAGATCAACCCAAGCAACGGCAGGCCTACGCAGGCAAGTGTCAAAAGGCGATCGCCGTCAAAGTGACGGTGCAATGCAGGGCGGGAGGTCTGGTCGGTGGTGTTCATGCTGTAACGGTCTTTGGCTGATCCACGTCATCAAGAACCCAGGTACAGGCCTGTGAGGCGATGCTCAGATTTACGGAGTCTCCAGTACCACAGGGGGCCCTGCCGTGTGTTTCGACCAGGAGAGGTCCGGCCGGGCTATCCACTTCCAGGCGCTGCAAATTGCCCAGAAAACTGATGTTTCGCACTGTGGCGTTGCCGTTCTGATCAGGTGTCAGGACGATCTGCTCGGGACGGATACAGGCGAGATATGTCTTGTTATCGGCGGGACAGGTGGACATCAGTTCCGGGAAATGCTGTCTCACCTCTTGGGTCGACAACAGGTTGCTGCTGCCCATGAACTCCGCCACAAACCGCGTGGCAGGACGGTGGTACAGATCTTCCGGCGTGCCTGCCTGCACGACGATGCCGTGGTTCATACAGATGATCTTGTCCGCAAGCGCCAGGGCCTCTTCTTGATCATGGGTCACCATAAGCGTTGGAATTTCCAGGGACCGCTGCACCTGGCGGATCTCGTCGCGCAGGGTGGCGCGGACCTTTGCATCCAGCGCCGAAAGTGGTTCGTCCAGCAACAGCACCCGTGGATCGACGGCAATCGCCCGCGCCAATGCGATCCGTTGTTGCTGCCCGCCAGACAGCTGGCCGGGTAGCTTGTCAGCCACCTGTGGCAGTTTCACCAGATCCAAAAGCTCCGTCACCCGTTCCGCAATTTCAGCGGCGGGAATATCGCGGATCTTCAGACCATAGCCGATGTTTTCAGCCACGCTCATGTTTGGAAACAGCGAATAAGACTGAAAAACGATACCAAAGCCACGCTTGCGTGCAGGCAGGTCGGACAGCGCCGCCCCCTCCAGGGTGATTTCTCCGCCATCCAGATCAGCCAATCCAGCGATCAGACGCAGCAGGGTGGTCTTGCCGCATCCAGAAGGGCCCAGAAGGCAGACAAATTCGCCCTTCTCAATTTCGATCGAGACGCGATCAAGCGCGGTGAAGGTACCATAGGTTTTTGTGGCGTCACGGACGGTTAAATACATAGGGGATCTTTCCTGGCGTACGGGCGGCTGGGTACCGGCCCGGGTAGACGTGGGGCGACCCTGGCCGCCCCAGTGTTTGGCTCAGCGGCCGAACTTCTCTTTCCATAGCGCCTTCACCGAAGACTGCTGCGTCGAGGCCTTAACAAAATCCACATCCGCGAGGATTGTCGAAATATCGGCAGGCAGGCCAGCCGCCTCTGCGGCTTTGGAGGCATCAACACCCGGCACTGTGATCAGGGCTTTGTAGGTCTGATACAGCCCGATGGCCTCATCCGACATGGTCCAATCCAGGAACGCCTTTGCGGCCTCCTTGTTGTCCGAACTTGCCATCAGGCCTGAGGCTTCCAGCTCATACCCAACGCCACCTTCGGGAAAGACCATGGCCAGCGGATAGCCTTCCTCAATCGACTGCATCGCGGTAAAGGCCAGCGAGATCCCGACGGTGTATTCCCCCACGCGGGCCGCTTTGCACGGCTTCGACCCAGAGGAGGTATACTGCGCCATGTTTGGATCAACCGCTTCAAGCTGGGCCCAGCCGGCCTCTTCTCCCATGCCCTGCAAGACAGCGTTTACATGCAGGTAGCCGGTGCCGGAAGAGTTTGGATCAGGCATCACCACCTCACCTTTGAAGGCCGGATCTTGCAGATCCGTCCAGCTGGTTGGCATCGTTAGCCCCTTCTCCTCCAGCCGCGCAGTATTGACGCAGAAGGCGCCCATGTAGCCAATCGGGGCGAACCATTTGCCATTTTCGCCTCGGAACGTGTCGGGCAGCACCTCGACACCCGAGGCCTGATACGCTTCCAGCATCTCAAGGATCTGTGGGTCCATCATGGCGCTGACCGCCCAGCCCCAGATCACATCTGCCTGCGGATTGCCCGCTTCGGCCAGCAGCCGCGCGCCGAGCTTGCCGGTGGAAAGACGCAGAACGTTGATCTTGGTATCGGGCATAGCGGCCTGCGCTGCGGCAACATATGCGGCGATCTCTTCTTCTTCCAGCGCGGTGTAAACCGTCAGGTCATCGGCAAGGGTGGGTGCGGCAAAGCCAAGGGCTGCCAGCGAGAGTGCGGTGGTCTGCATCCAGGTTTTCATCGTGATCTCCTTGTTGGTCCATATCTGTTGGCCCGGACCTGTATCCGGAAAGCTGCGGGTCCTTGTGATGACCCGTTCTGATTGCCCCGCTCTGTTTTTAAACTTGGGGTTATTTGTGTAGTCTTGCGTTTTTGTGGCATTTGTCTACAACAAATTCTCAACACCGATGCCCAAAGCCCGCCAACCCGCGCAATTGAGGAATTTTTATGCAGATGATGACGAATCTTTCTGAACCGGAGATGCTGGCCCAGTTTGCTGATCGATTGGCCAATACCACCGATGCCATGGCCATGAGCTATTTCCGCAACCCGCTGGACATCGAATCAAAAGCGGACGATTCGCCCGTTACCCAGGCGGACCGCGCCATCGAAGAAGAAATGAGGCGGCAGATCACGGAGACCTTTCCAACCCATGGGATTCTCGGCGAAGAACAGGAATCCATACGGTTGGAGGCCTCCCATTTGTGGGTCATTGACCCAATCGACGGCACAAAGAGTTTTCTGTCCGGCATGCCAACCTTTGGGACGCTGATCGCCTGCATGACCGATGGCAGCCCCGATCTGGGGGTTGTTTCAATCCCGCCCACCAGCGAACGCTGGGTCGGCCAGCGTGGCAAGCCCACCCTGCTCAACGGCAGAGCCTGCAAGACCAGCGCAAAGGCGCAGCTTGCCGATGCGATCCTTTATACTACCAGCCCCGACAGCTTTGACGCAGCGGGTTTGGCGCAGTTTGAGACCCTGTCCAAACGGGCTGCTCTGCGGCGGTTTGGCGGCGATTGCTATGGCTACGGACTGCTGGCTTCGGGGCATGTGGACCTCCTGTTCGAGATGAACCTGCAACCCTATGACTACATGGCCCTTATTCCGGTCATAGAAGGCGCAGGCGGCGTGATTTCCGACTGGGATGGACAGCCGTTGACGCTGGCCTCCGAGGGAAAAGTCATCGCAGCCGCCAGCACCGCGCTCCACGCAGAAGCGCTGGCAGCCCTGCGCAGCGACGGCCTAAACCGCTAGTCCCGCCCCATGTTTGATCCCAAGGACTGATTATGTGATCCGTCAATGGTGGCTCTGCCGCTGTGCAGCAGATCGGGACGGGAATGGGGCCATGACCTGGGGCATATCTGCGGCCTGTCACGCCACCACAGCCGAGCGTTTTCGGGCCAATGACAAGGGTGAAACCATCGCTGCACACCCCAGTAAAATGCGCCAACATAGCCCCCATTCCACCCGGCTTGTTCGCCAAAACACATCTGCCCAGCAGCCCATTGATTTTCGCGCCTAATTGTCGTTTTGCCCCTTGCGAACAAAAGGGAACAGAAATAGAAGGTGTCGCAGACTGTGTGGCAGGACACCACGTGCCACGGTTAAGTCCTTGAAAAGGCGAGTTGGCGGAGTGGTGACGCAGCGGATTGCAAATCCGCGTACACCGGTTCGATTCCGGTACTCGCCTCCATTTAAAAACAATCACTTACATCACTCCTTGCCGTGTTTGAGGCCCCGCGTTTACAGGGGCGTTTACATTTTTGTGTCTTGAGACAGTGATTTTG
>CAJQNB010000063.1 GCA_905479575.1 uncultured Pseudophaeobacter sp.
AAACTCGACCCAAAAATATCGCTGGCGACGGTTTATCGGACGGTGAAACTGTTCGAGGATTTTGATCTTCTGGAAAAGCATGAATTTGGTGATGGGCGTGCGCGGTATGAATCTTCGGACCGCGACCATCATGATCATCTGATCGATATCAACTCAGGTCAGGTCATTGAGTTTGTGGACAAGGAAATCGAAGAATTACAGGAAAAGATAGCCCGCAAACTGGGTTATCGACTGAAAGGGCACCGGCTGGAACTGTTTGGTGTACCGCTTGAAAAGGACGAAAAATGAGCACTATCATCGACATTATTGGCCGTGAAATTCTGGACAGCCGGGGCAACCCTACGGTCGAGGTCGACGTACTGCTGGAAGACGGCACCATGGGCCGCGCCGCCGTGCCCTCGGGCGCCTCTACCGGTGCTCACGAGGCGGTGGAACGTCGCGACGGCGACAAGGACCGCTACCTTGGCAAAGGCGTGCTGGAAGCTGTTGCCGCCGTCAACGGTGAAATCGCCGAAGAGCTGGTTGGCTTTGACGCCACCGAGCAGGTTGCGGTTGACGGGGCGATGATTGAGCTGGACGGGACGCCAAACAAGGCGCGTCTGGGGGCGAATGCGATCCTCGGTGTTTCCATGGCCGTGGCCAAGGCCGCCGCTGATTTCACCACCCAGCCGCTGTTTCGCTATGTGGGGGGCACCTCTGCCCGTGTTCTGCCAGTGCCGATGATGAACATCATCAATGGTGGGGAACATGCCGACAACCCCATCGACATTCAGGAGTTCATGATCATGCCAGTGGCTGCGGACAATATCCGCGAGGCCGTGCGCATGGGCGCCGAGGTGTTCCACACCCTGAAGAAAGAGCTGTCCGCTGCAGGTCTGTCCACCGGAATCGGGGATGAGGGTGGCTTTGCCCCCAACATTGCTTCCACCCGTGAGGCGCTTGATTTTGTTCTGAAATCCATCGAAAAGGCAGGCTACCGCCCCGGCGAGGAAATCTATCTGGCGCTGGATTGCGCCGCCACTGAATACTATAAGGACGGCAAATATGTGTTGTCCGGTGAGGGCAAGGTTCTGTCCTCAGCCGAGAACGTCGACTATCTGGCGGCGCTGGTGAATGACTACCCGATCATCTCGATCGAGGATGGCATGGGCGAAGACGACTGGGACGGCTGGAAGGCGCTGACCGACGCCATCGGTGACAAGGTGCAGCTGGTTGGCGACGATCTTTTTGTCACCAACCCGGCGCGTCTGGCCGAAGGCATCCAGCGCGGCAGCGCCAACTCCATGCTGGTCAAAGTGAACCAGATCGGCACGCTGACCGAGACGCTGAAGGCTGTAGATATGGCCCACCGTGCAGGCTTCACCAATGTGATGTCCCACCGCTCGGGGGAGACCGAGGACGCCACCATTGCAGACCTCGCGGTTGCCACCAACTGTGGCCAGATCAAAACCGGCTCGCTGGCGCGTTCTGACCGGCTGGCGAAATACAACCAGCTGATCCGTATCGAAGAAGTGCTGGGCGAAGTGGCAGAATACGCAGGCCGCTCGATCCTGAAGGGGTGATTATTCTACGATCCGGCTAAAGCTTTCTGCATAGCCCGGCTGAGTTCAATGAAAATAGCCAAGCCCTGTGTCTCGTGACACAGGGCTTTTTTGTTGAGAAAGCTTCACGAAACTCGCCGCAGGTACTGGTGCGTTATGGCCGACATTTTGAATGCCAGGGGGCCGACGGCTAAGGATAAAACAAAGGCGATAGGCATTGCGGTCATGAATCGGTTCATCCAGAGCCCTATCCATCCAGAGGTAAAGTGCATTGGAAAGGCCGTGAAAATTCCGGTCATAAGGAGCGCCATCATAAAGGCGATAAAGAACTGCGCCAGAACTATGACGGACTTGGATTGGGGAGGCTGGGGCGATTGAAGTTGGCTCATGCTTGGCATTCCTGTTTTCTGTATAAAGCGGGATGCAACGGGATGGCCTTGGCGCAGTTCCGCAGCACCCCGAAGAGGGAGCTGCTGCGGGTTTGGGCCTATGGCCCAACTAACTCTGACATTGTTGGCCCTGTATAGACCCTATCAATGCAAGGGCTGGGATAACCGAACCAGCCACACGTTTTTCAGCCTGAGCTCGGTAACACTGGTCAAACGTCGGGGTCAACATACAATTCGTTTATGATTACAAGCACTTCCTGAAAGATTTTGCTCTGACAGATTTGCGCAGGGTCATAAGACCTTGGTCATCAACATGTATCTGTCACGGGGCTGGAACCGGGTGCGCTGGTACAGTCTCTGGGCCTGCTCATTCTCCCGGTCCACCTCCAGGTGCAACGCCTTGATCCCGGCCTGGGCCAGGGTCTTGGGCAGTTCGATCAGCACCTCAGAGGCGAGCCCCCGGCCGCGCACCGGCGGGCGGATATAGATCTCATCGACAAAGCCATCCATGCCACCAAACTCCACCGACCAGCCAAAGGTGACTACGATATAGCCGATGGGGGCACGGGTGGGGCCGATGATATAAACCGCACCATAGGGGATGCCCTCCAGCAGCGGTTCAATCCCGGCACGGCGCTGTTCTGGGCTGGTGTCCAGGCCTTCTTCCACATGGAAGGCCTCCACCATGGTGAGCAGCTTTTCCAGATGCTCAGGGCGGGCCAGATGCAGGGCGGCGCTCACAACCGGGCCAGACGGTCAGTGATGAGGGTAAAGAACCCTTCGGCGTCCAGATCACCGATGAACAGCGCATTGGGCGGGCGCGTGGTGACGCCCCACCAGTCGGCGACGGTCATACCAAGAGTGAGCTCTGACTGGGTTTCAATCTCGACGTTGATCTGGCGGCCTGAAAACAATTCGGGCTGGATCAGATAGGCAATCACGCAGGGGTCATGCAGCGGGCCACCGTCAGAGCCATATTTCTCCATGTCGAACCGCTCAAAGAAATCGAGCATTTCTGCAGTGAAAGACCCCGCACGATTACCCAGGGCCCGCAGCGCCTCAATACGGGGGCGGGTGGTCAGGGCCTTGTGGGTGACATCCAGTGGCATCATGGTGATTTGAATGCCGGATTTCAGCACAATGTCAGCAGCTTCCGGGTCGACATAGATGTTGAACTCAGCCGCGGGCGTGACATTGCCGACCTCAAAATAGGCGCCCCCCATCAGAACCACTTCTTGCACGCGCTCAATGATATCCGGCGCGGCCTGAAAGGCGGCGGCAATATTGCTGAGCGGTCCCAGCGGACAAAGCGTCACCGAGCCAGCCGGTTCACGTCGCAGGGTGTCGATGATGAATGCCACGCCATCCTGATCCTGCAGCGGCAGTGTTGGTTCAAACAGTTCGGGGCCATCCAGCCCTGTTTTGCCATGCACCTCTTCGGCGGTGACCAGGGGGCGCGACAGCGGCGCCGCACGACCGGCAAAGACCGGGACATCGGTGCGGCCTGCGACCTCGCAGATGATGCGGGCATTTTTATGGGTCAGCGGCAGCGGCACATTGCCGGCAACGCAGGTAATGCCCAGCACATTAACGTCATCAGGGCTGGCCAGGGCCAGCAGCAGCGCGACGGCATCGTCCTGTCCGGGGTCGGTGTCGATTATTACTTTGCGGGCAGTCATATGCGGGGTCCTGTGGTAAAAGGTGAGCGTTGCAGTGGCGACTGGAAATGTCCAGCCGCGCGCTGGTGAGGCGCGCGGATTTTGATTGTTTTGGGAAAGATGACGCGGCGGTCAGTCTGACGTTCTCTCGTCAGCCTTTACGGCATCCCACAGCGCATCCATTTCCGCCAGGTCGCTGTCTTCGGGGCGTTTTCCCAGTAGGGCCAGTTTGGCCTCGACGCCTTCAAAGCGGCGGATGAATTTGGCATTGGCTTTGCGCAGGGCTGCTTCGGGCTCAACCCCCAGGTGGCGGCCAAGATTGGCCATGACAAACATCAGATCGCCAAATTCCTCTTCGACCTCCACCTGGCTCAACTCGGCGCGGGCCTCAGCCAGTTCGCCGCTTTCTTCGGCGATTTTGGCGATGACCTGGTCAACCGCGGGCCAGTCAAAACCAACGCGGGCGGCGCGCTTTTGCAACTTGTAGGCCCGCAGCAGGGCCGGCAGACCCACGGCGACACCGTCCAAAGTGCCGGTTTCCTGCTTGCCTGCCCGTTCGGCCGCCTTGATGGCCTCCCAGTCGGCGGTTTGTTGGTCTGCGCTTTTGTCGCGGGTTTCATTGCCAAAGACATGCGGGTGCCGCGAAACCATTTTGTTGGACATGGTGGTGACCACATCCTGAAAGGTAAAATGCCCGGCCTCAGTAGCCATTTGGGCATGAAAGACGGATTGGAACAACAAATCGCCCAACTCGCCCTTCAGCTCATCCCAGGCCTGGCGCTCAATTGCGTCGGCGACCTCGTAGGCTTCCTCGATGGTATAGGGGGCGATGGAGGCAAAATCCTGCTCCAGATCCCAAGGGCAGCCGTGGCTGGGGTCGCGCAGGGCCTGCATGATTGCAAGCAGCCGCTCGATCCCAGCGGTTTTGTTTTGTATCAATGCCATGTCGAAAGGCGGTGGTGGCGGTGTTTCGGGCATTGCAGCCTCTCTTGTTCCTGTGTCAGATGCATCAATCCCGATCCTCGCACAGGAGTCCACCCCATGGCCGTCGTGAACCGCATTGCTGATTTTGCCCCCGAGATGAAGACCTGGCGTCAGCATCTGCATCAGATCCCCGAATTGGCGTTGGATCTGCCCAAGACAGCTGCCTATGTGGCGGAGCGTCTGCGCGAGATTGGCGTGGATGAGCTGCACGAAGGTATTGCCACCTCTGGCATGGTGGCCATCATCAATGGCCAGGGCAACACGGCGGGGCAGGGGCCGACAATTGGATTGCGCGCCGATATGGACGCGCTGCCCATCCCCGAAGAAACCGGCGTTGACTATGCTTCGCAGCATGCGGGCAACATGCATGCCTGTGGCCATGACGGTCATACGACCATGCTGCTGGGGGCGGCCAAATATCTGGCGGAGACGCGCAACTTCTCTGGCCGGGTGGCGTTGATTTTTCAACCCGCCGAAGAGGCCATTGGCGGCGCCCGGATCATGGTCGAGGAAGGCATCATGGAGCGCTTTGATATTGGCGAAGTCTATGCCCTGCACAATGCGCCGGGATTGCCTGTGGGCAGCTTTGTGACCACGCCCGGTGCGTTGATGGCGGCCGTGGATACGTTTCACATTCATATTCAAGGCGTTGGTGGCCACGGGGCGATGCCGCATGAGACCCGCGATCCGGTGATGGCGGCCTGTGGCATTGCCCAGGCGCTGCAAACCATCATCAGCCGCAACCATCACACGCTTGAGGATCTGGTGGTCTCGGTGACGCAAATTCATACCGGAACCGTGGACAATGTGATCCCGGATACCGCCTATATCAATGGCACGGTGCGCACTTTCAATCCGCAGGTGCAGGCCATGGTCATGCGCCGCATGGAGGAGATCGTTGCGGGGCAGGCGGCGAGCTATGGTGTGACAGCTGAATTGAACTATGAGGTCGGATATCCGGCGACCATCAATGACGCCGCCAAGGCGGGGTTTGCAGCCGAGGTCGCGGGGGAGGTATCAGGGCCAGAAAACGTTGAGGCTGATGGCGGCCGTGAAATGGGCGCCGAGGATTTCTCATATATGCTGAACGCGCGTCCCGGTGCCTATCTTTTCCTGGGCCAGGGCGAAAGCGCAGGCCTGCATCACCCGAAGTACAATTTCAACGATGATATCGCCCCAATTGGGGCCTCCTTCTTTGCACGTGTGGTGGAGCGGGCGCAGCCTCTGGGATAGGCGCAAAGCCGGTCCGTAGTTGGCTGGAGCCAGGCTTTGCGGCGGTCGGAGCAGGTGCTGAGGTGACAGGAGCTCTAAAAATGGCTATCCCGGCTTTGCAATATGATCAAAATTGACCGTTCTGGTCTGGGCGTCTCGGTTTCACTTGCTTGGCGCCGCCGGGGCGGGAAATGCAAAGGGGGTGGGTAAATGGCACTGGAAGATGCAAAAACACAGGTCGATCAGGCCTTCACGCGCGAGGAGCTGACGGGGCTTAGCTTTGAAAATACCTTTGGCGGGGCGCTGTCTTTTGCGCGTCGTCGCTATAGCAAAGACCTGAGTGTTGCGGATATCGCGGTAACCGGTGTGCCCTTTGATCAGGCCGTCACCAATCGCCCGGGCACCCGTTTGGGGCCACGGGCAATCCGCGAGGCGTCGGCATTGCAAAGCCCGGATGCCCCCTATGGCTGGGGCTATGATCCGCTGAGTGAACTGGCCATTGTCGACTATGGCGATCTGGCCTTTGACTATGCGAATGTGGCGGCTTTCCCGGATACGCTGCGCAATCACATGCGCGGTATTCTTGCGAGCGATACCGCCTCAGTGACGCTGGGCGGAGATCACTACATCAGTTTTCCGATCCTCAAGGCCTATGCCGAGAAATACGGCCCTATCTCTCTATTGCAGTTTGATGCCCATACAGACACCTGGCCGGATGATGATTTTACCCGCGTCGATCATGGCACCATGTTCTACAAGGCGGTGAAATCAGGCATCGTTGATCCGGCCACCTCGGTGCAGGTGGGCATCCGCACCACCAATGAGGACAGTCTGGGGGTCAATATCATTGATGCGGCAACCGTGCATGAAATTGGCCCGGTTGAAACCGCGGCCCGGATCAAAACCATCCTCGGGGATCGGCCCTGTTACCTCAGCTTTGATATCGACGGCTTGGACCCTGCCTATGCACCGGGCACTGGCACCCCTGTCTGGGGCGGTCTTACCTCTGCGCAGGCGGCTCGCATCTTGCGCGAGATCGCCGGGATCAATATCAAAGGCGGTGACGTGGTGGAGGTCTCGCCTCCGTTTGACACCACCGGGGCGACTGCAATTGCCGGGGCCCATGTTGCAATGGAAATTATCTGCCTCCTGGGCTGGAATATGAGAGAAAATGGCTGAGTTTAATCAACCGATTAGTGGCAATGATCTGGCGCGGTTTTCCGGGCCAAGCACCTTTATGCGCCTGCCGCAGGCGACCTCGCTCGAAGGTCTGGACGTGGCCTTTCTGGGGGTGCCGATGGATATCGGAACCTCCTGGCGGTCCGGCACCCGTTTTGGCCCCAAACAAATTCGCAGCGAGAGCGCCATGCTGCGTCCCTATAACATGGCCACAGGAGCGGCACCCTTTGACAGCCTGAATGCGGGGGACATTGGCGATCTGGCGATCAATACCTTTTCTCTGAAAGAATCCCTGCGCATCATCGAGGAAAGCTATCAGGCGATCCTGTCGGGCAGTGTGATTCCGATGGCGATGGGCGGCGATCATTCGATTACCCTGCCAATTCTGCGGGCGATTGCCGCCAAATATGGTCCTGTCGCGCTGGTCCATGTGGATGCCCATGCGGATGTGAATGATGATATGTTTGGCGAACGCGAAACCCACGGCACGGTGTTTCGTCGTGCCTATGAGGAAGGCTTGATCGTCGCAGATAAGACCTACCAGATTGGCATTCGTGGCACCGGCTACGGCGCGAATGACTTCACCGAGGCACAGGGCTGGGGCTTTCAACAGTTTCCCGCCCAGGAGCTCTGGGGGCGGCAACTGCACAATATGGGCGCTGAGATCCGCCGCGATATTGGCGCCCGCCCGGTTTATATCACCTATGACATCGACAGTCTGGACCCAGCCTATGCGCCTGGCACCGGCACACCGGAAATTGGCGGCTTGACCACTCCGCAGGCGCTGGAGTTGATCCGCGCCATGAAGGGGTTGAACATCGTGGGCTGTGATCTGGTGGAGGTTTCGCCGCCCTATGACACCTCAGGCAATACAGCCCTGACTGCGGCTAATTTGCTTTACGAGATGATGTGCGTTCTTCCAGGGGTCAAGTCGCGCTAAGCTCTTCTCTGACGATCTCTCACTTTGGGGGTAGGCGCAAAGAAGAGGGCGGGGCGACCATGGGAAAGATAATGATGTTGATTTGGATTGTGCTGGCAGCTGCCGTGGTGGTTGTCGGCTTTATCCGATTGGCACCGGTTGATCCCTTTGATTGGAACACCCAGCCGGAACTGTCAGAGGACAAGGAGTTTCGGGGCGGCGTTTTTAAGGTTGTGCGCACCGGGCCTGAGGGCCTGCACGACTTTGACCGCATCGCCAGCGCAGCCCCGCGGACAAAACTTTTGACAGGATCTGTCGAAGAAGGGATGGCCACCTATGTGACCCGCACCAAGGTCATTGGATTTCCCGATTACACCACCGCCCGTCAGGACGGTGATTTGCTAAAGGTCTACGCGCGCTTGCGGTTTGGTCGCTCTGACCTTGGTGCTAACAAGTCACGCATTGATGGCTGGTTATCGCTGATGCCCAGACCCCAGGACTAGCCCACAACGACAGCGAGGCCAGGGGCCATCCACACGATCATAGTGGGGCATGTCGCAAGTGCTAGATCAGAGATCAGGCAGCTGGGCCTGTGCCAGGGAATAGGACGTCGGCAAAGGCCTTTGCTGGTCAGGCTGCTGTAGTTTGGCTGACAGGCAATTGGCCTGCACTTCCCGCCACATCGGCACGTTGAGCGACATTTGGCATTGGGCCAGAAACTGCCGCCCATCGACATCCAGGCAGCGCATTTCACCCAGATCGACCCGCGCGCCGCTTTTGTCGGTGCAATAACAGTCGATCACCTTGCCGCCGGGACCAACCACATCTGCCAGTCCCGGGCTTGCCGCCAGGATTAGTGCGAATGTGATAAGGGCTCTGGCATGTTGCATGTAGCTAGCATATCACAGAAACAACAGGCTGCCAAAGCGGCAGCACAGCACCCCGAATGAGAATGAGGCACGGATGATCCCCGAAGAGCGGCTAGAGCAGATCCTGCAACGGTTTCAGTATCTTGAAGCCGCAATGGCAGAGGGTGTCAGCGGTGCTGAGATCGCAGATCTGGCGCGTGAGTATTCCGAGATCAAACCGGTTGCAGAACAAATTACCGCCTATCGCCAGCTGCTGACAGATCTGGATGATGCTGAGGCCATGCTGTCAGACCCGGATATGAAGGAGCTGGCGGAGGATGAAATCCCCCAGCTCAAGGCGGCTCTGCCCGTTGCGGAGGAGGCCTTGCAACTGGCGCTCCTGCCCAAAGATGCCGCAGATGCGCGCCCTGCGATGCTGGAGATCCGTCCCGGCACCGGCGGCGATGAGGCGGCGCTTTTTGCGGGCGACCTGCTGCGCATGTATCAGCGCTATGCCGAGGCGCGCGGCTGGAAGTTCGAGATCATTGAAGAACAGGCCACCGAGCTGGGCGGCATCAAAGAGGTCGTGGCGCATATCAAGGGCGAAAACGTCTTTGCGCGGATGAAATATGAAAGCGGCGTGCACCGGGTGCAACGTGTCCCAGTGACCGAAAGCGGTGGCCGTATCCACACCTCTGCGGCGACGGTGGCAGTGCTGCCGGAAGCGCAGGAGGTCGATGTGCAGATCGACCCAGGCGATATCCGCATTGATACCATGCGGGCCTCTGGTGCCGGTGGGCAGCACGTTAACACCACCGATTCCGCCGTGCGCATTACCCATATTCCCACCGGGGTCATGGTGGTCAGCGCCGAAAAATCGCAGCACCGAAACCGCGAGATTGCCATGCAGGTGCTGCGGGCGCGGCTTTATGATCTGGAACGTCAGCGCATAGATGGCGAACGCTCTGCGGATCGGGCCAGCCAGGTAGGGTCGGGGGATCGCTCGGAACGGATCCGCACCTATAATTTCCCACAGGGGCGCATGTCTGACCATCGTATCAACCTGACGCTTTATAAGCTGGATCAGATCCTGCAGGGGGATTTGGATGAAATCATCGACGCGCTTACCGCTGATAATCAGGCGCGTCTATTGGCTGAAATGGGACAGTGAATGAACAGGCCAGTTCAATGAGTTCGGTTCAGGTCCTGACGGCGGCTCAGGCCATGGCCTTTGCCGCAGCCCGGTTGCGGGCTGCTGGGGTCGATGATCCGGCCCGGGATGCGCGCCTTCTGCTGGCCCACGCCGCCCGGATCGAAGCCAGCCGGGTGACACTGATTGCCCCTGAAGAACTCGATCCCGATGTGGCAGAGCGCTACGAGCAGCTTATTGCGTTGCGGGCGGTCCGGGTGCCGGTGTCGCATTTGCTGGGCGAGCGGGAGTTCTACGGCCGCCGGTTCAAAGTCTCAAAGGATGTGCTGGACCCGCGCCCGGAAACCGAAACCCTGATCGAGGTCGCTCTGGCGCAGCCTTTTGAGCGGGTGCTGGATCTGGGGCTTGGCTCTGGCTGTATTCTGGTGACGCTGCTGGCAGAGACCCCGCAGGCCACCGGGCTGGGGGTAGACCTGAGCGAGGCCGCCTGCCTGCAGGCCAGTGCCAATGCGCTTCTGCACCGGGTCGAGGCCCGCATCGACATCCAACAATCGGACTGGTTTTCAAATGTCACCGGCAGCTTTGATTTGATCGTCTCGAACCCGCCCTATATCGCGCTGGATGAGATGGCAGATCTGTCGCCAGAGGTGCGCGAGCATGAGCCAGATCTTGCCCTGACGGATGGCGGTGACGGCTTGGCATCCTACCGCGCGCTTGCCGCTGGGGTGGGGGCACATCTGCGCCCCGGCGGGCGGTTGTGTTTGGAAATTGGCCCAACACAGGGGCCGGCCGTCGCCGCAATGCTGCAGCAGGCCGGATTGACGCATATCGCAATCCTCCCGGATCTTGACGGACGCGACCGGGTTGTTTTTGCCCGAAATGGAGCCTGATCTGGCTTTTTTGTGCGAAAATTTGTGTTTTTGAAAGAAACTTCACGAAATATGAGGTGCGCCCCTTGTCTGGGGCCATAGAAAGTGGTTACTCAAAGTGTCGCTCAAAAACGGTGAGGTTACTCTACCTCCCAGCGACACCAAGCCCAAAATAGTCGATCATCCGGCGTAATGAAGCGCTGAAGTAGATCCAGGACACATGTAATTTAAGGCTGACGTTAGGCATATGAGATCGTCAAAATCACGTTCGCGTTCCAAGTCGAACCGGAACCGCCCCAATGGGGTCAATGTTGTAAATCGCGTCTTCGACAGCTCCGGCCCAGAGGGCAAGGTGCGCGGGACTCCGCAGCAGATCATTGATAAATACAACCAGCTGACACGCGATGCGCAGCTCAGCAATGACCGGGTCGCCGCTGAGAACTTCCAGCAGCATGCGGAGCATTACCTGCGTCTTCTGAACGAAGCACAGCGCGAAATTGATGCCCGCCGGGAAGATCAGGAACGCCAGAACCGCGAACGGCAAGCTGACCGTGACCGCGAGCGGGCTGAACGGCTTGAGCGTCAGGAGCGGGAAGCAACCGCCAATCAGGCGCAACAGCAGCCCCAATCCCAGCCCCAATCCCAGCCCCAGTCTGCGCGTCATCAACAGCCTCAATCTGGTCAGCCCAGTGCTGAGAACCAGAGCGATGCCGCTACACGGCAGGATGCGCCCCGTCAGGATCCGGCCAATGCGCCGCAGCCTGATGTGATTGACCCGCGTGATGCGGGCGCAGGCAGCGGTCAGGACAGCGGCCTGGTGGACACACCAGAAAGCAAAGGGCAGTCGCCCGCTGACGCGCCGAAAAAACCAGCGCCCCGCAAGCCGCGCGGACGCAAACCAGCGGCTGCAAAACCCAGCGGTGATGCAACGGCAGCGCCAGCCGCCGAGGGCGAGGCCCCTGCTGCAGCAGAGACTGACAAAGAAGCCAAACCAAAGCGTGCACCCCGGGCCAGAAAGCCCAAGCCAAAGCCCGAGGATGCACCGGAAGCGGCCGAATAATTCCAGTTAATATTCTTGACCACTGGATCGAAATAAAAAACCGGCCTTCATCTGAAGGCCGGTTTTTTGTGAGCTATAAGAGCAGCTGTGGGGCAGTGGCCGTGCCGGTCAGTCCAGCGGTTTGATGCTGCGGGCCAGGGCGCAGAACTCTTCCAGGCTGACCTGTTCGGCCCGTTCGGTTGGGGCAATACCTGCGGCTTTTAGGTGGTCCTCAATTCCCGGTGCCACGCTTTTGAGGCTGGCGCGCAGCATTTTGCGGCGCTGATTAAAGCCCGCTGCGACTACCCGGGACAGGGTGGCGGCATCCGCAGGAAAGCGCGGCTGTTCCAGCGCGGTGAGATGCACAACCGCGCTATGGACCTTGGGAGGCGGGCTGAAGGCTTCGGGGGGCAGTGAGAGGACAATCTGCGCATCCGCGCGCCACTGCGCCAAGAGCGCCAGACGGCCATAGGCCTTGGTGCCGGGTTGGGCGACGATCCGTTCGGCGACCTCGCGTTGAAACATCAGGGTGAGGCTTTGCCAGAAGGGCGGCCAGTCCTTGGGGGTGAGCCAGCGCACCAGCAGTTCGGTGCCGACATTATAGGGAAGATTGGCTGCAATCCGAACCGGCGGGGTGAGATGCGCCAGCGGATCCACGTCAAGTGCGTCACCATTGATCAGCTCCAGCCTGCCTGGATAGGCCTCGGCTATTTCTGCCAGTGCAGGCATGCAACGGCTGTCTTTTTCTACCGCCAGAACCCGGCGGGCGCCTTCGGCAAGCAACCCACGGGTCAAGCCACCGGGACCGGGGCCAATCTCCAGCACGTCACATTCGCTGAGATCGCCGGCTTGGCGGGCGATTTTTGAGGTGAGGTTGAGATCCAGCAGAAAGTTCTGCCCCAGCGATTTACGCGCCAGCAGCTGATGGGTGTCGATGACCTCACGCAGGGGAGGCAGGGAGTCGATGGCGCTCATTGCGGTATGTCCAGGGCGCGCGGCCTTGCGGGGCGCCAGTCAAAGAAAGGGTGGGGGAGGGATAGGCAGTCGGCTGAGAGCCGTCAAGGGGATGACGCCTTTGTCACCCCCTGTTGGGTGCTGCGCTGTGCCATGCTCTGAGCCAGTTTCAGCGCCTCGATGAGACTGGATGGATTAGCCTGGCCCGTGCCTGCAATATCAAAGGCGGTGCCATGATCTGGTGAGGTACGGATAAAAGGCAGGCCCAGGGTGACATTGACGCCGCGATCAAAATCCAGCGTTTTGATCGGGATCAGCGCCTGATCGTGATACATGCAGATGGCCGCATCATAGCGGGCGCGGGCGCGGGCATGAAACAGGGTATCCGCCGGATGGGGCCCGGTAAGCGTAAGCTGATCCGAGTTCAATTCGCTGACAAGATCATTGATCCACGCCAGCTCTTCCTGGCCCATGGCGCCACCTTCACCCGCATGGGGGTTCAACCCCGCAACCGCAATTCGGGGATGGGCAATGCCAAACTGGGTTTGCAGGCCCTGGGCAGTGATAGCGATCACCTCACGCAGCAGCTCTGGGGTGAGGGTGCGTGGGACCTCGCTCAGGGCGATATGGATGGTGGCGGGAACCACCCGCAGGGCCGGGCTGGCCAGCATCATCACCACGCGGCTGCGGCCTGCCAGATGAGCCAGAAACTCGGTATGGCCGGGAAAGGCAAACTGCGCTCCATCAATCAGCGCCTTTTTGTGTATCGGCGCGGTACACAGCGCTGAGGCCGCACCCGATTGAACCAGTTCAACACCGCGTTCAATGGACTGCACCACCCCTGGCGCATTTTTGGGATCAGCTTCGCCCTTGGTGGCGGATCCTGCAAACTGCAAAGGCAAAACCGGTAGCGCCTGTGCGCAGAGGTCCGTGGCCTCATCAGGCGTTTTGATCAGCGCAACAGGGGTGTCGTCTGGCAGGTGGCGTGGATCCCCAATCCAAAAAAACGGGCAGCTCTTTTTCAAGAGCTGCCAGGCTTTAACGGTGATCTCAGGACCAATCCCGGCGGGCTCCCCGCAGCTGAGTGCGATTGGGCGCGGCAGGAGACCGGAACAGATCATTTTTCGATGATCAGGGCGTCCGCCCGAAGCTGTTCCAGAAAGCTGTCCGCCAAAGAGGTCAGCCGTTGGTTCGTCAGGGCGTTGGCGACGGTTTCACGAGATTCGCCTTCGCCCAGCTGTGCAGTGCGACCGCAAAGCATCAACAAAACCAGTGTTTGGCCCTGGTTGCGGGTGAGAGACAGGGAAATCTCATTTGGGTCCAGCTTGGCCAGCTCAATCCCGATATCCTGAGGAATTTCTGCGGGCACCAGGCTTTGGCGGTCCAGAACGCTCGGGTCCTGGTCCTTTGCGACGCCGTAAAGGTCCTCACAGGTGTCGAGGCTATCCGCAATCTTCTGGGCCTGGGCCAGGGTTTCGGCGTTGCGGCCACCGGGGAGGTAATAGCTGGCGTAGTCGATCGCAGAATAGGTCTGGCGACTGCCGGTCACTTCGCGCACGCCGCGCATCTGGAACATCGCCACGGCCCCCTGCAACGGCAGGGGCTCAGTGATCTCGCCTGGGTCAAGCGCAAGAACAACGGGTTGCAGCTGCGGTGGCAGTTTGGTCAAGTTCATCCAGGGCAAGCGGCCGCCATTGTTCCGGCTGTCTGAGGCCGAATATTGGGTAGCGGCCGAAGAAAAGGCCGCAAAACTGGTTATTTCCCCAACCTGATCGGTCAGGTTTTGGACCTGCTCCGCATTCTGTTCGTTGATTGGCACGATCAATTCGGAAAGCAGAACCTGCACCCCACCTGATCCGGCCTGGCCCATCGCACGGTCAATTTCCACCTCTGTGGGACGTGCCCGGGATAGGAACCGTCCGCTCACATATTCGCGCCAGCCTATGCCCACCTTGGTAGAATCGCGTACTGTCTCTGGCTCAATCCCGGACTGTTTGAGAACGGTCAGGAATTCATTGAGTGACAAATTAGCCCGCCCGGCAAGTTCCGTCATGCCTGCGGTAATGTCTTCCTCTGATGGAGAAATGCCAACCCGGTCAAGTTCAGCCATCTTGAGCCGGTCTTTGATAAGCTCTTCGCGGGCCATGATCTCTGGGTTGCCAGGCGTCCGCAAAACGCCCATGAACAACGCGCGCTGTTGCAATTCGTACTGCGTAATCACTGCGCTGTCGACGGTCACTGCGGGCGAAAATAGCCCCTGGGCAGCCACTGGGGCCGCTGTTGAAGAGAGCGCCAGGCCTAAAGTAAGAGCCACCGTCGCTTTGGAAAGGCTTCGGATCAAGGACGCCGAGAAGGCCTGGGTCAAGATTGTCTGCATGATCGCCTGTACTGTTTGCTACTGTTATTGACTGAGAATCCGTTCATGGAAATTGAAAACCCAAAATCCGTTGAGGGATCTACGCTTGTTGTCGAGGTATAGCGACGGTTTACTGAAAGGTCGACCGTTACGCACTCGTTGCTGTAGGCTAGGCCAAGTCCTGCCCGCGTGGCCCGCGCATCGGAAATATCATAGCGCAGGCTGGCGCTGGCTTTCCAGCTGGTCGAGACCTCATAAGAGCCATCAAACCAGATCTCAGAGGTTTCGGTAATCCGGTTTTCATTTGGGTCGCTGCCAAGCCAGAGATAGCTGCCTGAAATGGCCAGCGCATCGCGGTACCAATCCCCACGCAGCTCCGCTTTGGAAAAGTTCAGGGAATCATTCAGCAAGCCACGCGCCGTGAGGGCGATGCCGTCGTTGAATTTCAATTGCCCCGCCAACAGCAGGTCCGAGGTGGTGCCCCCCAGTCCGGAGGTTTTGGTAAAACGGGTGTCAGCGTCCTGGCGGATGACTTGGCCCACAGTTGCATAGGACTGCCAACCACTGGTGGCAAAGCGCGCCCAGTTGAAGCCATAGGCGAGAGCCAGCCCGTCTTCACGCGCGTCTGAGGCCGGGAACCGCGACAGGGACAACAGATTGGCCTGGTCAAATTCCACATAGTTGCTTTCGTCCTGGGCAACGCTGTCACCGATCACATTGCTCCAGCCCAGTTGCACAATGGGTTCAAAGAACTGGGCAGCGCCGCTGGCGTCCGTTTTGGACATGGGCAGGCGCAGGGTGAGCGCGGATCTGGGGGTAAGGCGCGAACTGTGTTCGGAAAAGTAGGAATCGTCATAGGTGGTAAACCCATCAATTGCCGATCCGATCTCCCATTCCAGCAGAACCCCACCGGCCAATTGCCAACTGCGGCGCCAATCGAGGTCTGCGGTGACACGCCCGTGGTCGCGTCCGTTGGTGGTGGTCAGGTTGCCTTCCTGATCTGAGGTGCGGTTGTGACCGTGGGCTTCGAGTGTGAGCCGGGTTTCACCGCCAATGGAGGTCGGGAAATAGCGCTTTTGAAAATAAACCTCGCCGATGGACGACGGGATGAGATCCTGATCTTCGCTGTCGCGCAGGGTTTTAAAGTTGGTCAGCGCCGCGTGCAGCAGGCGGTCCCGGGTGGATCGTGTCAGGGTGACTTCGGAGCGCAGGCGGTCAAGGTCGGGCAGGCTGTAATCCGCAATATAGGCGTCATCCGAAACCGTCTTGAGGTCAAACTCCAGCTGGAAATCCCGTGGCAGCTCAAACAGGCCCGTCGCAAAAAGATACCCGCGGTCTTCGCCTCGCTGCAGGTCATCGCGGGTATAGGCCCCTTCGAGCTCTATAGTGCCATGCCGAAAGGCCTGGCGATAACGGGCCTCCAGGGTTCTGGTGCTGCCGGAAAGATAGGGCGACAGGGTCAGATCTCGGCTGTCGCCCAGCGTGAAGAAATAAGGAACTTTGATCCCGGTCCCGAGGTTCGAGGTGGTCCGGGTTGAGGGCACCAGAAAACCGCTGGTGCGCTTTAGGTTGGGATCCGGCAGACGCACGGCGGGGAAGTAAAACACCGGAACATCCAGAATTCTGACCTGGGCGTTTTCAAAATAGAGCTGCTGTTCAACCTGGTCATGGATGACCCGTCCGGCGCGGATCTGCCAAAGCGGCGGCTTGCCATCTTCGCAGACATGGCACGAGGTCACCGAGGTTTTGTAGAGCTGCGTATAGCGACCGCCCACGCGTGTCATTTGCAGGGATGCCAGCTGCAACTGCTGCTTAAAGATCATCCGCGCCCCGGTCAAAAGCCCGTCGCGCAGGCTCCGGTCCAGTTCGGCGGCATTGGCGAGAATGGTCACATCGCCGCCCTGATCGATGCGGATCGGGCCTTCGATTTGCAGGGTGCCAGAGCTCTCTTCAAAGATGACCCGTTGCGCCTGTAGCCGGACATCGCCTTGGAACGCCTCGACATTTCCTTTTGCGATCAATTGCCGATCGGGGGTGATAAACAACTGATCCGCAACCAGTATGGCAGGCTGCGCCGCCGCAGGCGCAGGTCCGTTTTGCTGCGCTGCCGCAGGAGAGGTGATGGCCAGCCAGGGCAAGACCACCGAGAGCAATAGGGCGCGGCGCATATTATCCGTCCTCAGCATGTAATAGTAGTCCCATCGTCAGCAGTATTGAGGCAACCGGCGGAGCCCAGGCGGCCAGGGCCACCGGAATCTGGCCATTCTCACCCAGAATCTGCGCAAAATTTCGTATAAAGTACAGTCCAAAGCCTAATAACACAGCAGTGAGCACGGCAAGGCCGGTTCCGCCAAACCGGGTGTGGCGCATGGTAAAGGCGGCACCAACCAGTACCATCGCAATCAGGAACAGGGGCCGGGCCAGTTCTACCTGGTACCAGACTTGATAGCGTTTGGTGGCAAAGCCAGCTTCGGCGAGATCGCGAATGGTGGTTGGCAGATCATAGACCGAAATGCCATCCGCCGATCCCAGCGTGTCGCGAATGCGGTCCTGCGTCAACGAGGTCGGTATCCGCAGGGTATCATGGGTGGCGGCAGATCTTTCAGGGTTGAGACCTGCCGTCATATGCCAGGCCTTGGCCTTGTGCAGCAGCCATTCATCTCCGTCCAGCCGGGCGGTTTCGGCAATGATTTGCCGGATTGGGCCACCACGGGGCGCATAGGCAAGGATGGTGACATCATAGAGCACAATGTCGTCGCGCCCGCCGCCGTAAGAGCTGGCATGGATTACGGACTGACCGTTGCCCCCCCCCTGGCGTAGCCACAGCCCCTCTCCAGAAAGCGACAGGGCCGAGGGGCCGCCGGTGCGATAGGTGTCGGCCAGGCTTTTGGATAGGTTGGTGGTCGCTGCAACAATCGGGTTCAGGGTGCTCACCGCCAGTAGCCCCAGCAACCCGGCCACCAGAACCGGCGCCGCCAGCGCACGAATGCCTGAACGGCCAATCGCCCGTGTCACCACCAACTCGCTGCTGCGGGCAAGACCGACAAACAACACAATGGTGGTCAGGATCATAATCAGCGGCAGGAACTCGCTG
Source organism: uncultured Pseudophaeobacter sp. (assembly GCA_905479575.1). Taxonomy (GTDB): domain Bacteria; phylum Pseudomonadota; class Alphaproteobacteria; order Rhodobacterales; family Rhodobacteraceae; genus Pseudophaeobacter. The sequence goes on from CAJQNB010000063.1 coordinate 18,193, forward strand.
AGCGCTGCAGGGGCATTGAGAAGCGTAAGGCCGACAATTTTTCCAGCGCTCACATCATAGGCATCAAACCGGCGGATTTGTTCATTCAGGTCGATGAGAATAACCAGGGTCATCAACACGCCACAGATCACTGCAAACCATTGCAAGAACCGTCGGGCATAATACAGATCCAGCTTCATGATCCGGTCTCCTGGCGGCCAGTTTGTAGGGGCGCTACGGTCCGGCGCGCCCGGCGACGCGTGGCCAGTGGATGCGCTGCCAGTTGCAGAAAACCAACTGCAATCACCAGGCCAATCAGGGCAGGCAGGTAAATGAGCGGCCACAGATCGGGATTCGTTCGCACCGGCTCCGACACAACCCCCCGCAGGCCTTCGACGATGATCAACAACAAAAAGGCCAGCAGCGCCTGCCGCCAAACGCCAAACCGGGAGTGTGACCCGATCATCAGCGCAGAGAATCCAATCAGTGCCACCGCGATACAGATCAATGCGCGGGCAAAGCGCAGGTGGAATTCCTCTGCCAGTGCGCCCAGGCTGTAGCCTTCAGAGAGGTTGATGTCCTCCCGGTTTCGCAGCAGTTCCCAACTGGAAATCTCGCGGATATTGCGCTGTGTTATCGTGCTTTTGTTGACTAGGGAGCTGATGTCATAGGAGAAGTCAGAAAAATTGGTGGTGGACATCTGCTTTGTTCGATTGTCGAGGCGCTGCGCCATTCCGTTGACCATGATCAGGTGGGTTTTGCCCTCGTCACGCACCAGAAAAGCACGCGCACCGGTATAGGTCATGCTTTGATTTGGATCGCGGCGGTCAGACAGAAAGACGTCATTGAGTGTCCCATTGGAATCGATCTGCCGGATGTAGAAGGTCACGCCCTTGGCCGGGTGCAGAAAATGCCCCTCAGTCAATAGTTTGGCGGTAACATTTCGCGAAATCTCCTGCTCGCGCAGTGCCAGTTGGCCGATCGAGCTGGGCAGCAGGAAATGGGTCAGAACAGACATCATCAGCGCTGTGATCAACCCAAAACCCAGGGCCGGCCGTGCCATTTGCCAGGGGCTAGTGCCGGTGGCCTGCAGAACGGTCAGCTCACTTTCGCTTTGCAGCCGGTTGGTCACCCAGACCGCAGCGGCAAAGACCGCCACAGGCAGCACCATGCGGATCAGGTTGGGCAGGGTGAGGGCGGTGAATTCCAAAAAGACAATTGCCGTCTGGCCGTCACCAATCAGCCGGTCAAACAGCACAACGGCCCGGTTGACCCAGAAGACCGCAACAAGAATGAGCGCAAAAAAGCTGAAAAACAGCAGGTATTGCGACAGGACATATCTGTCAAAGCGTGACATTCGATCCCCCCAGACCCTGCCAGTATCGTTTTGCGGAACCTTAGAGGAATTGTTTCACGGGGAAAACTGCTAACTGCGTAATTTTGTCGGCCTATCATCGGTTGGCGGAGGTTTGCAAAGCAGGGTGGCTGGGGTTCCCCTTTCCGCTGGCCCGGTCGGCCGCTTGGGGGCTGGCTATTGCACAGAGCCGCGGTTACGTATTGTCTCATCAAAACAAGACCACATTCCGACAGGAGCCCCAAGATTATGCGCACATTGCCCGCTATCCGTTTTGCCGATTATGACCCAAAGGCCCTTTCAGGGATGACCGGCCATGTTGTGGTTCTGGTCACCCCCGAAGGGGTGATGGATCAGGCCGCGCGCAGTGCCAACCGCCTGACCAAAGGCGCCCTTGCACGGCTGATAGCGGCGCCGGAGTTTGCAGACCACAAACCGGGCAAAGTGATTTCCCTGGCCTGGCCGACAGGCATGGCGGCAGAAGCGCTGCATGTTCTGGTCTTGCCGCGGCGCATCACCCCAATCGAGGCGCGCCAGGCCGGCGCCAAGCTGATCGTTGCGGCGCCACAGAAAACCATGACGGTGATGGCGGGTTCGATTCCAAAGGCCGCCGAGCTGGCGATGGGGATGGCGCTGCGCAGCTATGGATTTGACCGGCACAAGGCCGCGCAAGAGCCAAAATCCGCCCCCGAGATCACCATTGCGCACAAGGCCCATGACGAAATGGCAGCCGCCTATGCCCCATTGGCCGCAGTCGCGGAGGGCGTTCACATGACCCGCGATCTGGTCAATGAGCCCGCCAATGTGTTGACCACCAGCGAATTCGCCCGCCGGATCGAAGACATGTCTGAGATTGGGCTTGAGGTCGAAATCCTGGATGAATCGCAGCTGCAAGAGCTTGGCATGGGGGCACTGCTGTGTGTCGGGCAGGGCTCGGACAGCCCCTCCAAGGTTGCAATCATGAACTGGAAAGGCGGGGCCAAAGGCGAGGCACCACTGGCCTTGGTCGGGAAGGGCGTGGTGTTTGACACTGGTGGAATCTCGCTCAAGCCCGCCGCAGGCATGGAAGACATGACCATGGACATGGGCGGCGCCGGTGTGGTTGTCGGCACCATGAAGGCGCTGGCCCTGCGCAAGGCCCGCGCCAATGTGGTGGGGCTGGTTGGTCTGGTGGAAAACATGCCTTCGGGCAATGCCACCCGTCCCGGCGATGTGGTGAAATCCATGAAGGGCGACACGGTAGAGGTGATCAATACCGATGCCGAGGGGCGCTTGGTGCTCTGTGATGTGCTGTGGTACGCGCAGGAGCGGTTCAAACCCTGTGGCGTCATCGATCTGGCCACCCTGACCGGCGCGGTGATCATTGGCTTGGGCCATGAAAACGCGGGTGTTTTTTCAAATGACGATCCCCTGTGCAACGGCTTCCTAAAGGCGGCCAAAGCCAGTGATGAAGGCGCCTGGCGCCTGCCGCTTGGGCAGGGCTATGACGATCAGCTGAAATCGCGGATTGCCGATATGAAAAACGTGGGTGGCCGCCCTGCAGGCTCGATCACTGCGGCGCAGTTCCTCAAACGCTTTATCAAGGAAGATATGCCCTGGATTCACTTGGATATTGCCGGTGTTGCCTCGGTGACATCTGCGACAAGTTACGCGCCCAAAGGTGCCACAGGCTGGGGTGTCATGGCCTTGGACCGCCTGGTGCATGATAAGTTCGAAGCGGAATAGGCCGACCATGGGCGCTGCCTATTTCTATCACCTGACCCGCCGCCCCTTGCAGGAAACCCTTCCGGTTTTGCTGCAAAAGGCGCGCGGTGCAGGCTGGCGCATCGCGGTACGGGGCCAGCAGGCAGACCGGATGAGCTGGCTGGATGACACCCTCTGGCAGGGCAGTGCCGATAGTTTTCTGGCGCACGGCCTGGCGGGCGGCCCCCATGATGCGCTGCAGCCCATTTTGCTGACCACTACAACCGAAAGCGCTAATGCGCCGGACTGTTTGATGACCGTCGATGGCGCGGCGGTGACCCCTGAGGAGGTGCAAGCGCTGGAACGTGTCTGCATTCTGTTTGACGGCACCGACCCGGATGCGGTTCAGCAGGCGCGCGGACAATGGAAGAACCTGACAGGCGCGGGGTGTTCTGCCCAATATTGGTCCGAAGAATCAGGGCGTTGGGAAAAGAAAGCAGAGGCTTGAGGCGGCAAGTGTCACCAGCCCTGCGGCGGATCAGCGGGTAAGCACCAGCGCCCCATTGCGGATCTCAATGCTGGACCATCGCTGTAAATAGGTCATACCCAGCAGGGATTTATCCATTTCCCCCCGGGTAACAGAGACCCGCAGATTGCGATCTCGGATCTCGCCCAGGGCCAGCTCATCAACCCGGACAGATGCGGTCTGCACAATGCCATTTGCCGTACTGGCGCGCCCCAAATAGGCCAGCTTTTCTGGATCAAATCCTGCCCGGCGCGCGTCCTGGGTGCTGAGCACGACTTCGCTTGCGCCGGTATCCACCAGAAACTCCACCCTGGCCCCGTTCACCATCAGCGTGAGGTAGTAATGACCATCCTGAGAACGCGGCACGGTGACGCGTCCGGCCTCGCTCATCACCGATTGTTGCGGCCGTACGGTTTGGCGAATGTCGTCCCAAAGCCCGTAACCGGCGATAACCCCCAGAAAGATAAAGACCCAAATCGCCATCTGTTGCAGCGTTGTACTGAGGTTTTGTCGCGTTTGCACAAAGACCCAGGAGCCAACCGCACAGAGCAGTAACAAAAGATAGAGCAGGCGCCCATAATCTAGGTCTTCCATGGATCTCGCGTGCCTTCCTTTTGTGGCGCAAACGTCGGTCTAGCTGGCAAAGCCAAAATCACGCAGACCATCCAGCACAAACTGCACCGACAGGGCAGCGAGCAGCATCCCCAGCAGACGGGTCACCACATTGATGCCGGTCTTGCCAAGGGCACGCTCAAACAGGCCAGAGGCCAAAAACATGGTCAACATCACGGTCAGCACTGCAAAGACCACAGCCATCACCAGGGCAAAGCCTTCAAGCCCCGGTTTTTGCCCGGCCAGCAGGATCACCGTTGCGATGGATCCAGGGCCCGCGATTAGCGGGATCGACAGGGGGAAAACGGAGGGATCATCGGCCTCAACAGCCTCTTCTCCCTGATTTTCCCGCCGCTTGGTGCGGCGCTCGAACAACATGTCCAACGCGGTAAGAAACAGCAAAACGCCGCCAGCCACTCGGAATGCAGCCATGGAAATGCCTGCAAACCCCAAGACCGCCTCGCCAAAGGCGGTAAAGAGCGCCAGCAGGCACATCGCCGTCAGGGCGGCGCGCAGCGCAATGGAGCGCCGCTCGTGCGGGGTTGCCCCCTGGGTAAGTGCCAAAAAGATCGGTGTGAGCCCAATAGGATCAATGATCACAAAGAGCGTCACAAAAGAGGTGATCAAAAAGGCAGTGTCGATCATAGAGCCTCAGCTTTTTCAAGTTTTTCCAGGGCGCGCATCCATAGCAGCTCCGCCCGTTCCAGCGCGGTGATGACCTCGGCATGTTTACCCTGCCAAACCCGAGCCTCGTCTTTTTTCTCGGGTTCGTAAAGCTCTGGGTCTGCCAGCTTGGTATCCAGCTTGTCTTTCATCTGGGTCAGCTTGGTGACACGCTCTTCGGATTTGCGCGCTTCCTTGCGCAGCGCCAGGATTGCATCCCGCGAGGGGCGTGCTGGCTTTGGCTTTTCCTTCTTGACCGGCTTGTCTTTGGGGGCTGGTTTGTCTTTTTCCAGCAACAAGGACCGATAAGAGGCGAGATCGCCCTCATAGGGTTTCACTGTACCCTTTGACACCAGCCACAGCCGGTCTGCTACCAGGCTGAGCAGGTGCATATCGTGGCTGACCAGGATCACCGCACCAGTATAGGCGGTCAGGGCCTCAACCAGGGCCTCGCGGCTTTCGATGTCCAGGTGGTTGGTCGGCTCATCGAGGATCAAAAGATGTGGGGCATCCAATGTCGCCAACAGCAAGGACAGACGCGCCTTTTGCCCCCCAGACAGGCGGCCCACAGCGGTGTCAGCCTGATCGGCGCCCAGCCCGAATCCGGCCAGCCGCGCCCGCAGACGTGGTTGGCCCTCAGTGGGGCGCTCGCGGATCAGGTGCTGCAACGGTGTCTCATCAATATAGAGCTCATCCACCTGATGCTGAGCAAAAAAGCCGATGCGCAATTTGCTCGATTGCGCCATCTTGCCGCCCATAGGGGCCAGCCGCGCCGAGAGCATTTTGGACAGGGTGGATTTGCCCTCACCGTTCTTGCCCAGCAGGGCAATGCGGTCGTCCTGATCGATGCGCAGGTCCAGCTTGCTCAGGATCGCCTTGCCGTCATAGCCAACCGAGACGCCTTCGGTGGCAATAATGGGCGGCGACAGTTCTTCTGGCGTCGGGAAGGTGAAAACGGTGCGGGCGGCATCTTCGGGCGCGCGGATGGTTTCCATCTTTTCCAGCATTTTCACCCGGCTCTGCGCCTGTTTGGCCTTGCTGGCCTTGGCCTTGAAGCGATCAACAAAGCTCTGCAGGTGGGCGCGCCGTGCGTCTTGTTTCTTGGCCTGGGCGGCCTGATTGGCCCGGTTGGCGGCGCGCTGGCGGGCGAACTGGTCGTAGTTGCCGCCGTAATAGGTCAGTTGGCGATCCTCCAGATGCAGAATGCCGCCCACCGACCGGTTCAGCAGCTCACGGTCGTGGCTGATGATGATCACGGTATGGGGATATTTGACCAGATAGGCCTCAAGCCACAGCGCCCCCTCAAGGTCAAGGTAGTTGGTGGGTTCATCCAGCAGCAACAGATCAGGCTCGGAAAACAGCACCGCCGCCAGGGCGACCCGCATGCGCCAGCCGCCCGAAAAATCAGAGCAGGGCCGCTGCTGCGCCTCTTCGTCAAAACCCAGACCTTTGAGGATCGAGGCGGCGCGGGCCTCGGCGGACCAGGCATCAATATCTGCCAAACGGGTCTGCACCTCGGCAATGCGTGTCGGATCGGTGGCGGTCTCGGCCTCTGCCATCAGTGCGGCGCGTTCGGTAGCGGCTGCCAGCACGGTGTCGATCAGCGACACATTGGAAGAGGGCGCCTCTTGGGCGATGCCGCCAATCTGCGCCTTTGACGGCAGGGTTATGGCACCGGTTTCAAGCGCCAACTCGCCGCGAATAAGGCGAAACAGGGTTGTTTTGCCGGTGCCGTTGCGCCCCACAAGACCAACTTTATGGCCATTGGGAATGGTGGCACTGGCCTCTTCGAACAGAGGGCGGCCTTCAACCGAATAGGTGATATCGCGAATACTTAGCATGGGCTCATCCACTGTCGCAGTCACCGCGCCTTGTCAATGCGTATCCGTGCTGTTGTGGGCCATCTCAGCGGCGGCGATCTGGCGCCCACAGCAGATCAGACCTCTAAGCGCCCCGCGTCTCAAACACTCGTCGCCGGTATATGGGAGTGGGCAAGTGCGCTTTGTATCTGGTCTTTTACCCAGGAATGCTGGAAGTTTCGATGCAGACCATTTGCGCAGAAGCCGTTATTGGCTATTTCTCAGTCTAAACTACAGTATTCAGGTGATTTTATGCGGGCCGCAGAGAAAGATCCCCATCTCATAACATTGATTTTTGCCACCGCCCTGGCGGTATTGTCACTGAACATGTTTCTGCCCTCGCTGGCGCGGATCACTGAAGATTTTGACAGCAGCTACGGCGTGGTGAACCTGGCCCTGGCAGGTTATCTGGGCATCTCCGCGGTTCTGCAGCTGCTCATGGGGCCGCTGTCTGACCGTTTTGGGCGACGTCCCATTTTGCTGGGCTCGATGTTGATTTTTACGCTGGCCTCGATTGGCTGCGTGCTAGCACAATCTGTTTGGGTGTTCCTTGGGTTTCGCATGATACAGGGCGCGGTGGTTGCCGGGCAGGTTTTGTCACGCGCCACCATTCGCGATATGCATTCGACATCCGAGGCCGCCAGCAAGCTTGGCTATGTCACCATGGCCATGGCTTTGGCGCCGATGTTTGGACCGATGCTGGGCGGGGCATTGGACATGCTGTTTGGCTGGCGCTCCAGTTTTGTGCTTTATGCTATTTTGGGGTTTGGCGTGTTGGCGCTCAGCTGGTGCGATTGGGGGGAGACCAACCATCAGCGCTCTACCACCTTTGGCGCGCAGATGCGCAGCTACCCAGAGCTTTTGGCCTCGCGCCGCTTTTGGGGATATAGCTTCTGCCTCGCCTTCTCCATCGGTGGTTTTTACGCCTTTATCACCGGCGCCCCCCTGGTGGCAGCGGCCTGGTTTGATCTGAACCCGGCACAGTTGGGGCTGGGTATCGGTATCATCACCGGGGGCTTCATGGTCGGAAATTTTGCCACCGGCGCGTTGGCCAACCGGGTGCCGTTGATCACATTGGTGCTGGCGGGGCGGTTTGCAGCCGTAATCGGACCACTGATTGGCCTGGCCCTGTTTCTGACGGGGCTGGGGACGATCCCGGTGTTTTTTGGCGCCGCGATTGCGGTTGGATTTGGCAACGGGCTGACAGTGGCCAATGCCAGTGCCGGATTGATGTCGGTGCGGCCTCACCTGGCGGGCAGTGCCTCTGGCCTGTCGGGGGCCATTACGGTGGGGCTGGGGGCGGTGATGACAACCGTGACAGGCGTTCTGGTGACGCCGTCGAACGCGCCCTTCATGGTGCTGTCGATCATTTTACTGTCGAGTATCTGCGCTTTGGCCGCAGGGCTTTATGTGCGGCGGCTCGATATTCACGAGCCACTGGCCGAGGCCCCCTGAAATCCGTCTGCAATTTTGTGTTCGGCGTAACTCACCTCTTCCCATAGGTCCGCTGGCGTGTTAGGCGGCGCGCAATAATACGGCGCATATTTTTGCCGCCAATCTTTCAAATGGAGAACGCCCAATGGCTCTGCAACGCACTTTCTCGATCATCAAACCCGATGCCACTCGTCGCAACCTGACCGGTGCGATCAACGCCAAATTCGAAGAAGCTGGCCTGCGCATCGTTGCACAAAAGCGCATCCACCTGACCAAAGCTCAGGCTGGCAAGTTCTATGAAGTGCACGCTGAGCGTCCCTTCTACGACGAGCTGTGTGAATTCATGTCCTCCGAGCCAATCGTTTGCCAGGTTCTGGAAGGCGAAAACGCAATCGCGAAAAACCGCGAAATCATGGGCGCAACCAACCCAGCCGACGCCGCAGCCGGCACCATCCGCGCTGAGTTTGCTGAATCGGTTGGCGAAAACTCGGTTCACGGTTCCGACGCTCCTGAAACAGCAGCTGTTGAAATCGCTTACTTCTTCTCCGGTCTTGAGCTGGTTGGCTAAGCCACCTCTCTGATCAGAGAATGAGATTTTGGGGCCGCTGCGGAGAAATCCACGGCGGCCTTTTTCTATGAGAGTTGCGGCTGAGGGGGCTCCAGCGGCTGTGGCAGGGGGAGGCGGCGCTACCGGCGCGCTGATCTGTCGATAACGCCAATCTGGTCGAGAATCCTCTCAAACTCACCAAGATCTTTGTCATAGCTCTGGGTCTTGATGGCGTCGAACCGCTTGCGAAGGGCCTTCTTTTCCGCGCCTTTGCAATCATACCAGGGGCGTCCCTGCAGGGCCATGACCAGGACGTAATACGCGATGAAATGGGGTTTGCTGCCACTGGCCAGCAGGCGCCCATAGGCAACATCCGCCCCGAGGGCGCGCAACTCTTCTGCACTGTGAATACCCGCGCGTTTACAGGAGTCTTCGTAGGCGGGGCCAAGGTTGCGAATGGTGGAAATAGCGGTGGACATATGGCGAACATAGGCAGAATTTTTGCCCCTGTCACCCGTCCTTTTGCATCAAAGGGCAGGCGGCGCGCATGATCCCATGTTATTGACAGCATGGCGCTTTCATCGGATCCTGAGAGCAAATTTCAGGAGTAAATCATTTGTCAGCCCCCGCTGCATCGCCGATGGCAGATATTCAACATTTTGATTTAACCAACCCGCCCGCTGGGTTTGTTGAAGATCCCTTTCCCATTTATGACGCGCTGCTGTCGCAGGCCCCAGTATTGCCGCAGCCGGATGGGTCCTTTCTCATCAGTCGGTATGGGGATCTGGATCGTATCTACCGGGACACCGCGTTGTATTCTTCCGACAAAAAGGCGGTCTTTTCCCCCAAATTTGGCCCGGATTCGCCGCTGTTTGAACATCACACCACCTCGCTGGTGTTTTCGGATCCGCCGCTGCACACGCGGGTGCGCCGGATTATGAGTTCGGCGCTGACGCCGCGGGCGATTGCCCGCATGGAACCAGGATTGATCGCCACCGTTGATGATCTGCTGGACGGGCTTCAGGGGAAGTCTTCGGTGGATCTGATCGCGGATTTTGCCTCCTGTATTCCCATTCAGGTCATCGGCAACCTGCTGGATGTCCCGCTGGAGGAGCGCGGCCCCTTGCGGGACTGGTCGCTGGCAATCTTGGGGGCGCTGGAGCCGTCTTTGACCGAGGCGGAGCTGGCCTTGGGGCATCGGGCGGTCGAAGAGTTCAAGGCCTACCTGCAAGATCTTATTGCCCGGCGCAGGGCAGCGCCGGGGGATCCGGAAACCGATGTCCTGACCCGGCTCATTGGCGATGAAAAAAGCGAGGCCGTGGGCGAGCGGTTAAGCGAGATCGAGCTGATCCAAAACTGTATTTTCATTTTGAATGCGGGGCATGAGACTACCACAAACTTGATTGGCAACGCCCTGGCACTGCTGCATGATTTCCCGGAACAACGCATCCGGCTTCTGGCGCAGCCGGATCTGATCAAGACGACCATAGAGGAGGTGCTGCGCTTTCGCTCGCCCAATCAGCTGGGCAACCGCGAAACCACGGCCATGGTTGAAATCGGTGGTGTCGTCATTCCACGTGGCAGCAATCTGCATCTTCTCATTGGTGCGGCCAATCGCGACCCAGAGATCTTTGCCGATCCGCAGGCGTTTGACATTGGGCGTAAACCCAACCGTCACCTTGCCTTTGCTGGCGGTCCACATGTTTGTGTGGGGCTGACCCTGGCGCGGCTGGAAGGAAAAATTGCCCTCGAGCGGTTTTTGGCGCGCTTTCCCACCTATCAGATCCTAGCGGGGCGACGGGATGGTGGGCGTATGCGTTTTCGCGGCTACGCGGCCTTGCCTGCCAAGGTGTCGTAGGGCACCGGCGGAGGTGCTGTAAAACGGCTGCGACTGGTTTGGCTTCTTTGGGCCTGCGCGGGCTTTGGAAATGCGTTTAGTACAGGCCTGCTTCTTTAGCGATCATTGCAGCCTGGGTGCGGTTTTTTGCGTCCAGCTTGCGGCACAGCGTCCGGACATGCAGCTTGATCGTGACTTCCTGCAGATCAAGGTCACGGGCGATCTCTTTGTTGGATTGGCCTTTGCACAGCCCGGAGAGGACCTCATTTTCGCGCGGGCTGAGCTTTTCCGCCAGAGGATGTGCAGGGGCTGCGGGTTCTGGGCGCATCAGGTCTACGGGAACGTAGATCTCTCCTGCGGCCATAAAGCGGACCGCATTGAGCAGCGACTGGGCGCCCATGGTTTTGGGAATAAAGCCAATTGCCCCCAGTTTGAGCGCGTCCTGGGCGGTTTGCGCTGGGGCATTGCCGGACAGAATTGCAACGCCCTTGCCGCCATTGGCAGCGATCGCCTGGGTCAGCCCTGCAAGCCCATGCATGCCGGGCATTTGGTAATCCAACAAGACAAGATCAAAGGGGCCATCCCTGTTGATTTGGTCCAGAGCACCAGCCAGATCTGTCGCCAAAAACACGGCGGCATCGCCTTTGCTTTCGAGGTAGGCAGAGATGGTTTCACGGACCATATCGTGATCGTCTGCTAACAAAATACGCATGAAAACCTTAACCAAGTTCGAGTTGTCTTAGGTAAGCTTACAATTGGAAGTGTTTCAAATCCATCAAGATTTTGGATCAATTTGAGAGAAGATTTTCCAGCGCGTCGGCGGCGATGTTGTGAAGGAGCCTATTTTTCTGGCTGACGCCCCAAGGCCCAGAAGGAACGGTTCTTATAGATGAAAAAAGGCTCAATAATGCGGCGTTTGCCGGCTGCTCTTTTGCCCTGAATAGGGCCCTCAAGGGGCGGGATTCTAGACCCTTGGATATCCCACCTATACGGAAGGATAGGGCACTATCCGCAGGCGTAGATAGTCCCAAGGCGGAGATATGTTAGGCTTTTTTCAATCGCAGATAGCGTAGACAGCACAGAGGGTGCTGACTGTTGGGAAACCCCAGAACGCATTTTGTACCGGTATTGGAGAGATAGATGATGATAGGCGGTAAGAAGTTGTTGTCCCTGGCCTTTAGTGGGGCGCTTGCAGCACTTGTGGGCCTGTTTGGGGCTAGTACAGCCTTGGCAGGTACGGCAACCGAAGATGCGGCCCCAGCGCATCAGGGTGAGGTTTTGCTCACCGTTTCGATCGAAGGCGACGGGGCGCGGGAAGAGCACCTGACACTGCAAGACTTGCAGGCCTTTACCGCAGAGCACTTTGAAACCTCCACCATTTGGACAACTGGGCCGCAAAGCTTCACCGGTGTGCCCCTGGCCGATCTGCTGGCGCATTTCAATGTGACGGCGCAGACAGCGGGTGTCACCATCGAGGCGCGCGCCGTCAATGATTATATGGTTGAGGTGCCGCTGTCTGATGCAGTCGCTGGCGGGCCAATTGTTGCCTATCTGCGCAATGGCAAAACCATGTCGCTGCGGGGCAAGGGGCCGCTGTGGCTGATTTACCCCTATGACCAGAACCTGTCCTACCGCACCGAGGCGGTCTATTCGCGCAGCATTTGGCAACTGAGCCACCTGACATTGGGGCAAAAATCTGAATGACACAGACAGCCGGGCAGATCCGAAACCAAAAGAACGCTCGTCCCAAGGCCGCCTTCCCCAGGAAGGCGGCTGGAGCGTTCTCTTGGGGCAGGCTTGGCCCCGGAAACTGGCCGCGGGTGACAAAGATCCTGCTCCTCATGGCGCTGATGGTGCTGCCGCTGCTGACCCTGCAGTCGATGCGTCTTGGCCATGAGGTTGTGCAGCGCCTGGAGGGGCTGTCGACGGCGGCAACCGACAATATGCAGTGGGTCCTGTCCCAGGCCGAAGTCGACCATCTGAAGCTGCAAGCGGCCGTTGACGCGGCGGCAGAGCCCGGAGGTATCACCGCTCTGCGGCGTCAATTTGACGTCTATTACAGTCGCATAGCCACCTTTGTTGAAGGTCCGCTTTTTGCTGATCTGCGCAATTCGCCAGCAGGTGGTAAGCTGCTCGGTCGGTTGCAGGGACGCCTGGAGTCCCTTGTCGAGTTGATTGACGTGCCAGATCAGCAGCTGATGCAGAACCGCCATCTGATCGCGATGCACCTGCTACACAATGGCGATGACGTGCGCGAACTGGCGCTTTTTGGCGTGGTCATCCAGGTCGAAGATACCGAAAGCAAGCGTTTGCAGTTGTTTGCGATCATGTGGCGGTTGGCGGTGGTGCTTTTGGCCCTGATCATAGCGTTGGCGGTCACTGCCTTGCTGTCTGGGTGGATGTATCGCCGGGGGCGCAGACTGGCGGAAGAGCGCAGTAAGGCCTCGTCTCGTATGGAGGCGATGATTTCGTCTTCGCTTGATGCCATTTTGATGATTGACCAAGAGAGCCGCATCCTTGCCTTTAACGGTGCCGCCGAAGCGATTTTTGGCTACCGGCGCGAGGAGGTCATGGGGGCGAAAATGGATGAGTTGATCATTCCTCCACATCTGCGCGAGGTCCATCGCGTGGGAATGAAACGTTTGGAAAAAAAACTCAGTCCCCGGGTGGCGGGTCGGGGGCGGGTCCAGCTGCAGGCGCAAAGAAAGTCAGGCGAGATCTTCCCGATGGAGATGTCGCTTTCCGTCAGTCGCAGTGAAACCGACCAAGCCTATGTTGGCTATATTCGTGATATTTCCGATCGCATTGCCGTAGAGGAAGAGCTGCGCCGGGCCCGTGATGATGCCTTGGCGGGAGAGCGTGCCAAGGCCAATTTGCTAACGGTGATGAGCCATGAAATGCGCACGCCCCTGACCGGGATCCTGAGTTCCATTGAACTGCTGAAGCAAATGGGGCCAGACAGCGAGCAACGCCGTTACCTGGATGCGATGTTGGTGTCCGGCGAGTTGCTGCTTCATCACGTCAATGATGTCTTGCAGTTGTCGAGCCTGGAAGCCGGTATCGAAACGGAGACTGAAAGCGTCTTTAATCTGCGCGAATTGGTGGAAGGTCTGGTGGAAAGTCAAAAGGCCCCAGCGCGTTCAAATGGCAATGATTTGACCCTGAGCTATGGCATCGACGACGGGGCGGAAATGGTGACCGGGCGGCCGCGGGCGCTGCAACAGGCTCTGCTTAATCTGATTGGCAATGCGATCAAATTCACGCGTGATGGTGGGGTTATGATTGATGTCCATCCCAACGCCACAGCAGGCCAGATCGAGTTTCACGTTGCTGATACCGGCGAGGGCATTGCCAAGAATAACCTCAACCGGATTTTTGAAGACTTTATCACCTTGGATTCCAGTTATCAGCGTAGCAGCGAAGGCACTGGCCTGGGCTTGGCAATCACCCGCCGTATCGTCGAGGCAATGGGGGGGACCATCACCTGTGAAAGCGAATTGGGCGAGGGCAGTTTGTTCTCTCTCGTCCTGCCGCTGCCCACAGCCCAGTCGCTGCCCGTCGCCGATCCCGCCATCGAACAGGCCCAGGAGCATTCTGCCAAGATCTTGGTGGTGGAAGACAATGACATCAATCGCGAGCTGTTTCAGCGGATGCTTGAGAAACAGGGGCATCAGGTCACGGTCGCGTCAGGCGGGGCTGCTGCGGTAGAAACATGTCGGCAGCAGCGGTTTGACCTTGTTTTGATGGATATCAGTATGCCCGAGGTGGATGGCATCGAAGCAATCCGCCGGATACGCGGTGAAAACCTTGCTCAGGATGTGGAGATTGTCGCCCTGACCGCCCATACGGCCCCGGAAGACCATGCGCGCATTCTCAAGGCGGGCTTTGCCGAAGTGGCGACAAAACCGGTCAGCAATAAGGACCTTTCAGTTCTGGTTGCGCGATATACAGCTCCGGCCCAAGCTGGCGAAGCCGATCAAGACCAATCCGATATCGCGCAATTCTTTGACGCCCTTGGGGCTGAGCGGGCAACGGGTTTTCTGAATACCTTTATCGCAGAGGTCGACAGCTTTTTGGATGTGCTGGCTGGCGTGTCTCAACTGCTTGATACCCATCGCAAAGAGGCCCATCGCCTGGCTGGATCTGCAGCGGTTCTAGGTCAGCTGGATCTGCGTGGTGCTCTGATTGAAATTGAGGTGCAGCAAACCGATCAAAAACCGCCGCTGGCCAAGCTGCAGGAGACCTGGGGCAGGGTGAAAACCGGCCTGCAAGGCCATCTTACCCAATTTGAACAGGTTTGAGCCGCTGCGATGCAGCGTGAAAACCTGTTCTTTGCTGTTGGTCTGGTCGGTAGGGAAAAAATGTTGCTGTAAAGAATGAAGGAGGGCCGGGCACCAGGATGGGGCGCTCCCCAAGCCGTCATGGGGCGGCGTTTTTGAGGGTTGCCATCAGACTGTGAAATTTCTCTCCCTGGATCGCCACATGACCACGCAGCGCGTCAGCTGCTGCCTCAGAGTCGCCCTGTTCCAAGGCTTCCAGGATGATCTTATGCTCGCTCATGGATTGCACCATGCGGCCGCGTAGTCTCAGCTGTTGACGCCGGAAGGGCTGGAGGCGTCGATGCAGAAGTCCAGTCTCTGATTCCAGGAAGCCGTTGCCTGACTCCCGGTATATAATTTTATGGAATCGCTCGTTCTCGCTGTAGTAGGTGTCGGGGTCTTGTGCCTCAACGGCCGCTTGGCACCTGTCATTTGCATCATGCAAATCTGCCAGAGCTTCGTCAGAAATGCGTTTGGCGGCAAGACGCCCACAGACAGCTTCGACTTCCGCCATGACTTCAAACATTTCCAAGAGTTCAACCGGGCCAGGCTGACGAACGAAAGCGCCGCGCCGGGGAACCAATTCTACCAACCCAGAGCGTGCAAGCCGTTGTAATGCTTCCCTCAAAGGTGTTCTGGACACGCCGAACTGTTCGGCAATACGAACTTCGTCCAGCCGATCTCCGTCCGTATAGGTTCCATCAAAAATGCGCTCTTCGAGCTGCTCTGCGATGATATCGGCACGACGTTTTTCCATATAATTGCATTACCAAACATGAAATTGAAGCTCAAGATTGTTGTTATTGTATACAAGATACTTGACTTAAAAAACACACCCCACCTATCGTTAGGGCCAACCTGGTGTATTCCGGGTTGGATTCTTGGAGGAGGATAACATGAAACCCATTCTGAACACCGCTGTCGCCGCCCTGGCGCTTGCTTCCATGGGCACATTGGCAGGAGCAACTGAGCTTCGCCTGTCGCACCAATGGTCAAGCAAAGACATCCGTCATCAGGTCGCGCAGATCGTTGCCGACGAAGTCGCGGCAGCCGGGGTCGATCTCGAAATCAAAATCTTCGGGTCTAAGTCGCTGTTCAAGCCGCGCGAGCAGTACAAGCCGCTCAGCCGAGGCCAGTTGGACATGACAGTTCTGCCGCTGTCCTACGCCGGTGGTCAACAGCCCGCCTACAATTTGACCCTGATGCCCGGCCTGGTGAAAAACCATGATCACGCAGCGCGCTTGTCGCATTCTCCCTTTATGGAAGCGTTGGAAGCCAAGATGGCGGAAGATGACGTGATGGTTTTGGTTCACGGTTATCTGGCAGGTGGCTTTGCCGGCAAGGACAAGTGCATCACCAAACCCGAAGACGTCAAAGGCCTGCAGACCCGCGCGGCTGGCAAGTCGTTTGAACAAATGTTAGCCGGTGCCGATGCATCCATCGCGTCGATGGCGTCGTCCGAGATCTACAATGCGATGCAGACGGGTGTTCTGCAGGCTGCAAACACCTCTTCGTCGTCTTTCGTCAGCTACCGCATCTACGAGCAGGTCAGCTGTTACACGCCGGCGGGCGATGTGGCGCTTTGGTTCATGTATCAGCCACTCTTGATGAACAAGCGCACGTTTGATGGCCTGAGCGAAGCGCAACAAAACGCGCTGATCGCCGCCGCCGAAAAGGCTGAGGCCTTCTATATGGAAGAGGCCAAGAGCCAGGATGCTGCCTCGGCCAAGGTCTTCCGTGAGGCCGGCGTCGAGATTGCCGAGATGAGTGTCGAGGATTTTGATGCCTGGCGTGCGCTGGCGATGGAAACCTCCTACGCAAAATTTGTCGAAGAAGTCGCGGATGGGCAGGCATTGCTCGACCTGGCACTGGCTGTCGAATGACCGCCACTCGGGGTGGATGAAAATCCGCCCCGCTTTTCATTTATTTACCGTTCCAATAACATCAGGAGGTGCACATGGCTGGTCATGGCTCCGCCGTTGCTTCCCATACGGGGAACAATCTTTTCCTTCGCGTCGTCGCGGCGCTTTCAACATTGGCTGGCTGGTGTTCGGCGGGCATGATTGTCTCTGCCGTCGCCATCACCTGCCAAATGATCATCGTGCGCTTTGTTCTGAACGGGTCGACCATATGGCAAACCGAAGCCGTTATTTATCTGGTCATAGCCGCAACATTGGTCGGTTTGCCCTATGTGCAGCGGTTGCGCGGACACGTGAATGTCGACCTTATTCCGCTCGCGCTGCCGCCGCGCCCACGGTTTTTCATGGCCATTCTCACGTCGGTCCTGTCGATCAGCATCGTCTCGATCATGCTGTTTTACGGCTATGATTACTGGCATTTTGCCTGGGACCGCGGCTGGCGTTCCGACACTGTCTGGGGGGTGCGCCTGTGGATCCCCTACCTGGCGCTGCCAGTGGGCTTTGGCCTGCTGCTTTTGCAATTGATCGCTGACCTGGTGGCGGTTTTGACCGGCGTCGACAAACCCTTTGGACTGGAGGACACCTAATGGATCCGCTTTTGCTTGGGGCAATCGTGGCGATTGTCACCATCCTCGTACTTTTCTCTGGCGTTTCCGTGGCCATTGGCCTGCTGATCGTCTCCGCTGGTTTCCTGCTGGTTTTTGATGGCGCGCGCTCTCTCGAACTGATGCCCGAACTGTTGTTTGGCAAACTTGACAACTTTGCGCTCCTGTCGATCCCCATGTTCATCATCATGGGGGCGTCCATCGCATCGACCCGGGCAGGGGCCGATCTGTACGAAGCACTGGAGCGCTGGCTGACCCGTGTCCCCGGCGGCCTGGTTGTATCGAACCTGGGGGCCTGTGCGTTGTTTGCTGCCATGTCTGGCTCTTCGCCTGCGACCTGTGCCGCTATCGGCAAGATGGGCATCCCGGAAATGCGCAAGCGCGGCTATCCTGATGGCGTCGCGGCAGGCTCGATCGCAGCGGGCGGTACGCTGGGCATTCTCATCCCCCCTTCGGTCACGATGATTGTCTACGGCATTGCCACCGAAACCTCGATTGGCCGCCTGTTCCTGGCCGGTGTGATCCCCGGTCTGTTGCTGGTGACCTTGTTCATGGCCTGGTCGCTTTACTCCACCTGGAAATCCGGCGAGGCATCGCGCCTGGGCGCAGGCAGCTACACCTGGGCCGAACGGTTCGAAATCCTGCCCCGTGTTCTGCCGTTCCTCGGCATCATTATCGGCGTGCTCTATGCCATGTATGGCGGCATCGCCACGCCATCGGAAACCGCCGCCGTTGGCGCGCTGCTTTGCCTGCTGATCGCCATGATCATCTATAAGCTCTGGAACCCCAAAGATCTTTGGGTTGTGCTGCGGGACAGCACCAAGGAAAGCGTGATGATCCTCTTTATCATCGCGGCTGCTGGTGTGTTCTCCTACATGCTCAGCTCACTTTTCATCACCCAGTCGATCGCCGAATGGATCGGCACACTGGATGTGAACCGCTGGGTTCTGATGGGGGTTGTGAATGTATTCCTGCTGATTGCTGGCTTCTTCCTGCCCCCGGTTGCTGTCATTCTGATGGCTGCCCCAATCCTGCTGCCGATTATTGACACCGCAGGTTTTGACCCGATCTGGTTTGCGGTTGTGCTGACGATCAACATGGAAATCGGCCTGATCTCGCCGCCGGTTGGTCTGAACCTTTATGTGATCAATGGCATTGCACCTGATATCTCGCTTAAGACCATTCTGACCGGTTCGCTGCCTTTTGTGGCCTGTATGGTCCTGGCAATCATCCTGCTGTGCCTGTTCCCAGGTCTCGCGACCTGGCTGCCGAACGTCGTCATGGGGGTTGCACTATGAGCCTTCTTGCCGATCTTCTGTCCACGGTCTTTGAGCGGCGTTATCGCCGCGAAGCGCCGGGGGCAACCGAGGACGGTCGCCCGCTGACCGAAATGGCCACTGCGCTGGTTGGATCTGCGGGCGAGACCTCGGGGCTGGCACTGGCCCGGGAAATTCTGTCGCGGTTTGCCGAGCTGGAGGACGCGGACAAGCTCGCGTTCTTTCAGGATATCGCATCCACGATGAATATTGACCCGGAAGCGGTCCGCACCACGCTCGACGACTACGAGCGAAGCCCATCAAAGGCCAGCTATCAGGCCTTTGCCGACGCTGCCGAACCTGCCCGCCAGGAATTTGTCCGCCGCCTGAACCGGGTGCCGGGGGCCACTGGGGCGCTAGTGAAGATGCGCGCCGATCTGTTGCGGCTGGGGGGCAAACAGCCGGAACTGCAGGCGCTGGATCTGGATTTTCGCCATCTCTTTGCCTCCTGGTTCAATCGCGGGTTCCTTGTCTTGCGCCCGATCAGCTGGGAAAGCCCTGCCCATATCCTGCAAAAGATCATTGCCTATGAAGCGGTGCACGCCATCCACAGCTGGGACGATCTGCGCCGTCGCCTGGAACCAACGGATCGTCGCTGTTTTGCGTTCTTCCACCCGTCGATGCCCGATGAGCCGCTGATTTTTGTCGAGGTCGCCCTGACCAAGGGCACTCCCGGGTCGGTGCAGGCACTTTTGGTTGAAGACCGAACTGCATTGCCTGCGGAAGAGGCGGACACTGCCGTGTTCTACTCGATCTCCAACTGCCAGGCCGGGCTCGCCAGTATTTCCTTTGGAAATTCGCTGATCAAACAGGTCGCAGCAGACTTGTCGGCGGAACTGTCCGGTCTTGACACCTTTGTCACCCTGTCGCCCATTCCCGGCCTGACCAAATGGCTGACACAGGTGGGGCTGACCTGGACCACCGATGATCCGGAAAACATGCAGGCGTTGGCCGCGCACTACCTGTTGAACGCAAAATCCAGTGGCGGGCTGCCGTTTGATCCGGTGGCTCGGTTCCATCTTGGCAACGGGGCGATTGTTCACGCGGTGCATGCCGATGGCGATATTTCGGACAAAGGCCGGGCTCAGTCGGGCGGCACAATGGTGAACTATCTCTACGACCTGGCTCGGGTCGCGCAGAACCATGAAAACTTTGCCAACACACGCGAAGTCGTAGCAACGGCCGAGGTCCAAGCTTTGGCCGGACCAGTCGCACTTCCCAAGACCGAAGAAAGGTAACCCCATGGCAAATCCTCTCTATGACGGTCTTTTCGGTATCCACGCCGGAAAGACCACGCCCTTCCTGCGTCTGCTCGACGGTCAGGTGATCACCCACCAGTACTTCCTTGCGACCAGCGCTCAGATTGCCAATGTGACAGCTCAAATTGGGCTGAAGCCCGGAGACCGGGTCGCCGTTCAGGTCGAGAAATCCCCGCAAGCACTGGCGCTATATGCCGCTTGTGCACAGGCAGGGCTGGTCTTTCTGCCACTCAACACGGCGTATACGGTCGATGAACTCAGCTACTTCATCGAAAACAGCGGTGCGGCGCTGATTGTCTGCGACGGTAGAAACGAAGACCAGTTGGGTGTGGTGGCCGAGCGGCTCAGTGCGCAGATCGAAACCCTCAATGCCGATGGCGGCGGAACCCTGATGGCGCAGGCGCAGGTCATGCCGATGAGTTTTGCCCCCGTTGAGCGCACCGGGGATGACTTGGCAGCCTTCCTCTACACCTCCGGTACGACCGGTCGTTCCAAGGGCGCAATGCTGACACAGGACAATCTGCTTTCGAATGCCCGCACCCTGGTCAGCGAGTGGCGTTTCACCTCGGATGATGTCCTCTTGCATGCTCTACCGATTTTTCACACGCACGGGCTGTTTGTGGCCACCAATGTCACGCTCGCTGCGGGCAGCAGTATGGTTTTCATGCCGAAGTTCGATCTGGACCAGATCATTGCAAGCATGCCTGAGGCCACCACCATGATGGGGGTTCCTACCTTCTACACGCGTCTGTTGGACGATGAGCGCTTCACAAAAGACCTGGCGGCGCATATGCGCCTGTTCGTGTCCGGCTCGGCGCCGCTTTTGGCCGAAACCCATTCCCAGTTCGAAGAGCGCACAGGCCACCGGATCCTAGAGCGCTACGGCATGACCGAAACAAACATGAATACCTCCAACCCCTATGACGGCGAACGCCGCGCGGGGACAGTGGGCTTTCCCTTGCCTGGGGTTGAGCTCAAGATTACCAACCCTGACACTGGTGCCTCCCTTGCAACAGGCGAGGTGGGCCAGATCGAAGTGCGTGGGCCGAATATCTTTAAAGGCTACTGGCAGATGCCGGAAAAGACGGCTGCGGAACTGCGCCAAGACGGCTTCTTCCTCACCGGGGACTTGGGCAAGATAGACGACGATGGCTATGTCCACATTGTTGGTCGCAACAAGGATTTGATCATCTCGGGGGGGTACAACATCTACCCCAAGGAAATTGAACTGGTTCTGGACGACCAGCCTGGCGTTCTAGAAAGCGCGGTGGTTGGCGTGCCCCATCCTGATTTTGGTGAAACAGTGTTGGGGGTGATCGTCCCAGAAAAAGGCGCCACGCCGGATACGGATGCAATGATGGAGGCCGTGCATCACTCTCTGGCCCGGTTCAAACACCCCCGCAAACTGGTCGTTCTTGCAGAATTGCCGCGCAACACGATGGGCAAGGTTCAAAAGAACATCCTGCGGGAGCAGTTCCAGGATATGTTCGCTTTCTGACGACCTTCGCTGGCGGGCGCGTGTCTCCCCTGACGCCCGCCCGCAACCCCGTGGCCATTGACGTTACCCTCATGAGCCAGCCCTTCACAGGCTTCCGCCACCGCAGGTACAAGGGGAACCGTCAGCGTATCGTGGTCACAAGCTCGGCCACCGTTTGGCATCGGAGTTGCTCGCGCAGAAGCCATCCTATTGTGCGATGCCGAATTTCAGTCGGGTTGCCCCGGCGCCGATTTCCCTGAAGAGACCCCGCCCGGCGGCGCTCAGTGGGTTCGGTAACTCCATCACACACCATCGCGAGGGATCGAACACGAAGGGAACATACAGAATGCGATACTTCCGGGTGGCATCCAACAGGGCGCCTACGTCCGCCTTGGCGAGATGCTCGAGTTCCAGGACCCATTCCTCCTGGAACTCGAGGAAGTCTAAGTCACGCATCGAGACGTAGCTGTCGAGCGATCGTCCGGCTTCGAAGTCGGACCAGAAGTGCCGTCGGATGCGCTCGAGTGCCTTGCTGGACAGCTCTTTTTTCCAGGTGTCGAACAGGCGCCTGAGTTCGTCCGCGTTGCTCAGCACGGGTCGGCCGAGCTTGACGAGTATCGGCAGGCCGACTTCGGCACTGCTATCCGTCCTCAAGATGTCCACTATCAATGGTGGACACTTATCAACTCACTCTATGGCGCGTCAGAGCAGCCAAGCCGGACGCTAACGGCGCAAGTTTTGCCAGACGAATCTTTCTGGCAGAATAATCGTCATAGAAGCTATCGCGTCCTCAGAGGGATGCTTACCCGACCGAGTGACCTGAGCCCCTGAATTTCCTCCATTTTTGTGTAGAGTCCGCCCAACCGAAAGGCGGACAAATGAAGACGAGATTCACGGACGAACAGATCATCCAAATGATCAAGGAGCAGGAAGCTGGCGAGAAGACGGCTGACGTTTGCAGGCGCTATGGGATCAGCCAAGGCACCTTCTACAAATACAAGAGTAAGTATGGCGGGATGGAACCGTCGGATGCCAAGAAGCTGCGGGCA
>CAJQNB010000064.1 GCA_905479575.1 uncultured Pseudophaeobacter sp.
CGGCGGTGATCCCGGCATAGGCAAATCCACCATTTTACTGCAAGTCACGGGACGATTGGCGGCGCTCGGTCTGAAAACCGCCTATATCTCCGGCGAAGAATCAACAGGGCAAGTGCAAAGACGGGCCAAGCGGTTAGGGCTTTCCGGTAATCCGGTGTCTTTGGCGGCGGAAACGTCTCTTGGGCCTATACTGGATGCCTTGATGAAGAACCGCCCGGACGTGGTGGTTATCGACTCTATCCAAACCCTTTGGACAGATCAGCTCGGCGCCGCGCCCGGTACTGTGGCGCAAGTAAGGGCCTGCGCGCAGGAATTGACCCGATTTGCCAAGAAGACCGGGGCCTGCGTTATTCTGGTTGGTCACGTCACCAAGGACGGCCAGATTGCCGGGCCTCGGGTTGTGGAACATATGGTCGACACGGTGCTCTATTTTGAAGGCGAGCGGGGGCATCAGTTCCGCATTCTTCGGGCAGTGAAAAACCGCTTTGGCCCGGCGGATGAGATTGGCGTCTTTGAAATGACCGGCTGCGGCCTGGCCGAGGTCACCAATCCTTCGGCGCTGTTCCTGTCGGACCGCGGCGAGCCGTCAGCTGGTTCTGTCGTCTTTGCCGGCATTGAAGGCACCCGCCCGGTTCTGGTCGAAATGCAGGCGCTGGTGGCGCCCTCGCCCCATTCGCAGCCGCGCCGCGCCGTGGTGGGCTGGGACAGTTCCCGCCTGGCGATGATTCTTGCCGTGCTAGAAGCGCGGTGTGGCATTCCTTTTGCCGGGTTGGATGTCTATCTCAATGTGGCGGGTGGGATGAAAATCACCGAACCCGCAGCCGACCTGGCGGTGGCAGCTGCCCTGCTCAGCGCCCGTGAAGATGTCGCCCTGCCCGCAGATACCGCTGTTTTTGGAGAAATATCGCTGTCTGGGGCCCTTCGTCCGGCCCCACAGACCGAAAACCGGTTGAAAGAGGCGCAAAAACTTGGTTTCACCTCTGCAATAGCTCCAAGTGGTGGCAAATCCATTTCGATCAAGGGTCTTGGCCTGCGCCGAGCCTCAGATCTGGCGGGATTTGTTGGCGAATTCTTTGGAGCCGGCTAGAGTTGCCGAAATTTTATCGCAGGCTAACGGGCGAGGGTTATGGAAGGTTTCACTATTATTGACGGGGTTGTGGCCCTGGTCATCGTATTATCGGCGCTTCTGGCCTATTCGCGTGGCTTTGTCCGCGAAGCTATGGCCATTGCGGGCTGGATCGCAGCCGGCATCCTTGCCTTTATGTTCGCCCCTCAGGTCGAACCGCTGATGGCAGAGATCCCGGTTGTTGGCGAATTCATCTCTGACAGTTGCGAACTCTCGATCATTGCCGCCTTTGCCGCCGTGTTTGCGGTGGCGCTGATTGTGGTGTCCTTCTTCACGCCACTGTTCTCATCGCTGGTCCAGCGATCTGCGCTTGGCGGCTTGGACCAGGGGGCCGGTTTCTTCTTTGGCGTCTTGCGTGGCATCCTGCTCGTGGCGATTGCCTTTTTCCTCTATAATGTGGTGATGACCGGGCAGAGCTTTACAATTGTTGACGAGAGCCGCTCGGCGGTGGTGTTTGAACAGATGATTGGCAAGATCGAAGACCGCAATCCTGAGCAGGCCCTCGGCTGGGTGACCCAGCAGTACGAGGCCTTGATCGGCTCTTGCGGCAGCTAACACCTGATCTGTTTACCAAGGTAAACCAGCATGATTTTGAAAGGGCGCCTTATTGGCGCCCTTTTTCTATGGTGCTGCAAAGACTTCACAGCTTTATCCACAGACCACCCAACGACAGGTTAATGCCTCCGGTTAACCTTTAACCTTTTGTTAACCATTAAGAATCATTTTTTCTGGTCGCATTTTGAAACTTCGAATTTTCGTGATTTTCTTAAAAAATCCTCAAGCAGCCCCACTCAATGGTTAACAAAGGCGCAAAAAACGCGCTTTTGTTGCGAAAAATGGGGGCAAGAACGGAATTGGCCGCACCCCTGCCCCATTTCCGTCCCAATTCGAGGGCCAGATAGGATCAACAAAACGAACAGGCACTCTCGCTCAGAAGGATCGACACCATGCTCCTGGATCATTTCAACACTTTCGCCGATTATCAGCCGGTTGGCCTTTTGTTGGATTTCCCAATGGTGCGTCCCGAACCAGAGGTTCAGGCGCCGCAGCGGAGCAAGACTGGTGGCTTTCTGCCGCAGACACTGGTGGAAACCGATCGCGGCTTTGTGCAGGCCCGGGACGTTAAGCCAGGCGATATGGTCTACACCTTCGACGGTGGCTGCCAGGAAGTCGAGACCGTTCGCCACGCGGTGCCCCGTCTGACCACAATGATGCATGTTCCTGCCGGAGCCCTGGGCAATGACTGTGACCTGCAACTTCCAGCCGATCAAATGGTCGCGCTTGAAATCGACGCAGCCGAGCGCCTGTTTGGTCTGCCCCTGGTTCTGGTGAAACTGATTTCCCTAGCCGGCCACAAAGGTATCAAAGCCCTGAGCCCAGAACGCCTGGGCCGGATCCACATTGAATGCGCCGAAGAAGAGTTGATCTGGGCCGAAAGCGGCATGTTGATCCAGGCCGGAACAGGCGGGCCGGATGGTGCTTTCAAAGAGCTGTCCCTGGCGGAAACCCGTCAGATCCTGGCCAGCGATGAGGGCCGCGCACTAGCCCTGACCGGTGTTCAAGAAGAAGAAGCCGAGTTCCCTGACCTGCTGAAGGATCTGCTGGCTGGGTCAAAGACCGCCCCCAACACCGCGCCAAAGGCTGCCTGAGCAGACCCTTTCCCAAAGTTTTCCTCCCCCCCTCGGGCGGCCTTGTCACAAAAGGGTCGCCCATTTTCTTGTCTGCAGTGGCGCTGCTGCTGGGCACGAGCCTTGCCCGTTCTTGGCCGCAGCCGGTCCGCAGCAACTCCCCACGGTTGTGATGGGGCATAAAAACTCCCTCATTGCTGACAAAACTGTTCCCAACACCAAGAAAATGACGCAGAAAAATCCATGCTTTCTTCTGTATTCTACGGCCTATCCAAGCTAGGAAGCCTGCAGCAGTATCCAGGCTGGGACCTGGTCTGCAGCAACCGACAGCAACGCTACAGCGAAATTGGAGTCATTCAATGTGCGGGATTTTGGGGATCGCAAGCCGACAGCACGAGGTTTTTGCGGAACTTTATGATGGGTTGCTCATGCTGCAACACCGCGGCCAGGATGCATCGGGCATTGTGACCTACACGGGCGAGTTCTTTCGCGAGAGCAAAGCCAACGGTCTGGTCAAAGATGTATTCAATGCCTCCGATGCAGAGACCCTGCGCGGCAAGGTGGGCATCGGACATGTAAGATACCCCACGGCGGGGTCACTCAGCGCCTCTGAGGCGCAGCCCTTTTTCGTCAATGCGCCCTATGGTATCTATCTGGTTCACAACGGAAATATTACAAATACAGCAGAGCAGCGTGACAAGGTAACAGCCAAATACAGCCGCCATCTGCGCACCACCTCGGATTCCGAAATCCTGCTCAATGTGCTGGCTGACAAGATCTCTGACAGCATCAAGGTCAATGGCACGGTCGACCCGATCCGCAATCTTTTTGCCGGGGTGAAAATGACCATGGAGCGCATTCAGGGCGCCTATTCGGTGATCTGCATGGTCGCAGGTGTCGGCATGCTGGCCTTCCGCGACCCCCACGGTATTCGCCCCCTGTCCATTGCCCGCCGTGAGGCCGAAGGCGACGGCGATGACTACGCCTTTGCCTCTGAGGACGTGGCTTTTGGCATCAACGGCTTTGAAAAACTGCGCGATGTGGCCCCTGGCGAGGCGATTCTCATTGATCTGGACGGCAATATGCACAGCTTCCAGGCGGTCGAAGGCACCCTGACCCCCTGTATCTTTGAATATGTCTATCTGGCGCGTCCCGATTCGATGCTGGATGGTATTTCGGTCTATAAAACCCAGCTGCGCATGGGGCAGACGCTGGCAAAACAGATCATCGAGGCCGACCTGGAAATCGACTGCATCATCCCGGTGCCGGATTCCGCCCGCCCCGTGGCGCTGGAAGTGGCCAACTCCATGGGCATTCGTTACCGCGAAGGTCTGGTAAAGAATCGCTACATCGGGCGGACTTTCATCATGCCCGGTCAGGCAGAGCGGCAAAAATCGGTCCGCCGCAAGCTGAACGCCATTCCGCTGGAGATGAAGGGGCTGAATATCATGCTCATTGATGATTCCATCGTGCGCGGCAACACCATCCAGAAGATCGTCCAGATGTGCCGCGATGCCGGCGCCAAGAAGGTCTATATCGCCTCTGCCTCGCCACCGGTTAAATACCCCAATGTCTATGGCATCGACATGCCTACCAAGCATGAGCTGATCGCAGACGGGCGCAGCACCGAAGAAATTCGCGAAGAGCTGGGCGCCGATGCGCTTATTTATCAGCGGCTTGAAGATCTGGTTTGGGCAGCCAAAGAGGGCAACAAGGACATCGACACCTTTGATTGCTCTTGTTTTGACGGCCAATATGTCACCGGCAGTGTCTCAAACGACTACCTGGATTCGCTCGAAAGCAGCGGCCGGGTGAGCAAAAAGATCCAAGACATGCCAGCCCCCGGAGAATCCTGGAACAGCATGAAATTGGCAACCTGAACCAAAAGATCCCCCTGCAGGTGCCGGGCCTCGCCTCTCTGGTGACGCCCGGCAGCTGTGCCATCACACGAGGGGTTTGAACTTGCCGGCTAAGCAGGATATGAGAGCCCCAACGTCATAGGGAGAGGCGCTGATCACACAGATCGGCGCCTCTCCTGTGTTTTGCTACCTGCTCTGTTCGAGCTCTACGAAAGACCCGCCACTTGGACGCACATCTTGCCAGAATGCTGACTTCCTCGCGCCAGTGTCGCTGCTGCGGCGCGACCTTTGCGCAATTGCTCAGCCTCAGCTGCGACCGACCAGACCAGTGTCCCGAAGACCTAGTGGTACAGGATAATTCGGCGGTTCTGGCGCAGACCGGTGATGTGCTCACCGATGACTTTTGCCGCATTGGGGATCTGCGGTTTGTCCGGGCGGTTCTGGCGATCCCTCTGGCCGACAGCGATGGGCAGGAGTTCATTTTGGGCACCTGGGCCAATCTCGGGGTTGAAGATTTTGACGCCTACCTCGACCTGTTGGACATGCAGGAGACCGAAAGCCTTGGCAGTCGGCCGGCCTGGCTGGCCAATGCTATCCCGCCCGACAACGGCACCCCCGTTGCCTGCATGCTGCATATGCGCCCCGAGGGCCAATATCCTGAACTACAGGTGTCAGAGCCCAACAACCCGCTCGCTCCCCTGCAAAACCAGGGCGCGCAGCTGGAAGAGTTGTTTGAGCTGCTCCATACCTATGGCCATGATCTGGCCTCTCTGGTCTATGATTCCTGACCGACATCCGGCCAGCCCTGACCTGGGTTACACCAAGCGCTTTCAAGAGGGCTGCGGCCTGTGATCCAGACCAGCCCTGCCCCTGCAGGCCTGTCGGCAAAAGCCCGCCCGTTTTCCACCCCCTTAGCATGGCTTTGCCGATAGTCCGCTCCGCAGGATCGGCCCACTCAAATTTGCCCCTCGCCCCCAGCGGCGGCAGCCCATATCTGCGCTTAGATCCCTTTCACGGCGTGGTTCTCCCCCCTCGTCACCAGTGCCCGGCCCTCAGGCTTGTCGGCCTCCCTCCTGTTATCGTCGCTGCCCCCCGCAGCTGCGCCATAAAAAGTAAGACATGACACAAACCAGCCCAGAAACGCCTTCACGCGTTGCCAAAGAAGCCACCCAGACCAATATGATTGCATCCAGAGGCCTCAGCCTGCTTGGCCTCTTTGGGGTCGAAAATGATCTACAGGCCATGGTGCGCCTGCCCAGCGGTCGGGTAAAGACCATCAAAACCGGCAGCCGGCTGGTCCAGGGCCGCGTGCTGGGGATTGATCCGGGCGGCATTGTCCTGGAAAAATCTGGCCGCAGTAGCCGGATCGAAATGCCCGGCGGTTGAGCACTTGATCCGGGGCGGTCAGCGCCCTTCCCATGCGACGCATCCATAATCCAGGCGGCTCCTCCAAGATGGAGACTTGACCCCCTGCCTCAAGCGGATCAAAAGACGGCCCATGACACAGAAAATCGCTCTTATCACCGGCGCATCTCGCGGCCTGGGGGCTGCCCTGGCCGAAGCCTTGGCGCCAACGCATCATATCGTCGCTGTTGCGCGCACTACCGGTGCGCTTGAGGAGCTTGATGATCGCATCAAGGCGCTGGGTGGGTCGGCTACATTGGCGCCGATGGATATTACCCAGCCCGCAGCCATGGCAACCCTGTGCCGTGGGATCCATGATCGCTGGGGACAGCTGGATCTTTGGCTGCACACGGCGATCCATGCTGCTCCGCTCAGCCCGGCGCCTTCCGTCGGAGAAAAGGACTGGGCAAAATCCATCGCGGTCAATGCCACAGCGCCTTCGATCCTTATTCCCTATGTGGCCCCCCTGTTGGGACGCAGCGGTCAGGCGGTGTTTTTTGATGATCCCCGTGCGGGCGAAAAGTTCTTTGGCACCTACGGCGCCAGCAAGGCAGCCCAAATGGCGCTGGCACGCAGCTGGCAGGCTGAAACAGTCAAAACCGGACCGGTGGTGAAGATACTGCAGCCGCAGCCAATGCCCACCGCCCTGCGCGCCCGCTTCTTCCCTGGTGAGGACCGCGCACCGCTGGCCGACATCCACGCCGAAGCCGCACGCCTGCTCACGGATATTCAGGGCTAGGCCAGCTCAACAAAACCACAACGCCCCAGCGCAGCGCCCAACCCTTTGGCGGCGCGGGGGTATTGCCCAACATTACCGCCTCCCATCAGGCCAACGCCAGTTTTCAACCGCAGGCGCAGCCTGCCGGGCCCAAGGGGAGAGGGGCTTTGCACAAGCCCCGATCTGCGCGGGAGCCCCCCCTTTTTTTGTCGTTGAAGGTTTGCATTTGGCCTATCCCCGGCCAAACCTGTGGCACAGCTACCAGATCCGCCGCAGCTTCCGGTCTCCTGACGAGCCGAAACACTTGCCCCCAATTGTACCAATGCCTATTCAGATCTCAACAGCTGCGGGGGATTTTATGCGCATTCTCATCACCAATGACGACGGCATCAGTGCACCTGGGCTTGTCGTGCTTGAACAGATCGCTCAGGATCTCGCCGGACCTGATGGCGAAGTCTGGACCGTAGCGCCTGCCTTTGAACAATCAGGCGTTGGCCATTGCATCAGCTATACGCGCCCCTCCATGCTCAGTCAGCTGGGGCCGCGGCGCTATGCTGCCGAAGGCTCCCCTGCCGATTGCGTTCTGGCCGGTATCCATGTGGCAATGAAGGACAACCGCCCGGATCTGGTGCTTTCCGGCGTGAACCGTGGCAACAACTCGGCTGAAAATGCGCTCTACTCAGGCACCCTGGGCGGAGCGATGGAAGCCGCCTTACAGGGCATTCCCGCCATCGGGTTGTCGCAGTATTTTGGCCCTCATAACAAAGATCTCGATGATCCCTTTGAGGCCGCAGCCCAACACGGGGCAGAGGTTGTGCGCAAGGTCCTGGCAGCAGAGCCACAGGACCAGCAAGATTACCGGCTGTTTTATAATATCAACTTCCCCCCCGTTCCCGCCGACGCGGTCAAAGGCACCCGGGTGGTGCGCCAGGGTTTCCGCCGTGGCACTCACTTTTCAGCCGAAGAGCAGCTTTCTCCAAACGGGCGCCGCTACCTGTGGATCCGTGGCGGTGATCAGCACATTCAGACCGCGCCTGATAGCGACGCCAGCGTCAACCTGAATGGCTATGTCTCGGTGACCCCAATGCGCGCCGATCTGACCGCCCATGATATGTTATATGCGTTCACAGGAATCGAATGACCAGCCCCGACCCCGAGACAAAGATGCAGTTTCTGTTTGCCCTGCGCTCGCGCGGGGTGACCGACAGCCGGGTGCTGGAGGCCATGGAGCAGATTGACCGGGGTCCCTTTGTCCGCGGCATCTTTTCCGAACGCGCCTATGAGGACACGCCGCTGCCGATTGCCTGCGGCCAGACCATCTCTCAGCCTTCGGTGGTTGGCCTGATGACCCAGGCCCTGCAGGTCTCGCCACGCGACACCGTGCTGGAGGTCGGCACTGGCTCGGGATATCAGGCCGCCATTCTGGCGAAGCTGGCCCGGCGGGTCTATACCATCGACCGCCATGCCCGCCTGGTGCGCGAAGCCCGAATGATTTTTGATGCCCTGCAGCTGCCAAATGTGACCTCGCTGGTGGGGGATGGCAGTTTTGGCCTGCCCGATCAGGCGCCTTTTGACCGGATCATTGTCACTGCCGCTGCCGAAGATCCCCCCGGCCCCTTGCTGGCGCAGCTCAAACCCGGCGGTATCATGGTTGTTCCCGTCGGCCAGTCCGACACGGTGCAGACCCTGATCAGGGTGCGCAAATCCGAAGACGGTCTCGATTATGATGAACTGCGGCCCGTCCGGTTTGTTCCCCTGCTGGAAGGATTGGGCAAAGAAGCCTAAATTCAGGCAAACTGGCGCCGATTGCCCCCTGAGCTGCAGAAAACCATTGACCTGCAGTCGCGCAGCAGCACAAGAGGCCATAAAACCGGCAAAGATCCGGCGCGTTTAAAAACACGACACGAAATGAGGATAGCATGATGACAGGCAGCCCTTCTAGCAGCGCCAGACTTCGATTCGCGGGTCGACGCATGGCGCTTGCCTCGCTTCCTGTGCTGGCTCTTCTTGCCGGATGTGATGGACCGCTGGATTATGATCTGCGCGGACAGATCGGCGGCTTCAACACCACCGCCGCAGCCCAGACCGCCACCACCCATCGCCCGGCGGCGGATGCCCGTGGCTTGATCACCTATCCCTCCTACCAGGTTGCGGTGGCAGAGCGCGGCGACACGGTCTCGGATGTGGCCACCCGCATTGGTCTGCCCGTGGGGGAAATTTCCCGGTTCAATGGCATGCAACCCGGGGACACCCTGCGCAAGGGCGAAATCATCGCCCTGCCCCGGCGCGCCCCGGACAGCCTGCCTGCCGCAGACGGCAGCACGTCGCCTGGCGGTGTCGACATTGCCTCCCTTGCAGGCAGCGCCATTGATGCATCCCCGACAACCTCGCCCAATCCCGGCTCGGTGACCACCACCGACCTGCAACCCACAGCGCCGGAGCGCCCTGCCGCCGTTCAGGCAGGCCCCGAACCCGTGCGCCACAAGGTGGTGCGCGGTGAAACTGCCTATACGATCTCCCGGCTCTATCAGGTGCCGGTCAAATCTCTGGCAGAATGGAACGGTTTGGGCAGCGATTTTGCCATTCGCGAGGGCCAACACTTGCTGATCCCGCTCAAAGACCAGCAGCGTTCCCGCACCCCGGTGGTCCCGGCCACCACCGCCCCCGGCGAGGGCAGCGCCACGCCAACGCCGCCAAGTGCAACCAAGCCGCTGCCCGAGGAAGACCTGGCACCCGCCAATGTGGCCTCCCAAAACCTGCCCACCGTTGATGTACCAGCCCCCAGCCGCGCCAGCCAAAGCGCCATGGCCTACCCGGTTCAGGGGAAAATCGTGCAGACCTACGCCCAGGGGCGCAACGACGGGATCGACATCGCCGCCGCCTCAGGCGCACCGGTAAAGGCGGCTGAATCCGGCACCGTTGCCGCCATCACCAAGGATTCTAAAAACATCCCGATCATTGTCATCCGCCATGATCCGCAATTGCTAACCATCTATGCAAATGTCGACAAAATTCTGGTCAGCAAAGGCGACCGGGTAAAGCGCGGCCAGACCATAGCCAACCTGCAAGAGATCGAAGGCGCAACCCTGCATTTTGAGGTCCGCAACGGCTATGACAGCCTCGACCCACTGCCCTATCTAAACTAACTGCCCCCTGATCCGCAGTGCGGGCGGTTTCCCGAACAGGTCACCTGCCAAAAAAACAAAGCTCCAGCCGTGCTTAGACAGGGCTGGAGCTTTGACTGTGCGGTCTTTTTGGTCTTGCTCCGCCGCTACCCGGTCAAGGCAACCCCGTGACGCCCCGCCAAATCGGTGAAAAACTGCCAGGCCACCCGGCCAGAGCGCGCCCCGCGTGTCGCCTGCCATTCAATGGCTTCGGCGCGCATGGCCTCGGCGTCGACCGTCACACCATAGGCGCTGCAATAGCCTGAAATCATGGCAAGATATTCATCCTGATCGCAGGGGTGAAAGCCCAGCCACAGCCCAAAGCGATCAGACAGCGACACCTTCTCCTCCACCGCCTCCGAAGGATTGATGGCGCTGGAACGCTCATTTTCGATCATGTCGCGCGGCATCAAATGGCGCCGGTTAGACGTGGCAAAGAACACCACATTGTCAGGCCGCCCCTCAATGCCCCCATCCAGCACTGCCTTCAGGCTTTTGTAGTGCTGGTCATCATGGCTAAAGGACAGGTCATCACAAAACAGGATAAACCGGTACGGCGCCTGGCGCAGGTGGTTCAGCAACCGCGCCACCGAAGGCAGATCTTCACGCTGCAACTCCACCAACTTGAGATCGCCGTGATCCGGCAACAACGCCCCGTGGATGGCCTTTACCAGGCTGGACTTCCCCATGCCCCGCGCCCCCCACAACAAGGCGTTATTGGCCGCCTCGCCGCGGGCAAAACGACGGGTGTTTTCCAACAGGGTATCGCGGGCGCGTTCAATACCAACCAGCAGATCAAGATCCACCCGGTTCACCCGCTCAACCGGCTGCAGCCGGTCGGGGGCGACATGCCAGACAAAGGCCGAAGCCGTGCCAAAATCCGGTGCTGCCAGAGGCGCCGGAGACATCCGCTCCAGAGCATCAGCAATGCGTGTCAGTGTTTTTTCGTCCATGTCCTGCCTCCGTCAATAGCTGCGGTTTTGAAAGCACGTTCCTTCATTGGCGGCAAGTGGCTCTGTCGCCTGCGCCGGGTATTGCGCAAACCCACCCCTTCTGTCTCGAGAGCTCAGCGCCTAATCTTGCAGCCTCCAATCCGGCACAAAAAAGGGCGCGCCAGTTCTCACCAGCGCGCCCCTTATCTGTCAAACCATTGCGGCCCTACTTGTCTTCATCCTCGTCGAACTCAGCCATCAAAGGATCATCATACTCATCATCATAATAGCCCTCTGCCCGCAGCTTCTCTTCGCGCTTGGCCTCAACCCGGCGCACCAGGAAGATCGAGATCTCATAGAGACCATAGACCACCACAAAGAGGATCAACTGAGTGATCACATCCGGCGGTGTCACCAGCGCGGCCAGCACCAGAATGGCAACAACCGCATATTTGCGCATCGCCCCCAGCCCATCAGAACTGACCAGGCCAGCCTTCCCCATCAGGGTCAGCAACACCGGCAACTGAAAGCACAGGCCAAAGGCCATGATGAATTTCAGGGTGATATCCAGGCTCTCATTCACCTTGCCAAAGAAGGTGATTTTGACCCCATCCGTGGTGGCAGGCACGACAGCTGTATCGACGTTTACGCCATCCGGCAGGGTTACAGCCACATCTCCAGCCGCCTTGGAAATCAGGTTGGCAAAGATCGAGCTGACATCCGCAAAGCCGAGGAAAAACTGCATCGCCAGGGGGGTCACCACCAGTTGGGCAAAGGTCGCGCCCAACAGGAACATGAAAGGCGAGGCAACCAGAAAGGGCAGAAACGCGCCTTTTTCCGTCTTATAAAGGCCCGGCGCCACAAACCGCCACAGCTGGTAGCCGATCATCGGAAAGGACAGCGCAAAGCCAAAGACCATGGAAATCCGAAACAGGGTGAACAGATATTCCTGCGGCGAGGTATATTGCAACGTCGGCGAAGGATCACCCAGCGCCCGCAGGGTCTGTTCGATCGGCTGCACCAGGAATTGCAGGATCGGCTCGGCCACGACAAAGGCCAGGATGACCCCTACCGCAAAGGCGAGCACCGACCGGATCAAGCGGGTCCGCAGCTCGGCCAGATGCTCGATCAGCGGGGCGGTTGAGTCTTCAACCTCTTCGCTATGGCTCATGTTTTGGCCTCACTTCCGTCAGAGGGTGCCACTGCTGGCTCGGCGCTGCTTGGCTGTTCCGGCGCGCGATCCACCGCGGCTTCTGCCGCTTCGGCATGGGCCAGGGCTTCGGTTGCTTCCTGTGCCTTGCGTTCGGCTGCGGCACGCGCGGTTGCGGCTTGAATTTTCTTGGCGTCCTTGGCCCGTTCAGCAGCCAGTTTCCCGGTTTCTGACTCCGGTTTGTAAGAGGTCGGATCAATGGATCTTGCCATATCCTGCGCCGCCTCTTTCACCCCGTCCATAGCCGAACCAACAGGATTGGTCGCAGCCTTCAGCCCCTTGGCCACATCCCGCACGCCGCTTTCGTCAGCAGCGTCGTTCATCGCAGAGCTGAACTCGCGCGCCATGCCCTTGGCCTTGCCCACAAACCTGCCGACATTTCGAAACATCACCGGCAGGTCCTTGGGCCCGACGACAATCAGCGCCACGACGCCAATAACCAGTAGTTCGGTCAACCCAAGATCAAACATCGGCGCTTACGCCTTGTCTTTGTCAGCTTCGGGGGTCACGTCCTTGGCTTCAGTGGCCGCATCTTCTTCCAGCTCGGCGGAGCCTTCACTGACGCCTTTTTTGAACGATGTAATGCCCTTGCCGACTTCGCCCATCAGCGAGCTGATTTTACCGCGACCAAACAGCACCAGAACCACAACAGCGATGAGCAGGATGCCTGGAAGACCAATATTGTTAAGCATGTGAATCTCTCCTTCACTTTGCCAATGCGCAGTGCATCGGCTGACTATTCCTCTGACCACAGGTCTACGCAGCTCCTGTGTCGGCGCAAAGAGCCCGCAGCCGCTTTGCCCCCGGTGCAGGATGCAAAAACAGTTTTTTTCAGTCACAGGCAAACACAACTGACAGGTTTATGTCAGTTGCCCCTTGTTAGAGACCCCACATCAACAAAAGGAGTTTGATATGACACAACACGTCGCCGAAACCGTCACCTTTACCCTCAATGAAGGCGTCACGCCTGAGCAATTCGTCCAGCTGAGCAAGGCCAGCGAGGGCTTTGTGCGCGCCAATCCCGGCTTTGTCTTTCGCCGCCTCAGCTG
The DNA here is from genome assembly GCA_905479575.1 of uncultured Pseudophaeobacter sp. Taxonomy (GTDB): domain Bacteria; phylum Pseudomonadota; class Alphaproteobacteria; order Rhodobacterales; family Rhodobacteraceae; genus Pseudophaeobacter. The sequence continues at coordinate 13,091 of CAJQNB010000064.1, forward strand.
TGGCAGCGACGGCTCCTGGACCGACACGGTGATCTGGAAAGACATGCAAACCGCGCTGGAGGTGGCGGATAGTTTTGGCAAACAGGATTTTGCCCCGGCCCTGATGGCAGCGATTGCGCCAGACAGCGTCTCCATTCGCCATGAAACCATTCTCTGGACCCTGATGCCAAACTGATCTGGAACTGTTTCTGGTGGGGGCCGCCTGTCTTGACGCGGCCCCCACCTCTGCGCCAAGGGTAGTCCCATGCGCCGCACCGACCGTCTTTTTGAAATCATCCAGATCCTGCGCGATGGCAAACTCCATCGCGCCCAGGATATTGCCGCGCAGCTAGAGGTCTCCACCCGCACTATCTACCGCGATATGGACACGCTGGTGGCCTCTGGTGTGCCGGTGGAGGGAGAGCGCGGTGTCGGCTATCTGGTGCGCGAACAGATTACCCTGCCGCCCCTGACCCTCACCCCGGCAGAGCTGGAAGCCCTGAACCTTGGCATGGCCATCGTGGCAGAGGCGGCGGATGCGGATCTGAAAGCCGCGGCACAGGCCCTGGCCGCCAAGGTCGATGCGGTTTTGCCAACCGAGGTGATTGCCGAGGCCGACGCCTGGAAATTTGCCGTCTACCCCTTTGCCGATGTGGCCCGTGGCTTTGCCCATATGCCCACCCTGCGCGCCGCGATCAAATCCCGGCAAAAGCTGGCGCTGCGGTATCGCCGCCTTGATGGCACCCTGACGGATCGCACCATCCGGCCGCTGCATATGGAGTATTGGGGGCGTGTCTGGACCCTGACGGCCTGGTGCGAGACACGCGGTGATTTCCGGGTGTTTCGCGTTGATCTGATCGAAGAGGTGCGCGCCCTGCCCGAACTGTTCCTGGATGAACCCGGAAAAACCCTGGCGGATTACGACCCCCACCGCGACAAGAGCTGAAGCCAGATCTCGACGATTCTTAACGGGTCTTGCCTTGGCTGATCTTGCCTTGGCTCAGGCAGGGAAAACGAAACAGCGGTTGCGCGGCACGGTTAGCCACATCACCCGGCCCACCTCTGGCAGGAACACCCGTGGCACCGTCACCTTAAGCACCGATCCATCATAGTCCATCTGGAATTCCACCAGGCTTTCATGGCCAAGATAGCGCGCCCGTTTCACCACAGCGCGGGCTGGTACACCGTCGGTGGCGGTGGGCAGCGGTCCCCTGCCAGCGCGGTCAAAATCGATCCGAACATGTTGCGGGCGAAAGACAATTTCCACATCCGTGCGATCTGCGATGCCCGGCGCCAGGAATTGACCAAAGGGCGTATCGGCTAACGCTCCGTTAACTTGTGACTTCAACACATTGATATCACTAAAGAACGCGACTGATGCCTTGTCGCTGGGGCGGGTATAGACATTATATGGCGCGCCCTGCTGGACAATCTTGCCACCACGCATCAGCGCGATCTCATCCGCCATTCGCATGGCCTCTTCCGGCTCATGGGTGACCAGCAAAACGGCGGTGTCTTCTTCTTTCAGCAGGGTCAGCGTCTCGTCGCGGATGCCATCACGCAACCGGTTGTCCAGCCCAGAAAAAGGCTCATCCATCAGCATGATGCGCGGACGTGGTGCCAGCGCCCGCGCCAAGGCGACACGCTGCTGCTCCCCGCCGGACAGCTGGTGAGGATAGTCGTCAATGAACCGCGTCAGCGATACCTTTTGCAGCAACTCCTCGACCCGGAGGCGTTTTTCATCCTTGCTGCCCTTCAGCCCAAAGGCGACGTTATCGGCGACGCTGAGATGGGGAAACAAGGCAAAGTCCTGAAACATCAGGCCAATCTCTCGCCGCTCTGGGGGAACCCTAAATACCGTGTCGCAGATCAGCTTGCCATCCACGTAGATCTCGCCGCTGTCCTGCATCTCAACCCCGGCGATCATCCGCAGGGTGGTGGACTTACCGCAGCCCGAAGGCCCAAGCAGGCAGGTCACCTGCCCCGCCTGAATCTGCAAGGACACATCATCCACCACCGCGCGGCCATCAAAATAGCGATGGATATTGCGGATCTCCAGCCGCGGATGCGACTTAGGCCCAGTCGCAACGGACTGGGAACCCTGAGAGTGGGGGGATGCTGTGCTCATGCGGCCTCGCAAGCTGCGCCGGTTAACGAACGGCTTTAGCGGCAAATACCAACCAGGCGCGCGCCGCGCAAGTGCTCAGCAGCAGGCCGCGGCTGTGCCTTCGGGATCCAACCCAGTAAAGGGAGAATTGCCACCGCAGCCTGCAAAGATACCGTAGTGATTGGAGAAATCACCAATAAAGTCAAAATGCGGTTCCAGCCGCGTGTCCTTGAGCATCATCCAGGTATTGCCGCAGACCGGAAAGACCTTCCCCGCCTCGATCACGTGATGATCATCCAAACGCAGGGCATGGGGCGCATGGGGAATTGTGCCTTTATAGATCACCGCCTGGCCGTAGTCTTCGCAGTCAGTTTCCAACGCCGGCAACTTGAACAACCGATAGGTCGCCGACAGGAAGCTGAGCGGCGCCACGCGGGCTTCCAGCTTGGGGTTTTCTATGGTCAGGGGCCGCGCCGTCACCATGCGCGGGTCATTGAATCCCGCTCCCTTGGCCAGGGTCAGGAAATCATTCCAATACAGCGCCCCGGACAAACATTCCCCGTAGAGCACCTCATCCCGAGCCATGGCTTCGGGCACCCGGCGGTCAGCATAGACATCGGAGAAATACATCTCTCCGCCGTCTTTCAGTAGATGATAGGCGCCACGCAGCACCGCGGCCTTATCCGTGGCCAGATTAATCACGCAGTTGGAAACGATAATATCAAAAGAGCCCGGCTCCAGGTCCAGCTCTTCCAGTGTTTCGATAAACCCGTGGTGGAACTCCACGTTTGAGCTGTCATGGCCAAAGGCCTCGGCGTGGAAATCCTGATGGCGGCGGGCCACATCCAGTTGCGCCGGGGTCATATCCACACCGACAACCCGGCCCCTAGGCCCCACCATTTTTGACAGCGCATAGACATCGCGCCCGGCCCCACAGCCAAGATCCAGAATACGCGCGCCTTCCAGCGCCTCAGGCGCGATCAAGCCGCAGCCATAGTAGCGCGTCAGCACCTCATCGTGGATCTGCGACAGCACCTCTTTGACGTGATCCGGGATGTCATCCGGGGTGCAGCAGGCATTGGTCTGCAAATCCTCGCTGCCCTGGAGCACTTCGCCATAGTAGTTCTGCACGGATTCATGGGACATCGGGGGCTTCTCCAAAGTGGCGCGTTCTTAGCAATCAGCCCGGACAGGTCTTCCAGAGCCACTCTCCGGGCTATCTTGCCCGGTCGCCGCCGACAAGAGTGCGGGCGCATTGCTAACAAATCTGTGACAGAAGGTGAGCATCAGGACGTTAGGGGTATCATGGCGTCAGCTCAAAGCTGTCCTGCGCGGCGACGCGGCCATTGACCAGAACCTCGACCTCATGCCTGCCGGGATGCAGCTTAAACGTCGTGGCGTCGCCCTTTAGCCGATGTCGTTTTGTCAACGTCACAGGAGACCCTTTTAACTCAGTCTGTTTGAGCTTGAACACCTTTTGCGAGGCTTTTCCCGTAGCCCGCGGGAAACGCACCCGGTAGTCGACCAGAACCGGCAAATCACCGGGCGCAGAGAGGGTTACCTCAAAGTTCAGGACATCGCCTATTTTAACTTTTTTTGTTTCAATTCATACACTTACAGTGACTTCTGCATCCGGGTCATACCCCAATACCCGCAGGGCGCGCGGGTGGCCTGATTTCACCAATCCACGGCAGGCATGGGCGGTCAACCAGCTGAGTTCTTTGTCCTGCTGCTGCCCCAACGCGCGCCAATCTTGCAGCACATCCAAAACCAGATCCGGGTCTTTCTTGCTGATATCATTCAAATGATTGGCCACGGATCGGGTCACATAGCGGGTCGGGTCGCTGTGCAGCTGTTGCAAAAGCGGTAGCGGGGTACGCAGATCCAGGGAAACTCCCTGTCCCCAGGGCAGACGCGGCCGGGTGCCTTCGCTCACCAGGCGGCGGACATGGTAGCTGGGATGACTGGCCCAGTCCTGCATACGTGTCAGTGTCAAATCAGGATGTTCGTTTAAAAACGGTCGGATAGCCCATTCCATTGAGAAACGTTGCGTAACCTCCCCCAACAGGTCCAGCGCCAGTTCCGGGTCACTCTCCAGCCCGCGTGCGACAATGAACTCCCCCAGGGGTGCAAAAATGAAATCGCCAAAGTCATCATCGGTCTTGCTGGGGTCCAGCGGAGGTGGCAAGGCGCGCAGGATATGTGGCGCCACCTCAGAAAGCGGCCCTTGCAGATGCTGCCCCAACACCTCGGCGATCCAGCTGATGCGGGCCTTCAGCTCTAGCGGCAAAAGCCCCGCCATGACCTCGACTTCAAAGTGATCAGGTTTAAAACCCGGCACCGCCTCGGCAAAAAGACCCGCCAGATAGCGGGTCTTCTCGATGTTGAACAATTGGTCCTTCAGGGAAAACCCGCTGGCCATGGACATACTCCAAAAATGTTCGGTAATGTAAATTATTACAGGGTTGCGTTGGTTGAACCGCCATCAAGAAGGATGTTTTGTCCAACGATAAAACCAGCGTGTTGCGAACACAGGAAGGCGCAGGTGGCACCAAATTCCGTGCGCGATCCATAGCGCCCGGCCGGAATGGTTGCGGCGCGCTGCGCCTTGGCTTCTTCCATGGTGATGCCCTGCTGGGCGCTGACACCGCTATCCAGCGAGACCGCACGATCGGTGGCATGAATGCCGGGCAGCAGGTTGTTGATGCAAACCCCGCTGCCAGCCACCTGACGCGCGGTGCCCGCCACATAGCCTGTCAGACCGGCACGGGCCGAATTGGACAGACCCAGCACAGCAATGGGGGCTTTGACTGATTGCGAGGTGATGTTCACCACCCGTCCCCAGCCCCGGTCCATCATCCCAGGGAGGAGCGCCTTCATCAGGGCGATAGGCGCCAGCATATTGGCGTCCAGAGCCTTGATAAAGTCGTCACGCTCCCAGTCCGACCACAGGCCGGGAGGCGGCCCACCAGCATTGGTCACTAAAATATCGATATCCGTGGCCGCAGCCAGCAGCTTTGCCTGACCTTCGCTGGTGGTGACATCCGCCACCACGGTTTCAACCTCAACGCCGTAAGCGTCGCGGATCGATTGCGCTGCCTGCACCAGTGCCTCTTCGCCCCGTGCGTTCATCACCAGGTTGACGCCCGCTTCCGCCAGCGCCTCAGCGCAGCCCAGTCCCAGACCTTTGCTGCTGGCACAGACCAATGCTCGTTTTCCCGCGATTCCTAGATCCATTCCTTACCTCCAATGGGTCATTCTTGTGATTTGGCACAGAGTGCACTGCCCCCCCGTCAATGGCCAGCCCTGAAACGCGCAACAGGTCGGCGCTTGGCGACTGTTTGACTGGCAGGTTAACTGGCAGAGTTTGGGGCGCTAAACTGGGCGTCAGAAAGGCCACGCTTTGCAAAATTAACGCCTTGTCAGGAATTCTGCCCGTAATTGTCGGTATCATGCCATAATTCACTGCTAGACCCGCTATGCAGTCCCCGGGCATCCGACGATGTCCACGCCCTGCACCGCATCAGACCAACCACCGGAGCTCCCGTGTCCACACCAGATCGCGCCATCCAATCGATCCCGGCCTATCCCGCTGACCAGTTTCAGGTGGAGATTGGGGCCAATATGGGCGACGGCCTGAGCGTCATGGATGAGCTGATCCTGGATGACATCTACCAGCTGTCCCCGACGGCTCATGCCAAACGGTTGGGATTGGCCAGCGGTGCGGACGGCAGTTTTTACATCGCCCAGGATACCGAACTCGGCATGGCGGGCGCCCAGCTGCATCTGGACTGTGTTGTAACCTTGATGCCGAACGCAGGTAACAACATTGAGGCCCTGGTCATGGTCGAAGTCGACCATGAGGGGCTGATCGCGGCGATTTATCTGGTGCCTATGGCGCCAATGGGCATCCAGCAAAGCTATACGCTGGTGCGCGCCGAACAAGACAGCGCCCGGCGCAAACTGGCACAGATGGCCTGCGTTTCCTTTACCCGCGGCACCCGGATCACCATGGCCACCGGCGCGCAAAAACCAATCGAGGATCTGAAACCCGGAGACCGCATCCTGACCCGCGATGAAGGCGTGCAAGAGCTGCGCTGGATCGGCCAGACCACCTCGCGCGCTGTCGGGCGCATGGCGCCGGTGCTGATCCGCGCCGGGGTTTTGAACAATGCCGCCGACCTGTTGGTCAGCCCCGACCATCGTCTGATGGTCTATCAACGCCATGATGAATTGGGCACCGGCAGCCCCGAATTGCTGGTACGGGCGCGGAATCTGGTCAATGGCGACAGCGTAGTGGTGCAGGATGGCGGCTTTGTCGACTATTTCCAGCTGCTGTTTGATCGCCATCACATTGTCTACGCCGAGGGCATCGCCGCCGAGAGCCTGTTTCTGGACCCGATGACCCAATCAGCCCTTCCGGATGAGATCCTGGATCGCATCTCCCCTACCTTAGAAATTGGCCAGCGCCGCGACGCCCATGGTATCGAGGTACAAAAATCCCTGCTCGACCGCCCCGACGCCGTCAGCCTGCTGAAACGCGCTTCCCTGCGGTAGCCAGGCCTTGTGCCCCAACCTCGCCGAGCCCATGGGTCTTCAGTCAAGAGCGCTAAGGTACGCCAGCAACTCAGATTTCCGAAATGGTTTGGTCAGAAAGCCATCCATTCCCGCCTCGTAACAGGCTTTTACATCGCTTTTCTGTGCGTTTGCCGTCAGCGCAACAATCTTACAGTTCGCGCGACCGGTGTCTGTCTCGTGTTGCCGGATCCGGCGGGCCGCTTCAAGACCGCCCATAACAGGCATGGAAAGATCCATTAGGATCAGGTCGAACTCCTCCGCGACATAGGTCTCGTAGGCCACTGTGCCGTTCTCCGCAAAACGAGCCTTCGCACCAAATTTCTGCAGCATTTTTTCCACGACCAACTGATTGGTCTTGTTGTCTTCCGCCACAAGGATCTTCATGCGACGCAACCGCTCTAAGGTTTCCGTCTCCGAAACAGCAACGGCACTGGCGGGGCCACCGCCAAGCTGATTTTGCGGCGCTCCCTGCTTCCCGGCCTCCGCTGCCTTGGCTCCATCGGCTTCAGGCGCGAGGTCCAGCCACACGGTAAAACACGATCCCTGCCCCGGAGCGGATTTGACAGCAATCTCTCCCCCCATGCGCTCCAACAGGGCCTGCGAAATGGCAAGGCCCAGCCCCGTCCCCTCGGCCTGTGCTTTGAGCGTTCCCTTGGCTTGTTCGAAGGCCGAGAAAATGGAGGCAAGCTTGCTTTCTTCAATGCCGCATCCGGTGTCAGAAACCGCAAACCGCAAAGGCCCCATTGACGCACTCAGATCATAGTCAACCGTGAGCGAGATATGCCCTTGGTCGGTGAATTTGATCGCGTTGCCAATCAGATTCAACAATATTTGGCGGATCTTACTGGCGTCGCCGATGAATGTGGAAGGCAGTGTGTCAGGGTAATCTACAAGAAAGCCAAGCCCCTTGTAGGAAGTCTTGCCGGACAAGAGCACCCTGATTTCTTCAATAAGATCACGCAGTGAAAAGGGCTGAGCGTTGAGGGAGACCTTTTTTGCCTTGATCTTAGCAAAATCGAGAACTTCATTGATCATGTCCAGCAACGCTGTGGTGGAACTGAAAATCGTATCGGCAAAGAGGCTTTGCTCGTCGTCCAGCTTGGTTTCCTTCAGCAGCTCACAGAGACCCAGAATTCCATTCATCGGCGTTCTGATCTCATGGCTCATTTCTGCCAGGAATCTCTCCTTGGCCTGGCCCGCTTCCTCCGCTTTTTCCTTGGCAATCTTGGTCAGCTCCAAAGCAGCGTCTCGTTCGCGCTCCGATGTTACATCCGCAGATGACCCGACAAGATGGGTCAGTTTACCAGCGGCATCAAACACCGGGGTCATTGTTGTGCGAATGTAAAATGTCTTGTGAACAGACGGCAAATTGATCTCGTAGGTGGCTTCCTGTCCAGATCGCACCACCTCCAAATGATGCGCCAGCGCACGTTCTCCGGTGGAGCCACCAAATATTTCCACAGCTGTCTTGCCAAGCCAGCTATCCCGGGAAAGCTTTGCAATCGCCCGAGAACGCTTATTCATCGCCACATATCGGGGTATGCCGTCGTCACCGACTTCCAACACAATCACGGCCATGCCAACAGCATCCAACAATGAATAGATGTCGCAGGCTTGAAGTCGTTTCACTCGCTATTTCCTCTGAACACAGGAACACTGACCTACACTCTAGACAGCAAATTTTCCTTTAATAGTAATCATTTTACACATCAACTCTAACCAAAACTGAAAAGGGGTCTCGACACAGGCTCCTGTCTGCCAGATGGCGCCGTACCGCGCTGACCGCCAGAATGGGCAAAACGAATGCCAGGACCACTTTAGCAAAGGTACAGGGCGCATACGAGAGGGGCCGGCAATGTCTGCGGCTGTTTTCCTTGCCTCCCCCCCGGTTTCTGGCTAGAGGCAATGCCATGTTGGATACCGCTGCAAACCGCCCAGACCTGCCGCCCGAAATCGCGCGGCGCCGCACCTTTGCGATCATCTCGCACCCGGATGCGGGCAAAACCACGCTGACTGAAAAGTTCCTGCTTTATGGTGGTGCTATCCAGATGGCCGGACAGGTGCGGGCCAAAGGCGAAGCCCGGCGGACCCGCTCGGATTTCATGCAGATGGAAAAGGACCGCGGGATTTCAGTTTCCGCCTCGGCGATGTCTTTTGATTTTGATGGCTACCGCTTCAATCTGGTGGACACTCCCGGTCACTCTGACTTTTCCGAAGACACCTACCGTACGCTGACGGCGGTGGATGCGGCCGTGATGGTGATTGATGGCGCCAAGGGCGTTGAAAGCCAGACACAAAAACTGTTTGAAGTTTGCCGTCTGCGTGACCTGCCGATCCTGACCTTCTGTAACAAGATGGACCGTGAAAGCCGCGACACCTTTGAGATCATTGACGAGATTCAGGAAAACCTGGCAATTGACGTAACCCCGGCAGCCTGGCCCATCGGAGTGGGACGTGATTTCATCGGCTGTTATGACATGCTGCGCGATCGGCTGGAACTGATGGATCGCGCCGATCGTAACAAGGTGGCCGAAAGCATCGCCATCGAGGGCCTGGATGACCCCAAGCTGGCGGAACATGTGCCCGCACATCTGCTGGAAAAGCTGCTGGAAGAGGTCGAGATGGCCCGCGAGCTGCTGCCCAAACTGGACCCGCAGGCGGTGCTCGAAGGTCACATGACGCCGATCTGGTTTGGCTCGGCGATCAACTCCTTTGGCGTCAAAGAACTGATGGACGGAATCGGCGCCTATGGGCCCGAACCCCAGGTGCAAACCGCGCAGCCGCGCAAAATTGCCCCCGAAGAGAAAAAAGTCACCGGCTTTGTCTTTAAGGTGCAGGCCAATATGGATCCCAAGCACCGCGATAGGGTGGCCTTTGTGCGTATGGCCTCAGGCCATTTCAAACGCGGCATGAAGCTGACCCATGTGCGCACCAAAAAGCCGATGGCGATCTCTAACCCGGTGCTGTTTCTCGCCTCGGACCGTGAACTGGCCGAAGAGGCCTGGGCCGGCGACATCATCGGCATTCCCAACCACGGCCAGCTGCGCATTGGCGACACCTTGACCGAAGGCGAAGCATTGCGGGTCTCGGGTATTCCCTCCTTTGCGCCGGAGCTTCTGCAAGGCGTGCGCGCGGGCGACCCGATGAAGGCCAAGCACCTGGAAAAGGCGCTGATGCAATTTGCCGAAGAAGGCGCCGCCAAGGTCTTTAAGCCCTCGATTGGTTCGGGCTTTATTGTCGGCGTGGTTGGCGCGTTGCAGTTTGAAGTGCTCGCCAGCCGGATTGAGATGGAATATGGCCTGCCCGTGCGGTTTGACAACTCCCAGTTCACCTCGGCTCGCTGGGTCAGCGGTAACAAGCAAGCACTTGATAAGTTTACCGAAACCAACAAACAGCACATCGCTTATGACCATGACGGCGATATCGTCTATTTGACCCGCTTGCAGTGGGATATCGACCGGGCCGAACGCGACTACCCCGATCTGAAACTCACAGCCACCAAGGAAATGATGGTCTGATCCCATCACTCACCCGGAGGGGGTGTTGACCGCCCCCTCGCCTCTTCCCTTGGGGTTCACTTCGCCTATTGCCTTGCGATACCGGAATTTTCTCAGCTATGTTGCCGCCAAGAAACCTTGGTTTGTGCGGTGACTTGAAGTATGGAATTTGACAGCGAGTTGTATCCCGGAGGGTTCTTTAGCCTGATGAAACGGCTTGAGAAAAGGGAGCACCCGTTTCTGCAACCTGAACAATCCCTTCCAAAGGCTGATGTGGAATTTGCCGCCCTTTGGCGCCAGACCATCCCGGAAGACATCGCAGACCCGGACGTGACCACCCAGTATGACCCAGAGCACAAACTGCAGCAATTGCGGTATGAAATGCGCGGTCAATCCGAGATCTTTGCCCTGCATGCCTTTTTGATTGCAATCCTGCGGCGCCGTCCGACTTCAGAACTCGCCCGCCAGCTTTTTCTACGCCTCTGGAGCGAAGATGGGGCTAAACTGGCGAAGGAACTGGCCCCCCGCTGGCTGATCTCTGCCGCCACAACCTTTGCCGACCATGGGGCTACTACTGACCAACGTCTAGGAGGACAGGGGCTGGCGCTACTCTTTGACCTCATCAAGCTCCACGATAGTGAACGCCGCCTGTCAGGTCGTCTCAATAGCTCGGGGTTTCCTCGTATCAAAGGTCGTTCGAAGGACGATCTTGCCTTTGACCTCGAGGGCTATTCCCTGCGCCGCGGTGATATGGACAAGAATATTTTGGCCCGCCTGTGGCGGCATGGAGAGAACGACCAGGTCATCGCCCCGCTCTGCCAGCGGATGCTTGGCGATCTCGTACGGGAGCCCCGCACGGTCTTTGCCCGCATTCAACGCTACAAAAATCGTCGCGCCTCCTGATGATGACGCCAACCGAAAAATGGGGCCTTGTCAGCACCATCAAGGCCCCCGCCGAAGATATCCTGACCTTTGCTGCCTACCACCTTGAGATCGGGGCGCACCGACTGTTCATCTACCTGGACAGCCCTTGCCCCGAGGCCCGTGCGCTGCTGAAAGCCCATCCAAAGATCCGGGTGTTTGATTGCGATGATGCCTCCTGGTGGCAACGGCGCAAAAAAACCGGCAGGCCGGAAAAACATCAGGCGCGGCAAAGCCTGAATGCCACGCGCGCCTATCGGCGTCAGGCCGGGGATCTGGACTGGCTGGCCCATATTGACGTCGACGAGTTCCTCTGGGCGGACAGGCCTATCGGTGAGATCCTGAACGCCCTGCCAGCCACCACGCTCTGCGCCCGTGCCCGCCCCATCGAGGCGCTGGCGGGTGACGGCACCGCCTTCAAAGGCCACATTCCCAGCGGCCCGGAGCAAGGCGGCACGGTTGGCCGCATCTACCCGAGGTATGGCGAGCATCTGAAGGGCGGATTTCTCAGCCATGTTCAGGGCAAAATCTTTGTACGCACCGGGATGGCCAATATTTCTCTGCGCATTCACAATGTTTTTCAAAAAGACCCGGCGGCGGGCAAGGATATTGAAAATCCCGGCGCACAGGAGCTGCCTGAGGTTGACCTGTGCCACCTCCATGCACCGGATTGGCAACATTGGCTCGCCCACTACCGGTTCCGCCTCTCGCAAGGCTCCTACCGCGCCGGGCTGTCCCCGGCGCGCCCCCTTGATCGCGGCGGCCTGTCCAAACATGACTTGATGACCATGATCGAAGCCGAAGAGGGTGAAGCCGGTTTGCGCGCATTCTATGACGAGATTTGCAACGATAGCCCCGCGCTACGGGCGCGGCTGGAGGCAGAGGGGCTGCTGCGGATCCGGGATCTGAACCTGGCGGCCTGTCGCCGCAAGCACTTCCCCGCGTTTCCCTAACCCGCTGCAACGCTATCAGGGTAATAGCCCCCTCGCCCCCTATCTGTCAGATGCCCCATCAGGTGCCCCAGCAGGCGCGCCTGCCCGCTGGCACACGGCATGGTCAGCGCTTTCATGCCAAGTGTCCAAGCTCTTAAACACAGGCAATAATTGACCGCTCGACTAGATTTTGCTATGTCCCCCTCAAAGTTGGATGTTGTCACACCGCATGTCTTTGCGGACCCAGCTTTGTCAAAACACGCGCGGGCCAAATCAGTGTCCGCATAAACGGACGCATATGACAAAATTTACCGATCTGAATCTGAACCCAAAGGTCCTCAAAGCTATCGAAGAGGCCGGGTACGAATCCCCCACCCCCATCCAGGCAGGTGCTATTCCGCCCGCGCTTGAAGGTCGTGATGTGCTGGGCATTGCCCAAACCGGCACCGGCAAAACCGCCTCTTTTACCCTGCCAATGATCACCATGCTGGCCCGTGGTCGTGCCCGTGCCCGCATGCCGCGCAGCCTGGTTTTGTGCCCCACGCGGGAACTGGCCGCGCAGGTGGCTGAGAATTTCGACACATATACCAAGCACTTGAAGCTCACCAAGGCGCTGCTTATCGGCGGCGTCAGCTTTAAAGAGCAGGACCAGCTGATCGACAAAGGCGTCGATGTTCTGATTGCCACCCCTGGCCGTCTGCTGGATCATTTTGAGCGCGGCAAGCTGTTGCTGACCGGCGTGCAGATCATGGTTGTTGATGAAGCGGACCGGATGCTCGACATGGGCTTTATTCCGGATATCGAGCGGATCTTCTCGCTCACGCCCTTTACCCGGCAGACCCTGTTCTTCTCGGCCACCATGGCGCCAGAGATCGAGCGGATCACCAATACCTTCCTGTCAGCGCCAGAGCGAATCGAAGTGGCCCGTCAGGCCAGCGCCTCTGAAACCATCGAGCAGCAGGTCGTTTTGTTCAAAGCCTCGCGCAAAGACCGTGAAGCCAGCGAAAAACGCACCGCTCTGCGGGCGCTGATCGACGGCGAAGGCGACAAGCTGACCAACGCGATTGTTTTCTGCAACCGGAAAACCGATGTAGATATCGTCGCCAAGTCGCTGAAGAAATACGGCTATGACGCCGCTCCGATCCATGGCGATCTGGACCAGAGCCAGCGCACCAAGACCCTTGATGGGTTCCGCGACGGGCAGCTGCGTATTCTTGTTGCTTCCGATGTGGCTGCGCGAGGGCTTGATGTGCCAAGCGTCAGCCATGTGTACAACTTTGACGTCCCCGGACATCCCGAAGACTATGTCCACCGGATTGGCCGGACCGGGCGCGCGGGCCGCGAAGGCAAGGCGATCACCATCTGCTCTAGCCGGGACGAAAAGGCGCTTGCCGCTGTTGAATCCCTGTTGCAGAAGGAAATTACCCGGTTGGAGAACCCGGTGAAAAAGGCAGAGCCTGCCAAACGCAGCTCCGCCAAGAAAGCCGCTGAAACACCTGCCAAATCAGAGACAAACGCCCGGGGTAAATCCTCTCGCGGCAAAGCCTCTGCTGACACAGCCGCGCCAGAAGCGGTCGCAACCGAGACGACACAAGCGGATGCAGCAGCCGTGGCCGATCAGCCCGACGCAGGTAAGTCTGAGACAGCGCAGTCCGATAAGCGCAAATCCGACTCGCGCCAGGCAGAGGGTAACAAGTCCGAAGGGCGCTCTCGCTCGTCCAATCGCGCATCGAGCAAAAAGACCGAAGAGGCCCCTGCCCAGTCGAGCTCTTCCCAGTCAACCTCTTCCCAGTCGAGCGCTTCGAACTCCAAATCCAACCGCGGACGTGGTGGCAAACAGGGCGGGCGTCGTGATGACCGCACAGTTGTCGGCATGGGCGATCACATGCCCAGCTTTATCGCTCTCTCCTTTGACGAGCGCCGCGCTGGCTAGTCCATCACCTGCCACAGAGACATGACTAGAACGGTCGCTCCGCCTGGAGCGGCCGTTTTTCTTTGCCGCTTGGTCTAGGTCTGCACAGCTGGCATGGCGGAAATGCTTCTTTGATTAATGTAATCGGGGGCAAACCCCACTACATGGGCGATATCCGTACGCAAAACATAGACTGAGAAATACAATGACCGACGCCCAGCCAGTGATCCTCACCGCCGCAGAAATTCAAGCCATCGAAGCCCGCGCCCATGAAATGCGCGCTCAGGCCTTGGCGGAGTGCATTTGTGCCCTGGGCCGGGGCATCAGCCGTGCAGCTCACAAGCTTTCTGCACTGCTACACCGCCCCCGTGCAGCCTGAGAGAGCCGCAAGAGATATCAAATTACCCCAGTGACTTTTTCTGTCACCACTCACGAAAAAACGCCCCGGCAGATCCTGCCGAGGCGTTTTTTTTGTCATAATACTCTGTGCGCTTAGCGCATCCGGCTGATCACCACGGTGACCTCTGGTTTTTTGCCGATCTCGTTCTGGCAAGACTGACGGGCTATCCGGCGCAGCTCGCCTTCCAGCTTGTCATCGTCTTTCAGGGTCTTGGCCCCGGCCCGCATCAGGAATTGGTTCAGATCCTCTTCCAGCACCTCTGTCAGCGCCGCATTGGAGCTACCATTGTCCGTCAGGCCCTTGATGTCACACCAGGGCTCGCCCAGGGGCTCGTCCTCTTCGTCAAGGATCAGCGTGACAACCAGATGCCCGTTCAAAGCCATGCGGATACGATCGCGAATGACACCGTCCATGGCGCCAATTTTGATCGAGCCATCCAGATAGGTACGACCAGTGTCGATATATTCCAGCACCGAGGGACGGTTGCCCGACAGGTTCAGCATCATGCCGTTGACGGCAACGATACTGGGAATGCCCTTGGCCTCGCCCAGGCGGGCGTGCTGACGCAGGTGGCGGTGTTCGCCGTGCATGGGCACCAGCATCGCCGGTTGCAGCAGGTCATGCAGCGCTTCCAGGTCAGGACCATTGGCATGGCCGGACACGTGGTAAAGGCCCGAACTGTCGTCCACAACATCCACACCACGTTCCGAGAACTGGTTGATGATGCGGATCACACCGCGCTCGTTGCCGGGGATAGTTTTAGAAGAGAACAGGAAGAGATCGCCCTCTTTCAGCTCCAGCCCGCGATATTTGCCCCGCGCCATCTGCGCCGAGGCGGCCCGGCGTTCGCCCTGGCTGCCAGTGGTGATCAGCATCAGGTTATTGCGCGGCATATCCTTGGCTTCTTCCGGAGAATAGACCGTTGGGAAATTCTTCAGAACGCCGGTTTCCTTGGCGGCTTCGACCATGCGCAGCATCGCCCGCCCCAACAGCACAACCGAACGCCCTGCCCGAGTACCGGCATCTGCCAGGGTCTTTACCCGCGCCACGTTGGAGGCAAAGGTAGTGGCGGCCACCATGCCCTTGGCCTCGCCAATCAGGCGGGTGATTTCATCTGGCAGATCAGATTCCGAGCGACCCGGTGTTTTAGAGAACACATTGGTCGAATCGCAAATCAGCGCCTTGATGCCAGGTTTGGCGATCTCAGCCCACATCTCAGGATCAAAGGCTTCGCCCACCAGTGGGGTGCGGTCCAGTTTGAAGTCGCCTGTATGCACTACGCGGCCATCGGGGCTATCGATCACCAAACCTGCACTTTCGGGGATCGAATGCGCCATCGGGGCAAAGCCCACGGTGAAGGGACCCAGTTTGGTCACTTCGGGCCAGGCACCGACGGTTTTCACCACCAGCGGGTCATGGCCACGCTCTTCCATCTTGCGCCGGGCCAGATTGGCGGTGAAGGCGCGGGCATAGACCGGCACGTTCAGCTGGCTATAGAGATGCGATACCGCCCCGATATGGTCTTCGTGACCATGGGTGATAAAAATCGCTTCCAGCTGGTCGACGCGCTCGCGCAGCCAGCTGATGTCAGGCATGATCAGGTCAACACCGGGGGTGCTGTCCATATCCGGGAAAGCAACGCCCAGATCCACCAGGATCAGTCGCTCTTTGCCGGGTTTGCCATAGCCGTAAACATAGGCATTCATGCCAATTTCGCCCGCCCCGCCAAGGGGAAGGTAGATCAGTCGTTCATCAGTGCTCATTCAGGAGTACCGTTATCCTTATTGTATTTATGAATGATCTGGAGCCCATGCATGGTGAGATCATCCTCATATGCGTCGAACAGATCAGCAGCTTGCTGGAAAAGAGGCGCCAGCCCGCCTGTTGAAATAATCTTCATTGGAACGTCACGTTCGGCCTTAATCTGGGCGCAGATTTCGCGCACCAAGCCGACGTAGCCCCAAAACACACCCGATTGCATACAGGCCACCGTATTGGTGCCAATGACATGCTCGGGCTTGGAAATGTCCACATGTGGCAGCGCCGCCGCAGCCTGGTGCAGCGCCTCAAGGCTGAGGTTCACCCCAGGCGCAATAACCCCCCCGACATAGGCCCCATCTTCAGCCACCACATCAAAGGTTGTCGCCGTGCCAAAATCAACCATCACCAGATTGCCACCGTAGTGGTCAAAACCGGCCACCGTATTGACCAATCTGTCCGGACCCACCGCCGTGCCCTCGTCCACTCGCACATCCACCGGCAACAGGCAATCGGATTTTCCCACAACCAGCGGGCGGGTGTTGTAATAGCGATCCGCCAGCACACGCAGATTGAACACTACGCGCGGCACGGTGGAAGAGATAATCACATCGGTAATATCTGTTTTGATGCCCTGAGCCTGAATCAGCGTGTTGAGCCAGACAAAATACTGATCCGCCGTGCGGCGCCAGTCTGTCGCTGTGCGCCAGGTTCCAATGAACCGTTCGCCATCCCAGATCGAGAAGACGGTATTGGTATTGCCACAATCAACAGCCAGAAGCATGGGAGGCCCTTACGGTCAGAAAAAGATTTCAGCGGCAGGGATACAGACCCGGCCTTTGGCGCTGTTTAAGACAAGGTTACCCTCCGCGTCTACCGTCTCGAAGGTTCCGGTTGTCTCAGACTTGTTAGTACGTGCGGTAATAACCTCACCCAACTTGGCAGCGCGGGCCAGCCAGGCCGTGCGGATGGGGTCAAACCCATAGGTGGTGAACTGGTGTTCATAGCGGGCATAGGCCAGCGCCAAGGCGTTGAGAAAATCCTCTGGCGTGACCTGCACCCCGGTTTCAGACAGCAGCGACACCGGCCAGACCGCACCAGGATCCAGCCATTCCCTCATCGGGGTTTCCACCAGATTGACACCAATGCCAATGGCCAGATGGCTGAGCCCCTGGCCTGCCCCGGCGCTCTCCAGCAGGATCCCTGACAGTTTGCCACCGTTGAGCAACACATCATTGGGCCATTTCAACGCCAGCCCCTCGGTGCGCCCCGTCAGCGCCTCGCAGGCATCATAAACCGCCAGCGCGGCCACAAAGCTGCGCAGGGCCACCACCTGGGGAGGCTCGGTTGGGCGCATCACCAGGGTGGCGGCAAAATTGCCTTGTGGTTCTTTCCAGGCGCGACCACGACGCCCGCGCCCCTTGGTCTGACGTTTGGCCAGTATCCATTCAGGTCCTGAGAGATCCGCAGCGATCCGCGCCGCCTCATCCAGGGTGCTGTCCACCTCGTCAAGGATGCGCTTACCGTAGCCTTCGGGCCAATCCATCATCGTGCCATTCCTTCAAAAGCCAAAAGGCCCGGTCCAACGAACCAGGCCTTTTGTCAGAGATGTAAAGCTGGTCAGTTGACCAAAGCCGCGGCCGCCGCGGCCGCGACGCCATCGACACCAAACATATTGATGATCCCCAGAACCATCACCGCAGCAGAGCCCATGAGGAAAGTCCAGAGCACTGGCGAGCTGCTGCGATCCAGGTCTTCGGCCTCGTCACCGAAATACATGAAATAGACGATACGCAGGTAATAGAAGGCACCAATAACCGAGGCTACAACACCGGCAATTGCCAGCCAGGCCAGATCGGCCTCATAGGCGGCACGCAGCACATACAGCTTGCCAAAGAAGCCCAGCATCGGCGGCACACCCGCCAACGAGAACATCAGGATCAGCACCGCCAGCGCCTTGCCAGGCTCGCGGCGGGAGTACTGGTTCAGCGCACCGATATCGGTGATCGGTTTGCCGTCTTTTTGCAGCATCAGGATAAAGGCAAAGGTGCCGATATTCATCGAGACATAGATTGCCATATAGACCAGCATGGCCTCAACACCCAGCACGGTGCCCGCAGCCAGCCCCATCAGGGCATAGCCCATATGGGCAATCGAGGAATAGGCCATCAGACGCTTGATATCGCGCTGACCAATCGCAGCCACGGCGCCGACAAACATCGACAGCACGGACAGCACCGCGACAACCTGGCTCCAGTCGGCAACCGCATGGCCAAAGGCGTCATGCATCACCCGGGCAAACAGGCCCATGGCGGCAACCTTGGGGGCTGAGGCAAAGAAGGCCGTGACCGGCGTAGGCGCGCCCTCATAGACGTCAGGCGTCCACATATGGAACGGCACTGCGGAAACTTTGAAGCCAAGGCCCGAGATCAGCAAAACCAGACCAAAGAGCAGACCAACAGAAACTTCGCCATGCTGGGCAACTTCGATGATGCCAGAGAATTTGGTGGTGCCGGCAAAGCCATAGACCAACGATGCCCCATAGAGCAGCAGGCCAGAGGACAGCGCGCCAAGAACAAAATACTTCAGGCCGGCCTCGGTGGATTTGACACTGTCGCGGCGCATCGAGGCGACCACATAGAGCGCCAGAGATTGCAGCTCCAGCCCCATGTACAGCGACATCAGATCACCGGCGGAAACCATCATCATCATGCCGACGGCGCTCAGGGCAACCAGAATGGGGTATTCAAAGCGCAGCATGCCACGACGGGACATATACTCCTGCCCCATGACCAGAACCGCCGCAGCCGCCAGCAGGATCACAACCTTGGCAAAACGGGCAAAACCGTCATCGACAAACATGCCGCCAAAGGCTGTGTTCGCCTCGCTGCCGCTGGTGCCAATCCAGATGGCCAGGGCCACCATCAGACCAGATGTGGACCAGATCAGCGTCGAGGCCAGCTTGTCCTTACCGGTGTAGACCGCGCCCAAAAGCGCCGCCATTGCGTAAAGTGCCAGGATAATCTCTGGCAGAATTACGGAGAGATCAGCTTGGATCATCTGCCCATGCTCCCTTAGTGCGACGCAGTCTGGGCAACGGCGGAGATGTCCGCAGCAGCCAGAGACTGGTTGAAGTTAGCGATCAACGCCTCAGTCGAGGGACTGATGATATCGGTGACCAGCGAAGGATAGACGCCCAGCAGGATGGTCATCACCACCAGCGGCGCAAAGATAAACCGCTCGCGCGCATCCATGTCCTGGATTGTCTTCAGGCTGCCCTTGATCAGGTCACCAAAGACCACCCGACGATAAAGCCACAGCGCATAAGCCGCCGAGAAGATCACCCCCGAGGCCGCAACAGCTGCCACCCAGGTGTTTTTCTGGAAGGTGCCCATCAGGGTGAGGAATTCACCGACAAAACCCGATGTACCCGGCAGGCCGACGTTGCCCATGGTAAAGAACATAAAGACCAGCGCATAGGCGGGCATACGCACCACCAGGCCACCATAGGCACCGATCTCACGGGTGTGCATGCGGTCATAGATAACGCCCACGCACAGGAACAAGGCTGCCGAGATAAAGCCGTGGCTCAGCATCTGGAAGATCGCACCATCGACGCCCTGCTGGTTGGCCGCAAAGATCCCCATGGTGACAAAGCCCATATGTGCGACAGATGAATAGGCGATCAGCTTTTTCATGTCTTCCTGCACCATCGCCACCAGCGAGGTATAGACCACCGCAATGGCTGACATCCACAGGATCACATCGGTCATCACATCCGCCCCCACCGGGAACATCGGCAAAGAGAACCGCAGGAAGCCATAGCCGCCCATCTTGAGCAGGATCGCCGCCAGCACCACAGACCCGGCGGTCGGCGCCTGCACGTGGGCATCGGGCAGCCAGGTGTGCACCGGCCACATGGGCATTTTCACCGCAAAGGAGGCAAAGAAGGCCAGGAACATCAGGGTCTGCATGCCGCCAACCACATGAATGCCCAGCACGTCAAAGCTTGCAGCGGAGAAACTGTGGGTCAGCAGGGTCTCGATATCCGTGGTGCCCGCATCCGCATACATCGCCACCATAGCCACCAGCATCAGCACCGAGCCAAGGAAGGTATAGAGGAAGAACTTGAAGGAAGCGTAGATCCGATCCTTGCCGCCCCAGATGCCAATGATCAGGAACATCGGAATGAGGCCTGCCTCAAAGAACATGTAAAACAGCACCAGATCCAGCGCCATAAAGACACCCAGCATCAGGGTCTCCAGCAGCAGGAAGGCGATCATGTATTCCTTGACGCGGGTCGTGACTTTCCAGCTGGCCAGAATGGTCAGCGGCATCACAAAGGTGGTGAGCATCACAAACAGCACCGAGATGCCATCGACGCCCATTTTGTACTGCAGGCCAAAGACCCAGTCACGTTCTTCCACAAATTGAAAGCCAGTATTGGTCGGGTCAAACTGGGTATAGATGCCAAGGCTCACCAGAAAGGTCAGCGAGGTGGCCATAAGGGCCAGCCATTTGGCATTGCGTTGCGCCGCTTCATCCTCGCCACGCATGAGCAGCGCCATGACGGCAGCCGCTACAGCAGGGATGAAAGTGACAATTGATAGAAGGTTGTCCATCAGTGGGCTCCTCCGCCGATCGACATCCAGGTGATCAGGGCTGCGATGCCCAGCACCATCCAGAAGGCATAGGTAAAGATGAAACCGGACTGCGCGCGACCGGCAAGTTTGGTGAAGAAGGGAACAATCCCCATGGCGACGCCATTAAGGAAGCCATCAATGACATTGCCGTCGCCCCGCTTCCAGAAGAAGCGCCCCAAGGCCAGGGCCGGTTTGACAAAGATCGCGTCATACAGCTCGTCAAAGTACCACTTGTTCTTGAGGAACAGGTAGAGCGGCTGGAAGTTATTGGCCAAACGACCCGGCAGGCTGGGGTTCACGATGTAGAACAGGATCGCCAGCAATAGCCCCAGAGACATCGCAATAAAGGGCGAAACCTTGACCCATTTTGGCGCCGCATGGGCCTGTTCCAACACATGGTTGTCTGGCGCGAAATACAGCGCCCCCTCGCCTGGCTGGCCCGCAAAGGCAACGTGATGTTCGCCCGCTGCAGCCTCGCCGTGGCCGGTATCAGCAGCTGCGTGACTGTCAGCCTCACCGTGGCCTTCAGCGGCAGCGCCATGGTCATCTGCAGCAGCCTCGGCCACAGGAATACCATAGAATTTGCCAACCTGATCCGCATGACCAAAGAAGGAGTTGTACCAGATCATCCCCGAGAATACCGCCCCCAGCGACAGAACGCCCAGAGGGATCAGCATGGTCATCGGGCTTTCATGGGCGTGGTCATGGGTGTGCTTGTCACCACGTGCTTTGCCAAAGAAGGTCAGGAACATTAGGCGCCAGCTGTAGAACGAGGTCATAAAGGCGGCAATCACCAGCATCCAGAAGCCATAGTTGGACCCACCGGCAAAGGCGCTTTCAATGATTGCATCCTTGGACAGGAAGCCGGCAAAACCAATATGGGTGAGCGGGATACCAACACCGGTAATGGCCAAGGTGCCGATCATCATCGCCCAATAGGTATAGGGGATTTTTTTGCGCAGGCCGCCGTAGTTCATCATGTCCTGCTCGTGGTGCATGGCATGGATGACCGACCCGGCGCCCAGGAACAACATCGCCTTAAAGAAGGCATGCGTAAACAGGTGGAACATCGACGCCGAATACATGCCAACGCCAGCAGCCACAAACATGTAGCCCAGCTGCGAACAGGTGGAATAGGCAATGACGCGTTTGATGTCGGTCTGAACCAGACCAACCGTGGCGGCAAAGAAGGCCGTGGTGGCGCCCAGCACAGTGATGAACATGGTGGCCTGCGGCGCAAACTCCATCAGCGGCGACATGCGACAAACCAGGAAGACACCTGCCGTCACCATGGTCGCAGCGTGGATCAGCGCCGACACAGGGGTTGGGCCTTCCATTGCGTCCGGAAGCCAGGTGTGCAGGATCAGCTGCGCCGATTTACCCATAGCACCGATGAACAGCAGCATCGCCAGCAGGTTGGCCGCATCCCATTCCGCCCAAAGGAAGGAGATCGAATGACCGGAAACCTTAGTTGGGATATCCGCAAAGATCTCTGTAAAGCTGATGCTGTCGGTCATCAGGAACAAACCAAAGATCCCCAGCGCAAAGCCAAAGTCGCCAACCCGGTTGACGATAAAGGCTTTCATCGCCGCAGCATTTGCGCTTGGCTTGCGGTAGTAAAACCCGATCAACAGGTAGGAGGCAACGCCCACACCTTCCCAGCCAAAGAACATCTGCAGCAGGTTATCCGAGGTCACCAGCATCAGCATGGCAAAGGTAAAGAAGGACAGATAGGCAAAGAAGCGCGGCTTGTAGCTCTCGCCGTCTTTCCACTGTGGATCGTGATCCATGTAGCCAAAGCTGTAGAGATGCACGAGGCTGGAGACCGTGGTCACCACGATCAGCATCAAGGCTGTGAGGCGGTCAAGACGGATACCCCAGGAGGTATCCAGGCTGCCGCTCTGGACCCAGGTCAGGATCTCGATCGAGCGGGTGACGCCGTCAAAGCTGATAAAGACAATCCACGACAGCAGGGCCGACAGGAACAACAGGCCCGTCGCCGTCACCATGGCGGCTTTTTCGCCGATGTATTTGTGACCAAAGCCACAAATCAGCGCGCCCACCAGAGGGGCAAAGAGGAGGATGGTTTCCATGATGCTTTAGCCCTTCATCATATTGATGTCTTCCACGGCGATGGTGCCGCGGTTACGGAAGAAGCAGACCAGGATCGCCAGACCAATGGCAGCCTCGGCGGCGGCTACGGTCAGCACGAACAGGGTAAAGACCTGCCCCACCAGATCCCCAAGGAAGCTGGAGAAGGCCACAAGGTTGATATTCACGGCCAAGAGCATCAATTCGATGCTCATCAGCAGGATGATCACGTTCTTGCGGTTCAAAAAGAGCCCGAAGATGCCAATGACGAACAAGGTCGCCGCAACGGTAAGATAATGTTCAATGCCGATCATGACTTGGCTCCTGGCGTGTCGGGGTAGAAAAGGCTGCAACCGCAAAAGGGATCAAACGCACGCGCCACCGGTTTGGAAGTCAACCAGTTTTTGAAGCTGCGGGAATGATCAATGCCATTCTTGATGGCCGTCTGTTCCAGATTTTCAACAGTGCTGTTTGCGGAAAATACAATGGGACCCTCTGGAGGCTGTAGAGATTTAACAGATGTTTTCTCTCCATAGCAGCAGGAATCGCTTTCAAGCCCTTCCAAAATGACAAGCTCTTTGGTCGTGCAGTTTGCGACAATAGCGCTTTCTTCATACGCGCAGCCGTGGTCTCCAAACCGAACGAGTTGGGCGATATTCCCTTGACCTAGGTTGAGTGCCTCTTCGCCTCGACCAAAGCCCATGCGCCCCTTCCCCGCATTGGTAAAGCTACAATCCGGATTCGTCTGAACACCGCTTAACCGCATGACCAATGAATTAGGCACAGGATCACATGCAGCAGCCGAAACAGGCGCAAAAACAAGCAAACCCATCATTAAAGACAAGGTGGTTTTCATAGCCCCTGCCCCGGTTTGATGTCTTTCAGTTCCATTGCCTTGGCCGGGTCGCGTGACATTTGCAGCATCACGTCCTGGCGTTTGACATCTTTACGATGGCGCAGGGTCAGGGTGATGGCGCCGATCATGGCAACCAGCAGGATCAGACCCGACAGCTGGAACAGAAGGAAATATTGGTCATAGATGATAAGGCCCAGGGCCTCGGTGTTGTGCCGGTCGGTCGGGATCGGCTGCGCCAGTTGTTCGGCGGCACCATGGGCGCTTTCCCAGGAGCCATAGGCCATCACGAACTGCATCAGGATGACCAGACCGATCAGCAAGGCGAGCGGCATGTACTGCGCCATCTCGGCCTTCAATGCAGCAAAGTCCACATCCAGCATCATCACCACAAAGAGGAACAGCACCGCGACTGCGCCCACGTAGACGATGACCAGCAGCATGGCGACGAATTCCGCCCCCAGCAGCACAAACAACCCGGCCGAAGAGATAAAGGCCAGGATCAGCCACAGCACCGAATGCACCGGCTGGCGGCTGATCACAGTGAACAGCCCGCCGGTGATGGCGCTGATGGCGAAGAGGTAGAAGGCAAAAACGCTCATGTCTCATCGTCCTTTTTGTCGGCCATAACGTCCTGCGCCAATTCCAGCGCCCGGTTCATGGCCGGTATGCCGGCAAAAACCGACATCTGTCCGATCGTTTCAACGATCTCTTGTTTCTTTGCACCCGCCTCTACAGCGTGGCGTACGGTTTGGCGCACAGCGGAATCCGCCTGCGCGCCCTGACAGGTCAACCCGGCCAATGTGAGCAAAAGCCGGGTCTTGGCATCCAGGCCATCCTTGTTGATGGTCTTGCCAAACATCATCTCCATGACCTCTTTGGGCATGGTCGGCCACAGGGCCTCGAACCCTTTCATGGACATGGGGTCCAGACCCGCCGCCAGATCCGGGTTCATGGCCTTGACCATCTCCTGGTACTGGGCCTGCGCCTGGGCCATCATGGCCTCGAATGGGTTCTTTGCATCAGTCATCGGTACGGCGCGTCGATTTCTAGGTTGCGGGCAATCTCGGCTTCCCAACGTTCGCCATTCGCCAACAGCTTGTCCTTGTCATAGAACAGCTCCTCGCGGGTCTCGGTGGCGAATTCAAAGTTGGGGCCTTCGACAATGGCATCCACCGGGCAGGCTTCCTGGCAGAACCCACAGTAGATGCATTTGGTCATGTCGATGTCATAACGCGTGGTGCGCCGCGAGCCATCTTCGCGGGGTTCCGCATCAATGGTGATCGCCTGTGCCGGGCAGACCGCTTCACACAGCTTGCAGGCAATGCACCGCTCCTCCCCATTGGGATAACGCCGCAGGGCGTGTTCCCCACGAAAACGCGGGCTGAGCGGCCCCTTTTCATGGGGGTAGTTGATGGTCGCCTTGGGGGCAAAGAAGTACTTCATCCCCAGTTTGAAGCCGACCCAGAAATCCTGCAGCAGGAAATATTTGGCGGCGCGGGTGTAATCGACTTGGTTTGTCATGATTAGGCTCCCACGGTCCAGCGGGCAAAGATGCCCCAGAACCAGTCAAATTTGGCAGCAAAGGCAACAAAGACCACCCAGAACAGCGAGAAGGGCAGAAACACCTTCCAACCAAGGCGCATCAGCTGGTCATAGCGGTAGCGCGGGGTGATGGCTTTTACCATTGCAAAGAGGAAGAAGAAGAAGGCCATCTTGCCAACCATCCACAGCACCCCATCGGGCAGGCCGGGAATGGGCGACAGCCAACCACCAAAGAACAGCAGCGAGGTCAGGGCGCACATCAGGAAGATGGAGATATACTCCCCCGCCATAAACAGCAGGAAGGGCGTGGCCGAATACTCCACCTGATAGCCTGCCACCAGTTCTGATTCAGCTTCGGGCAGATCGAACGGTGGGCGGTTGGTTTCCGCCAGGCAGGAGATGAAGAACAAAAACACCATGGGGAAATGCGGCAGCCAGTACCAGTTGAAAAGGCCTGCGTTGCCATCCTGTGCCCGCACGATATCGCCAAAGTTCATCGAGCCGGTGGAAATGATCACCCCAACGATGATCAGACCAATGGAGACCTCATAAGAAATCATCTGCGCTGCGGAACGCAGGGCGCCGAGGAAGGGGTATTTCGAGTTCGAAGCCCAGCCGCCCATGATGACGCCGTAGACTTCGAGGCTGGAAACCGCAAAGACGTAGAGGATCGCCACGTTGATGTTGGACAGGACCCAGCCATCGTTGAAGGGGATCACCGCCCAGGCCACCATGGCCAGTACAAAGGAGGTCAGCGGCGCCATGATAAAGACGGTGCGATCGGCGCCCGCCGGGATT
Organism: uncultured Pseudophaeobacter sp.; assembly: GCA_905479575.1. GTDB lineage: Bacteria > Pseudomonadota > Alphaproteobacteria > Rhodobacterales > Rhodobacteraceae > Pseudophaeobacter. The sequence goes on from CAJQNB010000064.1 coordinate 39,105, forward strand.
ACCACCTCTTTGACCACATATTTCAGCGCGTCCGCCACCGATTGCAGGATGCCAAAGACACCCACAACATTGGGGCCACGGCGCATCTGCACAGCCGCCCAGATCTTCCGGTCCCCGTAGACGAGGAACAGAAGGGAGATCATCACAAAGGCAACAACTGCAAGCACTTGCGCCAATATCAGTACAGCAATGCCGCCTGGGGTGTTAAAGAATTCAGCCATAGGTCCTCACACCGTAGGTATTCCGTTTGCCTCGCAATTTGCCACCACGACTTCTGCGTCGATGGTGCGCAATCCGCGCGGTAGGGAGGGTGAAATCGTGTAGACCGCATCGGCCGTCTGATTGCCACCCTCTTGTTTCATTGTTGTGCGCACGTGGCGCGCAAACCCGTATCCCCGGATCAGCGCATATTGTGCCGCTGCACATTCGGCGTAGTCATCCACATCCGAACCCGAGCGGGCACCAGACATGGTCACATGAAATTGCACCAGATCGCCCTCCAGCAAACTGGTCAGAACCCCGTTGTAATCAGGGTCGAACCCGTCAGCTGATCCGCCGGGAACCGGGGCACAGCCCGCCAGCGTCAAAGACGATATGAGTGCCACGCGGATCACTCTGCCGCAATCTTCTCGGCCCGGCGAGCCTTGGCGTTTGCCGACAGCTCAGCCATCACCTGCGATGACCGGGCAATCGGGTTGGTCAGGTAGAAATCCTTGACCGCAGGCAAGAAGGCCGCCTTGCCCATAGGCTCCAGCTCCAGTGCCGCGCCTTCGTTTTCGATAACCTGGTCAACCTTTGCCAGATGCGGCACCTCGGCCACCAGGGCCTGGCGCAGCTGCGCCAGTGAATCATATGCCAGCTTGGCGTCCAGTTCGGCGCTGAGCGCCCGCAGGATGGCCCAGTTTTCCTTTGCTTCGCCAGGCGCAAAGCCCGCGCGCAGGGCCAGCTGTGGACGCCCCTCGGTGTTTACAAACAGACCACTTTCTTCGGTATAGGCCGCCCCTGGCAGGATCACATCAGCGCGGTGTGCACCCCGGTCCCCGTGGCTGCCCTGATAGATCACAAAGGCACCACCGTTTTCAAAGCTGTCGATTTCGACTTCGTCAGCGCCAAGGTTGTAGATCACATCGGCGCCATCAATGGCCGCAGCCATGCCGCCTTCGGTCACCGCGCCAATGTCCATGGCACCAACCCGCGATGCGGCAGTGTGGAGCACCATCAGCTTGGAACCGGTATCAGCTGCGAATTTCTGCGCATGGGCCAGAACCGCCAGACCGTCGGCTTCGCGCAACGCGCCCTGCCCGACAATGACCAGGGTTTCTTTGCCTAAAGCACTGGAATGATCGGCGCTGTGCAAGGCGTCCAGAGCGGCGCGATCGCCGCCAAGGTGGGTGTAGTCATAGGTCAGATCCACAGCTTCACCAACCAGTCCAACAGTTGCCCCGTTGATCCAGGCCTGACGGATACGCGCATTCAGCACCGGCGCTTCATTACGTGGATCTGTCCCGATCAGCATGATCGCCTTGGCACTGTCGATATCTTCGATGGTCGCGGTGCCGACATAGCCCGCCCGGTTGCCAATTGGCAGGCGCGCATTGTCAGTGCGGCATTCAACCTGACCGCCCTGCCCCTCGACCAGTTGTTTCAGGGCAAAGGCAGCCTCGACCGGGGCCAGATCCCCAATCAGGCCAGCGACTTTCTTGCCCTTCATCGCGGTGGCAGCGGCGGTCAGGGCCTCTGGCCAGGTGGCGGGTTTGAGTTTGCCGTCTACCCGCACATAGGGGCGATCCAGACGCTGACGACGCAGGCCATCCCAGACAAAACGCGTCTTGTCGGAAATCCACTCTTCGTTCACGGCGTCATTGTTGCGCGGCAGGATCCGCATCACTTCGCGGCCCTTGGTATCGACCCGGATGTTGGAGCCAAGCGCATCCATCACGTCGATGGTTTCGGTCTTGGTCAGCTCCCATGGGCGGGCACTAAAGGCATAGGGTTTTGAGGTCAGCGCCCCAACCGGACACAAATCAATGATATTGCCCTGCAGATTGCTGTCCAATGTCTCGTTCAGGTAGCTGGTGATCTCAGCATCTTCACCGCGACCCGTCTGCCCCATCTGGCTAATCCCGGCCACCTCGGAGGTGAAGCGCACACAACGGGTGCAGCTGATGCAACGGGTCATCGCGGTCGAAACAAGTGGCCCAAGGTTCAGGTCATCCACCGCCCGTTTGGGCTCACGGAAGCGTGAAAAATCAACACCATAAGCCATGGCCTGATCCTGCAGATCACATTCGCCGCCCTGATCACAGATCGGGCAATCCAGCGGATGGTTGATCAGCATGAATTCCATCACGCCTTCGCGGGCTTTCTTGACCATAGGTGAATTGGTCTTGACCTGTGGCGCCTGACCTTCGGGACCGGGGCGCAGATCGCGCACCTGCATCGCGCAAGAGGCCGCAGGCTTGGGCGGGCCGCCGACGACCTCTACCAGACACATGCGGCAGTTGCCGGCAATCGACAGGCGCTCGTGGTAGCAAAAACGCGGGATTTCCACCCCGGCCTCTTCGCAGGCCTGGATCAGGGTCATTGCCCCGTCCACCTCTACCTCGGTTCCGTCGATGTTGATCTTGCGGAGGTCAGACATGGTCTATTTCGCCCTCAGTAACGCGCCGATCGCGCTGTTTTTCTGTATTTCCGCACGACCAAACGCGCAGAATGTTTCTGGATCTTCATAGGACACGCCGCTCTTGCTGAGCAGCTGTTCGCCCTTTGCCCGCATCCGGGCCTTTTCTGCGTCGGATTCGATGTAGGCCCGGATTTCGCTATCCGCATAGCCCAGCGAATTGGCATGGGAACGCAGCCGACGCAGCTCTCCGATGCCCTTAAACAGCCGGGCCCCCAGACTGTCGCAATGATCTGCGACCTCCTTGGCCATGGCCACGGCAAACAGCGGGTCTTCGATTTCGGGAATCTCCCGCAATGATGGCTTTGCCGCCGCCGTAGTCATGGGAAACAGAACCGCCGCTGCAAAAAACAGCGGGGCAAGCAGGGTTGGTTTGTCTTGGCCACGTGTCATGGAGCTCTCCTGTGTGTTGGAGAGGCCAAAACACCAAGACCCGGTCACGTTATGCAATAACGCTCCGGCCATTTGGCCAGGATATGCCAACAATCCGCTCACGGGTTGCATGTCCCCCGCAGCAAAGCATTGTCACCGTCGCGCGGTAATGGAACCTCTGGATTGTCCAGATCAATCTCCCAGTCAATCCTGGAGGTGCCATAGTTTTCGATGCAATAAGTGGTGCCTGCATAGCGCATGGCCTCACGTGCGCCCAAAGGCGAGGCCGCAACATCGTAGACTTCGGCTTCAAAAAGCGCCCGCGAGACCTTTTTGTCCACAACAGAGGCCTTGGTGCGGAAGGCGACGCCATCAAATACCGGGCGGGAGTCCTTATCGCTGCAGCCAGCCAAAAGCCCAACTGACACAACAGCAGCCGCCAGTAATTTGAGATCCACACTCATCATCCGTCCCCTACCCATATTCATTCAGCGGCGATGGCGCTTTTACGGCCGGTTTTTTGCGCCTTGATGCGATCTTCGATTTCCTCGCGGAAATTGCGGATCAGGCCCTGGATGGGCCAGGCGGCCGCATCGCCCAGGGCGCAGATGGTATGGCCTTCGACCTGTTTGGTCACATCCCACAGCATGTCGATCTCTTCCAGGTCGGCTTCGCCTTTGACCAGACGGTCCATCACCCGCATCATCCAGCCAGTGCCTTCGCGGCAGGGCGTACACTGGCCGCAGCTTTCGTGTTTGTAGAACTTGGCCAGACGCCAGATCGCCTTGATGATATCGGTCTGTTTGTCCATCACGATGACCGCAGCGGTTCCCAGCCCCGAGCCCAGCTCGCCGCGCAGGTAATCAAAATCCATGATCGCATCGCGCATGTTCTCACCGCGCACACAAGGCACGGAAGAACCACCGGGGATCACCGCCAGCAGATTGTCCCAACCGCCGCGAATGCCACCGCAGTGTTTCTCGATCAGCTCTTCAAAAGAAATCGACATGGCTTCTTCAACCACACAGGGGTTGTTGACGTGGCCGGAAATCGCAAACAGTTTGGTGCCCGCATTGTTGGGGCGGCCAAAGCCCGCAAACCAATCCGCGCCACGGCGCAGGATGGTGGGCACAACGGCGATGCTTTCTACATTGTTCACCGTGGTGGGGCAGCCATACAGACCCGCGCCGGCCGGGAAAGGCGGCTTCATCCGGGGCATGCCCTTTTTGCCTTCGAGGCTTTCGATCAGAGCGGTTTCTTCGCCGCAGATATAGGCGCCGGCGCCGTGGTGCAGGAAGACGTCAAAATCCCAGCCGGATCCGGCTGCGTTTTTGCCCAAAAGCCCCTTGTCGTAGCATTCGTCAATCGCCGCCTGCAGCGCCTCGCGCTCGCGGATATATTCGCCGCGCAGGTAGATGTAGCAGGTATGGGCCTGCATGGCGAAGCTGGCGATCAGCGCACCCTCGATCAGCGTATGCGGATCGTGGCGCATGATTTCGCGGTCCTTGCAGGTGCCGGGTTCGGATTCATCGGCGTTGATCACCAGGTACGAAGGGCGACCGTCACTCTCTTTCGGCATGAAGGACCATTTGAGGCCGGTGGGGAAACCCGCACCACCACGGCCGCGCAGGCCTGAATCCTTCATGGTCTGGATAATCCAGTCACGGCCCTTGTCGATGATCCCCGATGTGCCATCCCAATGGCCCCGCGCCTGGGCACCTTTTAGGGTGCGCTCATGCATACCGTAGAGGTTGGTAAAGATCCGGTCCTGGTCCTTCAGCATGTCTGCCTACCCTTGGTTTTCGTTTTTACTGGCCTGACGCATGCGCCAGAGTTGCAATATGTTGACCAATGCATAGATCAGCCCCGCAAGCGCGGCAAAATCAAACAAAATCGCGTAACGGCCAGGCATTCCAATTGCCGGGCCTATGATCATGGTCAAGGCCAACCAGGCCAGCATGGTTCCGGCAATCACCAATGAGATGTGCCGCCCCTTTGCTGCGATCGCCCTATCCAGATCAACGCTCATTCAGGTCCTCATATTTGTTTCCTGTCCGCCCCAACAGGGCAGCCAGGTGGATTATTCGTCGTCGTAACGGCCGTCTTTTTTGGCCTTCTTGGCAAAGTCGGTCTCATCCCCGGCGGCCAGCGAAGCAGCCTGCGCGATCCAACCATCCCGTTCGATACGACCTTTGAATTTCAAGCGGCTATCAACCCAGGCCACTTCGGCCGCGCCCCAACCGGCAATCTGATCAAAGTGGAAAAAGCCCAGATCGTTCAGGGTCTGCTCCAGCTTGGGACCAACACCCTTCAGCAGTTTCAGATCATCCGGCAGGCCACCGCGCGCTTCTTTCAGCGTCTCAGGTTCCACCTCAGCAACCTCAGCAGCGGCAGCTGGTTTGGCTGCAGGCGCTTTTGCAGGCGCGGATTTTGCTGCAGGGGCAGGCTTTTTCGCCTCTTCAACCTGTTTGGCAACCGGCTTGGGCGCTTCAGGGGCTTTGGGAGGCTGATCGGCGGCTGCACGACCGGCAACCACGCCATCCTTGCCAACCCAAGGGGTCAGCAAAGGCACTTCGTCGCCCTGGATGCGTTTGACGCTGTCGCCAATATCCATCGCCAGCTGCGCCGAAGCGTTATACTGCGTTTTGCCGCTGTCATATTCGGAAAGCGAGGTCAGACCGGACTGCGGCTCGGCGGCGTAGCGGCCATTTTGTGGCCCGGGCACAACGGTCTTGCCAGCGGCCAGATCATCCAGCATCTGGGCAAAGCCCTCTGCGGTGAGATCCTCAAAGTAGTCCTTGCCGATCTGCGCCATCGGCGCATTGGTGCAGGCGCCCAGGCATTCCACCTCTTCCCAGCTGAATTTGCCATCCGCAGACAGGGTATGCGGTTTTGCCGCGATCTTGTCCTTGCAGACCGCGATCAGATCCTCGGCGCCGCAGATCATACAAGACAGGGTGCCACAGATCTGCACATGGGCCACCGATCCGGTGGGCTGCATCTGAAACATGAAGTAGAACGAGGTGACTTCCAGCACCCGGATATAGGCCATACCCAGCATATCGGCGATATATTCAATCGCCGGCTTGGAGACCCAGCCTTCCTGCTCCTGTGCCCGCCACAACAGCGGAATCACAGCCGAGGCCTGACGGCCTTCGGGGAATTTGGTCAATTGCGCCTCGGCCCATTTCTGGTTCGCGGGCGTGAAAGCAAAACTTTCGGGCTGTTCTGAATGAAGGCGACGAAGCATTAGCGGTCAATCTCTCCAAATACGACGTCCATGGTGCCGATGATGGCAGCGACGTCGGCCAGCTGGTGGCCTTTTGCAACGTGGTCCATGGCTTGCAGATGCAGGAAACCCGGCGCGCGGATCTTGCTGCGGTAGGGTTTGTTCGACCCATCTGCCACCAGATAGACGCCAAATTCGCCTTTGGGGGCTTCGACGGCGGCATAGACCTCACCGGCGGGCACATGGAAGCCTTCGGTGTAGAGTTTGAAATGGTGAATGAGGCTCTCCATCGAGGTCTTCATGTCACCGCGTTTCGGTGGGCTCAGCTTGCCCCGTGCCATCACATCGCCGGTGGCTTCACGCAGTTTGGCGATGGCCTGACGGATGATCGACAGGGACTGGCGCATCTCTTCCATGCGGACCAGATAACGATCATAGCAGTCGCCGTTCTTGCCCACAGGGATCTGGAACTCAAACTCGTCATAACATTCATAGGGCTGGGCGCGGCGCAGATCCCAGGCCATGCCTGAGCCACGCACCATGACACCAGAGAAGCCCCAGTCGAGGATCTCTTGCTCTGTGACCACGCCAATGTCGCAGTTTCGCTGTTTGAAAATCCGGTTTTCGGTCAGCAATCCGTCGATATCGGCCAGAACTTTGGGGAATTCCAACGCCCAGAGGTCGATATCGTCCAGCAGATCATCGGGAATGTCCTGATGCACGCCGCCGGGACGGAAATAGGCCGCGTGCAGACGGGCACCGCAGGCGCGCTCGTAAAACACCATCAGCTTTTCGCGCTCTTCAAAGCCCCAGAGCGGCGGCGTCAGCGCGCCCACGTCCATGGCCTGAGTGGTGACGTTCAGCAGGTGGTTCAGAATGCGGCCGATCTCGGAATACAAAACCCGGATCAACGAGCCACGGCGCGGCACTTCTACGCCGGTGAGTTTCTCAATCGCCAGACACCAGGCATGTTCCTGGTTCATCGGCGCCACATAGTCGAGCCGGTCAAAATACGGCAGGTTCTGCAGATAGGTGCGGCTTTCCATCAGCTTTTCGGTGCCACGGTGCAGCAGACCGATATGGGGATCGCAGCGTTCCACGATCTCGCCGTCCAGCTCCAGCACCAGACGCAACACGCCGTGGGCCGCCGGGTGTTGCGGGCCAAAGTTGATGTTAAAGTTACGGATCTTCTGTTCGCCCGTCTGGGCGTCGTCGAATTTGGAGCCGTCCATTATTTTGCCCCCTCTTTTTCATCACCGGGCAGGATGTATTCGGCACCCTCCCAGGGAGACATGAAATCAAACTGACGGTATTCCTGCACCAGGCTCACCGGTTCATAGACAACGCGCTTTTCGGCCTCGTCATAACGGACCTCGGTATAGCCCGTGGTGGGGAAATCCTTGCGCAGGGGATAACCGCGAAAACCATAGTCGGTGAGAATGCGGCGCAGGTCCGGGTGGCCCGAGAACAGGATACCAAACATGTCGAAAACTTCGCGCTCAAACCAATTGGCGGAGGGGTGCACATCGACAATCGAGGGCACCATATCGTCTTCGCGCACCGAAACCCGCAGGCGAATGCGCTGGTTTTGGTACATCGACAGGAAATGATAGACCACATCAAAGCGTTTACCACGTTCGGGGTAATCCACCGCAGTGATATCCACCAGCGAAGAAAACTTGCAGGTGCTGTCGGTTTTCAGAAACTCAACCAGACCATTGATATTGGCCGGGGCCACATCAACGGTCAATTCATCAAAAGCGATATCCCAGGACAATACACAGTCAGGGCGTTTGGCTGCGATCTGAGTACCAAGTTCTTGCAGTGCTTCAGTCATTTATGTCTCTCCAGCCAGATCGCTTAGCGCACCAGGGTGCCGGTACGGCGGATTTTGCGCTGCAACTGCATCAGCCCATAAAGCAGGGCCTCAGCGGTGGGCGGGCAGCCCGGCACGTAGATATCAACTGGCACAATACGGTCACAGCCGCGCACAACCGAGTAGCTGTAGTGATAATATCCACCACCATTGGCGCAGGACCCCATCGAGATCACATAGCGTGGCTCGGGCATCTGGTCGTAGACCTTGCGCAGCGCTGGCGCCATTTTGTTGGTCAGGGTGCCGGCAACAATCATCACATCGGACTGGCGTGGGGAAGCCCGCGGGGCAATGCCAAATCGTTCCGCATCGTAGCGCGGCATCGAGGTATGCATCATCTCAACCGCGCAGCAGGCCAGACCAAAGGTCATCCAGTGCAGCGACCCGGTGCGTGCCCAGTTGATAATATCCTCCGTCGAGGTCAGCAGAAATCCCTTGTCCTGCAGCTCGGCGTTCAGCGCCTGGGTAGCAACTTCCTTGTCGATCCCAGCGGTGTTTGCTCCGGTCATCACTCCCATTCCAGAGCTCCCTTTTTCCACTCATAGGCAAAACCAATGGTCAGAACTGCCAGAAACACCATCATCGACCAGAAACCAGTATCGCTCATATCCTTGAAGCCAACGGCCCAGGGAAACAGGAAGGCAATTTCCAAATCAAAAATGATGAAAAGAATCGACACCAGATAAAATCGCACATCAAATTTCATCCGGGCGTCATCAAAAGCGTTGAAACCGCACTCATAGGCGCTGACTTTTTCCGGGTCAGGATTGCGAACAGCCAGTACAACTGCCGCCAGAATAAGAACAATTCCCAGGCCGACTGCGACGACCAAAAACACCAAGATCGGGAGGTATTCCCGCAACATCTCTTCCACGAGTGGCTCCTTTCCGAGCGCGCGGCTTCTCGCGCGCCGTCAATTGGCGTGTTGACTTGCGCATGTGTCTACTCCCACCCCCCCCTATCGTCAACCAAACCAATGGTGAAGAAAGTGGCTTTCTGTACAAGTCGCGACCCTGCGGCATCACTTAACGCTATTTGGGCCAGCAGGGGTTAATTTCTTATTATTTCCATAAGGAAAGGCGCCATGATTTCTCACGGCGCCCTGAAAACTGACATTCAAAATACTGGTTAACGCCGCCCCTAGGCGGCTTGGCTCTGCTCTGCTGCGGACCTGCAACAGACAGGCCTCTGCCCAGGTTCACTCCAGGTTCACCCCTGCCAACGGGGCTTACGCTTGTCAAAGAAGGCGCCGATGCCCTCTGAGGCCTCATCGCCTTCCCAGCGGCTGACCAGAGCGTCGATTGTCATGTCGATGGTCTCGTCATCCAGTCGTGGCCCCAGATCGCGGGTCAGTTTCTTTGCAGCCGCCACTGCGCCCGGAGCACAAGCCATATAAGGCAACACCTCGGCCTCGACCGCCGCCGCCAGATCCGCAGCGGGAACCGCCTTGGCCAAAAGCCCCAGCTCCACGGCTTCGGCAGCACCAAACAGGCGCGACGACATAAAGACCCGACGGGCGCGCGATTCTCCCATCCGCGCCACCACATAGGGGCCGATGGTGGCCGGGATCAAACCCAGCTTGGTCTCTGTCAGGCCCATCTTCAGATGATCGACACCAATGGCCACATCACAGACCGACGCCATGCCAACGCCGCCGCCAAAGGCATTGCCCTGGATGGCACCGATCAAGGGCTTTGGCAGCGTGTTCAGTATCTGCAGCATTTCTGCCAGAACCCGCGCCTCGGCGCCACGGGTGGCGGCATCTGCCTGCATCTGCTGCTGCATCCAGCCCAGATCGCCCCCGGCACAAAAACTTTTGCCTGCACCCGTCAGCACAACAACGCGCACATCGTCATCCAAGGCCAGTTGCTGCGCCGCCAATTTCAGCTCCTGCAGCATCTCGCCAGACATCGCATTGTGCTTTTCCGGACGGTTCAACGTCATGGTGGCAACGCCACGCGCGTCCTGTTCGATCAATACTGTCTTATACATTCTCAGTCCCTCTACCCTCTTCCCTCTGGCCCATGGTCTTAGACCCACATTAGCTGTCGCTGCGCATGGCCTGTGCCATCTCAGCCGCTTCAACCAGGACATCCCGGTCCAGGCCCGTCTCATAGCCGAGCCCCACCAGATGGTCCTGCACGGCCTCGGTGGCAACATTGCCTGCAGCGCCTGGCGCATAGGGGCACCCGCCCAGGCCACCTACCGCCGCATCAAACACCCGAACCCCCTGCGCCAGAGAAGCCTCGATATTGTCCAAGGCGCGTCCAGACGTGTCGTGATAATGGCCGGCCAGATGGCTGACCGGCACCCGTTTCGTTACGGCAGACAGCATTTTGCTGATGGTTTCTGGCGTGCCCTGCCCGATGGTGTCGCCCAGTGACACCTCATAGCAGCCCAGCAGATGCAGCGTTTCAGCCACCAAAGCCACCTGATGCGGATCCGTTGGTCCGTCAAACGGGCAATCAGTGACACAGGACACATAGCCCCGCACCGGCAGCTTGATGGCTGCGGCGGCCTGCAGAATGGGCTTGAACCGTTCAATACTCTCGGTGATGGAGGCATTGATATTGGCACGGGAAAATCCCTCCGAGGCCGAGGCAAACACCGCGATTTCATCCGCCCCTGCCGCTACCGCATCCGTGTAGCCACGCATATTGGGCGTCAGAGCCGCATAAGACACGCCCGGCGCACGGCTGATCCCGGCCAGAACCTCACCGCTGCCTGCCATCTGTGGCACCCATTTCGGCGACACAAAGCTGGCCACTTCTATGCGGCGAAAGCCGGCCTGGGACAGGCAGTCCACCAAAGCGATTTTCTCTGCCACCGGGATGGCGCGCTTTTCATTCTGCAGCCCGTCGCGCGGCCCCATCTCGAAGATCTCGACAGATTGGCTCATGGCGGATCCTTCCCTCTTCATCTTTCCAAAATAGTCAAACGGCCCAATCAGCAGCCCGCGCCTCAGTCCTCTTCCAGGCGCACCAGGGCCGCCCCAGCCTCAACCTGATCGCCACCCGCAGCCAGCACCTCAGCGACAACGCCGTCGCGCGCTGCCAGCAGCGAATGCTCCATCTTCATCGCTTCCAGAATGGCCAGTCGGTCGCCCTCTTTCACCACATCGCCAGCCTTGGCAAAAACCGCTTTCACCAGCCCCGGCATCGGCGCCACGATCACATTGAGATCGCCGCCGGCAGTGGCATCGCGGTCCAGCGGGTCGATCACCTCAAAGACGTGACCATATCCATCGAACACGGTGATTGTATTGCCCGCCTGGGCCATCGGAGGCAAACGATCACTGCTCAGCACCCATGTGCCGTCAGTGCAATAAGCGCAGATCTGATCCTCGGGATGGTCCGGAAACTCCCAGATCTGAAAGTCAGGCCCATCCACCTGGACCGTGGCCTCAAAGACCTCGCCCTGATAGCTGAGATGCACCGAGCGGCGCAGGTCGGACCACAGGGTAAAGCCAGCTGTGCTATCCAGGTCCACCAGGCCCAAGGCCTGCATTCCTGCCGCAGCCTTGTGTTCAAATTTCACCTGCGGCACCTGCACCAGCTGGTCCAGATCCCGTGCAATGAGCCCCGTGTCCACATCGCCGGCAGCAAACCCATCATGTGTCGCCAGCGCGCCCAGGAATGCCAGGTTGGTGACCGTGCCGCCCACCTCAGTCGCCGCCAGCGCCTGGGACAGGCGCGACAGGGCGATTTCGCGCGTCGGCCCATGCACAATCACCTTGGAGATCATCGGATCATACCAAGGGCTAATGGTATCGCCCGCCCGCACACCGCTGTCGGCCCGGCAATTGGCGGGGAATTTGAGATGGGTCAGGGTGCCGGTGGCAGGCAAAAAGCCTTTTGGCACATCCTCGGCATAGAGCCGCGCCTCAAAGGCATGGCCGTTGATCGACAGCTCATCTTGCTGTTTCGGCAGGCTCTCCCCTGCGGCGACGCGCAGCTGCCACTCCACCAGATCGACGCCGGTGATCAGCTCTGATACCGGGTGTTCCACCTGCAGGCGGGTGTTCATTTCCATGAACCAGAATCCATCGGCGCGCAGACCGTTGCTGCCATCGACGATGAACTCCACCGTCCCAGCGCCCTTGTAGCCGATGGCCTCGGCGGCGCGCACGCCTGCCTCGCCCATTGCGGCGCGCATTTCATCCGTCATTCCCGGCGCCGGGGCTTCCTCGATCACCTTTTGATGGCGGCGCTGCAGGGAACAGTCACGTTCAAACAGATGTACAGCCCGGGTGCCATCGCCAAAGACCTGGATTTCGATATGGCGCGGTTGCTGGATGTATTTTTCGATCAAGACATCCGGATTGCCAAAGGCGGTTGTCGCCTCGCCCTGGGCACTGGCCAGCGCCTCGGCAAACTCGGCAGGTGCTTCGACCAGGCGCATGCCTTTGCCGCCACCGCCGGCGACCGCCTTGATCAGCACAGGATAGCCAATCTTGTCGGCCTCGCCTTTCAGGAAATCCGCATCCTGGTTGCTGCCGTGATAGCCAGGCACAACCGGCACGCCAGCCTGTTCCATCAGCACCTTGGCGGCGTCTTTGAGACCCATTTTGCGGATCGCATCAGCGGAAGGGCCGATAAAGGCAAGGCCAGCCGCCTGCACCGCATCAACAAATTCAGGATTCTCCGACAGGAAACCATACCCCGGGTGGATCGCCTGGGCGCCGGTGGCCTTGGCCATGGCAATGATCTCGTCGCCCAACAGATAACTGTCGGCTGGGGCCGGACCATGGCCGATGTGGCAGGCTTCATCCGCCATGGCCACATGTTTCGCGGCGCGGTCCGCATCAGAATAGACGGCCACGGTTTTGACACCCATGGCGCGGGCGGTTTCCATCACCCGGCAGGCGATCTCGCCGCGGTTGGCAATCAGAATTTTATCAAACATGGGGTTGGGTCCTTTGTTTGGAAGGTCGGTCCGGGGGCGCTGCCCCCGGACCCCCGAGGTATTTTGGAAAGATGAAAGACGCGCGCTTACATGCGGAAGACGCCAAAGCGTGTTTCGTCGATCTCGGCATTGAGAGCGGCACGCAGGGACAGGGCCAGCACATCGCGGCTTTTGCGCGGGTCGATGATACCGTCGTCCCAGAGCCGCGCCGAGGCATAAAGCGGGTGGCTTTGCTCTTCGAACATATCGATTGTTGGCTGTTTGAACTGCGCTTCTTCATCCGCTGACCAGCTGCCGCCCTGACGTTCGATAGCGTCCCGTTTTACTGTTGCCAGCACGCCTGCGGCCTGTTCGCCCCCCATCACTGAGATGCGGGAATTGGGCCAGGTCCACAGGAAACGGGGCTGATAGGCCCGTCCTGCCATGCCGTAGTTGCCCGCGCCAAAAGAGCCGCCTACCAGCATGGTGATCTTGGGAACATTGGTGGAGGCCACGGCGGTGACCATTTTGGCGCCATGGCGGGCAATGCCTTCGTTCTCATATTTGCGGCCCACCATAAAGCCGGTGATGTTTTGCAAAAAGACCAGCGGGATTTTGCGTTGCGAGCAGAGCTCGACAAAATGCGCGCCCTTCTGCGCCGCTTCAGAGAACAGCACGCCATTGTTGGCGATGATCCCCACGGGGCAGCCTTTGACATGGGCAAAACCGGTGACCAGAGTTTCCCCGTAGCGCGGTTTGAACTCGTCAAAGCGCGAACCATCCACCAGCCGGGCGATGACTTCGCGGATGTCATAGGGGGTACGCAGATCGCCGGGCACCACGCCGAGGATCTCTGCCGGGTCATAGGCTGGCTCTTCGGGGGAGGCCCAGTTTACGGTTTGCGGCTTGGTGATATTGAGCGACTGCACCGCGCGGCGTGCCAGGGCCAGGGCGTGGGCGTCATCTTCGGCCAGGTAGTCGGCAACACCGGACAGGCGGGTGTGCACATCGCCACCGCCGAGATCTTCAGCCGAGACCACTTCGCCAGTGGCGGCTTTGACCAGAGGGGGGCCCGCTAGGAAGATGGTTCCCTGTTCTTTGACGATGATGGTGACATCGGACATCGCAGGCACATAGGCGCCCCCGGCGGTACAGGAGCCCATGACCACGGCGATTTGCGGGATGCCCTTGGCGGACATACGCGCCTGATTGTAAAAGATACGGCCAAAGTGGTCGCGGTCCGGGAAAACCTCATCCTGCTGCGGCAGGTTGGCACCGCCGCTGTCCACCAGATAGATGCAAGGCAGGCAGTTTTCCTCGGCAATCTCTTGCGCCCGCAGGTGTTTTTTCACCGTCATCGGGAAATAGGTGCCGCCCTTTACGGTGGCATCGTTGCAGACCACCATGACCTCTTGGCCATGCACCCGCCCGATACCGGCGATGACACCTGCAGCCGGGGCCGCGTTGTCATACATGTTATGGGCGGCTGTCGCTCCGATCTCGAGGAAGGGCGAGCCTGGATCCAGTAGGTTCGCCACCCGGCGGCGTGGCAGCATTTTGCCCCGGCCCTCATGGCGAGCGCGGGATTTTTCACCACCGCCCAGGCGGGCGGCCTCTGCCGCGTCGTCGATCTGGCCAAGCGCCTCAAGATGCGCAGCCTGATTGGCCTTAAAGGCTTCGGAGGAAGGCATTGCCTTGGATTTGAGTTTCATATTTGCGTCCTTCTCACCTGTTACGGTTTGATTGGTGGCGTTCAACCACGCGGAGTTTGAACCATTTCAAAAGCGCCGTTTGATAAGCGCAGAGTTCGGTGGCATTCAGGCCTGCAACCTGAGTCGTGGAGCAATCCGCCTGCGGCCACAGATCGGCAAATGCAGACGGGGCTTCAGCCTGCTCGGAGGCCTCACGATAGGTGCTTTCAATACGAGCGCCGTCCTGTTCCAGCCAGGAGGTCACATCAGCGAGACAATCTCCCTCAGACTGGATCTCCCGACCCATGTTGCAAAGTTCCCTCGCTTTAGAAACACAAAGCTGGAGCATTGGAGTTTGCAGAGGAACATCGAGGGT
The DNA here is from genome assembly GCA_905479575.1 of uncultured Pseudophaeobacter sp. Taxonomy (GTDB): domain Bacteria; phylum Pseudomonadota; class Alphaproteobacteria; order Rhodobacterales; family Rhodobacteraceae; genus Pseudophaeobacter. The sequence continues at coordinate 54,213 of CAJQNB010000064.1, forward strand.
ACGACTGCTGCAGGCCACGAGATACCCCTCAGTATCAAAACCCGGGCTTGGGTGCCTGTCCGCCGCTGCCAAGATGGGGGCCGGAACCAGTGCCAGGGCGGCAACACAGGATTGAAGGATTCTCATGCCCCGACCTCCCCAGCAGCCCTTGCTTTCAGCTCCTTGCGAATGACCTTGCCGGTCACGGTCATCGGCAGGGCCTCCAGAAAGGTGATTTCGCGGGGGTAGGAATACTGGGCCAGACGGTGCTTCACGTAGTCCTGCAGCTCTTTTTCGCTGGCGACGGCGCCGTCTTTCAGCACCACATAGGCTTTGACGATCTCGGTGCGCAGAGGATCGGGCTTGCCGACAACGCCCACGGTCGCGACGCTGGGGTGGGTCATCAGGCAGTCTTCGATCTCGGCAGGGCCGATGCGATAGCCAGCTGAGGTGATCACGTCATCCTCGCGGCCGACAAAACGCAGGAAGTCGCCCTCCCAGATGCCGCGATCGCCCGTTACCAGCCAGTCGCCGTGAAACTTCGCGGCTGTCTCATCGGGCCGGTTCCAATACTCCAGCATCATCGAGGCAGAGCCGCGCCGCACAGCGACATCGCCTTCTGCGCTGGTTGGTTTGCCCGCGGAATCAAGCACCGCCAATTGATGCCCCGGCACGGCCTTGCCGATGCAACCGGGACGCGGCGGGTAGTCGACACCACAGGAGGAAGCCACCATGTTACATTCGGTTTGGCCGTAGAACTCATTGATGGTCACGCCAAAGCTCGACTGGCCCCAAGCGAGCATCTCTGCGCCCAGGGGCTCTCCGCCAGACGCAACCGAGCGCAGGCCGTCGAGCCCCTGCCCCGCTGCTTTCAACATGCGCAGCGCTGTGGGGGGGAAGAACACATTGCGCACCTCGCCACGGCGCACCAGATCGGCGCAGGCCTCAGGGGTGAATTTGTCGAGCCGGGCGGCAACAACGGGCACCCCCAGCGCCAGACCCGGCATCAGGACGTCGAACAGCCCGCCAATCCAGGCCCAATCCGCCGGGGTCCACAGACAATCCCCTGGCTGGCCCAAATCATCATGGCTGATCGCCACGCCGGGCAAATGCCCGGTCAGCACCCGATGCCCATGCAGCGCGCCTTTGGGGCTGCCAGTCGTCCCGGAGGTATAGATCAAAATGGCCGGAGTGTCGGGCTTGGTCTGCGCAAAGGCCACCGCCTGCCCCGGCAGGGACACCTGATCTACCATCACCGCCTCGGCCAGATCACCCAGCAGCTCCGCGCCTTCGGGATCCGTCAACACAAAGGACACCCCTGCATCCCCTGCCCGCGAGGCCAGAGCGTCGCGTTTGAACAATTTGAAAAGCGGCACCGAAATGGCCCCCAGCTTCCAGATCGCCAGATGCGCGGCGGCGCACCAGGGGGATTGGCTCAGCAGAACGCCTACCCGGTCACCGGGCTGAATACGAGTCAGCAGGTAGCGCGCCAGCCCATCGACCATCTCAGCCAGGTCCCCATAGCTGATATCTCGCCGCTCAGCCCCGGTGAGATCAATCAGCGCCAGGGCGGCAGGGTCCTGCGCCAGGGCCTGCGCCGCCATATTCAACTGGTCCGGCAAGCGCCAAGACCCATCCGCAGCCAGTCCAATTGCGGCCAGTCGATCCGCGGCCGGTCCAGTTCCGGCCTGTGCAAAAGCTGTTTTTGTCATGTGACATTCCCAAAATGCATAGCCGATATGCTTATTCCCCCTGTGTTTCCAAAGGGAAAGCGACCGCCTCTTTGATCCAGATCAGAGCGCGTTTTTGATTTTGGGCGCAGATAGATCGGGTAAATACAAGAAAAGGGACTCTCCCCATGAAACGCTCTGCTTCCATCCTGGCCTTGGCAACAGCCTGCACTGTTCTGGCTGTACCGGCCTTTGCGCAATCGCAAGGTGATTGGACCTTTGGTGTTGGTGTCATCAACGTCAACCCCAAGTCCGACAACGGCACATTGGCTGGTGCCCCAGCGACAATGACCGACGACACGCAGATCTCTTTGACTGCAGAGTATTTCATCCGCGACAACCTCGGTATCGAATTGCTGGCGGCAACTCCGTTTGAGCACGACATCAACATCGGCGGCGCCTTTGCCGGCACCTCCAAGCAGCTGCCGCCCACCCTGTCGATCAACTACCACTTCCCCACCAAGGGCAACATCAAACCCTTCATCGGTGCTGGCATCAACTACACCACCTTCTTTGAAGAGCAGTCCGCTCTTGGTGTGCTGGAGCTCAAGGACAGCTGGGGGTTTGCACTGCAGGCTGGTGCCGACTGGCAGATCTCTGACAATGGCGCTCTGCGCCTGAACGTCCGCTATATGGACATCGACTCCGATGCATTCCTGAACGGAGCCTCGATCGGCAAAGCCGAAATCGATCCGGTCACCATTGGTGTCAGCTACGTTCACAGGTTCTGATCCTTTGATCTAATATCTATCGGTGGGCCCCTGCGGGCCTGCCACCCCGATAAGCAAAACCCCACCTGGCCTCCCTCGGACAGGTGGGGTTTTCTATATCTTACATGGTGCCCATCAGCTCACGACCGATCAGCATGCGACGGATTTCAGAGGTGCCCGCCCCAATTTCCATCAGCTTGGCATCGCGGAAGATCCGGCCCACGGGATTGTCGGACAGATAGCCCGCCCCGCCCAGCGCCTGTACCGCCTGATGCGCCTGCACCATCGCCTGCTCGGAGGCATAGAGGCAGCACGCCGCCGCATCCTGCCGGGTCACGGTGCCCTTGTCGCAGGCCTTGGCCACCTCGTAGATATAGGCACGGGCCGAATTCATCGCCGTATACATATCGGCCATCTTGCCCTGCATCAGTTGGAAGTTCCCGATGGGCTGCCCGAATTGCTTGCGCTCGGCCATATAGGGCATGATTTCGTCCAGGCAGGCGGCGATGATGCCGGTACCTATACCCGCCAGCACCACGCGTTCATAATCCAGGCCGGACATCAGCACGGCCACGCCGCGCCCCTCGGTGCCCAGCACGTTTTCAAACGGCACTTCGCAATCCTCAAAGATCAGCTCGCCGGTGTTTGATCCGCGCATGCCCAGCTTGTCGAAATGTGGGCCAGTCGAGAAGCCCTTGA
>CAJQNB010000065.1 GCA_905479575.1 uncultured Pseudophaeobacter sp.
TTAACGCTAACTACTAGGACAAATCGTCCTCAAGTACAAAAGCGATAGAACATCATAACTGTCGCGGGATGGAGCAGCCCGGTAGCTCGTCAGGCTCATAACCTGAAGGTCGTAGGTTCAAATCCTACTCCCGCAACCAAGAAAGCGAACTTTCGCTAATATCCAAGCCCGCCCCTCCGGCGGGCTTTGTTACGTTCAGCATCTCCAATAGCTTACCACGAAGCTCAAGCGCGTGATGCTTCGCATCCGCGTCCCAGGTCACCACCACAGTATTAACCCATTGATGCAGCTCGTCGCTCGCACGGCCCGAGACGTCCTCGTCTGATAGGGTGCCCACCAGATCGTCAATATGGGCACGGTAGAAGACAGGGAGGTCCTCCGGCAATGTGACCGGGGTGGGCTTGATGGCCTCGCGGTTGGCTTCTGCGGCTTTGAGGTCAGCCTCCAGTTCCTTCAGGCGCGCCTTTAGAGAGGTTGGCGCATCTCCATCTTCTACGGCCTGCACAATGTTCGCGATCTTGGTCTTCAAATCGTGAATGGTCTTGTCGTGCAGTTTGAGCATTTGACCGTTCTCTTCTGCTTCCGCCTTTTTGCGCGCCAGAAAGTTCTCCCGGAATTCTGTATAGGCTTCGTCCTGCATCAGACCCGATTTGAGGCCCGAGAGGATGGAGGTGGCTGCGTCTTGCTCTTTGAGGCCGCGCATACCACTACAAACTGATGCGCCTTTCTCCTTGGCGTTGGCGCAGTAATAGCGTCGCGCCTTGCCGCTGCCTGCCACGGTGAGATTGCCGCCGCACTGGCCGCAGGTCATTAACCCGGACAGCAAGTATTTGCGCCGCCGAAATGATTGCCCAACAGAGAGACCTTTTTTGTCCGTGGCGGGTGTGGTGCTGCGCACCTTTCTGTGCCCCGCTTGCACAGCTTTGACGGCATCCCACAGCTCTTGGTCGATGATCCGCAGGTCGGGGACTTCTTGGATCTCCCAGTCTTCCACGGGATTTAGGCGTGAGACCCGTTTGCCGGTCTCGGGGTGTTTGGAATAGCGTAGGCGGTTCCAAATCCGGCGACCAATATAGAGCTCGTTGTTCAGGATTCCTGTCCCCCGGGTGGGGTTGCCGTTGATGGTGTTTTGCTTCCAATGTCCACTGGTTATGCGTTTGGTATTGGCGGCCGGTGAGGGGATGCCGTCTGCATTGAGTTGCGCCGCGATTTTGATCGGTGAGGCACCTGACGCATAGTCAGTGAAGATCCGGCGAATGATCGCCGCTTCGTTGTCGTCGATTGTGAGCTGGCCCTTTTTGGCTATGCCGTCCGGCCCAATGCTCAGGGCGTATCCATATGATCTGCCGCCTGCGCTCTGGCCACGTTCAAACTTTCCGCGCAGTCCGCGCCGGGTTTTGAGGGCGAGGTCTTCAAGAAATATCTGTGCCATCGTGGACATAATGCCAATGTCGAGCAGACCGAGCTTACCTTTGCCCAACTGATGAAGCTCAATGTCTGCGAAGGTGGCCGCTTTGTAGAAGTTCGAGGCCCGTTCCAGGTCGCGCCCGAGGCGGTCGACGTGTTCGAACAAGACAATGTCAAAGGATCGCGCGTGGATCGCGGCAAGTAGCTCCTGAAACCCCGGGCGATCCCGCAGAGCGCCGGACAAACCGGCGTCGGCGTATTCTTTGACCACTTCATATCCGCTGCGTTCTGCGTGTTTGCGGCATTCACTGAATTGGTCATCGACGGACTTGGGGTTTTGCATGTCCGAGGAGTAGCGCGCATAAATCGCGACGCGGGGTTTGTCAGTCATTCAGAATCTTCTTGAGTCGCAAAACTGCCGTGGCCAGAAAGATGATACAAATACAAGTTTAGTGATCTGTGGTGCGGCTTGCCTTAATCCCGTCAAAATCGGCTCTATGATCAAGATCACTGCGTTCGGTGTTTCTTCCTTCGTTCCGCCCTCCTGGGTGGCCCGCTTGGCGGCGACTTCGGCAATCAGGTCGATCAGATTTGTGAGGGTCATTCGCTTCTCCTTCGGTTGTGGACACTCAAAAACCAACAACACGATGAGATCGGTGGCCTGCTACGGTTGGTCGTTTACGCCCGCACAGAGAGGATCTGTGCGGGCGTCTCTGTATGGGCGGCGCGCTGAAATCTGTAGCAGCAGAAGGGTCGCCAGCGCGCCTGACGCGGGGTGTCTAAGCCCGCGTGTCTCTTGTGGTGTCAGAGCGTCTGACGCAGCTCTTCCAGTGCCTCCTGTGCGTGCATCAGGTCGTGCACGGCCTGCAGGGTCTCGTAGAAGAAATTGATCTTCTTTGCGACGACGTCAAAGAGCATCTTCGGCAGGCAATCTCCGAACATAATCTTCAAGAATTTTTGGGAGCCGTGCTCGATGAACTCGACATACTGTCAACGCACACCCGCGTCGAATACCCTTTTGTGGATGAAATCACGGTCGAAAAGATCGACCAGTCGCATGTGTATGTGGGCGTCACGGGTGACGCGAATGTCGAACTCGTATACGGGTCAGGGTCCGATTTCCGCCAGGGTGAAGGCGCAACGCTGGATGATTCATTTCCCTTCGAGATGAGCTTGCGGTCTCCTGTCACTGATTTTGACAAATTCGAGACCATTCAGCCGATTAAGGTCGATACGTCTTCTTGGTACGAGTAAGGAATTCAGGCATCATTCGGACAGACAACCAATCCGATACGTGCGCCGTGTCGTGTCGGCGAGTTGAGCATCCGAAGCCAAGGCTTTCCCGCGCTTACGCCCACTCTCAGATAACTCTGGCAATGCCCTCCTGGCCAAGCCGGAAGAAAAAGACGCCGTTATGCGTGATCTCGCGCGACTTTTTCAGATAGACGAAGACCACAACATCTGATGTGCCGTCGAACTCGCTGGCGACGCCGTGCGCGAGAAGGCGCGCCTCGGCCGTTAGGGCCGCCGCGGATGGGGCGCGATGTTCGAGACGGCGCGCAAAGAAGCGCTTGTGCGAGTCAATGCTGTGAACTCACGGTGAAGTGCAGTTCTTGATATCTCGTTTTACTCCAACCGGTTCTGAATTTCCATCAGGTTGCTTTCAAAGACCTCAGCGGGCGTCCGGTAGCCAAGGCACTTGCGCGGCGTTTCGTTGAGGCGGTGGC
>CAJQNB010000066.1 GCA_905479575.1 uncultured Pseudophaeobacter sp.
CGCCAGGTCGCCGAACTCCAAGTTCGCATCGCCGTCCTGAACGGCTACACTGCGCTCGGCATACCCGTCACTGAAGCTGTAGGATAAGTCCGTCCGGGGAAAGGGGAACCTCGGCCATCAGAGGCTTTGTGCAACAGAGCCGTTTTGAATGTCCCCGCCCCCTGGGGTGGGTTTTATAAAGGTGTCATTTTTTAGGAATAAGTGTGAGAGAAGCGCCCAAAGGTTGTGCGTTGTGCGAGGGGGATAGTTTGATATGACAGCGCCGCAGTCCCCTATTTTATTGAAAATATTAGTTTAGTTGCCGAAAACTGATGGTTTTCTCTTGTTGATCTCGATGCGGACTCGCGTTAACTAAGACTCAAAAATTTGAAGAAAATTTTATTAGATTTGGCTAGGAAGTGAATCTAGGTAAGTAATTTCTTCCCTGTTTTCAGGTGTTTTGGGTATCGGTTTAATTTTATCTTAAGGTTGAGAGTATGCAGCATTCAGTTCCCTTCCATCAGCATTTAGACGATTACGCCTCCGCAGTTGACATCGTTCCTCAACCAGTAGGGATTTATCATGCCTTTGGAAAAAGGGCATTTGATCTGGTGCTTGCCTTTATTTTACTACCTGTTCTAACACCAATCATCCTTGGGTTGTGGGCTTATTCCCGTCGAGATGGCGCACCTGGGTTCTTTGGGCACGCCCGTATTGGCCAGACTGGTGCGGTTTTCAAATGTTGGAAGGTACGCAGTATGGTTGCAGATGCAGAATCCCGACTTGAAGCCTATCTGAAGGCCAATCCAGAAGCGGCGGCAGAATGGGCCAGGGATCACAAACTCACAAATGACCCAAGGATTACCCGGTTTGGACAGTTCATACGTAAGACAAGCCTCGATGAGTTGCCCCAGATCTGGAATGTGCTCAAAGGCGAGATGAGCTTTGTCGGACCGCGCCCGGTGGTGACAAAAGAGCTGGAAAAATATGGTCATAATCTGCCTTCCTATTTGGCGCAAAAGCCCGGTATCACCGGTCTATGGCAGGTTTCTGGACGAAATGACGTCAGCTATGATGAACGGGTGCAGATGGATGTGGATTACCTTGAAAAACGCAGTTTTCTCATGGACTTGAAAATTATCGGAAAAACAGCGCTTTCGGTTCTCGGGCGTACCGGCCGCTGAGGGGCTCGTAACACGAACAGGACAATGATAGTTTTTATAGTTACTTCGATAGGCTATCCGTGCTGCTAGGTACGGGTAGCCTGTCCATTTTGAAGGTCCCTTTGACAAATGAAGCAATCACCGTTGACCAACGTTGCACAGATCCACCAGCGTCACCCTACTGAGGCTGACACGCCAGAGGACGATGTCATCGACATTGGGGCTCTCATTGCAACTCTTTGGCGTGGCAAATGGATTGTACTACTCACGACCCTGATTGCGATCACTCTGGGTGGGTATTATGCCTATGTGGCGGCGACGCCGCTTTACACCTCCAGTGCGGTGGTGATGCTGGAAACAGATCAGAAAAGCGTCGTGGACCTTGAGAGCGTCGTGGGCGGTCTGACCGGGGATAGTACTGAGGTCAACTCAGAGCTCGAAGTGTTGAAATCCCGCGGCCTGATGGGGAAGGTTGTCGACCAACTTGATCTGGTCTCCGACCCTGAATTTAACGAGGAGCTTCAACTGCCCTCTGCTATTGATGGGTTGAAGGATCAGGTTAAGGCCTTGTTGGGGGTAACGGATGCTTCGGCAGAGATCTCGGCTGAGCTTCAGGACAAAATCACTCGAGATAGTGTGATCTCGGCACTTCTGGAACGTGTTGCAGTACGGAATGTACCATTGAGCCTGGTTTTTCAGGTAACCGTAACTACTGAGGCTGCCACAAAATCTGCCTTGGTCGCTGATACGATTGTCGACCTGTATATCCTCAATCAGATCGAGGTAAAGTTTGACGCTACTGAGCAAGCAACCACCTGGCTAACAGACAGGGTTACCGAACTGCAGGTCCAACTCGAAGTTGCGGAGGCCAAAGTCACCGAGTTCAATGGCTCTACGGCCTTGATTTCACCCGAGGTCCTCCAGGCGCAGGAAATTCAGCTAAAAGATCTGCGGGAGCGGATCTTGCTGGCCAAAGCCTCAGAAGGGGCGGCGCGCGCCCGGCACAATGATTTAAAAACAGCCGAAGGACGTACAGCGCAGGCAGAGCTGAGTGGTGATCCGCAATTGCAGCGGTTGTTGCGCCAGATCGACACGCAGCCTACTGCTGCCTCCACCTTTGATACCACCTTTCAGCGGCTGCTGGCCCGGGCTGGACTTGAAGCCCGCCGTGCGACGCAACAGGTTGCATCGTTGGAGCTGTCTGAGCGCAGCCTTTCAGAGCAAGTCGCGCAGCAAAACACGGATCTAATTACCCTGCAGCAACTGACCCGTGAAGCCGAAGCGAACCGTTTGCTGTATGAGTATTTCCTGACCCGCCTGAAAGAAACCTCTGCCCAGGAAGGGATCCAGAAAGCAGACAGCCGGATGCTGTCTCAGGCTGTGGTGCCGCAGAAGCCTTCAGAGCCAAAGAAACCCCTGATCCTCGCTATGAGCGGTATTCTGGGTCTGATGCTGGGCACCGGACTTGTCCTTCTGGCAGAGGCCCGCCGCAGCGGGTTCCGGTCCAGTAAGGATCTTGAGCAACGTACCGGATATAGCGTTCTGGGACAAATCCCCACCTTCCCGGCCAATGGGCCGCGCAAGATTTTGCAATACCTTTCTGATAAACCCTCTTCTGCAACCGCAGAGGCCGTGCGCAATCTGCGTACCTCTATCCTGCTGTCCAATGTGGATACCCCGCCTCAGGTGATCATGATGACCTCGTCGTTGCCGGGAGAAGGAAAGACCACCAACTCGCTCGCACTAGCGCATAACTTTATCGGAGTAGGCAAGAAAGTTCTACTAATCGAGGGGGACCTCAGGCGCCTGACTTTGACGGCACAGTTACAGGGCAAACCGTTAAAAGGTATCGTCTCGGTATTGACGGGTGATGCCACCTTGGAAGCGGCCGTGTTTCGCGATGAGCTGGTCGGATGTGATGTTTTGGCCGGCGAAAAAACGTCAACAAATGCTGCGGATCTCTTTGCCTCAGAAAAGTTTCGTAAGCTGATCGAAGATCTGCGCGAGATTTATGATGTGATCCTGATCGACACGCCGCCCGTGCTTTTGGTCTCGGATGCGCGTTTGATTGCCCGCCACGTGGATGCCGCTCTTTTGACGATCAAGTGGGACACGACGTCTGATCAGGATGTGATGGAATCTTTGCGCTTGTTCCATACAGACAGCTTGCGCCTGTCGGGCCTGGTTTTGGGGCAGATCAATGCGCGTCGGATGAAGTCCTATGGCTATAGCTACGGCAACTACGGCTCAGCCTATTATTCAAACTAACGATACCTACCATCCTGGGATAGGTTCAGGAATGAGGCTGTATGGACAACAAAGGCGCGCCCGATCCGGACGCGCCTTTGTTCTTACTTAGATCTTTAATTCGTGCTGGTGGTGCTGGTCGTCGATGGTGTCGAGCCACCACTGCCTGCAGCTGCAACACCTGCTGCTGCAGCGACGGCACCCAAGGCCGGCGCAACAAGCGGCACAAAACCAGTAACCCCGGCAGCCGCAGCGGCTCCCGCAGCTCCGGCGCCTGCACCCGCTCCGGCGCCTGCACCCGCTCCGGTGCCCGCACCCGCTCCGGTGCTCGGGACAGTGACCTGCGCTGAAAGCGAGGTCGCCGTGAGAGCAAGGGCCAAAATGGTAATTCTGATCATTAGAAATACTCCTAAACACATTCCCGCAAAGACTATCATACTTGGTTGATGCTGAGAATGTTAGATTATGCAACAGACAGTGAATTAAGCCCATGGAGAGCCGCATTTCTGGCGTTATTATTTTACATCAGGGCTACTGTTGTCTGTCTTGACGCCGTTTGAGAAGAAAGGCCTACGGATGAGGCAGTTATTGTGAGTTTTAGCACGCACTGCAGACAGAATCACATGATGCAAAAACAACCCATACAGGCGCGAACTTTCAACAATCCGGGCGACACGGGGTAGTCGTTCATCTAGTAAAAACGTGAGTTAACAAAATAGATTAAATCCAGTGAAGCTTTTTACCGCCAAATGCTTAGTGAGCCTATGCCTCTCTGTGTCTGCAGTGAGCTTATCAACAGCAACGGCTCAGACGATTTCCAACTATGGGACACCTGGCCTTCTGGAGATCCCGACGGCAGAGATGTTCGAGGATGGCACTCTCGCGTTTACTGGTAGCATGCTTGACGGTACCCTACGTACAACGATGACCTTTCAGATGCTTCCTTGGGTGCATGGCAGTTTTCGTTACGCGGTGATTGACGGATTTGATGGTGCAATTGGTAATCGGTATGACCGTAGCTTTGACATCCATTTTCAGCTTCGTGAAGAAAGCAGTCGCGCGCCGGCCGTTGCCCTGGGCCTCAGGGATTTTGGCGGGACCGGGATTTATGCGTCAGAATACTTAGTCGCGACTAAAACCATCCAGGAGCGCTTTAAACTCACAGCTGGGATTGGCTGGGGCAGGATCGCAGGGCGCGGCAGCTTCAGCAATCCTCTAGGGCATTTCTTCGAAAGATTTAATACAAGACCAGGCTCTGGTGCCGGTGGTATTGGAACTACTGGACAGTTAGATTTTGGGAACTGGTTCCGCGGAGATGCTGCACTGTTTGGTGGTGTTAGCTGGCGTTACAGTGATCGCCTCACTTTTATGGCTGAATACTCTCCTGATCTATACCCGAGAGAAACTCAAAATATCGGATTTGAGGCGCGATCACCTCTGAACGTTGGCGTCCAGTATAGATTCAAAAACGGTGCGCAGCTCACTGGATCTTATCTTTATGGGTCCACCCTTGGTTTCAGCTACACCTACTTTATAGACCCCAAAAAGAGCGTAGCCCCGGGCGGCCAAGGCGCTTCGCCGCCTCCTTTGTTACCAGTTGACAGAGTGGCCCTAGCGAGTTGGAATCTTGACGATGACACTGGTAGACCAGCGCAAAAACAGGCGGTTTTACGGCAACAGCTGAACGAGCAGGGGCTGCGGCTGGTTTCTTTGGAGCGACATGGCGAAACCGTCAGTATCGGCGTGGAAAATGGCACCTATGGCCAGGCGGCGCAGGCGGTTGGGCGCGCAGCGCGTGTTCTGGCCAACACCCAGGAGCCAGAGGTCGAAGCCTTTGATATCGCGATAGTCAGCAATGGGGTGCCTCTCAGCTCGGTGCGCATTAACCGTGCCGATCTTTATGAGTTGGAGTACGATCCAGACGGGGCTTGGCGCAGCTTTGCCCGTGCTGAGGTTTCCAATGCGGTGCCGCTTTTTGAAGGCCATCTGACCGAGGGCGCTTTTCCTGATTTCAAGTATCGCATAGGTCCCTATTTTCAGGCGTCTTTCTTTGATCCTGACTCGCCGTTGCGGTATGAAATTGGCGCGACACTGGGCGCGGACTACACCCTGCGCCCAGGCCTTAGCTTTTCCGGTTCGGTCCGTATGCCTTTGGCTGGCAACCTGGACACTGTAACGCGAGTGTCTAATTCTGTTTTGCCTAAGGTCCGGTCGAATTGGGGGCGCTACGCAAAAGAATCCGACCTACGGCTAGAACACCTGACCGCAGAACATATCTGGCAGCCGGGTCGCGATTTTTATGCCCGCGCTACCTTTGGCTATCTTGAAACCATGTATGGTGGGATTTCTGCTGAGCTGCTCTGGTTCCCGATCAACAGCCGTCTGGCGGTAGGGGGGGAATTGAACTACGTCAAACAGCGCGATTTTGATGTTCTCTTTGGGTTCCAGGGCTATTCTGTCGCGACTGGTCACATATCGGCTTACTACGACTTGCCCGGCGACTACCATGCGCAGGTGGATGTGGGCCGATATCTCGCTGGTGATTACGGGGCGACCCTCTCTGTGGATCGAGAGTTCAACAATGGTTTTAAGGTTGGTGCGTTTTTCACTCTGACCGATGTTGGCTTTAGCGATTTTGGAGAGGGCTCCTTTGACAAAGGCATTCGGCTTGAAATTCCCGTTTCCTGGCTCACTGGGCGGCCTACCCGCAACAAGCTGGGGCAGGTGATCCGACCGGTTCTGCGCGACGGGGGCGCGCGGCTTAATGTGCGGAACCGGCTTTATGGTTTTACCCGCGACGCGCGCAGCCAGCAGTTAGCCAAAGGCTGGGGGCGGTTTCTGCGATGATCCGGCGTCTTTTCCCCTTTGTCTTGCTTAGCCTGCTGGTTGCCTGCGGTGATGCAAAGGACGATTTTGATCTGTTGCGCGGCTCTCTGAACCGCGATGCGCCGCGGTTCCATCCACGCGCCAATGCACTAGCCTCGTTGCGCCCGATCCCGCCCCGCCTGGAGGTCGGCTTTCCTAGCCGTGATCTCTCTGGCGTTATGCTGCTGGAAACCCTGCGCGCCGGCACTGAGACTTGGCTAACGGCGGATGGCGCCACCATCACGCTAAAGGGCGGCATGCTGACATCTGCCAAGGGTTTTGGCTCTGGACTTTCCGGCTCCGACATCGACCAAAGCCTGGCGCTGGTGCAGGCGGGCCGGGCCGGTATCGCAGAGCGTTTCCACAGTTTCCTCAACGGCAATGACGAGATCGAGCTGCACGCTTATCGGTGCGAAATTACCCCACAGGGGCGCGAGGAGATCTTTGTCCAAGGGCTGGCCATTTCAGTAATGAATCTGGAAGAAGCCTGTTTTGGCTCTGAACAGGCTTTCACCAACACCTATTGGCTACGCCCTAACAGCCATGAGATTATCCAGTCCTCGCAGTGGACGGGTGACTTTCTCGGCAACCTCTTTATGAAGAGGGTACCGGAGTGAATTTAAGATTTTTATCGATTGGAGACGGCATCGTGCGCCCATTGACCCTTGCTTTTAGCGCCCTTGCTTTGGTTGGGGCCCTGGCGGGATGTTCCACCATTTATCGTAGTCCCTCTGTGTCAGCCGGTGTGTCCGATACCGGCAAAGTGCGGGTGGTGGCAATGACGCCTGAAACCGTTCTGGTGGCCAACCGTGCATCTTATCAACCCCAGACCCTGCCTGCCGTTTTTGGCCTTTCGGCCGGATCTGGTGCTGGGGTATCTCCGCGCGGTATTGGCACCCTGCCCGCCGCGCCCTCGACGCAGGACGGTGGGCGCAGTGGGCTGCGCCTTGATCTGCCGCCAGCCGTGGCAAGCACCCCCTATACCATCGGCGTCGGCGATGTTGTGGTGTTGTCGACCCCCTCGACACAAGGCACCGTGGGCGAGCTGTCCGGCCTTTTGGCAGCGCAAAACAGTCGCAATGGCTATACCGTTCAAGATGATGGCTCGATCAATATCCCGGATGTGGGCCGCGTACGTCTTGTCGGTCTCACGGTGGACGAGGGCGAAGCGCTCCTGTTTCAGCGTCTGGTCGAAAGCCAGCTGGATCCGACATTCAGCCTTGAAGTGTCTGAGTTCAACTCTCGCCGTGTCTCGGTGGGCGGTGCGGTGGGACAGCCGGGCGTGATGCCAATTACGCTGACGCCGCTAACCCTGAGCGAAGCCCTCTCTAGTGCGGGCTCCGTCTCGGTTGGCGATATTGATGTGAGCTCAGTTCGTATCTACCGCGACGGTAAAATGTACCAAATCCCGCTGGAAGACCTATATTCTCGCTCTGACCTGCAGAACCTGCATCTGGTCGCTGGGGATTCTGTCTTTGTGGATACAGACTATGACCTCAACCGCGCGGAACGGTATTTTGCCCAGCAGATCCTGCTGAAGCAGACGTCGCTGTCTGGCCGTGAAACGGCGCGAGATGAGCTGACAACTGCCATTAACCTACGCCGCGCAGAACTGAATGAGCGGCGCGGTAACTTCACCCAGACTCTCGATCTCGACGCGGTTGATCGCGACTATGTCTATCTCAGCGGTGAAGTCCGCACCCAGGGTCGCTATACTCTGCCCTTCAACCGCAAGGCCGTGCTGGCGGATGCCCTGTTCGACACAGGCGGCGGGATTGCCAAGGAAACCGGCGATGCTTCCGAGATTTACGTGCTGCGGGCCTCAGATGATGTACGTGAATTTGGCGCCGTGACCGCCTGGCACCTGGACGTGCGCAATGCCGCGAACCTCGCGATGGCCTCCAAGTTCGAGCTTCGGCCTGATGATATCGTCTTTGTCGCCGAGAACCCTGTAACGCGTTGGGCCCGGGTGGTCGATCAGATTACGCCGTCACTAATTACCGCGCCGATTAATGCGGTTGCGGATTGATGCCACTGAGCAGCCCCACTTTGGTGATCCAAATCGAAACTAGTGCATAGCTGAACTATGGCGCATCGGTAAGATGGCTTCTTAGCGCATATGGACGGCAGATCAAAGTGAGCTGTGCGCCCCCCGCTTGCCAGAGCTTTGTGAACCGCTCCAGGTTTGCCGGAGGCCTCAACTCCTGAGCAAGATGAAGCCACAACGAGCAAGACAACAAACAGTTATTCTCCCGATATCCGCGAATATCGACTGCTCAGCGCATACACTGAATGAGTGAAGGACATGACGTTTGATAATGACGCTGTTGGCGCCAATGATCAGTAGCCGTCGTAAAGATCGCTCGCCCATTTTAGTTGTGGCACCAAGACGCTGTTTACCCCCGTCGCATGCTGTCGTGACGATCAATGGGCCGATGCCCGGAACCGTCCTCAGCCTGCGCGCACCTTATTCTCCTTGCCGTCGGCAATCCCCTTTCAGAGTCTTCCACGATGGCAATCAGACGAACAGCGTTCGCCGCACCCTGCACATCTTGGCTCTTCACCAGCACGAAGCGCATCCACGGACGCACCATGTAGTGCTGCACCAGGATGACTATGGGTTGTTCTGGTTTGGCACGATGCCACGACATCAAGAAACAGCGCGCCGACCAGGGAGGGGGGCTCTAAAAGTCTACACCTTCAGAACTGAGACCGGCGTGGGTAATCGGATTTATTCGCGCGCAATTTTATAGGGGGGGGTATGCATCACACTGGTACTGATATTCAGAAATTGGTCAATCTCCGGTAATCCTCCCATTTTTAATGGGGGTCAGCCGTAGAATTCAGGCGGCTGTTTTTAACCTCATAGCGGGTGTCATGCCGCCGATGCCCATGTTGGGTCGCTCGTTATCGTAAGGTCCGAGCCAATCCGCGGCCTGTTTCTGCGCCCCCTCAATAGTTTCAAAGATCTATTGATCCAGCCGTTCGTGCCTGACCGGTCGGTTGTATCGCTCGATATAAGCGTTCTGCTACAGCTGGCGGGGCTGGATGTGCGCCAAAGTGATATTGTGCTTCTCAGCCCATTCCATCAACTTTTGGCGAGTGGATTCTAGGTCGAAAAGAGCCTTTGCGCTTGACGGATACTCAGGGGCTGGATGGCAGGCCGTTGAAGTGGCGAAAGGGGCTGCGATTTGTCATCCCGCGAAGCTAAGGTCACCGCCACGCCCCCCACAAGTCAGTTTCCTGTGACACCACCAGATCAACGCTTCGATGCGTAGTATGATACCCGCCTTTCGAGATAGGC
>CAJQNB010000067.1 GCA_905479575.1 uncultured Pseudophaeobacter sp.
CTTCAAGGCCAGCTCAGAGGCTGCAAACAAAACCACAAAGGAGGCCACCTCATTGACCAAAGCATAGCGACCGATACATAACTAAGAGCGGGTCAAATCTCGGTGACAATACCGGGTCAGTTCTCAATGACATTCAACACAAGGTGATCTTCCCCGGCTTCATTGACCCACATACGCATTTGCAAGCGTCGGGCGTTTTGATGGGGATGACCTATATTGGCCCGCTCGACCAGAACGGGCCAAACGGCTTTGATGAAGGCCTTGCTTCGCGCGCCGCGGTTATCGAAAAGCTGCGCCAAGCCGTCGAGCAAGACCCAGACTCTGAAAGCCCGGTGCTGGCTTGGGGGTTCGATCCGGCGCTACACGGCGGACAGCTCCATCGCGATGAGTTGGATGCGATCTCATCCACGCGGCCAATCTGGACGATGACCTATGCACCGCATGTTGTGGTTGCCAACTCGCCGATGCTCGAACTGATCGGGGTTGATGAGACCACAAACGTCTACGGGATCGAGAAATACGACGACGGGCGGCTCAACGGCCAGTTCATCGAGCTGGGCGCAACCAGTATTGCCCTGCGCCCTGTCATTGGCTTTCTGGCCGATGCCGAACGGGGGGCTGCCGCGCTGCGTGCACAGGCGCAAACCGCGCAAAAGGTTGGTATCACGCTGACCGCCGACATGGCCTTCGGTAAACTCGGGATCGACTATGAACTCGCGCTTCATAAGAAAGTCGTTGAGGATGACAGCTTTCCGCTGCGCATGTTGTTGGTTCCGCTTGCGCCGGGCCTTACGGCCGCGCATGGTTCTGAGGCCCCCGAATATCTGAAGTCTCTCATGGCAAAGAACACCGACAAGCTGGCGGTGCATGGCGTGAAGTTCATCAATGACGGCTCCTATCCCGCCCAGACGCTGCGCCTACGCTATCCGGGCTATCTTGATGGCCATGAAGGCCACCGCGGCGAAACCCCTTGGGGCGAGCTTGTCGAGGCGATGCTGCCCTATTGGAAGGCGGGTGTTCAGATCCACAGCCATGCAAACGGCGATGAAACCGTGGAAATGACACTGGACCTGCTTGAGCAGTTGCAACTGGCGCATCCGCGTTTTGATCATCGCTTCACGATCGAGCACTACTGCATCAGCACGCCTGATCAGGCGCGCCGCCTCAAAGCGCTTGGCGGGTTGGCCAGCGTCAACAACATGTTCGTGCATTACCGCGCGCTTCTGCACGCCGACAGCGGCTTTGGCTTTGATCGGGCCGAGGCCACAGCGCGGCTCGGATCGCTCGAGCGCGAAGGCGTTGTCTTTGCGCTGCACTCGGATTTTTCGCTGGTGCTCACTCCGATCAGCCCGCTTGCCGCTGTCTGGATCGCGGTCAACCGGATCGCGCTTGACGAGGAAACCGTGCTGGCGCCCGGCGAGCGGATCGGGGTTGACCGTGCTATGCGCGCGATCACCATCGACGCCGCCCACGTGATCGGGCGCGATGCGGTGCACGGCAGTGTCGAGGTCGGAAAACACGCTGATTTCACGGTGCTTGACGAAGACCCATACGATGTCGATGTGGCCAATATTCGCGACATCCGCGTTCATGCGACTGTTTTGGCAGGCCGCACGTTTGAGACCGAAAACTGACATGACAAGCCCTGCAACAACAACGCCCAAGAACGCCACCCCGGCTGAGTTGCGCCGCGCCCTCGACAGCGTTGATTTCCTCTCTGGGCTGGTCGAGGTGGCGGCCCTGAACCGCGACAGGCGCGACACACGCGGCTCCGCGCTTCCCGTGGTTGTCGTCAGCGGTTTCCTCGGGGCGGGCAAGACCACGCTGATGCGCCATTTGTTAACGGCAGATCGTGGCATGAAGATCGCGGCGTTGGTCAACGACTTTGCCGCGCTCAACATTGACGCTGCGCTCATTGCCAATGTCACAGGCGACACAACCGCGCTCGACAATGGCTGCATCTGTTGCAGCCTGTCAGGCGGCGTTGCACGCGCGCTTTGCGAAATCACAGAGCGCGACGTGCCTGTCGATGCGGTGTTGGTTGAGGCCAGCGGCGTGTCCGACCCTGCGGGCATCGCGCATGTTGCAAACGCAGTCGACGGGATTTCTCTTGATTGCATCGTGACGGTTGTGGACGCAGCAGAGATTGCGGAAAAGGCCGAGTGGAGCGAGCTTCTCAAGCGTCAGGTTGCCCCCGCAAATCTTGTCTTGCTGAACAAAACTGATTTGATTAGCAAGCATGAGGTTGACGCAATTGCCGCGCGGCTGGGGGGGCTTGCGCCCCGAGCACAAATCTTGCGAACATCTCATTGCGCCGTGCCGCCCGTTGTCATTTTCGAAGCGGCGAGCACGCCAGCACTCGACGGCACAGAGCACAGCAACCATCACGACCATGGTTTCACAACAATGCTCTTTTGCGTAGAGCAACCAATTGAGCGCGCCGATATCGAGGTATTGCTGAACGATATGCCCAGTGGCATCTTGCGCCTGAAGGGTTTTGTCCGGTTGGTGGAGGCGCCCGAGAAGCCCATGCTGCTGCAGGCTGTCGGCTGCCGCTGGGGTTGGCACGAGGCCCCCACAACCACTGGCGCCTCGAAGCTTGTCGTTATCGGCGACGCGGCAGCAATTGACAGGGATGCCATCCAGCGGTGTTTTGCGGGAATTGGGATGGGACAGGGGTGAAGACCGTCTTAACCAGCTGAAAAATATAAATATTTACTATGCTCTATTTTGCGGTAACCTGGAAGCCAGACCTCGGGATCATTTTCTTCCTTGGTCACAAAACTCAAACATCAGTCACTCATCACGAAGTCAGAACAGCAGGTGGTGCTGTAAAGCAGACCTCGAAGTGACGCGCAAGAACGTCTGCGTTCCGCGACTAAAGGTCATCTTCGCACTGTGCAGCACCAGTTGGTTGGGGCTCAGAGCCGACCTGCGGCGATGCGGCAACTGGGGCGCAGTGATTCCGCGCCTGGTCCATGGATGGTTCGGTTTGGTCAGACGATGTTCAATCCCATTCGCCTCACAGATCATGTCGAAGCGCATCGGCCGAGAATAGGCAGTGTTCCGGTTTCGCGGCTGCTCCGCAAACTGGATACCGTTATCGGTCAAGATCGTGTGGAACTTGAAAGGCACGGCCTCAAGGAAGTGTTCAAGGGACTCCCAGGCCGTCTTGCGATTGGCTTTCTCGACCAACTGCGCCAACGCAAATTTGCTGGTCCGGTCGATGGCCACAAAGAGATAGAGCTTGCCCTCTTCGGTCCTGACCTCGGCAATGTCGATGTGGAGGAAGCCGAGAGGGTAAGCGTTGGTATTTGCGGCGCAACTATTGAAGAATTGGTTTATGGCTATTGTTCGCCGGAAATGTTTTTTGCGTATCATCACGCGGATCAGAATGCTGTGAACAAATTTGTCCGCGAGTTCGATCATGAACGTAACACGTTTATTTCCCGGGGATTGGCCAGCGGTTGACTGCTACGCGAGACATATGGACTACCCATCTTCGACGGGTGCGATGGTGGGGGAGAATAGAGATCATGTTTGGCAGGCTAAAGGATTGGCGGCGTGTGGCGACCCGATACGATAGATGCCCAAAGGTGTTCCTCTCAGTGATCGCGCTCGCAGCAACCGTCATCTATTGGCTATGAGTCCTGACCCTAGGCGCCTGATAGTAACCGTCCAAGCCGCTCGATGCCTGTCCGAATTTCCGCTTCATCCAGCGCCGAAAAGCTCAACCTCAGTGTGTTGCAGCCCGCGCCATCGGCAAAGAAGGCCTGTCCCGGAACAAAGGCAATATTCTCCTGATCCAGAGCGCGAACCAGCACTTCGGCGGTGTCCACATGTTGGGGCAGCGTGAGCCAGACAAACATGCCGCCTTTGGGGCGGGTCCAAGTCACCCCTTCGGGCATATAGGTCTGCAGGGCGGAAAGCATTGCATCACGACGTGCACCATAGGCCTGTCTTAGCCCGGCGACATGGGCGTCAAAGCAGGCCTCCGCCACCTGATGCACCGCCATCTGGTTCAACGTTGGAGAATGCAGGTCCGCCGCTTGTTTCATCAAAACCAGCTGCGCGATGACCGGCTTGCTGGCCACCACCCAGCCCAGACGCAGGCCAGGCGACAGGGTTTTGGAGAAAGACCCGCAATAGACCGTCCGACACTGCTCAAGGCTGCCCTTCTGTGCAATCTCCAGCGCCAGAACGGGCGGGATTGCCTCCCCTTCATAGCGCAGGGCATGATAGGCGCCATCTTCGATCACCGCGCAGCCCAGCTCTTCGGTCAGGTCCAGCAAAGCCTTCCGCCCCGACAGCGATAGAGTCTCGCCGGTGGGATTGGCAAAATCCGGCGACAGATAGGCAAACTTCACCCGGCTGTTGGCCTCAGCTGCGGCATCGCGGTAGCTGGCTGGGGATCGGTTGCCGCCCGGGTTGAGCTGATCGTAGCGCGGCTCGTAAGCGTTAAAAGCCGCTAAGGCACCAAGGTAGGTCGGCCAGCCCACAAGCGCAGTATCATTGGGAGAGAGGAATAGTTTTCCCAGGTAATCCAGAGCCTGCTGCGAGCCAGAGGTGATCAGGATATTATCCGTGTCACAGGGCACACCCATGCGTGCCATTTCCCGTTGGATCCACTGGCGCAGCGGCAGGTAGCCCTCGCTGACCGAATACTGCAGCGCCTGGGCCTGATACTCCGGTTCCAGTGCCGCCTGAAAGGCTGCGGAAAACGCTGCTGCGGGGAACAGATCCGGGTCAGGGATACCGCCGGCAAAGGACAGCAGCCCAGGCCGGTTCAACAGTTTCAGCAGTTCGCGAATTTCGGAAGACTCCATACGGTGCGTGCGGGTGGCAAAGAGCTGTTTCAGCAACATGGCGACTTCCTTTTGGGTCCAACTTGTGGCGAAGGTAGGAAAGTTTCAAAACTAGTCAATAATTCTGACCTAATATTTCAAAAGATGTGATCATGCTTTCCAAATCCTGCGTGCTGCTTGTTGCCTTGCACTAGGTGCGGTCATATGTTTTTACCAATTACAGCGGCCAGTCGCTCTTAAACTGGTCCTACATGCACCAGCCCCGTCCGACCCCGTTCACGTCCCGCCCAAGTTCAACCCGAGACCCCCATGCCGTTTCAAAAAGTCCAACCCGAGAAACTTTCAGCCTCTGTGGTGCGCCAGATCGAACAGCTGATCCTGCGGGGCATCCTGTCGCCGGGAGAACGTCTGCCTTCGGAGCGGGAACTGGCCGAACGTCTGGGCGTTTCACGGCCTTCGTTGCGTGATGCCATTGCCGAGCTGCAGGAGGTTGGACTGCTGGAGGCCAAGGCCGGATCGGGGGTCTTTGTGGCTGATGTGCTGGGCTCTGCCTTCTCGCCTGCGCTCATCCGGCTGTTTGCCCGCCATGATGAGGCGGTGTTTGATTACCTGAGCTTTCGCCGGGACATGGAAGGACTGGCAGCCGAGCGCGCCGCCAAATTTGGCTCGGATGCGGATCTGAAACTGATCCAGACCATATTCGATAAAATGGTTGCGGCTGGTGATCCGTCGCTGTCGGATGCTGCCGCCAGTCTGGACGCCCAGTTCCATTCCGCCATCATGGATGCCAGCCACAATGTGGTGATGCTGCATATGATGCGGTCGATGTTTGACCTGCTGCACGAAGGCGTGTTCTACAACCGCCGCATCATGTTCAGCCGCCACACCACCTTTGAGGTGCTTCTGGCCCAGCACAGCGCCATCAATGCCGCCCTCCAGGCCCGAGATCCCGTCGCCGCGCGTACGGCCGTCGAGGCCCATCTGGACTATGTAAAACAGTCATTGATCGACCACCAGCGCAGCCTCCGCAATGCCGAGATCGCCCAGCAGAGGCTCGAGCATGAAAGCGGGAAGGGATAGCAGCCCGCCGCCCTGTACGGCCTCCCAGGCTTTGGGCGCCTCTCCTGTCGCGCCCCATGCTCAGAACTGCACCCGCAGCCTGCGCCCTGTTTTGGCTGTCACGTGTCCTGCGCTGTCCTTGCTTGGGTTGCCAATGGCACCTTAGTTTTTAACGACTTCCATCACGGCGAAGGAATTTGTCTGCAGGATGCCCGGCAGCTTGTTGATGCTGTCCCCCAGAACCTCCCGAAAGTGCCGCATATCTTTGGTACGCACCGTCAAAAGATAATCAAAGGCCCCCGCCAGCATGAGGCACCGTTCGACCTCGGGGATGGCACGGACCGCCTTGTTGAAGGCATCAAGCGAGTTGTCTCCCCCCGTTGCCGTCAGCGAAACTTGCACCACGGTGAGGTGGCTGAGACCCATTTTGTCCAAATCCAACGTCGCGCGATACCCGGTGATATAGCCGGACCTTTCCAACCGTTTGACCCGCTCTGAGCAGGGTGTGTTGGTCAGGTTTACCCGTTGAGCAAGGTCAACAATAGAAAGCCGTCCATCCGATTCGAGCTCTTGTAGAATTTTGATATCTATGTTGTCGATTTCTCTACTCATTAGTGTTTTTCCCTAGAAAATTGCCACAGCATAGGCTTTTTCTCAGCTTTTACCCTGCTTTCATCACCATTATCTAGTGATAATCACTTATCCTTAAAATTGTTATTACCGTTTTTCACTCCGCTGAAAACGGTAGTGGCATAAAAAAACCAACACGGAGCCTGACCAATGACCGTTAAAATAGTAGTTGGACTGGATGGCACAGAAACCGGTGAACGCGCTCTAACCTTTGCTCGGGACATTGCGTCCCGTCTCGAAAACAGCGCGTTGATCGTTGCCTATGTTATCGAATGGTCCCCTTTCACTTTCCAGACTGCGGAAGAGAACGAAAAACGTCACAAAAGGCGTGAAGAAGAGATCAAGATCGCGACAACACGGGTGGTGACACCCGCCGTCGAAAAACTGAACGACGCTGGGATTCAGGCGCAAGGGCTGGTCCAGCATGGCGATGTTGCCGAGACTCTGAACCGGATCGCCACCGAACATGGTGCCTCCCAGATCATTGTCGGCCGCGTGTCCAATGATGGGTTCACAAAGCGTATTTTTGGTAGTTCGACACAGAACTTGGTCATGCACGCAGACGTGCCGGTTACGGTTGTTGGATAGAGGTCAGTCATGAAATCATTTAAAACACTTATGTCGGCGCTTATCGCCAGCAGTGCAGCACCTGCAGCCTTTGCCCAAGGCATTGACGAACAGGTAAATCAGGCCTTTGCCACAGTGACAGGCCCATTTGTCAGCTTCATTTTTGCCCCTGTTCCTGGGACCAGCTTTCCCTGGATCGTCATGTGGCTGGTTATTGCGGCCACGGTTTTCACCATCTACTTTGGCGCGGTTCAGTTCCGCTTTTTCAGCCATGCTATTGGATTGGTGAAAGGGGACTATTCCGATCCCAATGATGCCGGTGAAGTCAGTCACTTCCAGGCGCTTGCGACGGCTTTGTCCGGGACAGTGGGGCTTGGGAATATCGCAGGTGTGGCGGTCGCCGTCGGCATTGGCGGACCGGGGGCGACCTTCTGGATGATCCTCGCGGGTTTGTTGGGCATGGCGTCGAAATTCACCGAATGTACCCTGGGCGTAAAGTACCGCAATGAATACGACGACGGCACCGTCTCTGGTGGCCCGATGTACTACATCTCCAAAGGCTTCACCGAGCTTGGGTTGCCCGGCGGGAAAATCCTGGCCGTTCTGTTCTCGATCTTTTGTATCTTGGGCGCATTGGGCGGTGGCAACATGTTCCAAGCCAACCAGGCCCACGCCCAGATTTCTGGGATTGTTGGGGACTATCCCGGCTGGATCACGGGTCTCATTTTTGCGGGTGTTGTCTTTGCGGTGATCGTGGGCGGTATCAAATCCATCGCCAACGTGACCGAAAAAGTCGTCCCGTTGATGGGTATCCTGTATGTTGGTGCTGCGCTGATCATCCTGATCATGAACTATGACATGATCGGTTGGGCCTTCGGCCAGATCTTTGCAGGTGCCTTCACTGGTTTGGGCGTCGCTGGCGGCATGGTTGGGGCCCTGATCCAAGGCTTCAAACGGGCGGCATTTTCCAACGAAGCCGGGGTTGGCTCGGCGGCGATTGCCCATTCGGCCGTGAAGACAAAAGAACCGATTACCGAAGGTTTTGTGTCTTTGCTCGAACCGCTGATCGATACCGTTGTCATCTGTACAATGACCGCCTTGGTTATCGTGATTTCACAACAATTGATCATTGATGAGGCGACCGGCGTTTACATGCTCAACGAGGCGGGCTCGGCGATCGCCACGGTCGATGGGAACACAGGCGTTGCTCTGACATCTGCGGCCTTTGGATCGACGATTAGCTGGTTCCCCTTTGTACTGGCGCTCGCGGTGGTCCTCTTTGCCTTCTCCACCATGATTTCTTGGAGCTACTACGGTCTCAAGGCATGGACCTACCTCTTTGGAGAAGGAAAAGTGACCGAGCTGGTGTTCAAGGTCATCTTCTGCATCTTCATTGTGATCGGTGCCTCTGCCTCACTTGGTCCGGTCATCGATTTCTCTGATGCCGCGATCTTTGCGATGGCTGTTGTGAACATTCTGGCTCTGTATTTCCTGATGAAACTCGTTCGGGTGGAGCTCAACAGCTACTCGGAACGGTTGGCGAAAGGGGAAATTAAGAAGTTCAATCACTAGGTACCAAATCCCCGATGCACTTTAGTGCGTCGGGGACTTTGACGCTGTGGGCTTGGCGCATAAGCCTTTCTGGACTATTTTCCGACTTGGCTCAGCGCTTCGGGAAGCCAGGTGACCAGGTCCGGAAAGACCGCGAACAGGATCAATACTCCCACCTGGATCAGGAAGAACGGAATAACCCCCCGGTATACTTGTCCGATGCCGATCCCGTCGGGAAGAACGCCTTTCAGGTAGAACAAGGTGTAGCCAAAGGGCGGCGTGATATAGGCCATCTGCGCGGTGATCATGAAAAGCACACCGAACCAGAGCGGATCAAAATCAAGCGTGGTGATGATCGGCAGGAACACTGGCACACAGAGCAAGATGATCCCGATTTCATCCAGGAACAGCCCCAAGAAGATCAGCACCAGAACCATCACGCCTAAGATAATCCAACGTGAGGCCTCAAAGCTTTCAACAAAGCCAAGGATCGAATCTGCACCGCCTGTGGCTACAAAAACCGAAATAAATGCACGCGCACCAATGGTGATCCAGAGTATCATGGCCGTAACGCGCAGAGTTTCTGTCGCGGCGCCTGACAGCATGGTGAAGGACAGGCGGCGGGTGACCATCGCAGACATTGCGGCACCTAACACGCCGACAGCGGCGGCTTCGGTTGGGGTCGCGATCCCTGTGTAAATAGATCCAAGCACCCCCAGAACCACGAAGGCAGGCAAGATGAGGCTTTTCAGTTTGGCCAGCTTTACGCCCAGCGGCAGATCATCCACCTGTTCTGGTTTTGGTGCGAGCGCCGGATTAATCCAGGTTCGAATGAGGATGTAGGCGATGTAGCTGCCTGCCAAGATGAGACCGGGCACGATCCCTGCTGCAAACATTTGCCCGATCGAAATTTGCGCTGTGATAGCATAGACGATGGTCACGACAGATGGTGGGATCAAAATCCCCAAGGTCCCCCCGGCACAGATCGCCCCCAAGGCAAGCGGCGGATGGTAGCCGCGCGACAGCATCGACGGCAAAGCCAGGATCCCCATCGCAGCCACCGCAGCGCCAACAACCCCTGTCATCGCCGCAAGGATGGTGCAGATGATAATCGTGCCCACGGCCAAACCACCATTGAGACGCGCCGACCATGTTTCCATGGCATCATAAAGCGCATCAATGATGGCAGATTTTTGGAGGATCGAGGCCATCAGCACATAGAGCGGGATCGACATAAGTGACTCTGACGTCATGGTCTCGAATGTGTTGAGAACCGCCACGATCAGAGCGGATGGGCCCCACAACAGAATGGTCGAAATAAAGGCAATCGCGCCCAGGACAAAAGCAAGCCCCGCCCCGCTCAACATGAAAGCGATGAGAGAGGTGAACATAAACAGCAGAACAAAAGAGCTTTCCATCACACGGCCTCCGGCTCAAACAGCACGTCGATCGCCTCGGCGAGGGCCTGAAGCATCAACAGCACTGCACTGAGCGGCAAAAAGGCCTTGGCGGGCCAAATAATTGGATTCCATGCGGAGTAGCTGGTCTCCCCATAGCTGAAAGACTGCATCACCAAAGGCACACTGAACCACAACAGGATCGCGCCAAAGACTGCAGCCAAGACCAGACCGACCAGTTTCAGCCCCACGGCGAGCCGCCCCGTCGCCTTTGCCGAGGCGACATCCACCGCGACATGGCCGCCGAGGTGGAGCAGATATGGTCCTCCCAACAGAAAGAAGGGACCAAAAATCAAGGTCGCTAATTCCGGGGCCCAGGAAGTGGGCGACGACAACACATAGCGCGAGAGCACTTCCCACAGCATCAACAAGACGATGGCGTAGATCAGCCATTTCGCACAGGCGAACAAACCTCGGTTGAGCGCAGTGATGCGCCGGGACAGTGTTATCATAAGAAACTCCGCGAATGCGGCACCATCCCGCGCCAGCCTATCCTAGAATGGTTGGCGCGGGATGATGCAATTTTAGGTGCAAAATGGGTTGAGTTTAGAGCAGGCGCAATTCCTGCATCAGCGCGATCTGAGACACCATCATGCGCTTGGCGATGTCATCCGTGGCGGCCTTTTTCCAGGCCTCGACGGCTTTGGCCCGTGCTTGGGCGACATCTTCAGGATCGAAATCAATGATCTCAACACCTGCGTCTTGGAATTTCTTGATGTATTCGCCATTCGCAACGAGAATATTCTGGCGCAGGGTCCCGGAAATTTCCCGAGCCGCCACCGCAAGAGCGGCTTTTTGTTGTGCGTCCAAGGCGTCAAATGCGCGCGTATTTGCAACATAAGAGGTGGCAGTGGTCGGCTGATGCACACCCGGCAGGATGAGGTATTTTGCGACCTCGTGCAGGCCCTCCTCAAAGTTGGCTTTGATGTCGCCGCGATCCGCGATGTCGATCAAACCCTTGTCCAGCGCCGAATAGACTTCGGAAGTGGGCAGCGGCGAAACTGACACGCCGAAATCGGCCATCACAGCAGAGGCCAGTCCGACAAAACGGCCCTTCAGACCCTTCAGATCAGCGATTTTCCGCACCGGCACCCGCGAATGGATCGGTTCTTGGCCATAAACCGTAGGCGCAACATAGGTGAGCCCAGCAGGTGCATAGCTTTCACGCGCCATTTCCAGCCCGCCCCGTTCATAGAACCAGGCCTCGTATTGGTCCGGCTCGGGAAAACCGAACGGAACAGTCGACGAAAACCCATGCGCCGGGATTTTGCCAGCGGTGTAGCCGTCAAAGGTTTTCATCAGTTCAAATGCGCCGCCGCGCACGGCGTCAAAGGCCTGTGCGGAGGGAACAATTTGCCCGCCCGCAAAAGGCGTGATTTCAAGCGAACCGCCGGTAAGCTCGGCGACGCGGGCGCAAAATTTTTCCTCATACAGCATGGGCGTCGTACCGCCGCCCCAAAGCGCCTGCATCCGCCATTTGGTCACGCTTTGCGCACGGGCCGTTGTGCCCGAGGCTAGCATTGCAGGTGCAGCAAGAGCTGCCGCGCCGAAACGCAAAAGAGTACGCCGTGTAGCGTTAGTCATAGGTTTTCCTCCCTGAAGTATTGAAATCAGATGCCCTCCAGCATCTGTTTGGCGCGGGCGACGGTAACATCCCCCGCTTCGACGATGGCTTTGGCCACACGGTCGATATCACTCCCCTGCGCGCCTGCGGTAATGGCGATATTGCGGGCATGTAGGGTCATATGGCCGCGCTGAATGCCCTCGGTTGCAAGCGCACGCAGCGCGGCCATGTTCTGCGCCAAACCAACGGCGACGGTCACTTCCGCAAGCTCTTGTGCGCTTGTGACTCCCAGCAGTTTGAGCGCAGCCTGTGCAGCTGGATGGGTGCGGGTTGCGCCGCCAACAATCCCCATCGCCATCGGCAATTCTAGTGTGCCTACCAGTGCGCCATCCCGGGCGACTTCCCAGCGGCTGAGGGACGTGTAATGGCCGTTGCGGGCCGCATAGGCATGGGCGCCGGCTTCGATCGCGCGCCAGTCGTTGCCTGTGGCGACGACAACGGGGTCAATGCCATTCATAATGCCTTTGTTGTGGGTTGCGGCGCGATAGGGATCAATGATCGCCAGTTCGCAGGCTTCGACGATGCCCTGTGCAACCTGCGCCCCGCTCAGTGTTTTTGTCGTCAGGGCATCCGTTGGAATACGCACATTTGCGGTCACCATACGTTTGTCGGCCAAGTTGGACAAAATGCGCAAGCGCACCGTTCCGCCGGTGATTTCCTCGACCTGTGGCGCCAGCATTTCCGCCATGGTATTGACCGTGTTGGCCCCCATCGCATCGCGCACATCCACCAAAAGATGCATGACCACCATCGGACCAATGGCCGAACTGGGGAAAACATGAACCTCGATATCTTTGCAGCCGCCGCCAAGATCGGTCAGCACGGCGTCTTTGGAATTGGCTTTTTCAATCAACGCGTCCCGGTGAGCCAGCAACGCGGCCCGCGCGCCGAACGGATCATCCAGGCCAATGATCTGAACCTGCGCCCGCATGATCGGTGCGGTGGAACTGACCTTGAACCCGCCGCCGGCCCGCGCAATTTTGGCCATGTAGGAGGCCGCAGCAACCACAGAAGGTTCCTCAACAACCATAGGAACGAGATAGTCCTGACCGTTGACGACGAAATTTGTAGCCACCCCGAGTGGCAGCTCAAACGTGCCGATGACATTCTCGATCATACCGTTTGCCACTGCAACCGGCAGTGCAGAGCCATCTGAAAGCGCAGCTTTGGCTGGGGCATCAAGCCCTGCGGCGATGGCAATGGCATCGCGGCGGTCAGCAGGCTCCATATCCCGCATGCCCTCAATCCGTGAATTCACAACAGACGGGGTTTTGGTCGCGCTAACAGTCATGGTGTCTCCTCCTGATCTCCAGCGGGAAGATTGTAAATTTGATCGACGTTGTATTGGTACAGTTTGGACAATTTTTTCTGGACTGTACCCATCGGAACGTGGACACACTGCGCAGATGACACAGACAAAGACAGATCGCATCTACAGAAGCCTGCACGACAGGATTAAGTCGGGGGAACTCGCTGAAGAGACAAAACTAATGTCGCTTCGCCGTGCGGCTGAGCAGTACGGCGCATCAAAAAATATCATGGTGGCCGTTTACGATCAGCTGGTGGCAAACGGCCTTGTGTACGCGCGCCAGGGCGCAGGTTTTTTTGTCGCCCATGGCGTTGCAACGACGGCGGAACCCGCCAATCTGCGTGAGGCGCGCGACAGCGTATCCTTGCTGCATGCTCAGCTGGATCGTCCCTACAAAGTGCTCGTTGGCGATGGCCGTCCCCCGGAAAGCTGGCTGTTGAACGCAGCCCCCTCTGTCACGCTTGCATCGGGCGAAGGCGGGTATGGCGCGCCACACGGGTTGCTTGCTCTGCGTGAATACATCGCTGCCGCGCATGGCGCTGCGGGCATCCATGTTCAGCCCGATCAAGTTGTGACCACCTTTGGCGCCAACCATGCGCTTGATCTTGTAATCCGTCGCTTTTGCCGCGCTGGTGAAACCGTTTTGGTTGATGATCCGGGGTATTATCCTCTTTTTGCCAAACTGAAACTGGCGGGCGTCAATGTCATTGGTATTCCGCGCGGACCACATGGCCCCGATTGCGACGCTCTTCAGTCCGCAGCCGATCACTACCAGGCCCGCCTGTTCTTCACCCAATCGCTTGCCCAGAACCCGACAGGCTGTTCGATTGATCTCCCCACGGCCCATACCGTTTTGCAAATTGCCGAGCGCCACAACATACTTGTTGTTGACGACGACCCGTTCATAGATTTGCCTGGCGTATCCGGGACACGTCTTGCCTCATTGGACCGCTTTCAAAGGGTTATTCAAATCGGCACCTTTGCCAAAGTTCTCACGCCGACTTTGCGCTCGGGCTACATAATTGCCGATCCGGAAATTTCTCACAGCCTCGCGGAACTCAAGATGGTTTTAACCGTCAACAGTTCTAGCCACACCGAACGCCTGATCGCAGACCTCATGCGGACGCGCCGGTATGAAAAGCAGTGTGCGCGTCTTTCTAGGAAGTTGAAGCAGGAGCGCGAAATCGGGGTGCAACAGTTAAAGAAAATCGGGTTTGAGATCGCGCCAGAACAGGCAGAGGGGCTTTACGGCTGGCTCCCACTTCCTGCGGGAACCTCTGATATTGATGTGGCCCAAAAAGCTGCAGAGGTCGGGGTGTTCCTGGCGCCCGGCGCTCTTTTCAGAATTGCAGAACATAGCGATTGCCCCGCACTCAGGCTCAATTGGAGCCGCGTAAATGACAGTCGCTTTTATGCTTTCCTGCGTCAGTCGTTGTGATCGTGGTTTTTACGTCGATCATCAAAAGGACGATAATTCCACGACCTTCCATACCGCCTGCATGTTGCTTCTGGCGCAGGTGTCGATGAGAGCGCAAGATAGTTTGCGAGCGGCTGGGTATCCGTTTTGGATAGCAGGCCTGAGCCTGAATGGCTGGGGTTGTCTGCCATCCTTGCAGCTGCAACGGGGCTGCCGAGGCGGTGTTAGGAGGCCAGCCTCTCTGTGTCTGCGACAGGTAAATCCCGGAATATGTTTGAAAAGATGAAAGCGGGATCCATGGGATCCTGTGAAACAGAGCAGTTATCCACAAGATATGCTGCGGCCCGGGTCGGCTGTCGCGCGCAATGGGGTCGTTTACGT
The DNA here is from genome assembly GCA_905479575.1 of uncultured Pseudophaeobacter sp. Classification (GTDB taxonomy): domain Bacteria; phylum Pseudomonadota; class Alphaproteobacteria; order Rhodobacterales; family Rhodobacteraceae; genus Pseudophaeobacter. Next base: position 14,801 of record CAJQNB010000067.1, read on the forward strand.
TGACAGGGCAGCTGGGAAGCTGCTGGACTCGCTGGATATAAGAATCACTCAGGGGCGGCTTTGCGCTTTTCAAAACTCAGGCTTACTGGCTTTAAAAGCTTTGTTGACCCGACCGATCTGATCATCGGGGACGGGTTGACTGGCGTGGTTGGTCCCAATGGCTGTGGCAAGTCGAACTTGCTGGAGGCTTTGCGCTGGGTGATGGGCGAGACCCGTGCCAAGGCGATGCGAGGCGGCGGCATGGAAGACGTGATCTTTGCCGGCACCACCTCGCGGTCGGCCCGCAATTTTGCCGAGGTGAACCTGCTGATTGATAACTCGGACCGGTTGGCACCGTCGGGGTTCAACGAGGCGGATCAGTTGGAAATTGTCCGTCGCATCACCCGCGATGTGGGCAGTGCCTATAAATCCAACGGTAAAGATGTGCGGGCGCGGGATGTGCAGATGCTCTTTGCCGATGCCTCTACCGGGGCGCATTCTCCGGCCTTGGTGCGGCAGGGACAGATTTCGGAATTGATCAATGCCAAGCCCAAGGCCCGCCGTCGCATTCTGGAAGAGGCTGCGGGTATCTCCGGCCTGTACCAGCGGCGCCATGAGGCGGAGCTGAAGCTAAAAAACACCGAACAGAACCTGTTGCGGGTGGATGATGTGGTGGAGCAGCTGGCGGGCCAGCTGGGGCAATTGGCGCGTCAGGCCCGACAGGCGCAGCGCTATCGTGATATCGGTGAAAAGCTGCGGCTGGCAGAGGGGATGTTACTGTACCGACGCTGGCGCGAGGCGGATGATGCCCGGCTGACTGCGGAGCAGGACCTGACCATTCGCTTGACCCAGGCGGCCAAGGGCGAGGCCCTGTCGCGGGCTGCGGCAGCCAATCGCGCCGAGGCCGAAGAAGGCCTGCCACCGCTGCGCGAAGAACAGGCCATTGCCGCCGCCATTTTGCAGCGATTGGTGGTGCAGCGCGACTCGCTGGGCGATCAGGAGGCACAGGCACGCCAGACCATCGAACGGTTGGTCAGCCGTATCCAGCAGCTGGGCAATGATATTGACCGTGAGGGCGGGCTCAACCGCGATGCCGGAGAGACGATTGAGCGGCTGGACTGGGAACAAAAGGAATTGGCCAAGGCCAGTGAGGGCCATGATGAGCGGTTAAGCGAGGCGGGCGCCTTGGCGCGGGAAGCGGCAACGATCCTGGAGGCGCGCGAAGATCATCTCACCCAGTTGACCGAAGATGTGGCGCGCCTGTCGGCGCGGTATCAATCGGCGCTGCGTCTGGTCGAGGATTGCAAGCGCACCTTGGCGCGGGCTGAAAGCGAAGGTGCGGCAGCGCAGCAGGCGCAGGATCAGGCCGGGGAAGCCCTGGAGCTGGCAGGGGAAGGATTTGAGGCGGCTTTGGCCACCGAGGAAGAAGCCCGCGAAGCCGTGGAAATGGCGGAGGAAGCCCTGGCTGCGGCGGATGAGCTGCGCACGGAAACCCAGGCTTTGGAATCCGCCGCACGGGCGCAACGCTCTGAGGCGGAAGGGGCGTTGGGGGCGATCCGGGCCGAGGTAACAGCGCTGGCAAAGCTATTGGAGCGGGACACCGCTGAACGGGGGCAAATTCTGGATGCGCTGAGCGTCGCCCCTGGCTATGAAAAGGCGCTGGGCGCGGCGTTGGCGGATGATCTGCGCGCCCCTTTGGCGGCGGTAGACGGGCCAACGGGCTGGGTCGCGCTGCCGGCCTATGCCCGCGATGTGCCGCTGCCTGACGGGGTGGAGCCTTTGGCCAAACATGTGTCCGGTCCTGAGGCCCTGGCGCGCCGGATTGGTCAGATTGGCCTTGTTGACAGTGATACCGCCCGTGGGATGCAGGCGCAGCTGCAGCCCGGTCAGAGATTGGTGACGCTGGAGGGTGATATCTGGCGCTGGGATGGGTACCGGGCTTGGGCCGAAGACGCGCCCAGTGCCGCGGCGCTGCGGCTGGAACAGCTGAACCGGCTGGAGGCGCTGAAGCAAGAACTGGAGCAGGTCAGCGCCAAGGCCGATGGCACCCGCGCGGCGCATGAAACACTGATCCGTCGGCTGGAAGAGGTGACCCAGGCGGATCAGAACGCGCGACAGGCGCGCCGGGTTGCGGATCAACGGGTGGCCGATGCCGCCCGCGCGCTCAGCCGGGCGGAGGCCGAGCGCAATCTGGCCGAGGGCAAGCTGGAGACATTGGGCATTGCGGTGACGCGCCACAGTGAAGATGCGATGAATGCCCGGCTGCAATTGGCAGAGGCGGAGACGGCGCAGGCGGATCTTGGCGATCTGGATGCGGCGCGGGCTGGGGTCGAAGACGTCAAACAGGGGGTGGAAGCCGCCCGGATCACCATGCTCACCCATCGCTCAGCCCATGATGAGCTGCGTCGCGACGGCGAGGCCCGCACCAAACGGGCCCAGCAAGTGACCAAGGATCTGTCGGGCTGGCGGCACCGGTTGGAAACCGCAGAGCGACGCATCGAAGAGCTGGCCGAACGCCGCGAAGCCTCGCAGGAGGAGTTGGAAGAGGCCCATGCGGTGCCTGCGGAGATTGCTGAAAAACGCGAAGAGCTGAACGAAGCCATCGCGGAGGCGGAAGCGCGCAAGACCACCGCCTCGGACGCCTTGATCGCAGCAGAGACCGCGCTGCGCGAATTGGTGCAGATCGAACGTGAGTCTGAACGGCTTGCCTCGGAAGGGCGCGAGGCGCGGGCGCGCTCTGAAGCCCTGTGTGAGGCGGCGCGTGAAACCGTGACCCATGCGGCTGAACGGATCAGCGAAGACCAGAATTGTAGCCCGCAGGCGCTGCTGGAACAGCTGGAGGTCAGCCCCGACCAGATGCCAGGGGCAGAGGAGCTGGAGGCCGAAGTCAACCGGCACAAGCGGCAACGGGATGCGCTGGGGGCGGTGAACCTGCGCGCCGAAGAAGACGCACGGGAAATCCAGACAGAACATGATGAGCTGGTCTCGGAAAAAGCCGACCTGGAAGAGGCGATCAAGACCCTGCGCAGCGGTATTGCCAGTCTCAACCGCGAGGGGCGCGAGCGGTTGCTCACCGCGTTTGAAGAGGTAAACGCCAGCTTTGCAAATCTCTTTACCCATCTGTTCGGCGGCGGCGAGGCCAATCTGGTGATGGTGGAAAGCGATGACCCGCTGGACGCCGGTTTGGAGATCATGTGCCAGCCACCGGGCAAAAAGCTTTCGACGCTGTCGCTGTTGTCCGGTGGCGAGCAGACCCTCACCGCCATGGCGCTGATCTTTGCGGTCTTCCTGTCCAACCCAGCGCCGATCTGTGTGCTGGACGAGGTGGACGCGCCGCTGGATGACGCCAATGTCACCCGGTTCTGTGACCTGCTGGACGAGATGTGCCGCCAGACTGAAACACGGTTTTTGATTATCACCCACCATGCGGTTACCATGGCGCGAATGGACCGGTTGTTCGGCGTTACCATGCAGGAAAAAGGCGTCAGCCAATTGGTCTCGGTTGACCTGAAAAAGGCAGAAGCTCTTGTCGCATAGGCGAAAATTGAGAAACCAGGAGTCATGAAATGTACACTTTGGTTTTGGGCTACGGGGGAAAACAACTCATAATTCCACCCTTGCACGCCGGGTACAGCTCTACGTAACTAGCTGGTGGGAATGACGGCTTGTGATCTTAGAGCCAGCATTTAAACAAACACAATTGGAGAGAACTATGAAACTGAAAAATCTCTTTGCGGTTGCAGCTCTTGCAATCAGCCCCCTTGCCGTACAGGCAGAAAACCTGACCGCCCGACAGTCCAGCAGCATCGAAGGGTTCTTTCTGGATGAAGGCTCTAGCGTTGAAGTTCTGGTCGATAATGTGGGGGATCCGCAGCTGAACGTCGAGCACTATGGCAGCGAATTCACGATTTTTTACTATGGCTGTGAAGACAACACCAATTGCGATTCCATCCAGTTCTATTCCGGGTATGCCACAGATGGGTCTGTCCGGTTGAAGACCGTCAACAACTTTAACGCTGAAAAACGCTGGGTTCGCGCCTATGTTGCCGAGGACGGATCAACCAAGCTTGAGATGGATGTATATATGGGTGACGGCGGCATCAGCGCCGATGATTTTGCCACAGCGGTGGGGCTCTGGTCGCGCCTGATGGGCGACTTTGAAGAGCTCATCGACTATTGAGTGACGCCTAAAAGCCTGGGTTCGCGGCTTGAAGGTTATTCAGAAAGGGGCATGAATAGTCATGCCCCTTTTTTGTATCAGTACCTGGCGTTTGCAGACCTGCTGCCGCGTTACAGACGGTTCAGCAGCGCAGGTGTTGGCCAGGCATCAGCTGGAAGACCCAGGCGCTGTTGCTCGCTTTGAACTGCGGCGCGTGTCTTGGCACCAAGAATACCGTCAATCTTGCCAACATCATGGCCCAGGCGCTGCAGTTTCTGCTGCAGCTGTTTCATCTGGGCACCGACAAGCCCCTGATCGGGCTTGCCTGCGGTGTAGATCGATGCGCCCTCTAACCGATTGGCAAAATAGGCAGCGGTCAAAACATAGGTAAAGCTCTGATTCCACTCAAAATAGACGTCGAAATTGGGATAGGCGAGGAACGCCGGTCCCTTGTGTCCCTGGGGCAAAAGCAGCGAGGCCTTCAGGGAGCCAGTCGCCAGGGAGCCGTCTTTGGCGCGCAGCCCCATGCGCTGCCACTCCTTGACCGAGAGTTTGGTATCGGTGCCGGATTTTGACAGGTCAAGATCAGCAGGAATGGTGACTTCTTGCAGCCAGGGTTGCCCGGCTTGCCAGCCGAGATGCGACAGCATCTTGCCGCCGGACATCAGCGCATCCGGGGCAGAGGTTTTGAGGCTGACATGGCCATTCCCATCGGCATCGACGCCATTATCAAGAATATCCTGCGGCAGCATCTGCACCATGCCGATCTCACCGGCCCAGGCGCCAGTGGTGCGGGCGGGGTCAAAATTGCCGCGTTTGTACAGTTCAAGGGCGGCAAAGATTTGCGGCCGGAACAGCTCGGGGCGGCGGCAATCATGGGCCAGGGTGATTAGCGCGTTGCGGGTGTTGAAATCCCCCTGAAAGCTGCCGTAGTCGGTCTCAAAGGCCCAAAAGGCCAGCAATACGCCACGGTTGATGCCATAGGTGGTTTCAATCCGGCGAAAGGTGCTGTCGTATTTTTCGGCCATCGCCCGGCCCCGGTTGATGCGGCTTTGCGATATCAGGTGGCGGGAAAACTCGATAAAGGGTTTCTGGAACACCCCCTGCGCCCGATCCGCCCTCAGAACTTTGGGGTCCTGGCTGGCGCCTTTGAAAAAGCCGTTGACGGTTGCCCTGTCATATCCCGCAGTCAGGGCTTCCTGCTTGAGTGATTTGACAAAGCCGGAAAAGCTGCCGCCACATTGGGCAAAAGCGGTTGCTGGCACCATGAGGGCAGCAAGGGCGAGAGGCAAAATGCGCATGGCGGGCAGTCCTTGATGAAGCTCTAAAACATCGTATGTGCTAAAAGATGACCGCAAAAGCAACCAATAGCCCGACCCCAATAGCCCAAGACATCCAAAGAATATCACAACAGCGCAAAATTGCAGGGCCGGTGATGCTTTTGCTGCCGGGGGCGTTGACCCAGGAAAAATCGTGCATTTCCCCGTCGTAAGACCGTGGCCCCGCCAGGGACAGCCCCAGCGCGCGCGCCATTGCCGCCTCGGGCCAGCCGGCATTGGGGGAGCGATGTTTGGCCGCGTCCCGGGCAATCGCAGGCCACGCGCGCAGCACTCCGCCGGCCAGCGCAATTATCACACCGGTCAGCCGCGCCGGGATCAGATTGACCAGATCATCCAGCCGTGCCGTGGCCCAGCCAAAGTCCTGGTAGCGGGGGGTGCGATAGCCAATCATGCTGTCGCTGGTGTTGATCATCTTATAGGCAATCAATCCGGGCAGCCCGGCCAGCAGGAACCAAAAAGCCGGAGCGATAACCCCGTCGGACATATTCTCGGATCCGCTCTCGATGGCGGAGCGGGCGACCTGGGGGCCGGTCATCGTGTCGGTGTCGCGGCTGACAATCATGGCAACCGCCTGACGCCCCTGTCCCAGCGACTGCGACAACCCATCTGCGACGGCGCGCAGGTGTTCAACCAGCGAACGCTGCGCGATCAGGATGGCAGCGACCAGCAGCTCGACCAGGGGACCAAACAGGGACAATAGCCAGCCAACCCCCAGCCCTAGGCAGACCAGCAGGGTGATTGCAGCAACGCCCTTGGCGCGTTTGGCCCAGTCCCTGCCTAAGTGCGTCTCGGGGGGCGTATCAGGGTCTGTATTCAGACGCGCCTCCAGCCAGGATACAGACTTTCCCATCAAAACAGCCGGATGGGGCAGGCGTGACCAGAGCCAGTCCGGCTCTCCCAAGGCGGCGTCCAGCACTAGGGCGAGCAAAAGGATCTCAGCAGTGTTCATAGGGCTGCCTCCAGCCGCTCCCAGCCATGTTGCGGTGGCAGGCCCAGGCGGATGTAGGTTGTTGAATAGGGGAAGATACGGCTCCAGATATGGGCCTTGGCGAGCCGCTCTTGCCACTGTGCTGCATCTGCGACCTGGTACAGGCGAAACAGATCAGTGCCGCCCACCACTGTGGCGCCGCGCGTGGTTGCCAAGCGATCAAGCCGCTGGGCATCACGGGCAAGGCTCTGGCGGGTCTGATCGGCCCAGTCCTGGTCCTGCAGCGCCTGCAGGCCGGTCTTCAGCGCCGGGCCTGAAACGGCCCAGGGCCCCTGCAGTTGCGCCAGCCGTTGTAGCAGGTCGGGATCGCCAATGGCAAAGCCCAGCCGCATCCCCGCAAGACCCCAGAATTTGCCAAAACTCTTGAGCACGATGACGCCGGGTTTGGCGGCCAGATGCATGAGGCTTTGATCAGGGAAAATATCGCAAAAGCTCTCATCTATGATGCACAGCGGCGCGGTGATCTCTTCTGCCTGCCACAGGCGCCCATCCGGGTTGTTTGGATGCACCGCAACACAGGCTTCGGCAGGGCCGCTGCCAGAGATGGTCCAGCCGTGATTGGCAAAGGCAGCGGCATGTTCATTGTAGGTCGGGGTTTCGATTCTGGCCCAACGTGGATCCGCAAGCCCCGGCAACAGCGCAATCAGGGCAGAGGCCCCGGGCGCGGGCAACACAGCAGCCTCGGCGGGCACGTTCCAGAACCGCCGCGCCGCTTGTTCAAGTTCTGCACTGGCGGCGGTATCCGGCAGCGCTGTCCAGTCCGAAGCGTCAAAAGCGGGCAGCGGATAAGGGCAGGGGTTGATCCCCGTTGACAGATCAATCCAATCGGCGCGGTTGCCGCCGTAGTGCTGGATGGCTGCGCTCAGATTGCCGCCATGGTCGCGCAGGGTGGCGCCTGTTTCAACCAGGCTCTCAGTAACATCGGCCGACATGGAAACCCCCAACCTGCTATCCCCGCCACAGCCGTTGGCCTGGCTGTGTTTCTATGAAACAGGAGCCGCGATAAGGCAAGCGAGCTTTGCCTTATCGCGCAGGAGTTCTTGCCTCGGTGGCTGAGGCTTTACCCTTAGGTGTCAGGCGGGTCCGGCAGAGCCGGCTGTGCGGCTTTAGCCGCGGCCGTGGGGCTCTAGCCAGTCGATGTCCGGGTTCACGGGCAGGATGCGGTTTGGATTAATGGTGTCATGGCTGTAGTGGTAGTGCCGCACAATATGCTGCATGCCCACCGTCGCCTGTACGCCCGGATACTGGTACAGCTCGCGGCAATAGGCCCAGAGGTTGGGGTAGTCGATGATCCGCTTCTTGTTGCATTTGAAATGCAGATGATACACCGGATCAAACCGCAGCAATGTGGTAAACAGGCGCCAGTCGGCTTCGGTCAGCTGGGTGCCCATCAGATACCGATGCTGCGACAGCAGATCCTCCAGCCAGTCCAGCGAGTCAAACAGAGGCCCCACGGCGGCATCATAGGCGTCTTGTGAGGTGGCAAAGCCGCATTTGTAGACGCCGTTGTTGACCGTATCATAGATCCGACTGTTCACCGCCTCGATGGGTTCGCGCAGCTCTTCTGGCCAGAAATCAAGGTCGTTTCCTGTGATACCGTCAAAGGCCGAATTGAACATGCGGATGATATCGGCGCTCTCGTTTGAGACGATGGTCTCAAGGGTTTTGTCCCACAGTATGGGCACGGTGACGCGGCCGGTGTATTTGGCATCGGCACGGGTGTAGATCTGATGCGCATGGCTGCTGTCAAACAGGTGATCGCCGGTGGCACCATGGGAGTCGCGCTTGAAGGTCCAGCCTTCGCCCAGCATATCGGGGTGCACGACTGAGATTGAGATGTGATCCTCCAGCCCCTTGAGGGCGCGAAAGATCAGGGTGCGGTGGGCCCAGGGGCAGGCCAGCGAGACATAAAGATGATACCGACCGCTTTCGGCCTTAAATCCGTCTTGTCCTGTTGGTCCGGCGCTTCCGTCGGCGGTTACCCAATTGCGAAACTGTGCCTCAGAGCGTTTGAACGCTCCTCCGTTGGATTTGGTGTCGTACCATTGGTCTTTCCATATTCCGTCAATCAAAAGTCCCATTGATTTCTCTCCTTATCTCGGCAGGTCCGCGGCATGAGTGATTACAGAGACAAATAGGCGCAGTTCCTGTCTGGGCCTATCCGTGTTGTCGCGCAGCGCCTCTGCATGGCTGCACATCACGACCCTGTGCCTGCAGGCCTTTCAGCGGTGGTCGGTCTTGGCGGGTCCTGTCTTCACGCTACCAACGAATAGCGATGTGAACGATTGCGCCGGAGATGTCTCAAAATGTTCACTTGATTTTATCCATTTCTAGGTCACCTTTGTAGGTAGATACCTAGCCGATCTTGATGCGATTCCCGTCGCTCAACCACTTGCCAAAAGGGCGATTGTTATGACCACCTATGTGCCAAAAGCTGTTCAAGAAGCGATGGATGCTGCACGCGTTTCCGGCCTGAAAAAGAAAAGCCGTCTGCGGGTGGCTGTGGAGGGTGGCTATTTCCCGGTACTGCGCAGCTGGGAAAACGGCTTTTCGGTGGAAGAGGAATTTGTACCGCAGCTGCGGGGCTTGGTTGATCTCTATGAGGGATCACGTCACGTGTCCCAGTGCCTGATTGTTGCCTCCGAGGCTGAGGGTGGCGAAATGCGCTATGAGTTCAAACGTGAAACCGCCGCGTCTGACACGGCGCCGCTGGATTTCTATCGGGCGCCAAATGCGCCGGTTGGCCTGCTGGGCAATGAAGGTGCTGAAAGCCGCCTGTAAAAAGCTTCGCCTGTAGAAAGTTTCGCCTTTGACCTCCGGCAGGCTGACCAAATCAGGGCTTTCCGAGTGGAAACACCTTGGAAAATAGCCGACCCGCAGACCTATCGGTTGCGGGTCTTTTTCTGTGTGAAGCCTCGTTAGGCTCCGATACGCTCTGATTTTCCGATACGCTCTGATTTAGGGTCTGATTTCGACCTTGGTGCCCAGATCAACAAGCCGCCACAGCTGCTCCATTTCAGCATTGCTGATGGCGATACAGCCGGCGGTCCAATCCCCCGGCAGCTGCAACAGATTACCCAAGGCGTTGGGTTGGCCGTGGATGAAAATATCTCCGCCCGGATCTATGCCCGCCTCTGCCGCGCGGCGGATGTCTTCGGGCTACGGATAGGTGATGCCCAGCGACAGGTGGTAGCTGCTGTTTGGATTGCGGCGGTCGACCGTGAACAGGCCTTCCGGGGTTTTGCCGTCGCCTTCGCGGCTTTTGTCACCGATGGGATCAAAGCCAAGCGCGATGTCATATTGCAATACCTTTTGCCCCGCGCGGCTGGCGGTCAGGCGGCGGGCGGATTTTTCGATCAGGATGTGGTCAACCCGGTCGACCTGTATCGCCAGATCAGGACTGGCGGGACTGGCAAGACGGGGGCCGTAGAGCTGCCACAGCCCCCAGCCAAGACCCAGAGCCACGGCCGCGATCACCAAGATCGCGGCCCGTTTTACACCAGGTCTGGCCATGATTATTGCAGGTCGGCAAAGGCCTTGGCCAGGCGTTCCCCTGCTTCGATCACCCGGCTGCGCTGGGTGCCCATGTTGAAGCGCAGGAAGCTTTCGCCGCCGGTGCCAAAGGTGGTGCCATGGTTGGCGGCAATGCCTGCATCCTGCTCCACCCGCTTGGTGAATTCTTCCCGGCTCATGCCGGTGCCGGAGAAATCAATCCAGGACAGATAGGTGGCCTGCAGCTTCATCGAGCTGAGCCCGGGAATGTCGGCGATGGCGGCATCAAAGACCTGACGGTTGCCATCAATATAGGCGACCAGCTCATCGGCCCATTTGGCGCCTTCGGGAGAATAGACCGCAGCGGTGGCAAACTGACCGGCGGAGTTTGGCGAGAGCGCCAGGGCCAGCATGCGGCGTTGGAACTTTGCCCGCAGATCCGGGTCAGGGATGATCACCTGCCCGGTGTGCAGCCCGGCAAAGTTGAATGTCTTGGAGGGCGCGGTCAGCATCAACAGCCGGTCAGTGATCTCCGGCACGGCGTTTTGCATCGGAATATGGGTCGCCCCGTCAAAGACCAGATCATGGTGGATCTCATCCGACAGCAGGATCAGGTCGTGACGCTTGGCAAAATCCGCCACCGCCTGCAGTTCCTCTTGGCTCCAGACCCGGCCACCGGGGTTATGGGGCGAGCAGAGAATGACCATCTTTTCCTTGCCGGTCATCTGTGCATCATAGGTGGCCATATCCATTTCATAGCGGCCATCGCGGTTGATCATCTGGCATTCCACCACCTCGCGGCCGGCGTTGTTAATGACCTTGGCAAAGGCGTGATAGACCGGGGTGAATAGCACAATACCGTCGCCCGGCTGGGTAAAGCTGTCCAGGCACATGCCGACGCCGTTCACCAGGCCCGTGGTGGTGAAAATGGCCTCGGGATCCACGGTCCAGCCGTGGCGATTCTGCATCCACCAGCAAATCGCATCCTTGTAGGGGGTGTCGCAGTTCACATAGCCATAGATCCCGTGATCGGCCATTTCGCGCATCTTGTCGGTGACCATGGGCGGCACGGCAAAATCCATATCGGCTACCCACATGGCCAGGCCAGTGTCGGGTGAGACACCGTATAGGCTCTCCATAAGATCCCATTTGGCGCAATGGGTGCCGCGACGGTCGATGATGCTGTCAAAATCCATGGGGATACTCCGCTATTTTGCCAGCGAAGCTAGCGGCAAATGCGCGAGGTGCAAGGGGATCTGTTCCTCTGTTGACACCAGCTGCTGCGGCCGCGGCAATTTTGGGCACCTTTTCATCGGTCGACAGGGCGGCAACGAGGACGAGGGGGGCAGGCATGCGCAAGCAGGGCGTTGCAGTGACAGGGGCAATGGCCTAAATCACCTCCATGAAACATTCGATCCTGATCCATCCTGATCCCCGTTTGAAAAAGGTCTGCGCTCCGGTTGCCGATCTGTCGGATAAATTGCGCGTTCTGGCCGATGACATGCTGGAAACCATGTATGGCGCACCCGGTATCGGGCTGGCCGCGCCACAGATTGGTGTGATGGATCGCCTCATCGTGCTGGATTGCGAAAAAGAGGAAGGCGTGGCGCCCAAGCCTCTGGTGATGTTCAACCCTGAGATCATTTCCTCCTCTGATGAGACCAACGTCTACGAGGAAGGCTGCCTGTCGATCCCCGATCAATATGCCGAGGTCACCCGTCCGCGCGATGTCGAGGTGCAGTGGCTGGACCGGGACGGTAACCTGCAGCGTCAGACCTTTGACGGGCTTTGGGCCACCTGCGTGCAGCATGAGATCGACCATCTGGATGGCAAACTGTTCATTGATTACCTGAAACCGCTGAAGCGGCAGATGATCACCCGCAAAATGCAAAAGCTCAAACGTGAGCTGGCACGGGACTAGAGATCATGGCGGTGCTGCCCATCCTGCAATGGCCTGACGCGGGCCTGTCGACCGCTTGCGCTTTGGTTGCGCCGCAGGAGGATCTCGGCACTCTGATCGCCGATATGTTTCAGACCATGTACGCGGCTCCGGGCCGGGGCTTGGCGGCACCGCAGGTTGGTGTGCTCAAGCGCCTGTTTGTGATGGATGCCACCTGGAAGGAGGGGCCGGGCACGCCCCTGGTGATGATCAACCCCGAAATCCTGACCTTTGGGGCTGAGCTTGCAACCGGCGATGAGGGCTGCTTGTCGATCCCCGGTGTGATGGCAGCGGTCCTGCGCCCCAGCACCGTGACACTGCGCTGGCAGGATGAGGCGCGCTGCTGGCAGACTGGCACATTCGACGGCTTTGCCGCCCGGTGCATCCAGCATGAATATGACCACCTCGATGGTCTGGTGACCTTTGACCGTCTGGTGCCCGAGGCCCGCGTTGAAGCCGAAGAGACCTATCGCCGACATCTGGAGAGACCCGCATGACCGCACGTATTTGCCTGCCCTGGCCCGACAAACGCCTGCGCACCGCCGCCGCTGAGGTCAGCGAGATCACCGATGAGATCCGCGCGGTCTGGACCGACATGATCGACACCATGGAGGCCATGCCCGGCGTTGGTCTGGGTGCAAATCAGATCGGGGTCATGCTGCGCCTTGCGGTGGTGGATGGCTCCAAAGAGCGCGGTCGCGCCGTGCGCATGGCCAACCCCGAGGTGCTGCATGCCTCGACCCAGCTGCGCGAACACGAAGAGGCCAGCCCCAACCTGCCCGGGGTCTCGGCCAAGATCAAACGCCCCCGCGCCGTCACCGTACGCTATATGGACGAAACAGGCGCGATCACCGAGCGCGATTTTGTCGGCATCGAGGCCACCAGCGTGCAGCATCAGATCGACCATCTGAATGGCAAGCTGTACATTGATCATCTCAGCAAGATGAAGCGCGATATGCTGATCAAGAAATCCAAGAAACTGAACGGGTAAACCCAAGGGGGCAACAGCATGCGTATCATTTTCATGGGAACGCCGGAGTTCTCAGTACCGGTCTTGGATGCGCTGGTTGCGGCCGGTCACGAGATCGCAGCGGTCTATTGCCAGCCGCCCCGTCCGGCTGGTCGTGGCAAAAAGGACCGGCCCACCCCGGTGCATGCCCGCGCCACCCAGCTGGGCTTGGAGGTGCGCCACCCGGTGTCGCTTAAGGGTGCCGCCGAACAGGAAGAATTTGCCGCGCTGGGCGCTGATATTGCGGTGGTGGTGGCCTATGGCCTGATCCTGCCGCAGGCGATTCTGGACGCGCCTGCCAAGGGCTGTCTGAACATTCACGCCAGTCTGCTGCCACGCTGGCGCGGCGCGGCGCCGATCCACCGTGTCATCATGGCCGGCGACGCCGAGACCGGCGTCTGCATCATGCAGATGGAGGCCGGGTTGGATACCGGGCCGGTGCTGCTTCGCGAAGGCACCCCGATTGGCGATGAGGAAACCACCAGCCAGCTGCATGATCGCCTGTCGGAAATGGGCGCGTCCTTGATTGTCACCGCGCTGCGCCATCTCGATGGGCTGACGCCGGATGCGCAGCCAGACGAGGGCGTGACCTATGCCGCCAAGATCGATAAAAGCGAGGCGCAGATCGACTGGACGCAACCGGCGACAGAGGTGGACCGCAAAATTCGCGCCCTATCGCCCTTCCCCGGCGCCTGGGTGGACATAGATGGCCAGCGGATAAAGCTCCTGGCCTCGCGGCTGGCCACCACAGGCACCATGGGCACCGGTACTATGGGGGCCGACGCGCCGGGGCAGGTGCTGGATGGCGACAGCCTGACAATTGCCTGTGGCACCGGGGAGGAGGCTGGCGCGGTTGAAATTCTGCGCTTGCAACGGGCCGGCAAAGGCGCGCAGGATCGCGACATCTTTGTGCGGGGCTTCCCGCTTGCCACAGGGCGACAGTTGTAACAGGGCGACAGTTTCAAACTGGGCGTCACTGTAAACGGGGAGTAGGGCATTGTTTCTGACCATGATGGGCACCGTGGTGATTGCCGGGATCACCGGCTACGCGGCAGAGAAAAGCGGCTTTACCCAAAACGGCTACCTGCCTTCGATCATCATCTGCAGCGGCGGCGCCTTTTTGTTCTTCTTTGTACGGATCATGTTTGGCATCGGGTTTGCCTCACCGGGGCTTAATGCCATTGTGTCCTCAATAGGGGCACTGATCATCGTGCCGTTTCACTGGCGACGTTAGCGGAGAGATATTATGAGTGTTGTGTTTTTGATCATCATTGGCGTGGCCGCTGGTTTCCTGGCGACGCGGATCATGGGGATTGAGTCCGATATCATCACCACCATGGCGATTGGCATTGCCGGCGCCCTGATCGGCGGCTTTGTCCTGCGTGCGCTGTTGACGGTGATGGGCATGGTTGCAGGTCTTGTCGGTGCCGTGCTGGGCGCCCTCGCGCTGATCTGGCTGTGGCAGATCTATATCAAACGCTGACCTGCGCTCTATTTTATTGGCGTGGTGGGCGGCTTTTGTAGACGGGTAGATGCCAGCCAAAGGCGATGGAGCCTGCCCGCAGCCCCCAACAGACCATGGCGCATAAGACCAGAGCGAGGCCAGAGGCCAGGCCGATTGAGCTGGCCGCAACCGCCACAATGGCGCCGCTCATGGCGCAGGTGATATAAAGCTCTCCCTGTTTCAGCACCAAGGGGACTTCGCCCACCACCACATCGCGCATCAGCCCGCCCATGCTGCCGGTGGCCATGCCCATCAGCACCACGATGACAGAGGGCTTGTCCAGCGCCAGTGCCACACCGGTGCCGGCCGAGACCGCAACGGCCAAGGCAAAACTGTCGAGCCAAATCAGCAGCCGCAAACGGCTTTCGACCAGATGGGCGGTAAAGAACACCACAACAGCCGCGCCCGCCGCCAGCAGGATGTGGTTGGGATCGGCAACCCAGAACACCTCTTCACGGTTCAGTACCAGATCCCGCACCGTGCCGCCGCCAACCGCAGTCAGACACGAGATGAAGGCAAAGCCGACGATATCCAGTTGGGCGCGGCTGGCCACCAGCGCGCCCGTCAGGGCAAAGACCAATACAGCGGCATAATCGAGCAGGGTGACAAAAGTCATTGTGATCTCTCCATGATCCCCTGCGCGGGCCTCATGCCTTTGATTTGCTTTTCTTGAACGGGGCCATGCCGGCGCGGGCCAGCTCATCGGCGCGTTCGTTTTCGGGATGGCCTGCGTGACCTTTGACCCACTCCCAGGTCACCTGATGGCGGCTTTGGGCGGCATCCAGACGCTGCCACAGCTCGACATTTTTGACGGGCTTTTTGGCAGCGTTTTTCCAGCCGTTTTTCTTCCAGCCAAAGATCCAGCCGGTGATGCCGTTTTTCACATAGTTGCTATCGGTCACCAGGGTTAGCGCTGAGGGCCGGTCGAGGCTTTCCAGCGCATTGATCGCAGCCAAAAGCTCCATCCGGTTGTTGGTGGTATTGGCCTCGCCGCCTTTGAGTTCCTTTTCCTTGATGACGCTACCGCCATCCTTGGCCTGCAACAGGGCGCCCCAGCCGCCGGGGCCGGGATTGCCGGAGCAGGCGCCATCGGTATAGGCATAGAGATCAGCCATGACAGGCCACCGAAATCCAGCGGGCCATGGTGCCATCAAGGCCTTCGCTTTCCCCAAACGCGCAGTTCAGCACGGTAAATCCGGCGGTCTTGAGCAAATCTTGCAAGTCGTCTTCCTCGTAATAGGTATAAAGCCGCCCGAGAGCGTCGCGGGCTTCGCCTTTACCCAGCTTGAGGGCGATATAAAAGACGCCGTTTGATTTCAGGGCGCGTTTTAGTGCAGCCAGATGGTGGGGCATGGCGGCACGTGGGGCGTGCAACAGGCTGTAATTGGCCCAGATCCCGTCATAGAGTGCGACGCCCTGGATCTCCTCAAAGGTCGCCCGCCAGGCGGTAACACCTGGCAGGGCCTGTGCAAGAGCAACCATTTCCTGCGAGGCATCGGTGGCATCGGCGTGCAGGCCCGCTTTGGCCATCACCGCAGCCGAGGTGCCGGGGCCGCAGCCCAGATCCAGCACCCGGCCTGCGGAAGGGCAGGCGGTAATGAACTCCAGCAATCGCGGGTCATTGCTGAGATAGTCCTGGTTCAGTGCTGCATAGTCTGCGGCCCGGTCACCATAAACTTTGAGTGTTTCTGTGTCGCTCATCGAAGGCCTTATCAATGGGGGTGTTGGAGGTGAGCCGTGGCGGTCAGGCGCGTTCAATGGCCAGTCGGGCGGCAAGGGCGGCAAAAATGCCAGCAAAGCCACGGTTGAGCCATTTTACCACGGTTTCGGATCCCAGCACAAATTGCCGGGCCTGGGCTGCGAAATACCCATAGAGCACAAAGACCACAAAGGTGAGCCCCATGAACACCGCGCCCAGCAGGGTCATTTCAGAGGTGGCATGCGCCGGGTCGCCGGACAGGAAGGGCGGCAGCAGCGCCAGGAAAAACACCGACAGCTTGGGGTTGAGGATATTGATCAGCGCGCCGCGTTGGGCGATGCGCAGAGCCGATTGTCGTTTGGTCTGCGAAGAGATCGTCAGCGCCCCACCAGAGCGCAGCGCCTGCCAGGCCAGATAGAGCAGGTAAAGCACCCCGAGTGTTTTGACGACTTGGAACAGCAGCGCGGAGCTGTGCAGTACCGCCGCCAGTCCCAGGGTTGCCGCAGCGAGATGCGGCAGGATGCCAAGGGTACAACCCAAAGCGGCCCAAACCGCAGACCGTGCCCCCTGACCAAGCCCCAGCGCCAGCGTATAAAGAACCCCGGTTCCGGGGGCCAGAACGACAACAATTGCGGTGATGAGAAACTGCATGGAAATCATAAGCTGGCCCTTTCGGTGGGGTCTCGATCTGGTTTGACATATCAGCCTAAGAGCAAGTGAGCGCGCCGTAAACCGCCAGGGTCACCAGGCGCTGGCTCTTGGCCACTATTGTCAGGTCATTGCCATCCGGCGGCTGTCATTAGGATCCTGTCAGGCCGAGCTCTCAGCTGATTTGTTGGCGGGGTGGCGCAGCACTCGCGGGACTTTGAACTCGACACGTTCCACGGCGGTTTCAACCACCTCGACCGTCACATCATAGCGGGCGCGAAAGGCGTCGATGACCTCGTTGACCAGCAGTTCAGGGGCTGAGGCGCCGGCGGTGATGGCAATGCTTGAGATTCCTTCCAGGGCGCGCCAGTCAATGTTGTCGGCCCGCTGCACCAGCTGGGCATATTTGCAGCCTGCTTTTGCCCCGACCTCAACCAGTCGGCGCGAATTTGACGAATTGGGCGCGCCCACAACCAGCATGGCATCGGATTTGGGCGCAACCGCCTTAACCGCTTCTTGCCGGTTGGTGGTGGCGTAGCAGATGTCTTCCTTATGGGGGCCGACAATGGCCGGAAACCGCGCTTCCAGCGCCGCGACAATGCCCTTGGTGTCATCCACCGACAGGGTGGTCTGGGTGACATAGGCCAGTTGCTGCGGATCGCGCACCTGCACCTTTGCCACATCTTCGGGGGTTTCCACCAAAATCACCTCACCCTCGGGCAATTGCCCCATGGTGCCGACGGTTTCCGGGTGGCCCTTATGGCCGATCATGATCATCTGCAGCCCCTGTTCCGCGTGGCGCTGCGCCTCGATATGCACCTTGCTGACCAGCGGGCAGGTGGCATCCACATAGACCATCTGGCGCGCCTCAGCGGCGGCGGGTACCGATTTGGGCACCCCATGGGCTGAGAAGATTACCGGACGATCTTGGGGGCATTCTTCCAGCTCTTCGACAAAAACCGCACCTTTGGCCCGCAACCCATCCACCACAAATTTGTTGTGGACGATCTCGTGGCGCACGTAGACGGGGGCGCCCCATTTTTCGAGCGCCAGTTCTACAATCTTGATGGCGCGATCAACGCCGGCACAAAAACCGCGTGGCGCAGCCAGATAAAGTGTCAGGGCAGGTTTGGTCATCGGCGTCTCCTTCGCGGCAGAAGTAAGGCTTTGCCGACCCAAGGTCCAGCCTGATGAACCCGCTGGATGAGGCTGTGCACAGCCCCGGTTGTTTGGTCAGGCCGGGCAGAATACCGCTGGGGCACCCGGCGGTCGGCGTGTTCTCACGGTGCATAAAGTCTATGCAAAAAGGAATATGTTAACTGATCTGCTCCATGTTTGGGGCAATGCGGGGGCCTTTCCTGCGCCAAAGGGGGCTGCGCGCGATACCTCTTTGGGGGTGAACAGTATGTAGTTTTGGTAGGGTAGAGGATAAAAGCGCCGTGTACGGAAAAACGAGCCCAACCGAGTGCCTTGCGTTGGAGGAAAAGGGCGATTTTGCCACCCGACAATATGCGGTCACGATGGAGCGCCGGTTTCGCACTGTCAGCGTCAGCTGCAATCTTGTGGTGGTGCTGGGCCTTCTGTGGATCGCTTTGGGCATCTCCATAAATGCGCCCAGCATGGTGATCATCTCAACAATTGCGATTTTGGGTTCGATTGCCGCGCGTTTGCTCATAAATACGGAATATACGCTTTTGGCCCGCCTGCTGTGGTATTTCACGGGCTTGGTTGTGGTCATGGGGTCCGTTTTCACCATGCCCCCCGAAAGCTATATCGAACTGTTTTTTGTCGTCCTTCTTGGCGGGCCCTTTATGACGTTTTCGATGCGTCGCGAAAAGGCGATGATCATTACGCTGTTGGGGATCGTCTTTGCAAGCTGGGTGATGTTTCGGTTTTTGGGGCATGACTATTTTGGCCCGCCGCTTGTCGAGGTGGCGATTCCCGTCAGCTATCTTTCTGGCGGTGTGTTGGTCACGGTTTTTGCAGTCCTCGTTGTCGAAATGATGGCTTTTGGCGAGTTGGCGGAAAGCTATAGCGATGATCTGTTGCAGGCGCATCAAAAGGAAAGCCAGGCGAATCACGCCAAAAGCGAGTTCCTTGCCGCCATGAGCCATGAAATCCGAACGCCGATGAATGGGGTGCTGGGGATGGTTGAGGTGCTTGAAAGAACGGATCTCACCCCTGAACAGCGGCGCCTTCTGAACACCATCAAAGAGTCTTCGACCTCGCTTTTGTGGATTATTGACGACATCCTGGATGTCTCCCGTATTGAGGCAGGCAAAATGGAGTTGTTTGAAACGCCCATGCGCCTGTTGCCGCTGGTCGAGGGAGCGGCGGCAACCCTGCGGCCCCATGCCAGCCAGATGGATGTGGACCTGGCCCTGACGATTCAGGCCGATCTGCCGGATACGCTGAGGGGCGATGCGGGGCGCCTGCGTCAGATTTTGCTCAACCTCATTGGCAATGCGATCAAATTTTCTGAACCGCTGGCCGGCGAAGCTGCCGGACGGGTGCGTTTGCGTGTGGAGATCTGCGAGCCCGGCTGGATTGATTTTGTCGTTGAGGACAACGGCATCGGCATTGAGCCAGAGGTCCAGGAGGCGATCTTTGCCCCCTTTGAACGTTCAGCAGTGGTGGCCAAGCGGATGATCAAGGGCAATGGCCTGGGATTGACGATTGTGCAGCAATTGGTCTCCAAGATGGGGGGCACTGTTTCGGTGGACAGCACCTTGGGTGAAGGCAGCACCTTCACGGTCCGGCTGCCCGTTCTGGAACCCTCTGGACCGATTAAGGGGCCGCGGTTGGCGGGGACAAAAGTTGTGGCAATGCTGCCAGAGCAGGGACGGGAGTGTAACTGGCCCACCTATGTCCTGGCTGCGGACTGTGATCTGAAATGGGTGTCCAGCCGGGAAGAGTTTATCGGGCTTGCCCGTCTTGCCGGACGGGAATCCATTTTTGTGCTGCCGGATGAGATTGAAGATGATCAGCGGTCCGGCTGGTGTCGCACCCGTATTGAACAAGAGCTTCCGGACCTGAAAGTTCTTGAGTTCAAATCCTGCGCTGACATGTTGCAGCTGAGCTCAAGCAATCGCTGGGCTGTGGTGCAATCCGGGCCGGTGCTGCCCAGCGAGCTGTGGGACGCCCTGGAAAACCTAGTAGGCTATGGCACCAACAAAGAGCCCCAGACCCATTCGGGAACCAAAGACCGCGCAACCGCACTGAATATGACGGGGGGGCGGATCTTGGTGGCTGAAGACAATGAAATCAACCGCGCGGTTATTGAGAGCCAGCTGGGGCTGCTGGGGTGCACGGTGACCATGACGCGTGACGGGGCAGAATGTCTTTCGGCCTGGAACAACGGTAACTTTGACATGGTTCTGGCGGATTGCCAGATGCCGGTGATGGATGGGTTTGAGCTGACACGCGCTATTCGCCAGATCGAAACCGAGCAGGGGCTGCGCCATACGCCGATTGTGGCAGTTACGGCAAACGCACTGGAGGGGGAGATTGGGAAATGCCTGGCCGAGGGAATGGATGCTTTTGTTTCCAAACCCGTGACATTAGCTGGTTTGGAAGCGGTGATCCGACAGCAATTGCCTGCCTCCGATGTTAGTGCAGAAACCCGGCGATGGGCTGCGGCTCAACGAGGTTAAGGGCAGCACAAGGCAGTGCAGGGCGAACCTACAGGGGCAGACCTGGTGAGGCTGCTGGATTTTGCGCTTTTGGGCTTTGTAGCAGGGGTTCAAAACGGGCTGAGTGAGTGGCTACCCGTTTTGAACCGTCTGTTTTTTTTAACCAACTGCCAGAGGCTGCTACCCTGGGGGCGCTGGTGCCTTGGGGCAGGGGGCATCACGATCAGGTCTTCTGTCGGCGGGACTTCTGCTGACAGCTGTTCCCTTTGAAGACGACTGGGAACAGCTGAGTGCTGTTATTGATCGGGCAGGTTCTGACGCTTAATCCTAACACAAGCGCAAAGAGCAGACCGATCCGGCAGAAGGTCCCTCGGGAATGCAACCAGTGTGCCCCAAATACAGGCCACGCCGTCGCACATTTGTTTAACCCGGAACGGCAGACACGGACCTTGTGTCAGCGGGATGCTCCCGCGGGGGGCGCCCAAGCACATCTTTCAGCTCTTCCAGCTCGATGAAGTTGTCGGCCTGACGACGCAACTCATCAGAGATCATAGGCGGCTGGCTGCGAATGGTGGACACCACAGAGACGCGTACACCCTGACGCTGCAAGCTGGCAATCAGCGGGCGGAAATCGCCATCGCCTGAAAACAGAACAATGTGATCAACGCGTGGCGCCAGTTCCATAGCATCGACTGCAAGTTCGATGTCCATGTTGCCTTTGACTTTGCGGCGGCCCATGCTGTCGGTGTATTCCTTGGCAGGTTTCGTCACCATTGAGAAACCATTGTAATGCAGCCAGTCTACAAGCGGGCGAATGGGGGAGTAATCGTCATTTTCCAGCAAGGCTGTATTGTAGAACGCGCGCAGCATTTTGCCGCGGCGCATGAATTCATGCCGCAACAGCTTGTAGTCGATATCAAAGCCAAGTGCTTTGGCGGCCGCGTAAAGATTGGAACCATCGATAAAAAGCGCAAAACGCTCATCTTTATAAAACATCTTTTTTCCTTCGCGCCGACCTACAGCAGGATTTGGATAATATAACTTCTAATAAGGTGGAAAAATCCGCATTTTACTATAAATGCGCCACCACAGGGCGATCGTTACTATGGCTTCGATAGGTAGGCTATTTGAACGATGTCGAGATCGGAAGAGCG
>CAJQNB010000068.1 GCA_905479575.1 uncultured Pseudophaeobacter sp.
AACCGCCCGGCGGCGGCGGCGGCGCCAAAAGCGCCTGCGGTGGCGGTCTGGTGAAAGCCGACCTGATAATGCCCACGCCCAAGCCACAGGCCGGTGCGGATCGACAGTTCCATCCCGATCAGGGCCGCGATCTTCATTGCATTGCGCCCGGCCCCGACCTGTTCGGCGACGGCCAACGCGGCGGGAATGACAGCGACCGACGGGTGCCCGATATGGGCAAAATGGGTGTCGTCATAGTCCAGCGCGTGGGAGATGGTGCCATTGGCCAGCGCTGCCATCCGCGCGGGCACCTGGGAGCTGCCAAACAGGGTGGCCTGCGGCGCGCCTGCTTCGGACAGGGCCTGATCGCGCAGCAGCCGCGACACTGGTTCCTCGGTTCCGGCAATGCCACAGGCCAGCCAGTCCAGCGCCGAGAGCCGCGCCATCTGGCGGGCCAACCCGGTGGGCTGTAGGTCTGAAGTGGCAAACTCAGCCAGCTGGCCAGTCAAGGTCGTATTCATCGCTTAGGCTTCCTGTGTTCAGGGCAGCCTAGCCATATAGCTCAGCCGCGCGGCGCTCAAATGCCTTCACAATACGCTGCATCGCTTCGTTGAAGACAACCCCGATGATGCCCTGCAACACCGCATTTTTGAACTCAAAATCAACAAAGAAGGTCACATCACAGGTGCCATCCTCGCGCGCAGCAAAGCTCCAGTTTGATTTCATGTAGCGAAAGGGGCCGTCCAGATACTCGGTATCGATCTTCATATCATCGGCAAACAGCGTCACCCGGCTACCAAAACGTTCGCGGAACACCTTGAAAGAGATCACCAGATCCGCCTCCATCACCTCGGCCGGGCCTTGTTGCTTGCGGCTGCGAATGCGGGCGGCGGCGCACCAGGGCAGGAACTTTGGATATTGTGCCACATCCGCTACAAGCCCGTACATCTGCTGTGCGGTATAGGGCATCTGGCGGTTTTCTGAGTGAACTGGCATGGGCGACATCAATTTTCTTGCTATGATCGTGTCGCGTCATGTCCTATGAACGCGCGGAAATTTCAAGGGGTCAGCCATGCCACAGCGTCCATATGTCATCGATGTGATGATTTCAGCCAAAACCATTGCAGCCCGCATCGAGGAGCTGTGTGACGAAATCACCCAGGAATTTGGCGACACGGACAAGCTGGTTGTTGTTGGCCTGCTGCGCGGCAGCTTTGTGTTTATTGCCGATCTAGTGCGCGAGTTGGACCTGCCGATTGAGGTCGATTTTCTCGAGGCGTCTTCCTATGGGGACGGCATGGAGAGCAGTCGGGAAGTGCGCATTCTCAAAGACTTGCGCGGCGCTATTGAAGGGCGCGACGTGCTGGTGGTGGAAGATATCGTTGATACCGGCCACACCCTGAACCATGTCACGCATCTGCTGGCGAGCCGCAAACCGGCACGGCTGAAATCCATTGCCCTGCTGGACAAGCCGTCGCGCCGCGAGGTGGATTTCCGCTCGGATTGGATTGGCTTTGAAATTCCCGATGAATTTGTTGTGGGCTATGGCATCGACTTTGCACAGCGCAATCGAAACCTGCCCTATATCGGCAAGGTGCGTTTCACCGACGAGAGCTGACTTTCACAGGCGCCACACTGAAAAAGGGACAGAGCCATGACAGAACTCTGTGGAGGCTGCTTGTGTGGCGACGTCCGGATTACCGCCACAGGCCAGCCTTACCGGGTGGGTCTTTGTCACTGTATGGACTGCCGCAAACACCACGGGGCGCTGTTTCACGCCTCCGCCATCTTCCCACAAGATGCAGTGACCATCACCGGCACACCCCACAGCTATGCGGGGCGTTTCTTTTGCCCAAAATGTGGCTCTTCGGTATTTTCCCGCAGCGAGGATGAGATCGAAGTTCACCTCGGGATCCTGGACCAGCCAAACCAGCTTTCCCCGACATATGAGCTGTGGTGCATCCGCCGCGAATCCTGGCTGCCTGATTTTTCAAACAGCAAGCAATACCCGCAAGACAGGGAAAGTGACCACCGGAGCGAAAACAGCTGCGAGGGGGAGAAGTGACAGGCATCACATCTTTGCAGCGCTCCGCCAGATGTGATGCCTGTCGCCTGGAAAGTCGTGACTAGGCCAGCCCGAGTTTGGCGTTGCGGGCGGCGCGCAGGCGGGCAAAATCATCGCCCGCGTGATAAGAAGAGCGTGTCAGCGGCGTCGCCGATACCATATGGAATCCCTTGCCATAGGCGGCTTTCTCGTAGGATTTGAACTCATCCGGCGTTACAAAACGATCCACTGCGTGGTGTTTTGGTGTTGGCTGCAGGTACTGGCCAATGGTGAGAAAATCAATATCGGCGGCCCGCATGTCGTCCATCACCTGACGCACAGCTTGTTCATCCTCGCCCAGACCAACCATGATGCCCGATTTGGTGAACATCGACGGATCCAGCTCTTTCACCCGCTGCAACAGGCGCAGAGAGTGGAAATAGCGCGCGCCGGGGCGCACCTCGGGGTAGAGGCCAGGCACTGTTTCCAGGTTGTGGTTGAACACATCGGGACGCGCCTCGATGATCTGTTCAATCACCGCCATGTCACATTTGATGAAATCAGGCGTCAGGATCTCGATGGTGGTCGAGGGGCTGCGGTGGCGCACGGCGCGGATGGTCTGGGCAAAATGCTCTGCCCCGCCATCGGTGATATCGTCGCGATCCACCGAGGTGATGACCACGTGGTTCAAACCCAGTTTCTGCACCGCATGGGCCACGCGGCCCGGCTCAAACGCGTCCAGATCTTCGGGGGGTTTGCCGGTGGCAATATTGCAGAAGGTACAGGCACGGGTGCAGACCTCGCCCATGATCATCATGGTGGCGTGACCCTGGCTCCAGCACTCGCCGACATTCGGACAACCGGCCTCTTCGCAGACCGTAACCAGCCCGTTATCGCGCATGATCTTATGGGTTTCCGCATAGCCCTTGCCGCCGGGGGCTTTGACCCGGATCCAGCTGGGTTTCTTTGGCTGGGCATTATCCGGGCGATTTGCCTTTTCGGGATGCCGTTGCTCGGGAATTTTGAGATCACGCATGGTGGGTCCGCTTCTGGCCTGTGTTCCTAGGTGACTTAGCACGTTCATTCCTTGGCGTCACCGCGACAATGAAATATCGGCAATGCAAGTGATGCATAGCACCACCGTCTAGCGTTGTTTGCCTAACATTATTTGGTTCAAAAACCCTTTCACAATTTTGCGACCCTGGCGCTGCAAAAGCGGCAAAAATTTAGACATTTGTGCCTATTTTCAACGCAGTCGGTCGCCTTTGCATGACTGTTTTGCGACAGTAGCCAGAGATGGTTGCACTGAATTTAGAACTATTATAAACGCCTGCCAAACTGGTTCATCATCAACGGAGTTGTAATATGAAAGCTGGCGTAAAACTGCCCGACGTGACATTCAAAACCCGCGTACGCGACGAAGCTGTAGGCGGTCCCAACCCGTTCCGCTGGGAAGACAAAACCACCGCGGATTACTTTGCAGGCAAGCGGGTTGTGCTGTTCTCCCTGCCCGGCGCCTTTACGCCCACATGCTCCACCTACCAGCTGCCCGGCTTTGAAAAAGGTTTTGCCGATTTTCAGGCCGAAGGCATCGATGCCATCTACTGCATGTCGGTCAACGACAGCTTTGTGATGAACAAATGGGCCGAATCGCAAAACCTGGAAAACGTCAATGTCATCCCTGATGGCTCTGGTGAGTTCACCCGCAAAATGGGCATGCTCGTCGCCAAGGACAACCTGGGCTTTGGCGCACGTTCCTGGCGCTATGCGGCCATCGTCAACGATGGCGTTGTCGAAGCCTGGTTCGAAGAGCCTGGCCTGTGCGACAACCACGGCGAAGACCCCTATGGCGTCTCCTCCCCAGAAAACCTGATGAAGCACCTGCAGGCGGCAAAAGAAACTGCGGCGGCCTAAGCCACCCGGTTCTGCAAAACCTGTTTAAGGCTCGGGCTCGCCAGTGGCGGGCCCGTAGTCTTTTTGCGCTTGCTGCAAAATGGCCTGACCCGTCTGCCGCGCCACTTGGGCCAGATCCTGAAACCATACTGATTCTGCGGTACTGGCGCGGCGGATCAAGCCAATCCTGCGCTTTGGTTGCGGCGCGCCAAAGCGTTGAACACACAGCCCCTGTGCCGCGTTACATTCTGCAGCCAATGCAAGTTCGGGCATCAAGGTCAGGCCAAAACCAGCGGCAACCAGGCGGGACAGAGTCGCCAGCGACCCTGCCCCCATGTTGATCCCCGAGGCAGAGCGGGCAACGCCACAAACCTCCAGCGTCTGATCCGTCAGGCAATGGCCATCCTCAAGCAGCATCAACTGGTTGGCCTTCAGATCCGAGGGTTCAACCCTTGGGTGCCCGGCATTGACCTGCGCCAGACGATTGGCCGAGCCTGCCAGCAAAAAGTGATCTTCGAACAGCTCTTCCTCTACCAGTCCCGCGCCACCACTGGGCAAGGCCATAATGGCCACATCCAATGCGCCATTATGCAAAGCCTCCAACAGGCGCTCAGTTCTGGCCTCACGCACCTGAATATTCAGGTGTAGATCATGGGCCCGCAGATCAGCCAGAAACCCGGGGAGCAAATAGGGCGCTATGGTAGGAATCACCCCCAAGGACAGGCTGCGACGCCCGCTGCTTTGATCCTGTGCCAGACGTTCCAGCCGACCAGCAGACAGCAGGATTTCTTCACTTTGCGCCAGCACCTCGCGCCCCAAAGGCGTCAGCACCACATCCCGCGCTCGACGTTCGACCAGAATTCCCCCCATCAGGTCTTCCAAGGCTTTGATCTGTACAGACAAAGCAGGCTGAGACACATGGCAGGCCTGAGCGGCGCGGCCAAAATTGCGATGCTCACACAGCGCCTTGAAATAACCAATTTGTCGAAGGGTAAATCTCATAGGAGCACCCTATCAAATACGCCACTCGCGACAATAACTGATTATCGCAGCAAGTAGCAAATACCTGCCAAATTTGCACCTTCCGCATTGCCGCGCACGGTTCGCCCAGCTGCGCCGTAACGGCCGAAGGCCCGCCCGTTCAGCCAATCAGCTGATTGCCATGGGTGTCACCGAGGCGCTCGTCCGTTTCATCGTAGAAGGCTTTTAACTGGGCCAGGGCAATCCGCAGGACGATTTTTCCAGACCGTGCCGACCATCCCAGATGGCGCTCGGCCGCTTCCAGCCCCTCCAGGTGACAACAGCACCGCAGCGCAATATCATTCAGACCGGACCCCATGGCCGCCATGGCTGCTGCGGCCCGCTTTTTGGCAGCCTTAGAGGCAGCGCTCCGCTTTGGCGGCTTGGATCTCCCACATCCCTCTGACGCGGCAAAATAGGCCCTGCTCTGCGCCAGATGATCGCCGACCTGGGCCAATTCAAAATCCTCCCGCAGGCGTTTTCCCGCATCGACCAGCTCACGCGGCAAAAACGGTTCGCCGCTTTTGTCCTGCAACCGCGCCAGCATATCCAGCGGCGTTTCCCCCAGCCCATAGCGCGTGCGACGTTCTTTGGGTCTGTCGCCCCGTCCCGGCAGAAACCTGTGCTGGGTTTCGCTGAACCCCTGCTCCAGATTGGCCCGCGCCCGGTTCTCGCGGTCTGCCATCAAGCGACTGTACACCGTACGCCCCATTGGGGTGATATGATAGCGGCGCAGGCGGCCAGGCCGGGTGCAACTGATCCACCCCAAAAGCGCCATGTTCCCCGCCAGCCCCTGCTCCACCGCAAGCTTGCTCATGGCACTGTCACCTTCGCGCACGACAACGGCCTTTTCCATGCCGTCCGCCACAGCCAAAATCGCGCCACTTTGACAGAGCCTTGCCAAGACTTCCAAAGCGGCGGTTCTGAGCGTCGCGGAATCAGCAAAATGTTGGAATTTTGGCGCCGCCAGCCGATCAAAATGAGCCGCCGCCAATTCACCCAATGCGCAGTCAATCAAAGGATCATCGCGGCGATTCTCGACCCGGCGTATCTGACGCAACACGGTCGAGGGATGGCATTTCAGCTCCCTGGCCAACTGACGGATCGAACAGCCGCCTTCGGTGTGGTCCAGATATCTCTGCACCTCAGGGGGGACCCATTCTGGGAGTGATTGTGCTGACTGTCTTTGCATGAATACTGATCTCCGGTCGTCAGTCAGGCAAATAGTCCACATTCCGCCCCCAAGGTTCCCCACAGAGACAGAGAGTTTACCCGATTGATTTTGAACAGAACTTCGAGTTATCCATCATTGTTTCCAAAAACTCATCAATCAACAAACAATAGACCGCGCGGTAAACCTCTCCCTGCGGCAACACCCGCATTGGTTGTGTTACGATTCCGATCACTCGCACAGCAAAAGGGACATCAAAATGCAGGACCTTCTGAGCCGCCTAAAAACTCTTCATCGCCCCAGGCTTCTGGTTAGAACCGCCCGTATTGGCGCCAGCAGCTATAGCCGGGAGCGGGATTTGCGCCGAATTCTTGGCACTGAAAAACCTGCAAGACCCGCAGCCGCGCTCATGCGCTTATTGGACCTTGAACATGAGGTGAATCAACAGCGCCTGAGTGGGGATGCAGGCTATGCCATCACCCGCCATGTGGAGGTGCTGATCGCCATGCTGGGGGAATCCGCCTATCTTTCCCCGCCGAACTCTCAGGACAGGCCCGACGAAGCGACCGCCCAAAACACTCCCCCAGTGCCAAACGAAAACAGGCAGCGGCCATTATAGCCCCTGCCTGAAACATTTTCGCCTTATGCGGGAAAAAATTGCCCCGCCTGGGCACCATCAAATCTACATGAAAGCATCCGGCGACTCTGCTTTTTTCTCAGCAACAAAGGCCTCCAATGCCTCCCTGATTGCCGGATCCAGCGCCGGAGCCTGATAGTTTGACAGAAGATAATCCACCCGGCTTGTGGCCAGGGAATAGGTATCGCGCGCGCCCTCTTCTTCCCAGGTTTCAAAGGGTTTGTAGTCCAGCAGATCAGACTTCCAGAAAGCGGTTTTGAAGTTCGCCTGGGTATGCGCACAGCCCAGGTAGTGGCCGCCGGGGCCAACTTCGCGGATCGCATCCATCGCCTGATCGTCTTCGGAAACTGGCACACCTTTGGCGAGCCCATGCAAAGTGCCCAGTTGATCGGCATCCATGACAAACTTTTCAAAGTCAGCCACCAGCCCACCTTCGAGCCAGCCACAAGAGTGCAGCATGAAGTTCACCCCTGACAACAGCCCCATGTTGAGCGAGTTTGCGGTCTCATAGGCGGCCTGCGCGTCGGGCAGTTTGGAGCCGCAGAAGGACCCGGCAGAGCGGAACGGCAGGTTCAAACGGCGTGCCAGCTGACCGGCGCCATAGGTGACAAGCGAGGCCTCGGGCGTGCCAAAGGTTGGCGCACCAGAGTTCATGTCGATCGAGGAAACAAAGGCGCCAAAGATCGCCGGGGCACCGGGACGGACCAGCTGGCTATAGGCAACACCGGCCATGACTTCGGCCAGAACCTGCGTCAGGGTGCCTGCCACAGAAACCGGTGCCATGGCACCGCCGACGATAAAGGGAGAGATGATGCAGGCCTGGTTATTGGCGGCATAGACCTCCAGCGAGCCCATCATTACATCGTCAAATGTCATCGGCGAGTTGATATTGGTCAGCGAGGTCATCACGGTGTTGTTCTGTACGAACTCCTTGCCAAACAGAATCCCGCACATATCAACCGAATCCTGCGCCCGGCTTGGCTCGGTCACCGAGCCCATAAAGGGCTTGTCGGACAGGGTCATATGGGCCAGCAGCATGTCCAGGTGACGTTTGTTCACCGGGATATCCGTGGGCTCACAAACGGTCCCGCCCGAATGGTGCAACCACTTGGACATGTAGGCGAGTTTCACGAACTTGTTGAAGTCTTCCATGGTCGCATAACGACGGCCACCTTTGGCATCGCGCACAAATGGGGGGCCATAAACCGGTGCCAAAACCATGTTGTTGCCGCCGATGACCACAGATTTTTCCGGGTTACGGGCGTGCTGTGTGAACTCGGCAGGGGCTGTGGCGCAGAGTTTGCGGGCCAGGCCACGGGGGATGCGCACCCGTTCGCCCTGAACGTCAGCACCAGCATCGCGCCAACGCTGCAGCGCTGCCGGATTGTCCACAAAGTTTACGCCAACCTCTTCGAGGATGATATCCGCATTGGCTTCAATGGTCTCCAGCGCCTCTTGGGTCAGAACCTCGAAGTTGGGGATATTGCGCTGAATGTACTTTGCGGTTTCAATCTTGATGCTAGTACGTTCTGCGCGGCGGGCGGCGCCGCCGCCACCTCTGCTCCGACGACGTGGTGCTTCTTCAGCCATGGTCAGCCCTCTTGAAGGAATTTCATTGAAAGACATTTAGCCCGCCACGTGCCGCCACCGCCGAAGGATAACGGCCTATCCGGTTGGAAAGCGACATCTAACGAGCATTTTTCACCTTAACCCCGCCGACTTCCCCCATCGACGTGCGTGACGATGCCCCAGGGGATGCCACAGGGGCAGGCAAGATTGGCAAAGTTTTTCACTTCCCAGCCGCTCGTGGCATAACTGTGCTCTTGCCAGACAGAGACGCAGGGCCTATGAGCCAAACATGAGCCAGACATCCCATGACCGCCTTCTTATCATAGACTTTGGCAGCCAGGTTACGCAGCTTATTGCGCGCCGCCTGCGTGAGCTGAATGTCTATTGCGAAATTCACCCCTACCAGAACGTCACAATGGATTTTGTGCGCCAATTGGCGCCCAAGGCCGTGATCTTTTCCGGTGGCCCAGACAGCGTGACCCGCGA
Organism: uncultured Pseudophaeobacter sp.; assembly: GCA_905479575.1. GTDB lineage: Bacteria > Pseudomonadota > Alphaproteobacteria > Rhodobacterales > Rhodobacteraceae > Pseudophaeobacter. The sequence continues at coordinate 8,800 of CAJQNB010000068.1, forward strand.
GGGTAGCCCCCGCGTGCCGCAAGAGATCTTTGAAATCGGTGTGCCGATTCTCGGGATCTGCTATGGCCAGCAAGTGATGATGCATCAGCTCGGAGGCATGGTCGAAAGCGGCCATGGCACCGCCGAGTTTGGCCGCGCCTATGTAAAGCCCACCATTGCCTCGCCGGCGCTGCTGGAAGGCTGGTTTCAGGACGACGCAGACCGCGAGCAGGTCTGGATGTCCCATGGTGACCATGTAAGCAAACTAGCGCCAGGGTTTGAGGTCTACGGCACCTCGCCCAATGCGCCCTTTGCCATCACCGCGGATATCAGCCGCAATTTCTACGCGGTGCAGTTCCACCCCGAAGTGCACCACACCCCCAATGGCGCCAAGCTTTATGAAAACTTTGTGCGACTCGCGGGCTTTAGCGGCGACTGGACCATGGGCCTGTACCGCGAGCAGGCAATTGCCGCGATCCGCGAACAGGTTGGCGACAAAAAGGTGATCTGCGGTCTGTCCGGCGGCGTTGACAGCTCGGTTACCGCCGTTTTGCTGCACGAAGCCATTGGCGATCAGCTTACTTGCGTCTTTGTTGACCACGGGCTGTTGCGCAAGGGGGAGGCCGATGAGGTCGTCTCCATGTTCCGCGACAACTACAACATGCAGTTCATCCACGCAGACGAGCAGGACCTGTTCCTGGGCGAGCTGGAAGGCCAATCTGACCCCGAAACCAAGCGCAAGATCATCGGCAAGCTGTTTATTGATGTGTTCCAGAAACACGCCAATACCATTGAGGGCGCCGAGTTCCTGGCACAGGGGACGCTTTACCCTGATGTCATTGAATCCGTTAGCTTCTCTGGTGGTCCTTCGGTCACCATCAAAAGCCACCACAACGTTGGCGGGCTGCCGGAAAAGATGGGCCTGAAACTGGTTGAGCCGCTGCGCGAATTGTTCAAGGATGAAGTTCGCGCATTGGGCCGTGAACTGGGTCTGCCTGCCAGCTTTATTGGCCGCCACCCCTTCCCCGGACCCGGTCTTGCCATCCGTTGCCCCGGTGAGATCACCCGCGAAAAGCTGGAAATCCTGCGCGAAGCCGATGCCGTCTATATCGACCAAATCCGCAAACATGGTCTCTATGATGAGATCTGGCAGGCCTTTGTCGCCATTCTGCCAGTGCGCACCGTAGGGGTGATGGGCGATGGGCGGACCTATGATTTTGCCTGTGCCCTGCGCGCGGTCACATCCGTTGATGGCATGACGGCGGATTATTATCCGTTCAGCCATGAATTCCTCGGCGAGACCTCCACCCGGATCATCAACGAGGTAAAGGGCATCAACCGCTGTACCTATGACATCACCTCGAAACCTCCGGGCACCATCGAGTGGGAATAAGCCCCCCTTCGCGATGACAAGTGATCCGCCCCGGCCCCCGTGCCGGGGCTTTCTTTTGCACTCTCTCGTTTCGCCGCCCATTGACGCGACCGGCAATACGGGGTCCTGTGAGGCCGAGCGCGAAATCCAAAGGAATCCACCAATGACTGCTGAAATCAAAATACTGCCAGCGGCGTTGTGGATGTTGGGTGCTATCGGCTCCTTTTCGGCCATGGCCATTGCAGGGCGCGAAGCGGGTCAGACGCTCGATACCTTTGAAATCATGAGCTATCGCAGCTTGGTTGGGGTGATCATCGTAGCAGTTTTGATCACGGTGAAAGGCAACTGGGGCAGCGTCAAGACAGACCGCCTGAGCAGCCATCTGGTGCGAAACCTGGCCCATTTCACCGGTCAGAACCTGTGGTTCTTTGCGGTCACGCTGATCCCCCTGGCCCAGGTTTTTGCGCTGGAATTCACCTCGCCGCTTTGGGTCGTGGTGCTCTCCCCGCTGCTGCTGGGGGAGCGGTTGACGCTGATCCGCGGGCTTTCGGTTATGCTCGGGTTCATGGGCATCCTGATTGTTGCCCGCCCCTCTCCTGAAACGCTCAACGCTGGGGTGGTTGCCGCCGCAAGCTGTGCAATCTTTTTTGCACTGACGGTTATTTTCACCAAACGCCTGACCCGCAATGAAGGCATTGCATCGATCCTGTTTTGGCTCACCTCCATGCAGTTGGTCATGGGGCTGATCATGGCAGGATGGGATGGGGACATCACCCTGCCCAGCCTCGAAATCCTGCCCTTGGTCCTGCTCATCGGGATGGCTGGTCTGGCGGCCCATTTCTGCTTTACCAATGCGCTGTCGATCGCGCCTGCAACGGTGGTGGTGCCCTTTGACTTTGCCCGCCTGCCAGTGATCGCTGTGCTGGCCATGGTGATCTACGGCGAGGCCGTGGTGGTTTGGACATTTGTCGGCGCCGGCCTGATTTTTGTGGCCAATTACCTCAACATCCTTGAAGCGGCGGGGCGGATCCGCCTCCCCAAACCCCGTCCCTCCTGAGGGCTGCGGCGTCACAGCAGAATTGACCAAGCCGCCAGAGCCGACTAGCAAGGCCGGACGACAATAGGAAAGACGGGTCAATGCTATATAAGAGTGCACAAGACTGGCGCGCCGCGCCGCAAAAACGCATTTTGTTCTTTGGGATGTCCGGGCTTGGCAAGACCTATATCAGCAATATCCTGCGCAATGCAGGCAGCTGGTTTCACTACTCGATAGATTACCGTATCGGCACCCGCTACATGGGCGAATTTATCGCCGACAATGCCAAGTCCGAAGCGATGAAAAACCCATTTCTGCGGGACCTGCTGCTGTCAGACTCGATCTACATTGGCTCCAATATCACCTTTGAGAACCTGAACCCGGTTTCCTCCTATCTGGGCAAACCCGGCGACCCTGCCAAGGGCGGCTTGGCTATGGCTGAATATCGGCGCCGTCAGGATCAGTTCCGCAAGGCCGAAATCAACGCCCTGCTGGACACCCAGTATTTTGCCGACCGCGCGACCCGGCTGTATGGCTACCCCAATTTCATCTGCGACACCGGCGGGTCGATCTGCGAATGGGTAGATGCGGATGATCCCAAGGATCCTGTGCTGACTGCGCTTTCCCAACAGTGCCTTTTGGTCTGGATCAAAGGCGATGACGCCCATACCGAAGAGCTGATCCGCCGTTTTGACCGCGCCCCAAAACCGATGTCCTATCAACCGGAGTTCCTGCAACGGACCTGGGAAGACTATCTCAACCAAATGGGCCTATCAGAAGGGGATGTCGATCCTGACGCCTTTATTCGCTGGACCTACGCCCAGGCCTTGGCCCATCGCCAGCCGCGCTATGCGGCGATGGCAAAAAACTGGGGCGTTACCGTCACCGCGGATCAAATCTCTGCGATCAAAACCGAAGCTGATTTCAATGAGTTGATCGCCCAAACACTTGAGCCCTAAGCCAAACCTGCCTATCTACCTGTACTCTGGACCACTGCCCCCAAAACCGAGGACCTGACATGCCTATCAAGATCCCTTCTGACCTGCCCGCCTTTGACGTTCTGACGAACGAAGGCGTCATGGTCATGTCGCCGGATCAAGCGGCACGTCAGGATATTCGCCCCCTGCGCATTGGTCTGCTGAATTTGATGCCAAAAAAGATTCAGACCGAAAACCAGTTTGCCCGTCTGATTGGTGCCACCCCCTTGCAAATCGACCTCACCTTGATCCGCATGACCGAGCATCAGGCGCGCAACACAGCGGCCGAACACATGGAGGAGTTTTACCGCTCCTTCCAGGAGGTGAAGGACCAAAGGTTTGACGGGGTGCTGATCACCGGCGCGCCGATTGAACATCTGCCGTTCCAAGATGTCACCTACTGGGACGAGCTCTGCGAGGTTTTTGACTGGACGCAAACAAACGTGCACTCGACCTTTGGCGTCTGCTGGGGCGGCATGGCGATGATCAACTATTTCCACGGCGTCAAAAAGCACATCTTGGATCACAAGGCCTTTGGCTGCTTTCGCCATCAGAACCTTGCGGCCTCCTCGCCCTATCTGCGTGGGTTTTCGGATGACTGTGTGATCCCGGTTTCCCGCTGGACAGAAATTCGCCAGGATGAAATCGACGCGGCCCCCGGCCTGACAACCCTGCTGGGCAGCGAAGAGGCTGGCCCCTGTCTGGTGCAGGACCCGGCGCATCGGGCGCTGTATATTTTCAACCATTTTGAATATGACAGCGACACCCTGAAACAGGAATATGACCGCGACATCGCCACTGGAACGGCAATCAACGTGCCGCAAAACTACTACCCTAATGATGACCCCAGCCAGCCGCCGCAGAACCGCTGGCGCAGCCATGCGCATCTGCTTTATGGCAACTGGATCAACGAGATCTACCAGTCCACGCCCTTTGACATGGCGCATATCGGACGCTAGGGGTCAGCCACATACATGAGGGGCAGCCCGCGAAAATGGCCTGTGCGGCGCTCCGTTTGTACGTGCAGACCTATCGCCTTTCCCCTCCTTGGGGCTGGATATTGCCTGCGCGGAGCTTTGATCGGAGTGAAAGCGATTCACATCCCCCCCGGTTTTGCCCTATAAAGGCCTGACCAAAGAGGAGTTTTCCAATGAAACTGCCATTTGACGGCGCCATCAGCAGCTACTTCAAAAGCAAAGCTCCCAAAGCCCTGGCCAACTGTATCAAAGACAGTGACAAAAGCGACATTCTGGCGCCGAACTTCCCCTATTCCGAGCGCATGCGGCGCAAGGATTATGAGAAAGAAATCAAATCCTTGCAGGTCGAACTGGTCAAGTTGCAGGCCTGGGTCAAAGACAGCGGTGCGCGGATCGCCATTGTTTTTGAGGGCCGCGATGCGGCTGGCAAAGGGGGCACGATCAAACGGTTTCGCGAGAACCTCAACCCAAGGGGCGCCCGCGTTGTCGCCCTGTCCAAACCCAGCGAGCCAGAACAAACCCAGTGGTATTTCCAGCGCTACGTCGATCACCTGCCCTCTGGCGGTGAAATCACGTTTTTTGACCGCAGCTGGTACAATCGCGGCGTTGTCGAACATGTGTTTGGCTTTTGCACCCCAGAGCAGCGCGAGCGGTTCTTTCGTCAGGTAGGCGGTTTTGAAGAGGCCCTGGTTGATGACGGGATTATCCTGTTCAAATTCTGGCTGAACGTCAGCCGCCCCGAACAGTTGCGTCGCTTTCTGGCCCGCGAAAGCGATCCGTTGAAGCAATGGAAGCTGAGCCCGATTGATGTGAAAGGGCTAGAGAAATGGGACGACTATTCCGCAGCCATCGAAGAGACCCTCAGCAAAAGCCATAGCGCCCATGCTCCCTGGTGTGTGATCCGCTCTGATGACAAACGTCGCGCCCGTCTTTCGGCCATTCGTACCGTATTGCATGCCATTGATTATAAGAACAAAGATGAAAAAGCCATCGGAGCGGTGAACAAAGACATCTGCATCGGACCGGAAAACTGGGATGTCTAAACGCGGCTATCATCACGGCAATCTACGGCAAGCTCTGGTTGAGGCAGCCCTGCGTCTGATCGAGATGAAAGGCCCTACCGGCTTTACGCTCTCCGAGGCTGCAAAACAGGCTGGGGTGACCCCTGCCGCCGTTTACCGCCACTTTGAAGGCCGCGAAGATCTGATTGCAGAGGCTGCGCGTCAGGGTTTTTTGATGTTTGCCGACCTGATGCAGCATGCCTATGATAAATATCAGCCCTCACCTCTGGCCGCCTTTGAGGCCACAGGACGTGCCTATCTCGCCTTTGCGCGCAAACACCCCGGCCATTACATCGCCATGTTCGAAAGCGGCATCGCCAGCAACCGCACTCCGGAACTGGCCGAGGCGGCCCATCGCGCCCGTCAAATTCTGGAACGCGCCGCAGATGATCTGAGCCAACAAATTCCGGCGGACAAACGTCCCCCTGCCTCGATGTTTTCCGCCCATATCCTGGCAATGAGCCACGGTGTGGTCGAGCTCTATGCCCGCAACACTCCGGGCGCGACCTCACCCTTTCCGCCAGAAGATCTGCTGGAAACCGGCATCGGTATCTATCTGCGTGGCCTGGGTCTGATCGAGCCGGACAGCTAACGCTGCAAAAGGCGTCGCCGCACAGAAAAAGGCCTCAAAGAATTCGGGGCGCTTGTCGATCGTCTTTCAGAGATTTCGCTGCTCAGGCGGCGGCTTCATCCCCTTCAAAGACAACCAAGTCCCTGACGATCGTTTTCAGCTCAGCAACCAGCTCTAGCGTCGGCACAGTCGACAAAAGCGGCGCCATACCCTCGATGAGTTCCTCTGGCAGGTTCCACCAGGCAAGATCCTGAAGCGCCGCAATCATGTCATCGTCAAAACGTTTGCGCTGGAAAGTCGCCGGATTGCCGCCCCAGATCTCAAAGGGACCAATATCCTTAAAAACAGTGGCGTTGGCCGCAATGACCGCACCGTCAGCGATCTTCACTCCCGGCATGATGGTCGCGCCGTGGCCGATCCAGACATCATTGCCGATGATGACATCCATGTCCCTCTGATTGTCCTCAGGGACATGCTCATCCTGAAAAATCTGTTCCACAGGGAAGCTGGCAATGCGGTTAATCTTGTGCCGCCCCCCAAGGATGATTTTCACCTCTTCCGCAATGGAGCAAAAGGAACCGATCGCAACATTGGTCCCTTCCCCTGTATTATGGAAAGTGATGTCGTCGCAGCCCAGGGTGAAACGCCCAATGACTGCTTTGCCGTTGCCAATCGGCGTTTCGGTGATCATTGATTCATTCAATGCTGGTTTCTCCCCTAATTGTACCCGTTCTGGGCATGGCTCACATTAGCGGCAAAATGTTTGAAAACTGTTTAAGTCGCTTATCGCCAACCCCACCGACGAGACGCGGGCGCGCGGCTGGCGCAAGACCTTGGCCTGGCTAAACAGCGACCTGGATGAACAGCTTTTGCAAAACCGCCCCAAACAGGTTGAGTCCCATGGGGTAAACAATTCACAAAAGAAAAAGGGCCGCCCGAAGGCAGCCCCCAAAACCACATATGTGGTGAATTTAACGCTTGGAGAACTGGAAGGAACGACGCGCTTTGCGGCGGCCAAACTTCTTACGTTCAACAACACGGCTGTCGCGTGTCAGGAAGCCAGCGGCTTTCAGAGCGCCGCGCAGGGCGGGATCATAAAGCTGCAGCGCCTTGGAAACACCGTGCTTAACCGCACCGGCCTGACCGGAAAGACCGCCACCTTTGACCGTCGCGTAGACGTCAAACTGGTCTTCGACACCGGCAACCGTGAACGGCTGGCGCAGGATCATCTGCAGAACCGGGCGGGCGAAGTAGGCTTTCATTTCCTTGCCGTTCACCACAACCTTGCCGGAGCCAGGCTTGATCCAGACGCGGGCAACCGCATCTTTACGCTTACCAGTGGCATAGGCACGGCCCAGTTCGTCACGAACGGGTTCACGGGCGATGATGTCTTCGGCGACAACCTCAACGCCAGCAACGGCGCTCAGCTCTTCGAGAGTGTTGATCTGATCAGTCATCGATATCAGCTCCGCGTGTTTTTCTTGTTCATGGACTTCACGTCCAGAACTTCAGGCGCCTGGGCTTCATGCCCATGTTCGGTGCCAGCATAGATGCGCAGGTTGGTCATCTGCTGACGCGACAGGCGGTTGCCTGGCAGCATGCGTTTGACCGCCTGATAGACAACACGCTCGGGGTGCTTGCCTTCCAGGATTTCCTGCTTGGTGCGGGATTTGATGCCACCGGGGTGACCGGTGTGCCAGTAGAAGTGCTCGTCGCGCTTCTTGCCGGTCATCTGGATTTTCTCGGCATTGATCACGATGACGTTGTCACCCATGTCCATATGCGGAGTGAAGGTTGCTTTGTGCTTACCACGCAGGCGCATGGCAATGATCGATGCGAGACGGCCCAGCACGACGCCTTCGGCGTCAATGATGATCCATTTCTTGTCGATATCTGCCGGTGTAGCAGAGAAGGTTTTCATGGCAGGTCAATCCTGTTTGTCGTGACGACGCAGAACAAAGGTCCAGCGCCCGATTTGATGGACAGGGTTTACGGAGTTCCCCGACCCACGTCAATGCCAGCAAACATGTTTAAAGTGTTTGTTTTCAATATCTTAAAAAATAGGTATAATAATACCCCAAAACATAAGACTGAACTTTCCGGCTGATCAGTCCCCCCGTGACATTTGCACACCATCGCCCCCCTATGTCCCCAAGAAGTGTTCTTCCGCCCTCAAAAGAGATTACACAAGACCAACTCAACTCAAAGGTTACACATGAGACTTTCAACACTCCTGATTTTCCCACTCGCCTTTATTGTCACTGCTTGCACGCAGGGCGTTCCGGTTAAACAGCCCCCTATCACCGTCTCGCTCAAAAATAACACAGCTGCTGATCGAGTCGTTGGCTACACCAAACCGGTAATCCGGACATTTGTTCCAGCAGAGACCTCGCAAGAACTTCAAAACCAATACGAATCCAACCCCAACTCCAGACCCGGCGGTGTGCAACGCACGGAAATTACTGGCGCCACCTGTACTATTGATACCGCAGAATTCTCGGCGCAGTTTCAAACCCCGGCTATTGTTCATCTACCTAAATTCCACGGCAAACCTTCCCAGCTCAGAATGACCTGTAAAACACCGGAACTTTCGACACATTATACCCACGACCCAACGCTTGATGGGGTTGTTGTTGTGGAGACCTCAGTTGCCGGGCTTATCGCCGCAGCGGTCATGACTGGCATTCTCGCAAGCAAGGACAATTGGTCCTATAGCACCGGCGAATCCAACGTTTGGATCGATCTCGCAGAGAAGTAATACATAGCCCCGCCCGACAGATTATCACACGCTGATCTGCTCGGGCGGGTTGTCCAACAAGGTGCGCAGCCGCTGCATGGCCTCTTCAAACCGCTTAAGACTGACATGACCATTGACGCAGATGCGCACCGCGTTGGGCGCGCGTCCATCACGCAGGGCAAATTCATCTGCCGACCGGATTTGAACCCCCTTGGCCTCGGCTGCGCGGGTAAAGGCGGCTGAACGCCAGCCTGCCGGGAGTTTCAGCCACAAAAACGGCACCTCATCGTTCCAGACCAGTTCAAAACCGCCCAGTGCATTCACTGCAACCCGGACATATTTGGCCATCTCCCGGCGCACCTCGCGCGCCAGCTCCTTGGTGCGGGGGTCTGACAGCAGGATCCGGGTGACTTCCGCCAGTGGCTGGGCCAGACCAAAATAGCTGTACTCCGCAGCCCGGCGCAGATCCTGCGACCGCCCCGTGGGGGCCAGCGCAAAGCCAACCCGCAGCGCCGGTGTCAGGTTCTTGGATATCGAAAACACATGCCAGGTCATATCCGGTGCCAGTGCGCGGTAACTTGGCGCCTTGGCCTCTCCCATCCGGTAGCAATCATCCTCGACGATCTGCACCCCATGGCGCCGCGCGACTTCGACGATTTCTTGCCGCCGTTTCAGGGGGGTGAACAGGCCAGTCGGATTGTGCACTTCTGGACTGGTACAAAGTACCTGCGCGCCAGATTTGCGAATCGCTAGCTCTAACGAGTCTGGTACAATTCCCTGTTCATCCATGGCGACACCCAGGACTTTGGCCCGCAACAGCTCTGCGGCCCGGCGGAATCCTGCATAGGACAGATCCTCCACCAGGATCACCGGCTGCGGGTCCCGCAGCACTGTCTGCAACACTGTCAGGATACCATTTTGCCCCCCATGGGTCAGAACCACATCCGCCTCCCCCAATGGCCCCAGTGCCTGGCCCTCCAGCCAATGCACCACGGCCTGTCGCACCGGCAGATAGGCATCCCGTGTGGGATAGTTCAAGAACAGCAAAGGGTCGCCTCTGGAGACTTGCTCCATCGCCTGGCGCAGGGCAGAAACCTGCCCAACATCCACCATGCGTGGGCTAAACAGACTGACGTGATGGGGATCTCTGGCTTCTTGCAGGTGCAGCTCGCGGGACCAGACATCGTCCAGAACGCGGCTTTGCTTTTCCGCAACAAAGGTGCCGCGCCCAACCTCCGCCTGCAACAACCCCTCATCCGTCAAGAGCGTATAGGCCCGCGCAACAGTGCCGGGTGTGATCCTCAGCTGGTAGGCCAATTCCCGCACCGGTGGCAGCTTTGTGCCGCATTGCAAAACGCCATCATCAACCGCCGTGCGGATGGTATCCGCGACCCGCTGGTATTTCGGCCCGGATTTACCTTCGAGGTCCGGCGACCAAATTGTACCCATTACAATCCATCCTTAGACAGCCAGTTTTATTCATTGTATCAAATTTATATAACAGACAATTGGGATTGTATCAACACAATAAAGGAACCGACCATGACAACTTCTGCAACCCAGACCCCATCGCACACCTCCTACCTGAACAGCCGCCCTGCCCTGCCAGTGCTGGCACAGGCGGCCGTTGCTTTTGCAGTCCTCGTCACCAAATGGTCGATCCGTCACACCACGCGAAAAGAGCTGCGCCATCTTAGCGCAGAGCAACTGAATGACATTGGGATTTCCCGCGAGGAAGCTCATTATCAAGGAACTCTTCCGTTCTGGCGCCCTTGATCCCCTGGGCAAAGGAACCAACTGATGGCCGGGGCTTGTCCCCGGCCCTTTTTATTTATTACCCCTCTAAATCTTACCTCCGCCCCCCTTTTTAGCCCGCGCCCTGCACGCCACTTTAGCCGCCTTTCGAGCAAGCGTGCCAACTGCGGTTGGCTTGCAGCCTGCCTGTGGCCCATGCTAGGGAGAGCCACGTTTTGTTGGGGACAGCCCCAACCCTATTCCCGATCTTGTTGCACTGGCGGTCCGCCTTCCCAACAAGACGCCGGTCAAGACCAGAGGTGCACTTTGGATCACTCGGATTGCTCTGCACGGCCGCCCAGCACCCTCTGGGTGCTAACGTGAGTGACACCACGGACCACCTGCCCGCAGTGTCAAAGCCAGCCCCGTCGCATTGCCCCACGGTCAGCGCTGATCGCCCGCGCAAAGCCACTGCTGCAAGCCTGGACGCCCTGACGCGGGCTGATCGCACAGATCACTTTATCCGCCGGGACAATAGGATCTTTGCCGGCACCCATCTCATCATCGAGGTGATGGAAGCGACCGGGCTGGACTGCGAACAGCGCATTCAAGACGCCTTTCGCCGGGCGGCCACCCTATGTGGCGCAACCCTGCTGCATATCCATACTCACAAATTCTCTCCCCAGGGCGTTTCTGGCGTCGCGGTGCTCGGAGAAAGTCACATCACCGTCCACACCTGGCCAGAGATCGGCTACGGCGCCTTCGATGTGTTCATGTGCGGCGATGCCGAGCCATGGAAGGCGGTTGAGGTGTTCAAAGACGCCTTTGACACCGATGAGGTCGCAGTGCGGGAGCTGCTGCGCGGCGCCGAACTGCTGTCAGATCCGGGCGCTTAATACGCCCAGGTGTTTGCCACCAGCACCACCTGCTGCCGCGCGCCGCAGGCCCTAGGCATGCAAGGCAATTCGATTACAGATAATACGTGGATTGCGGCGTCCCCAATCGGTAAAGAGATCGGCCATGATGGTGCCGCTGAGCTGCTCAAGCATCTGGGATCCGATCTCTCGCCCGCCCTGTTGACCAAAGGCAACCACCTCATCACTGATTGCAACCTCGGGCAGCTCCGTCACATCTGCCACGATGGTATTCATCGAAATTGCCCCCATCACCGGGCAGCTCTGCCCCCGGATCAGCACTTCGGCACCCTGAGCCCCCTGGGCGCTTTGGGCAAACCGACGGCTGTAGCCATTTGCATATCCCAAAGCAACGCTGGCAAGGCGCCTGTCACGGTGCAGAACTGCGGTTCGATCATAGCCGATTGTGCTGCCCTTGGGATAGGATCCAACGCTGATCACCTGAGATTTCAGCGTCAATGCGGGATGGAACGCCGGGCTGGGACCGGCGATGCCAAACAGGATGGCACCACAACGCATCATATCCACCTGCGGATCCAATCCGGAAACCAGGGTCAACGTGCTGCCGGCGTGGATCATAACGTCCTGACGCCGCAGATCACTGTTGGCAAAGATCCAGGCGACATCCCGTTGAAACCTTGCGATATTTTCCACCAGCTCATCACTGTGATTAGACGGAAAATGGGTGCAAAGCCCGACGATCTTCCCCGCTCCCAGTTTCAAAATATTGCCACAGGCTCGCCGTCCCTGCGGTGTCGACAGCTCTACGCCATCGCGCGACATCCCATTGGCATTCAGTGAGATATGCAGCTTTGGCAGCGGCTTCTCTCCCAGCCTGTCCCGAATTGCCAGTAGCCCCTCCTCTGAACCCACCAGCTCCTGGACATCCTCTCCCAAGGCGCTTTTGACCTCATCCGGTGTGGCTGTGCGCAGACGCAGGATCGCCCCGGTGAAACCAGCCGCCCGCACCGCGCGGGCCTCGCCGTTGGAGGAAATCCCGATACGGCTCACCCCCTGGGCCATCAACACAGGCACCACGTTTTCAATGCCATGCCCATAGGCATCCGCTTTGATTACGGCACAAAGCCGGGTCTGCGCAGGCAGCCGATCCAGGGTATGGCGCAGGTTCTGCGAAATCTGCGCCGGGGAAATCTCGCACCAGGCGCTTTCGTTTGGGTGATCCGTCATGGGGGTCAGTTGCCAGAGATGTTTGGCTGGGCATGTGCGTCGCCCTGCCTGCCCAACAGCTGGTCGATAATTTCAACCAACAGGGCCACGCCGGTAGGGGTTAAGCCATCTGGATAGTCATAGTTGGGATTGTGCAACTGTGGCTGGGATTCGCCCGATCCGATGAACACCATCGCCGCCTTGGCGCCATCCAGACCAAAACGGCCAAAGTCTTCCGACCAACGCATCGGCTGGCCCATGGAATGTGTTGACAGGCCAAGGGTGGAGGCGGCGGTGCTGGCGATAGTGAGTGCCCTGTCGTCATTTACGGTGGCCAAAAACACATCGTGCCAAGTCACAGTGGCGGACACAGTGGCGGACACATGTTCGGCCCGCCGCCCGGCCTGCTGCGCAGCCTTTGCCAGGGCGCGCTCCAGCTGCGCCTCAGCCTCCTGGACCAGACGGTCCATGCGCGCATCGGTCTGGCTGCGCAGGGTCATGCGCAGCTCTCCGGCCCCCGGTGCAATGCCAAAACTGGCCTCGCCAAGCTGCGCATGGGTCAAGGTGGCAAGGGCAAAGTCAGCCCCCATATCGCCACCCGGGCCCAGCACTGGCAGGCTCTGCATCAGATCTGCGATCACCCCTGCGGGCGAGACCCCGTCTTCGGGCGCGGCCGCATGGGAGGTTTTGCCGCCAAAGCGGATCTTCATCCCACGGGAGGCACAGTTACTTACTCCCGAACACAGGCCAATTTCGCCCAAAGGACGACCCGGAACATTATGATAAGCAAAGGCAAAGTCAGGTCGCAACTCAGGCCAGCGCGGATCATTGATCACCGCGGCAGCCCCGGCGCCGGTTTCTTCTGCGGGTTGGAATAACAGGATCACCCGGCCCGTGGCAGGACGTGTTTTTAGCGCCAGCGCCACCCCCAGCACCATCACCATGTGGCCGTCGTGGCCGCACAGATGCCCCTTGCCCTCGATCTGCGAGCGATAGGGGGCCTGCGAGATTTCAGGGATCGGCAAAGCGTCCAGCTCGCAGCGGATCAGGACTGTCGGCCCGTCCTGCTGCCCGCAAAATTCAGCCGCAACGCCATGACCGCCAAGCCCGGTCCAGACCCGGTCCGCCCCGGCGCGCGTCAGCTCCTGGGTGATACGCGCCGCAGTTTCCACCTCCTCGCCCGAGATCTCGGGGCTTTGGTGCAGCGCCTGGCGCAGGGATTGCAGATAGGCCAACTGGGTGTTGGTGAGTACGGCTGTCATATCGGCTTCTTTCCTTTTCGCCCCCCCGTGGGGGAGGCGTTTTCGTCAGGTGGCGGTTTGATAGCCTGTCAGGCAGCGGGTCAGGTTTTCCCCCAGACTATCGCTCAGGTATCCGCCCTCCTGGACAAACAGCACCGGCAGGCCCAGCTTTGCAAAGGCCGCACCGATACGAGAGAACCCTTCTTTGGTCACCGCAAGCCCCTGAAACGGATCATCAATCGAGGCATCAAGCCCCAGGGCCACGACGACAACGTCGGCGCCAAACAGGGTCACCCGTTCCAGCGCCACATCAAGCGCCTTGAGAAAGCCCGCGTCATCGGTGCCGCGCGCCAGGGGCAGGTTCAGGTTATAGCCCAACCCTGCGCCTTCACCGCGTTCCTGGGCGTGGCCCCAGAAAAACGGGTAAAACCGCTCGGGGTCGGCATGAAGGGAGACGGTCAACACATCGTCGCGATTGTAGAATATGCCTTGGGTGCCATTGCCGTGATGCACATCCACATCAACAATCGCCGGACGTAGCCCGGCTGCGGCCAGCCGTTGGGCGGCAATGCCGGAGTTGTTCAGAAAACAAAAGCCCCCGGCCATATCGGCAAAGGCGTGATGCCCAGGGGGACGCGCCAGTACATAGGCGGACTGGCCGCCCTCACGCAGGTAATCAGCGCCTGAAATCGCCGACTGCGCCGACCAGTAGGAGGCTTCCCAGGTGCCTTCGGCGATTGGACAGGCGGTATCTGCCTGATGGTAGCCCGACTGGCCGGTGGCCGATTTGGGGTAGCTGTCGCTGCGGTTGGCGGGATGAATATTGGGGATCACCTCTTCGCCTGCGTCTTTGATATATTGCCAACGGCGATAGATATTCTTGAGAAAGGTCAGATATTCCGCCGTATGCACCGCAGCGATCGGGCCAAGCCCCGCGTCCTGTGGCTCTGAAAATGTGCAGCCCGCCGCCAAAGCGCCGTTTTGCAGAACCTCAATGCGTTTGGGCTGCTCCGGGTTTGGCTGTGCCTTACCGTTGGCCATAAAATGCTTGGGGTCGTGGTGCCATTGGCGTGCGTCAAAGATCGCTTTCATCTGCCTGTCCTGCCTTTTTGAGTCACTTTAGATCGCGGTGCGGTCAGCACCTTTGAGCCCCAGCATGCTGCGGGCCTCATCTGGGCTTGCCACCTCACGGCCAAGGTCTTCGACGATGCGGCGAATTTTGCGCACCTGTTCTGCGTTGTCCTTGGCCAGAACCCCGCGCGAGATCATCAGACTGTCCTCCAGCCCAACCCGCACATGCCCGCCCATGGCGGCCGCCATGGTGATCAGCGGCATCTGTTGACGCCCCGCTGCCAGCACCGAGAACATGTAATCATCGCCAAACAGCTTGTCGGCGATCACCTTCATATGCATCAGGTTTTCCGGGTCCGTCCCCATGCCGCCCAAAACCCCAAAGACAAACTGAATGAACAGGGGTTTCTGCACCAAACCACGATCGACAAAATGTTTGAGCATATAGAGATGCCCGACGTCGTAGCATTCAAATTCAAACCGGGCGCCGCGCTCGACCCCCAGCTCGGTCAGGATACGGGCAATGTCGCGCGGGGTGTTTTTGAACACCAGATCATCCGAGTTCTCCAGAAAGGGCTGTTCCCAATCGTGTTTCCAGTCGGAAATCCGCGCCGCCGCCGGGTAAAGCGCAAAGTTCATGCTGCCCATATTGAGGCTGCACATCTCCGGTTCGACCCGTTTGGGGGCGGCCAGGCGGTCATCCAGGGTCATCACCGCGCTGCCGCCGGTTGAAAGGTTCAACACCGCATCGCAGGACTGTTTCAACTGCGGCAGGAAGCTCATAAAATCCTCTGCGCGAGCCGAGGGTTGGCCGGTCTGCGGGTTCCGCGCGTGCAGATGCAGGATTGCCGCGCCTGCCTCGGCGGCGCCCTGGGCCTGATCGGAAATTTCCGCAGGGGTCACGGGCAGATAGGGCGACATTGACGGTGTGTGAATAGAGCCGGTGACGGCGCAGGTAATCAATATTTTGCTCATGGGTCAGCCTGCCTTTAGTTCGGAATGGATGTCTTGGCTGAACTGCACCAGGCTGGCATCAAGGCCCTCGATGATCTCGTCGATATGCTCTGCGTTCACGATCAGCGGCGGGCAAACCAGAATGTGATCCCCCTCGGTGCCGTCACGCGTGCGCCGCGAATAGATGATCAGACCCTTAGCATAGGCCAGATCGACAAAGCGCTGATGAGCATTCAACCGCGCCGGAAGCGGCGCCTTGCTGTCCCGGTCAGCCATGAATTCAAAGGCCGTAAGCAGCCCCTTGCCGCGCACATCGCCAATCAATTCATGCTTTTGCATCAATCCGTTGAGCCGCGCCAAAAGGGTCTCTCCCATTTTGGCAGCATTGTCGCACAACCCATTCATTTCAAGGGTATTTACCACCGCCAGCCCGGCGGCGCAGGCCAGGGGGTTGCCGGCATAGGTAAAGCCATGGGCAAAACCGCCCTGCGCCAGGATCGGCGCTACCAGGCGCTCATCGGCGATCACCGCGCCCAGGGGCATGTATCCCGCGCCCAGACCTTTGGACATCACCACAATATCCGGCTGCGCCTGCCAATGATCCGAGCCCAGAAAGCTGCCCGTGCGTCCGGCACCGGTCATTACTTCATCCATGATCAAAAGCACACCATAGCGGGTGCAGATCTCGCGGATCCGCTCCATATAGCCATTTGGCGGCACCAGCGCACCGGTGGAGGCCCCACCAACAGGCTCAACGATAAAGGCAAGCACGCTTTCGGGGCCTTCGGCGAGGATCTTTGCCTCCAGCATATCGGCATAGTGGTGGCCGGTGGCGGGGTCCTCGGCGTCCAGCCCGTCCAGATAGGCACGGGGCGCGGGAATTTTGGGCATGTCCTGCATCATCGGCGCAAAGGGCGCGGTCAGCGGGGTATAGCCGGTCAGGGCCAAAGCCCCCAATGTGCAGCCATGATAGCTGGGCGCGCGCGAGATGACCTTCCAGCGGCTGCCCTGTTCACTGGCCAGGGCATATTGCCGGGCCAGCTTGGTGGCGCTTTCCACCGCTTCAGAACCGCCGGACACAAAGAACACCCGGTTCAGATCCCCCGGCATCAGCCCGGCCAGCTTCTGCGCCAAACGCTCGGAGGCCTCTGTTTCAAAATGCAGCCGATAACCAAAGGTGGATTTTTCCATCTGGCGGCGCATCGCGGTCAGCACCTCCGGGTTGGAGTGGCCGATATTGCAAACCATCGCCCCAGACGAGCCATCCAGATAGCGTTTGCCATCCTTGTCCCACATGTAAACGCCGCGCGCCTGTTCCAGAACCGGCCTGCGCCCCTGCGCCTGATAAAATAGATTGCTCATTCTTTGCTTTCCAACTCCCTACCGCCTTGTTGCTGAACCCAAACGCCATGGCGCAACAGGACTGCGCCGAAGATGCCGATGGCCGCAAAGCGGGCTTGATAGAACCATGCGAGAGCCACTAGTATAGATCAAATAGATAATTGGAATTCTTGATATAGAGAAGAGCTATGCGGAAAGACGACCCTCACTACGAACCGGAACGGATCGCCCGCGAGCTGGACTGGAACCTGTTGCGCACCTTTGTTGTCCTGGCGGAAAGCCACTCGGTCACCGATGCAGCGAGCCAACTGCGTCTCAAGCAACCATCTGTTTCCACTGCCTTAAAACGGTTAGAAGACCGGGTTGGGCGCAAGTTGATCAACCGTTCTCCTGGCTATTATGCCCTCACCGAAGCGGGACGTTTACTGTACCGTGAGGCGGTGGAAATCAATGGATCGGTGCTGCGGTTATCGACCCTGATGCGCGAAATGACCGATGATGTCCGTGGCCATGTGCGCATTGCCGTGGCCAGTCATGTGGTGAGCCCTTTGATCAATCAGGCCCTCACCGGGTTTCATCGCGACCACCCAAAGGCCAGCCTAAAAATCGAGGTTCTGTCCAGTTCCAAAGCCATCGCAGAGGTCGCCGCAAAACGCGCCTCTTTTGCCATCTGTCTGGTGGGGGACCACAACCCTAATCTGGAATACAGGCGCATGTTCCGCGAATATTTTGGCCTGTTCTGCGGCCCGCCGCATCCGCTTTTTGGCCGCAAGGATCTCACGTCGGCAGATTTGGAAGGCCATTC
The DNA here is from genome assembly GCA_905479575.1 of uncultured Pseudophaeobacter sp. Lineage (GTDB taxonomy): Bacteria > Pseudomonadota > Alphaproteobacteria > Rhodobacterales > Rhodobacteraceae > Pseudophaeobacter. Next base: position 26,737 of record CAJQNB010000068.1, read on the forward strand.
CTCGGTCAGTTTTGAAACCGATCGGTTGCAGGATGTCTTGAAACCCATCACCGTGATGCGGGCCCAGGCCGCCCTGGGCCAGAAAATCACCGGCGTTTCAAGCCACCTGGAGGAGGTACGGCGCATGATCGTATCTGGGCTTGGTGTAGGCCCCTTGCCGATCCATGTGGCCGAACGCGACGTGCAGGACGGGCAGCTGTGGCAGGTACCCCCCTATGAGGATCTGCCGCCGATCGACGTCTATCTGGTCTGGAGCGAAGGGGCGACCAAGAACCGGGCCGAGCAAATCCTGCTCGACCGGCTGATCGCGGCAATCGACGAGACCCCGATAGAACAGCGCAGCTATCGCTAGGGTGGCTTAGGCGTGCTGCCCTGCCAGGTGCTTGCGCAGGAAGTTCTGGGTCCGCTCGCTCTTGGGATTGCGGAAAATCACCTCTGGCGGACCTTCTTCGACCACAACGCCCTGATCCATAAACAAAACGCGATCACACACGCTTTCGGCAAAGCCCATCTCATGGGTAACAATGATCATGGTCATGTGCTCCTCTGCGAGCTGCTTCATCACCAGGTTCACCTCTTCCACCAGCTCAGGGTCCAAGGCCGATGTGGCCTCGTCAAACAGCATGACCTTGGGCTTCATCGCCAGGGCACGGGCAATGGCCACCCGCTGTTTCTGGCCGCCTGACAACTGCGAGGGGTAATAGTCGATGCGTTCAATCATGCCGACCTTGGTCAGCTGCTCCTCGGCCAGGGCGTTGGCCTCAGCGTCGGACAGTCCTTTGAGCATCTTCGGCGCCAGGGTCACATTTTCGCGCACCTTCAGATGCGGAAACAGGTTGAAGTGCTGGAAAACCATGCCGATTTCCTGGCGCACCTTATTGATATGGCGTTCGTACTGACCATGGGGCAGATCCATATTGATCTGCTTGTCCTCCAGCCAGATCTCCCCGCCGGTCAGGGGGTCCAGGTCATTGATCGCCCTCAGCAGGGTGCTTTTGCCAGAGCCTGAGGGGCCAATGATGGCAACGATCTGCCCCCGGTCTACCTGCAGGTTGATGTCTTTCAGCACTTCCAATGTGCCAAAGCTTTTTTTGGCGTGACGAATGTCGATGAAAGGTTTCTGCTCGCTCATGTCTTTCTCCTGCCGGTTCATTTCGAGGCCTGAATGCGGCGTTCAACGCGGCGCAAGACGGCCTCCATGCCGAGGTTGATAATGTAGTAGATTGCCGCCACCAGAACGTAGAACTCAAAGGGCCGGTATGTGCTGCCAATGGCGCGTTGGGCAGACAGGGTCAGTTCAGAAACACCAATCACCGAGACCAGGGCTGAATCCTTCAGAAGTGCGATCATATTGTTGCCAATCGGCGGGATCACATCGCGCACCGCCTGTGGCACCACCACTTTGCGCAGGGCCTGCATCCGCGACAGGCCCAGGGTCCGGGCGGCTTCGATCTGGCCCTTGTCAACGGCCAGAATACTGGCCTGAAACAGTTCTGAGTTATAGACGGCAAAGTGCAGCCCCAGACCGATCACCCCAGCCACAAATGCAGGCACATCCACGCCGATCTGCACCAGACCAAAGTAGATCAGGAACAGCTGCAACAACAGCGGCGTGCCCAGAAACAGGAAGGAGAACACCCGAAAGGGCCAACGCACCACGGCAGGGGCATAGAGCGCAATGATCGCAAGCAGAATGCCCCCGAAAAAGCTGACAACTGCAGCGCCAACGGTAATGGCAATGGTCCAGAGCGCCCCCAGCAGGACGATATCGAGGTATTTTGGAATGACGCTAAAATCGAGTCCCATGCGGTATCCTTTCCCCGATCAATTCAGGCGAGCTTTGCGGTCGGCCCAGGTCACGGCCAGCCCGACAACATAAATGATGATCATGTACAAAAGGCCTGCAATCAGGAACATCTCGAAGGGTTTGTAGGTAGAGCCAATATAGCGCTGCGCTGTATAGGTCAGCTCGACCACTGAAATGGCCGCGACCAGCGCGGTGCTTTTGATCAGGGTGTTAAGGTTCACCCCCAGCGGCCGGATCATCAGGCGCATGGCTTGCGGCAGGACCACATTGCGCATCGCTTGCCACTTGCTCATGCCGAGGGTTCGGGCGGCCTCGCCCTGCCCTTTGTCAACCGAGATAATGGCACCGCGCATGGTTTCGGTCATATAGGCGCCGACATTGACGCCGAGGCCGATGACACCCGCCTCAAATGCATCCAGCTGGATACCGATCTGCGGGCCGCCAAAATATAGGATAAACAGCTGGATCAGCGCCGGAGTGCCGCGAAACAGGCTAACATAGGCGGCGCCCAGAAACCGCAACAGCGGGAACCGCGACAGTCGGGCGGCAGTGCCGAGTATGGCGCAGGTCACCCCCAACAGAGCTGTCAACACCGACAGCAATATGGTTATCCAGGCCGCATCCAGAAAGAAGGGAAAGACCCGTTGCATCAAGGCATAATCCACTGGCGTCTGTCTCCTTGAGCCGTGCTTTTCTGTGCCGGCCTCTCCAGGGAAAGGCAACGGCATCTAAAACGGCCCCATTCATTGTTCTAATAGAAACCTGAACGGGGCCGCATCTTAGCTGGTTTAGCGAATGTCGCCGCCAACCCATTTGTTCGCAATCTCAAGATAGGTGCCATCTTCCATCATCGCGTCCAGCGCGCCTTGCATGGCAGCCGCCAGCTCTGGGCTGCCCTTGCGGATGGCGATACCGGCGCCGAATTCTTCGGTCTCGAAATCGGTAATCATGACATAGTCTTGACCGGTCTCTTTCATCGCCAGAATAGCGGCGATCGAGTCATTGACGATGACATCAACGCGGCCATGTTCAAGCTCCAGGAGCAGCTCGGGCAGACCCTTGTAAGTGCGCACGTCATAGCCCATTTCACGGGCCCAGGCCTCATGGGTTTCGCCCAGGGTCAGGCCAACTTTGGCCTCGCTCAGTTCCGCAGCCGAGCTGATGCCGCCGGGCTTGGCAAAGATCGCGCGTTTGGTTGTGTAGTAAGGGCCTACAAAATCAACCACCTGCTGACGTTCTTCGGTGATCGACATGGAGCCAACAATCGCGTCATATTTATTGGCCAGCAAACCGCCGATGATACCATCCCAAGCAGTGGTGACGATTTCAACTTCAACGCCCATACGTTTGGCGATCTCAGCCCCAACAGCCGGGTCAAAGCCAACAACCTCGTTGCTGTCATTGACAAAGTTGAAGGGAGGGTAAGCGCCGCTCATTGCGATGCGGATGACGCCCGCTTCCTTAATTTTTCCAAGCTCTTCTGCCATTGCAAAGCTGGCAGTGGTGAGGCTGGTGGCCAGGGCTAAACCTGCGGCCAATGTGGTTTTCAAAAGCGTTCTACGCGATGTCATGGGTCTCTCCTATGTCGGTTCCCGATTGCTCTCTAGGGGGTCCGCTGCGCGTGCCTTGCCCCTTGGCATCTGTCAGGAGAGGCTTGCACAGCTTGCCCCATTGGACAAACAGATAACGGGAATGATTATTATTGTTAAAAACTATACTCAATCCGCCTCTCCTGCTTTCTGCAGCCGCTCCGCTCTGCCCCTTGGCCCCTCCGCCTGGTTCTGCTAGGCCGCACAGACGGAAGTAACGCAAGGCTGATCACATGCAGAACACCCCAATTCAAGTGGTCGACCGGGACAATGGCAGGGTATTTGACGAAGTCATCCTGGGCGAAAAATGGATCCGCTGGGCTTATCAGGATGCCGGTTCCAGCCTGATAGAGCGGCTGTTGTTTCGCTCCTCCCTGATCAGCCGGATGTTTGGACTGTGGTATGACAGCCCCCTGTCGCGCGGCAAGATCAACGCGGTGATTGATGAGCTGTCCATCGACATGGCAGAGGCCGTCAGACCTGCCGACGACTACACTTCCTTTAATGACTTTTTTGCCCGCCACCTTCGGCCTGAGGCGCGCCCCTATTCAGATGACCCTAGCGAGATTGTTGCCCCAGCCGATGGTCGGGTTCTGGTTTTTCCTAAGCTGGACAAGGATGTCTTTGTCCCGGTCAAAGGCCACCCGATGTCGATCACATCCATGCTGCCCGGCCTGTCAGAGCCATTTCTGGGCGGGGCGCTGGCCATCGTGCGTCTTTGTCCGGCGGATTACCACCGCTATCATTTCCCAGCCTCTGGCCAGATTGAAACCACCCAAGAGCTTGCCGGCGCGCTGCATTCGGTTAACCCCATTGCCCTGGGGGCCGGGCCGGATGTTTTTGGTGAAAACAAGCGCTGCAACACTTTGATCAAAAACGATAAGATCGGCACCTATTGCTTTAGCGAAATTGGCGCCTTTGGGGTCGGCTCGATCATCAACACCACCTCCTCTGGCCCCGTGCGCAAGATGCAAGAAAAGGGCTATTTCAAGTTTGGCGGCTCTACCGTTGTGGTGGTCTTTCAGCCCGGTCAGGTCACCTTTAGCCCAGATCTGGTAGAAAACAGCGCCAAAGGCCTGGAAACCCTGGTCAAGGTCGGCCAGCCCTTAGCAACAGCGACCCTGTAACAGCAAGCATCTAAAAGCCCGCGCACTGCTCTCTGTACCAGGCCTCTGCTCTCTGGCTTCAGCGCTCTGGCGGGATCGAATAGGTCATGGTGGAACGCGCCACCAGCTTGTCTGACCCCTCAGAGAACATATGCACATCCCCGACTGCCAGGCTTCGGCCCAGTTTCAGCAACTGACCTTTGGCTATGATGTCGCGGCCGGCTTCTGGTTTACGCATAAAATCAAGTGAGCAATTGGTGGTCACTGCCAGCGCCTTGGCGCCCAGACGCGACAGCACCAGCCCATAGACCGTGACATCGGCCAAGGCAAACATCGACGGTCCAGAAACCGTACCGCCAGGGCGCAGATGGCGCTCTGCCACCTTCAAGCGCATGGTAATGCCCTCCATCGACAGCGCATCAACTGCAAAATCATCGGCCACTTGCGGAAAAATTTCATCCATATAGGCCTCAAGCCCTGCGACATCGAATGCCAAACCCATGCTTTTCCTCTCCCTCATTGCGCCCTAGTGTTCACCCGGAACCTAGGAGGAGAGCAAGATGGCAATTCTGGAACGTCACGACAAAAACGCAGTGGCTCATCTACAAATGAATGCACCCGAGCGGCTGAATGCCCTCTCGGATGAGATGTTGCAGGCGCTGCAGGCGCAGATTGATGTCCTGAAAGACGATACCAGCATCAAGGCGGTGATTCTGTCGGGCATAGGCAAAGCCTTTTGTGCTGGCCACGACATTCGCCAGATGACCGCTGGGCGCGCGACAGCGGATAAGGGACAGTCCTATTTTGAGGGGCTTTTTGCCCGCTGCACCTCGGTCATGTTGGGGCTGCAACAGCTGCCGCAGCCGGTCATTGCCCAGGTCCATGGCATTGCCACCGCTGCGGGCTGTCAGCTGGTTGCCTCTTGCGATCTCGCGATAGCCAGTGATGACTGCCGCTTTGGCGTCAATGGCGTCAACATCGGCTTGTTCTGCTCAACGCCTATGGTGGCCCTCTCCCGCAACATCCCCCGCAAACACGCCTTTGAACTGCTCACCACTGGCGAGTTCATGTCCGCCCCCCGCGCCGCTGAGCTGGGGCTGATCAACCGCGCCGTCCCCGCCGCGCAGCTGGAGGCAGAGACCCGCGCACTGGCGGATAAGATCGCCTCCAAACTTGGTGCCGCCGTCAAGGTGGGCAAAGAAGCCTATTACCAGCAGCTAGAGATGCCCATTGAGGAGGCCTATGCCTATACCAGCGAGGTCATTGTCACCAACCTGATGCAGCCCGACACCGTCGAGGGCATGCAGGCCTTTATCGAAAAACGCAGCCCTGACTGGAAATAGAGACAATTTTTTCGAAAATTTTAGGCTTTGTTTACCATTCAGGATTTATTGTTTCTATATCGGGCCTTTTAATCGGGGCAAGATAATGGCAAAGATTGGGCACGGGTTACGACACAGGTCCTGACCCGGACACAATTTGGGCCGCTGAAGCGGAAGGTCCCTCCAACCGGGAATCTCTCTCCCCGGGCGACATTCCCGCTCAGCGGCCCCAAATTCTCCTCATCCAAAGAAAAACCGCCCATACTTTGGGCTATGCCGTCCTAACCTTTGGTGGGTTGTGCAAGGGATGGAAACAATGCTGTGCCTTCGGGGCAGTTGTTTCCCCCGCTAAAAAATCATGCATTCGGCCCCGGCCAGCGCGCTGAGAATATGCCGCGCGCGTCTTTGCCCTATTCTGCCCCTTTGCTGCCACATTTGAGCCTGCGCAATATTGCTTAAGGGCGCGCACTGCCCTATTTGCCCCCTATGACAGAGACATTACATATCGTGGGCGGCGGCATGGCCGGGTCCGAAGCAGCCTGGCAGGCAGCGAACATGGGCGTCAAAGTGGTGATCCACGAGATGCGGCCCAAAGTGGAAACCTTTGCCCATCAGACGGGCAATCTGGGCGAAATGGTCTGTTCCAATTCCTTCCGCTCTGATGACGATGAGCAAAACGCCGTTGGCCTGCTGCATTGGGAAATGCGCGCGGCAAATGGCGTGATCATGGCCACAGCCGAAGAACACCGCCTGCCTGCTGGTGGTGCCTTGGCGGTCGACCGCGAGCCCTTTGCCGAAACGGTGACAGCCAAGCTGAAAGCCCATCCCAATATCGAGATCTCCTACGAGGAAATCAGCGTCCTGCCAACGGACGGCCATTGGATCTTTGCCACCGGTCCCTTGACCTCTGCCCCTCTCGGCCAGGCCATCCAGGCTGAGACCGGCGCCGAGGCACTTGCCTTCTTTGATGCAATCGCGCCAATCATCTATGCCGAAAGCATCGACATGTCGAAAGCCTGGATGCAGTCGCGCTATGACAAGGGCGAAACCGAGGAAGAGCGCACCGCCTATCTCAACTGCCCAATGAGCAAAGACCAGTATGAGGCCTTTATCGACGCGCTGCTGGCCGCCGATAAGACCGAATTCCATGAAGGCGAAACCGCCGGTTATTTTGACGGCTGCCTGCCGATCGAGGTCATGGCCGAACGTGGCCGCGAGACCCTGCGCTTTGGTCCAATGAAACCCGTTGGCCTGACCAATCCACATCAGCCCGATGTCAAAGCCCACGCCGTGGTGCAGCTGCGCCGCGACAACGCGCTTGGCACCCTGTTCAATATCGTCGGCTTCCAGACCAAGATGAAATACGGCGCCCAAACAGAGGTGCTGCGGATGATCCCAGGGCTGGAAAACGCCAGCTTTGCCCGTCTTGGCGGGATCCATCGCAACACCTTCCTCAACTCCCCCACCCTGCTTGACGCCCAAATGCGGTTGAAATCAAAACCCCACCTGCGCTTTGCCGGACAGATCACCGGCGTCGAGGGCTATGTGGAAAGTGCAGCCATGGGGCTGCTGGCCGGTCGCATGGCCGCCGCCGAAATCCTCGGCCTTGAGCTGCCAGAAGTACCACAAGACAGCGCCATGGGTGCGCTGATCCATCACATCACCGGCGGAGCCGAGGCCAAGACCTTCCAGCCGATGAACGTGAACTTTGGCCTGTTCCAACCGGTTGAGGGCCTAAAAGGCGGCCGTCGCGGCCGCAAGGATCGCTACAAGGCCTATACGGATCGCGCCAAAACGGCCTGGACCAGCTGGCTGGATAACTTCGCCTGAACATCCTGAACACCAAGGGGGCAGATCCCGTGACCTTCATCACCCGCTTTGCCCCCTCTCCTACAGGCCCCTTGCACCTGGGCCATGCCTATTCCGCCCTACTGGCCCATGACATGGCCATGGCTGAGGGGGGCAAATTTCTGCTACGGATCGAAGACATTGACCAATCTCGTGCCCGCCCCCAGTGGGAAACACAGATCTATGAAGATCTGGAATGGCTTGGTTTGTGGTGGCCCAAACCGGTAATGCGCCAGTCAGAGCGCCAGTCAGTCTACGATGAGGCTCTGGATCGTCTGTGGCAGTTGGGTCTCCTCTACCCCTGCACCTGCAATCGTAAAGACATCGCCGCCGCGGCTGCCGCCCCGCAGGAAGGTTCGCCTCTGCTGGGGCCAGACGGGGTAATCTACCCCGGAACATGCCGGGGGCCGTGGGAACAGGTCTTTTCTGATCAGCACCAACGCCCTCAAAATGTTCCCCTTAGGCTCGATATGGAAAAAGCGGTCGGCATGGTGCCCGGCCTGTTTCAGAATAGCAGAGTGCCCGGAAAATCTTTTGCTAGCTTTGGCAGTTTTCTGGAGACCGGAAACGGACCAAATGGCGAACGGGGGCTCGTTGAATTCACCCCAGACAACATGGTTAAGACCATCGGCGACGTTGTTCTTTCCAGGCGCGGCATGGGAACCTCATACCATCTATCAGTGGTGCTGGACGATGCGGCGCAGGGCGTGAACCACGTCATTCGGGGTCAGGATCTTTTTGAAGCAACGCGGATACATATATTGCTTCAGGCCCTGTTGAACCTTCCCCATCCAACCTATCACCACCACAGCCTGATCCGCGACGAGGCGGGCAAACGCCTCGCCAAACGGGACGATGCCCGCGCCATTGCCACATACCGCCAGGATGGCGCCAACCCGCAAGACATCCGCGAACTTGTCGGCCTGGGCTAACCTCCCCCTGTTTCATCTTTCTCCAAATACCTCCGCCGGAGGCAGCGGCGCGCCAGCGCCGCCCTTTTCTGCTGCGAGAGCCAGGGGACTGCCCCTAGTCCATGGGCTTCATCAGCTCCACCTCTTCCCCGTCACGAACAGCCGTATAAAAACAGCTGCGCCGATTGGTGTGACAGGCGGGGCCGACCTGATGAACCAGCGCCAACAGACAATCCCGGTCACAATCAAGCCGCAGATCCACCAGGCTCTGAACATGACCCGAGCTTTCTCCCTTGACCCAAAATGCCTGGCGAGACCGGGACCAATAGGTCACTTTTCCGGTTTCCAGCGTTCTGGCGACGCTTTGCGCATTCATCCAGGCCATCATCAAAACTTCGCCGCTCGCCTCATCCTGGGCAATACAGGGGATCAGACCCGCAGCGTCATACTTCAAATTATTGGGATCAAAGGACATCGTAAAAACCTTTTGCATCTTGCATTTGTCTGCCTATGTATGAGGAAGAAACCCCAAGGGAAAGCCCAAGGCCGCCAATGTCTAGCGAAACCGATCTGATCAAACTCTACTCGTCCCGCATTCTGGCGCTCGCCGCCGATATTCCCTTTCTGGACAGGCTGGAACACCCGGATGCGACGGCAAAAAAGCGCGCCCCCCTGTGTGGGTCAACCGTTACAGTTGATCTCAATATCAAAGACGGGCGCATCACTGCATTTGGCCAGGATGTCAAAGCCTGCGCTCTGGGTCAGGCCTCTGCTTCGGTTGTTGGACGCAACATAATTGGACGCTCCCTTGCCGAGGTGGAAACCGCACGCGATGAACTGAAAGCCATGCTGAAGGATGACCAACCTGCGCCCAATTCCCCGTTTTCGGATTTGGAAGTTCTTGTTCCCGCACGCGAATTCAAAAACCGTCACGCCTCAATCCTGCTCTGTCTCGAAGCCAGCCTGGAAGCCTTCAAGGCGGCCTTGCAGAAAAACTGCGCTTAGGGCCGGGATCCTAACTACAGATCGCTTTTTTGTTAAAATACAATCGGTCTGTTGATCTAACACAGGCCACAAACAATCAGTCTAGCGACCCACAAGAGACAGCATTAGCCAATGCCTGCGCGCCAATTCCAGGTGCTGGCATTAGCGCCGGCCAAAGACGCCATGGGGATTTTGTGAGGATGAAGGATCTGTCAGCGCCCGTTTTGCCAGTCACTGTTTTTTGTCGGTGCCTGGTTTTGCCAGTTCCCGTTTTTGTCGGTGCCTGCCATTGAGGCGGCATCCCCATGAGAACTAGAACTTAGCCCCGCGAGGCAAAAAAAAGCCGCCACACATCCGGGCAGATGGTGGCGGCAGGAAATGCGTCTTCATGCGGGGTTCAAGTGCGCGAACCGGCTGTTAGGCGCAACCGGTCATAGATCAGGCGGGGATCAAAAGGCACCGGGATGGATGCCAGCGCACATGACATAAAGACAGCAGGCAGTAATAAGATAGGGGTTCAGGGTTAGCGAAAAAGGGGAGGCTCAGTCACGACAGCGCGACTACATAAACCCCGGCAGGTGAAGGGCAACAACCAGCATTACAACTAGGGCAACAGCGCCGATAGCATCCTGCAACAGGGTTGATTGGGCATTGTGCAGGGTTGTCTTCAGTTGGGTCATCATCAGAATTGTCTCCACTACTCTCTGTCGGGGTTCAGGTTTTCACCGCGCCGCTCCCTGTCGGCCTTGTTGCCCTTTTGTTCTCATTTTACGCCTGCCCTGTAAAGAACTTTTTGAGAACATTTGCGAACTTTTTCGGAACCTCGGCCTGAAAAAGTGGACCAAATACCCCTAACCAACTGAAATTAAACGAATAGCCTGATCCTGTTTCATCAACCAAAGGAGAACACGCGCGGCACGGCCACGCGGGCTGGTCAGGCCGGGGTCCATCGCCAACAAAGACCGGGCATCGCTCTGGGCGACGGCCATCAAGGGGGCTTGGCGTTCAAGGTCGGCGATATGAAAGCGGGGCAATCCAGACTGTGCAGTGCCAATGACATCGCCTGCCCCACGCATTTGCAGATCCGTTTCCGATATTTTGAATCCATCTTCGCTTTCGCGCAGAACCTCCAACCGACGCCGCCCGCCTTCGGACAGCGGCGGTTGATACATCAACAGACAGGTCGACGCCGCACTCCCGCGTCCAACCCGCCCGCGCAGCTGGTGCAACTGCGCAAGTCCAAAGATTTCGGCGCGCTCAATCACCATGATCGAGGCGTTGGGCACGTTCACCCCCACCTCGATCACCGTGGTTGCCACCAGAACCTTGGTCTCGCCCTGTTGAAACGCCGCCATGGCCGCGTCTTTTTCGGCAGGCGGCATCTGGCCATGCACCAGACCAACCACGCCCTCGCCCAGAATGGCACGCAGGTGTTTAAAGCGTTCTTCGGCGGCGATCAGGTCCATCACCTCAGATTCGCCAACCAGCGGACAGACCCAATAGCACTGACGGCCTTCGTCTATGGCACGCCGCAGGTGGTTTACCACCTCCTCCATACGCTCCGTGCTCAGCACTGCGGTCTTTACCGGTTTACGCCCGGGCGGTTTCTCATCCAGCACCGAGACATCCATATCGCCATATTGCGCCAAGGCCAGCGAACGCGGGATGGGCGTAGCCGTCATCACCAGGACGTCAGCCCCTTTGCCCTTTTCCGCCAGCTCCATCCGCTGCCGCACACCAAACCGGTGCTGTTCATCCACAATGGCCAGATGCAGCCGCCGAAACACCACATCCTGTTGAAACACCGCATGGGTACCAACCAGGATCTGGATATCGCCTGCTTCCAACGCCGCCAGCTTGGCACGCCGTTCAGCGCCCTTGTCCCGCCCCGTCAGCAGCTCAAGCACCACCCCGGCCTGTTCCGCAAGCGGTCGCAGCCCTTCATAGTGCTGTTGCGCCAGGATGCCGGTTGGCGCCATCATTACGCCCTGCCCGCCGGCCTCCACCGCGACCAATAGCGCCATAAAGGCAACCAGGGTTTTTCCTGATCCAACATCACCTTGCAGCAATCTGTTCATCCGGCGATCGCTGGTCATATCCGCCGAGATTTCTGCAATAGCTCGGGTCTGCGCCGTGGTTGGGCGATAGGGCAGCGACGCCAGCACCGGCCCCCGCAAACGCCCTGTGGCCTGGCTGACAATGCCATGGGATTTACGTTCCGCCTGCCGCGCCAGGGCCAGGGTCAATTGATGGGCAAACAGCTCATCATAGGCAAGCCGGGTCCGGATCGGTGCATCTGGCGACAGATCTTCCAGCCCCTGCGGATGGTGGCCTGCAATCAGCGCCTCTTTCCAGGTGGGCCAGGCCTCGCGTTTGACCTGCTCAGCATCGATCCATTCGGCAAGCTCCGGCAGGCGCTCCAAAGCGCTGAGCGCCGCCTTGGTCATGGTTTTCTGGGTCACCCCATGGGTTAGCGGATAGACTGGCTCAAACTCTGGAATATCTTCCGCCTCGGCCAGGGGAACCATGTGATCCGGGTGCACCATCTGGGCAACACCGTCAAACAGTTCAACCTTACCCGATACCAAACGCCGCGAGCCTTCGGGGCATTGCGCCTCGAGGTATCGGCTGCGTCCGTGAAAGAATACCAGTTGAAATTCAACCCCTTGGTCGCTCACGTTAATCCTGTAAGCGCCACCACGATTGCGCGCGGCCTGGTGGCTTCCCACCTCCACCTCCACCGTTGCAATGGCAGGTAGATCCAGCCCCTTGATGCTGTCGCGCCGGCGCCGGTCCAGTATCGAATGCGGCAGTGTAAAAGCCAGATCCCGTGGCGTTTGCAACCCGATCTGAGCCAGGCTCTGTGCCGTTTTCGGACCAACTCCTTTGAGGGTTTCGGCCCCGGAAAAAAGCGGGAACAGGATTTCGGGGCGGCCGCTCATGTGGCTGCAATCTCCGCCAACCAGCCGTCCTCATCCAAGATACGAATACCCAGCTCCTGCGCCTTTTTCTCCTTTGATCCAGCCCCCGGGCCGGCCACCAGGATATCGGTTTTCTTTGACACCGAGCCAGAGACCTTGGCCCCCAGAGATTCTGCCCGCGCCTTGGCCTCGTCGCGGGTCATCTTTTCCAGCTTGCCGGTAAAGACCACTGTCAGTCCCGCAACCGGGCTGGCCTGCGATGGGGCTGCCGGAGCCGCGATATTCAGATGCGCCACCAAATCATTGATTACCGCCCGCTCCTGGCTATTGGCCAACGCGTCGGACAGAGACAGGCCAACAGTTGCGCCGATCCCGTCAATGCCGGTCAAATCCTCCCATGCCTCCTGCGCTGGCTGCGGCACTTGAAAATCTGCAACTGCCGCCTCGCGGGTTTCCTTGATCTTGGCGCGGCGGCCTTCGCTGCTGGCCTGCTCCCGCTCCTGATCCTCTGCCTGATCCGCCGCACGATGGGCCAGCGCAGCGGCGCGGGCCTGATCCACCGCCTTTGCAAGCTCCTGCCAGCTGCCAAAATGCAGCGCCAGATCCTTGGCGGCTACCTCACCCACGTGGCGGATGCCAAGCGCAAAGATCATCCGACCAAGCGGGATATTGCGTTTTTCATTGATCGCAGCAAAGAGATTGGCGGCACTTTGATCGCCCCAACCTGGCCGGTTCTTCAGCTTTGCCAATTGGCCCGCATCCCGGTCTGCCAGGGTATAGATGTCAACTGGAGTGCGGATCGGCAGATCTGAATCCTTGTAGAACGCCTCCAGCTGTTTTGCCCCCAAACCTTCGATATCAAAGGCCTTACGAGAGACAAAGTGTTTTAGCTTTTCAATGGCTTGCGCGGGACAGATAATCCCACCGGTGCAGCGCCTGACCGCATCACCTTCCTCGCGCACGGCCTCGGATCCGCATTCAGGGCAGCGGTCGGGAAAGGTAAATTCAACGGCCTCTGCCGGACGTTTGGTAAGATCCACATCGGCCACCTTGGGGATCACATCCCCGGCCCGGTAGATCTGCACCCAATCGCCAATGCGGATATCCTTGCCGCCCCGGATCACCGCACCTTTGGAATCGCGCCCCCGGATATAGTCCTCATTGTGCAGGGTGGCATTGGAGACAACAACGCCGCCCACAGTGACCGGAGCAAGACGGGCAACCGGGCTGAGCGCGCCGGTGCGCCCCACCTGAATGTCGATTGCCTCAAGCCAGGTCCAGGCCAGCTCAGCCGGGAATTTATGCGCGATTGCCCACCGCGGGGTGGTTGAGCGAAAGCCAAGCCGATCCTGCAGCGCCAGCGCGTCCACCTTGTAGACAACCCCGTCGATGTCATAGCCCAGTGTGGCGCGTTGTTCTTCGATCAGGCGGTACTGCGCGATCAGATCTGCAACCGTATTGCAGGTCTTGGTCAGTGGGTTGGTCTGAAACCCAAGCTCGGCAAGCCGCGCAATAGCGCTGGTTTGCGTATCCCCAAGCGGGGCAGAGAGTTCGCCCCAACTATAGGCAAAGAAACGCAAAGGTCGCGCGCGGGTGATTTCAGCGTCCAACTGCCGCAAAGACCCCGCCGCCGCATTGCGCGGATTGGCAAAGACCTTGCCGCCGCGCTCCCCATGGCGGGCGTTCAGAGCGGCAAAATCCTCATGGCTCATATAGACTTCGCCGCGCACCTCCAGCACATCCGGCGCGCCGGTCAGCTGTTGCGGGATATCCGCAATGGTGCGGGCATTGGCGGTGACATTTTCCCCCGTGGCGCCATCGCCCCGGGTCGCGGCCTGAATCAAAACGCCGTTTTCATAGCGAAGCGACAGGGATAGCCCATCGATCTTGGGTTCAGCCGTAAAAGCCAGCGGCGCAGTGGCCTCTAGCCCCAGATAGCTGCGGATGCTGCGCTCAAAATCTGTGACATCCGCGTCTTCAAAGGCATTGCCCAACGAGAGCATCCGCACAACATGTTGAATTTTGCCAAAGCCAGAGGTAACCGGCGCACCAACGGTCTCAAGCTGCGTTGCGCTGTCTGCCAGATCTGGAAAGGCCTCGGCCAAGGCCTGATAACGTCTTTTGGCAGCGTCATACGCGGCATCACTCAGAAAGGGGGCGTCGTCTTGATGGTAGGCTTGATCAGCTGCGGCCAGCTGGCTCTGCAACTCCAAAAACTCCGCCTGAGCTTGGTCCTGAGAAAGCCCCGAGGGATCTAATGCTTCGATCTGTTTCACGCGCGGTCCCCATCGTCCAAGTTTGCCCTGAGTGATAAAACGCGTTTCTCGCCGCGTCCAGTGATCCCAGCGCAAGAAAATACACCACGAGACACATAGGGGCGCAGCCAGTCCCCCCAGTGCAAACGACAAAAAACCCGCCAAGGCGGGTTCTTGTTCGCAGCACTACAAGGACTGCGTTAACCTGAATATCACTAACCGGACATTCCAAAATGTCGGCAAACCCTGTTAGGATTCGCCACATGCCATTTCCGGACTGTAACCGCCGCGATCAGAAATTGTCGCCTCAGGCCCCTACAGCCATGCGGTGACCACCGGACATCTGATCATCCTGCGGGTCCCGCAGAACATAGCCCCGGCCCCAAACTGTTTCGATATAATTGTCACCACCTGTGGCCGTGCTGAGCTTTTTGCGCAGTTTGCAAATGAAAACGTCGATGATTTTCAGCTCTGGTTCGTCCATGCCGCCATAAAGATGGTTAAGGAACATTTCTTTGGTCAGGGTGGTTCCCTTACGCAGGCTGAGCAGTTCCAGCATTTGGTATTCCTTGCCGGTCAGATGCACGGTCTTGCTGTCCACCTCTACGGTTTTGGCATCCAGGTTCACCGCAATCTTGCCGGTTTTGATGATGGACTGGGAGTGACCTTTGGAACGGCGAATAATCGCGTGGATCCGGGCCACCAGCTCTTCGCGGTGGAATGGCTTGGTCAGATAGTCATCCGCGCCAAAGCCGAAGCCTTTGATTTTATTGTCGGTATCATCGGCACCAGACAAGATCAGGATTGGTGTTTCGATACGGGCCATGCGCAGCTGACGCAGAACTTCGTGGCCATTCATATCCGGCAAGCCAAGGTCCAGCAGGATCAGGTCGTAGTCATAAAGCTTGGCCAGATCGATCCCTTCCTCACCTAGGTCCGTCGAATAGACATTAAGGTTGGCATGGGTCAGCATCAATTCGATGCTCTTTGCTGTCGTTGGATCGTCTTCGACCAGTAGAATGCGCATGTTGAAAGTCTCCGCCTGTGACTGTTTCCCTTAGGTTGCGTTAACCCTGATCGAAAAAGGTTAATGGCCCGTTACCATAATCGTTAATTATCAACTTTGACTCAAGTCTTCACTTAAAAAAGGCTTTAGTGTTTACGGTAGTCTTTTAGTCGAGTGGTCTTGAGCGCCTCTTCCCCGTGGTCTGCAACGGCGGAAATCCAGCTGCGAAACTCTTCCTCACTCAGCCCATATCGACGCAGGGCTTCGGTCTGGGGCAGCAGCCCATACAGCACGCCGCGCACCACTGCGGCCTTGCGGGAGGCCACCCAGCGTCTGGTATTTTCCGGCGGCAAATCAGCACGAGTCATCGTGCTGCCATCAGGCAACGTAACAGCGCGCGGACCCTCAACTTTCTTCAGAAACATGCCTCTACCCTTGTTCGGTACATCAGTCTTTCGTTCGCCAGTAGCTTTTGCTCAGTCTACTTAAGGAGCAATGAACCTACCCCCTTGAGAGTCTGTAGGATTTTCATATATTCTTCGATGCTTGCCCCCTTGATCTAAGGATTTGCCTGATGGCACTGGATACCGATACCCCGCTGAACTCACTTGGCTTTGCCAAACCGCCCTCAGAAACCCGTGTGGTGGTGGCCATGTCCGGCGGGGTCGACAGCTCGGTTGTTGCCGCCTACCTCTCCGAGCAGGGCTACGATGTGATTGGGGTGACCTTGCAGCTCTATGACCATGGTGCGGCATTGGCCAAAAAAGGCGCCTGCTGCGCTGGCATTGATATTCATGATGCACGCCGGGTCGCTGAAGAGCGCGGCTTCCCCCATTATGTGCTTGATTATGAAAACATCTTCAAAGATGCCGTGATCGACGAATTTGCCGACAGCTATCTGGCCGGGGCAACGCCTGTGCCCTGTATTCGCTGCAATGAGCGGGTGAAATTCAAGGATCTGCTGGAAACCGCCCGCGATCTAGAGGCGGACTGCATGGCGACCGGGCATTACATTCAGCGCAAGATGGGCGACAAAGGTGCCGAGTTGCACAGCGCAGAAGATGCGAATCGCGATCAGAGCTATTTCCTGTTCTCCACCACGCCTGAGCAGCTGGACTATCTACGGTTTCCCTTGGGGCATCTGCCCTCAAAGGACGCAACCCGCGAGATGGCGGCACAATACGGCCTAGCG
The DNA here is from genome assembly GCA_905479575.1 of uncultured Pseudophaeobacter sp. Classification (GTDB taxonomy): domain Bacteria; phylum Pseudomonadota; class Alphaproteobacteria; order Rhodobacterales; family Rhodobacteraceae; genus Pseudophaeobacter. The sequence continues at coordinate 43,678 of CAJQNB010000068.1, forward strand.
GTGGCGGATAAGCCGGACAGCCAGGACATTTGTTTTGTACCAGATGGAAACTATACCTCCGTCATCGAGAAATTGCGTCCCGGCGCGGCAGAGCCGGGCGAAATCGTCCATGCGGATGGTCGCGTCCTGGGCAGCCATACCGGCGTTATCCACTACACAATCGGCCAGCGGCGCGGGCTGGGCATTGGCGGGTTGACAGAGCCGCTCTATGTGGTGCGGCTGGATGTGGACAAAAAGCAGGTGATTGTCGGCCCCAAAGAGCTGTTGGCGACCCGCACCATTCCGGTGCGCGAAATCAACTGGCTCGGGGATGAGCCCTTTGACAGCCGCAAGGAATGGCAGGTCATGGTCAAGGTCCGTTCAACCCGGCCGCCGCGCGAAGCAATCATTCGCCCGCTCAGCGCCACCACCGCCGAGGTCGAACTGCTGACCCCAGAGGAAGGTGTCTCTCCGGGGCAGGCCTGTGTGTTTTACGACTCCGACAGCAGCCGTATCTTTGGCGGCGGTTGGATCTGGCGCGGCTACTAAGCTTTTCATAGCCAGGTGTGAGGCCCAGCTGTGCTTTCTCAGCACTGTAGAGAGTAGAAAAATGACCGTACCGCCGCAGGACAGCGCGCTTTTAGACGCGGGCCTGCGGCGACAACATCAGGTCAGCGCGCGCCGCTTTAGGGGAGACGTTGGAGCACCGCCCTGGCCGCCCGCAAGCCCGGTTCCTCACCGCCCTGCCCCAAACGCTGCATGGTCACCGCCATCGCCGCCTTTTGCAGCTCAGGCGCCTGTGCCAGCGCGTCCAATTGCCTCGCAATGTTTTCGGCTGTGCACTCAGGGCCCAGGCATTCTGGCACCACGCGGGTTTCACTTACCAGATTGACCAAGGTCACCGTATCCACCAGCGCCATGCGTTTCATCACCTGCCAGGTGAGCCACTGAAACCGATAGGCAATCACCATGGGCGTTGCATTGGCGGCCAGCTCCAAAGAGACCGTCCCCGAGGCCGCAAGCGCCAGATCTGACGTTGCAAAGGCAGCGCGCTTGATCGCGGCATAGGCCTGGGCATCATGGCTGTTGGGATCCAGAAAAAGGGTGTTTTTGGGCCAATCCTCGGCCTGGGCGCGCACCAGATCAGCCACCGGCGCAGCACAGGGAACCACCGCCCTGTAGCCTGGATGAAGATGCGCAAAGGCCTGCAAGGCTTCGCCAAAAACAGGCCCCAACCGGGTGACCTCTGACCGTCTGGAGCCGGGCAAAGCCAGCACCAACGGCGCCTCACCGAGATCAAATTTGGCGCGAAACTCTGCTATTTCAGGGTCTGTTGCCAGTGGCTCTGCCACAACCGGATGGCCGACAAAGTCGCAGTCCATTCCTGCCGCTTGCATCAAGGGCGGCTCAAACGGCAGCAGCGCGAGAACCTGATCAATGCTCTGCGCCATTTTTACCGCCCGTTTGGGGCGCCAGGCCCAAACCGAAGGGGCAACATAATGCACGGTGCGAATATCACTGCCAGCCTTGACCAGGCTGGCAACCCGCAGGGAAAAATCCGGGCTGTCGATGGTGATCAGAACATCAGGGTTCTGGGCAATCACTGCCTCTGCCGTCTCGCGGATACGCCGTTTGAGATGACGGTACTTGGGCAGTACCTCTGCCAGCCCCATGACCGACAGCTCCGCCATAGCAAATCGAGAGTGCAGCCCCTGTTCGGCCATCAATGTGCCACCGATCCCCTCAAAACTGACATCCGGGCGCAGGGTCTTGAGCCCCGCCATCAAGGCGCCCCCCAGCCTGTCGCCCGAGGGCTCCCCCGCCAGGATAAAGACCTTAAGGCTCACGAGGCGCGTAACCAGAGAAACAGCCCTAGGCGATCACAAGCAGCAATCACCGCGTCCTGCTCCAGCACGATAACGCCGCCGGCCTCCAGCACGATCCCCGACAATCCGGCCTTGGCCGCCAGCTCAACCGTCTGCGGCCCGATAGCAGGCAGGTCAGCGCGGCGATCCTGGCCAGGTTTGGGCGCCTTGAACAAGATCCCTCCCTGGCCATCCGGGCGATTTACCAGGCTTTGCAGCATCCAGTTGGTGCCAAAGGCATTTTCCACGGCGATTGCCTGACGTGCCCGAATGGCGCAGCACTGGCCAATATCCGCTGCGGACATAGCCGCAACCACCTCGGCGCCGCGCTCGGCATCCGCTTTGTCGATTGCGCCGGGCTGCACCTGACTGGCAACACCCTCTGCCATCAACAGTTCTGGTGCGACCTCATGTGCCGCTCGCAGGGTAAAGCCCGCAGCCTCGATCAGCCCCATCACCGCGCGCAGGGCCCCGTCGTCGCCGGCTCCCAAAGCCGCCTGGATAACCGGCACCATCGGCAGGGTGGCGGCATCAATGGCGGTCGGATCAATGGGCGGGCGGCTGACCGCGCCGGCCAGACAGACCTCGGTCACGCCTGCGGATTTCAGCCGCGCAAAAAAACTGCCGAGATGTTCAATGCGAAAGGAAATCTCGGCATCGACGCAGTCCGGCTCAGAGCCCTCCATGGCGCAGATCAGCGCGCGCCGGGTCTGGCGGTCGCATATTTCCTTGGGCAAAAGCCCGGTTCCGGCAATGACAGCAAGCATCGGGTCAGCCTCCGGGCGTCAGGAAAGAGCGATCGGTCTGCCCGGTGATAAAGGCAACGATTTCTTCAACATAGGCGCTTTCGGTCTCGTCCCCCAAACGCCGGGCGCGTTCCTGAAAGGTGCCCTCGCCCTGGGCCAACATCTGAAATGCCGCCCGCAGAGCCGTGATGTCAGAGCGGGTCACGCCGCGCCGTTTCAGACCAACAAGGTTGAGCCCATCCAGCCCGCCGCGCGGCGCCTGAACCAGGCCATAGGGGATCACATCATTGGTCACCATTGTCACAGCACCAATAATGGCACCGCGACCAATACGAACCCATTGGTGAATGCCGGAAAGCCCGCCAATGATCACATCGTCCTCGAGCACACAGTGCCCGGCAACCGCCGCGGAATTCACTACAATCACCCTGTCGCCCACAATGGCATCATGGGCAATATGGCAGCCGGCCATAAACAGCCCGTCATCGCCAATTCGGGTCACGCCGCCGCCGCCTTCAGTGCCGGCATTGACCGTGACGTGTTCACGAATGCGGTTGCGCTTGCCAATGACTGTGCGACTTTTCTCGCCCTGGAACTTGAGATCCTGTGGGATCTCACCAAGCACCGCAAAAGAGAACACCTCGGTGTCATCACCAATCTCGCAATCCCCGGTGATCACTACATGGGATTTCAGCGTCACCCGCGCACCCAGAACCACCTCGGGGCCGATATGGCAAAAGGGCCCAATCTGGCAGCCCTCACCAATCCTGGCGCCCTCTTCGATCACCGCACTGGGGTGAATTTGGCTCATCCTATTCAATCCTTTTGAATATCCACCATTGCGGTGAACTCTGCCTCTGCGGCAGTTTCCCCCTCAACAGTGGCAAGGCCCTTGAATTTAAAGATTTTGCCGCCAGCCTTGCCGCGCAAGATCTCAACCTTCATTTCCAGCACGTCACCTGGAATGACTTTGCGGCGGAATTTGCACTTGTCGATATTCATGAAGTAGATCAACAGATCGCGGTCGACCATGTCCAAAGCGACCCCCAGCATAACACCAGCGGTCTGCGCCATTGCCTCAACAATTGTGACCCCTGGCATGATCGGTGTGCCCGGAAAATGGCCCTGAAAATGCGGCTCGTTCATGGTGACGTTCTTGATGCCACGCGCCGAGCTAATTCCGTCGATGTCGACTACCTTATCGACCAGCAGGAATGGGTAACGATGCGGCAGGATCCGCTGAATAAGGTGAATGTCGGCGCTCTGTAGCTCAGCGGTCATGGCAAGTATCCTGTCTTTGGTATGTTTTAAAGTCCCTATCAACTAGGTCCATTTTGAGCAAGCTTCCCGGGCCTATTGATCCTGAGCCCCGTCGGGCTGATCCACACCATCGCCCAGGACCTTGTCGATCCGCGTGATCGCCAGATCGGTGATATCCACCACATCTGCGCTGAGAAAGACGGTGGAATGGTCGAGAATCACCCCGGCCCCGGTTTCGCGCATGATCCCTTCCAGCACGGGAAGAGAGGCGGCAAAAAACTCGCGCCGGGCGGTCTCTCCGAGCTGACTGATTTCACGAAGTTTTTGGTCCTGCGTGCTGCGGGTTTCTTGCACCTTGCGGTCAAAGGCATCGGCGAGGGTGCGAAAGGCTTCTGCCTCCATTGCACTGCGTCGGGCGGTCAATTCCTGTTCTTCGGCCCGCAAATCAGCCTCGATGTTGCGATTTTCCGCCGTTAAAACAGCGCCTTCGGCCTCGATCTCCTGCGCCACGCGCTTGCCAAACAGGCTTTCTGAAAACAGCCGGTCCGGCTGAATGGTCAGCAAGCCACTTTGAGGCGTACCCAGCTGCACGTTCTGCCCCAGCTCGAACCCACCCAGTGGCAGGCCCTGCTGCGCCGCTGCGGGCGCTGCTGCTGTTCTCAGGGCAACAAGCGCCGACCCTAGGGCCAGCGCTTGTTGAAATCGAAAAAGCACAGTTGACACCAAAGGCTTGATCCCCCGTTAGAACCGCGCCTGTAGGGTCAGATCGAAGCTTTGTTCCTGGTCAAAGTCTTCTTTCTTGAGCGCCTTGGAAAAGTTGAACCGCAGCGGACCAAGTCCCGTTGTCCAAAGCACCGAAAAGCCAACCACATGACGGAAAGACCCGTCGCGACCGACGATGTTTGTGCTGCCGGAGGTATCAACATCGTTCAACCCCCAGAGGTTGCCAACGTCATAGAACAACGCCCCACGAAGCCCCAGCTCATCGGGCAGCCCCAGCGGAAATTCAGCATCAAATCGCGCTACAGCAAATATATTGCCGCCAAGGAAGTCATCATAAGTAGTGCCATCGGGCCGCGCAGAACGATCCCGTGGACCAATACCACCTGGTTCAAACCCCCGCATGATGGACGGGGAAAGAACATACCGATCCAAGGACCGGCTATTGTTGTTCCCCATCCAATGCAGAGCACCAGTTTCCAACGTCGCGCGCAGAGTTACCTCTTCGTTGAAGATCGTTTTTTGAGCCACAAATTTTGTGCTTGTCTTCAGGAACTCATTGTCACCACCAAGACCAGCATAATCCGCGCCGACTTCAAAAAGAAATCCTGCATTGGGGTCCAGACCATTCAACCGGCTATCATAGGTGTATTTCAGACCGAAAACGCTGCTGGAACGTTCCCCTTGGGCGATTTCATTTACAATTGTCGGCGCCGCAGACGGGTAAGTGCCGCCGATGTAGCTCCTATCAGCCCGCGCAATCATCTCGGCGGTATTCCAAGAGTAGCTCACCCGCAAAGCTGAGCTCTCGCTCAGCTTGAAGGAAAGCGCCGGGGACAGAAAAGCACGTTTGGTATCATACTCAGAGAAACTCGAGTCTGATTCAGAAAGCCCAAGGTCAAAACTGAAGCGTAGATCGCGGCCCAACAGATGCGGCTCAACAAACCCTAGAACATATTCGTCCGCTTCAGTCGCTGTTGCAATAGCGAAGGAAAGACGCTGCCCACGGCCCAGGAAATTGTTTTCGCTTAACCCGAGCGAAATGCCAAAGCCATCGTTTACCGAATAGGAGCCACCAAGGCTCAGCGAGCCGGTGGGCTGTTCGGCAACATTCACATCCAACACGACCTGGCTGGGTGAGCTACCCTCGCGCACATCGACGTCCGATTCAGAGAAAAAACCAAGGGCGCGAATACGTTCCGCCGTGCGCCGGATCTCACGCGGGTTGAAGGGATCGCCCTCAACCGTGCGGAATTTCTGGCGGATCACCCGGTCCAGCGTCGTTGTGTTGCCCTCGATATCGATACGCTCAACAAAAACACGAGGCCCACGGGTGAGAACATATTCGACATCAAGGGTCAGATCGCGATCATTGCGCGTCACCCGAGGTTCAATCCGCAGGAAATCGATGCCCAAGCGCAGGGCCAGGTTTTCCATGCGTTCGATCTCTGTTTCAACCACGGTCGGGGAATAGGTAATACCCGGTTTGGATTTGAGCACCCTGCGGAACACATCCGCGTCGGCTTCAGACACCTCGCTGGTGACCGTAATATCGCCAAAGGAGAACTGCTGTCCCTCGGAGACATCAACCACCAAGAAGACCGCGTCACGCTCGCGGGTGACCTCGGCATTGGCGCTGTTGACCCGGAAATCGACATAGCCGCGGGACAGGTAAAAATCGCGCAGGATCTGTTTGTCAAAGTCGATACGGTCTTCGATCAAAGTGTCTTTGTTGATAAAGGCACGCAGGAAACCAGCCTGTTTGGTTTCCAGAACCCGACGCAGCCTGCGGTCCGAATAGACCTGGTTGCCAAGAAAGGACACGCGTTCAACTTCGGTGGTGTCGCCTTCGGAGATTTCAAACACCAAATCAACACGGTTGTCGCTGCGGCGAATGATCCGTGGGGTTACCCGCGATGCCAGCCGCCCCTGCACGCCGTAGGCTTCAGCGATGGCTGCCGCATCCTGTTCTGCGACGGCCGGATTAAACACCCGGCGCGGTGACGATTCGATAACTTCGGAGAGATTCTCATCTTTGATACGGCGATTGCCTTCAAAGTTGATTTTATTGATGGTCGGGAATTCTGTCACCTTGATGACCAGGGTGTTCCCTCTTGGAACCAGTTCGACGCTTTCAAACACACCACTGTCGACGATGTTCTGATAGGCATCGTTCAGCTTGCCGGCAGAAACGGTCTTCCCCCGTTCGATGCCCGTATAGGCAACAATAGTTGAGGTTTGGATACGCTGGTTACCCTCAACTTGCACTTGGTTGAACCGGTAGTTCTGTGCCTCGGCAAAATTGGGTGACAGCCCAAGCCCGAAGGTAACAGTTAAGGCGATCACAGATACGCCACGATACAAAATATTGGTACGCTTTACGCGCTTACCGCAGGATATGCCCACGTTCTTGCCCCAGACCATCAGTATTTACCCGAAATTAATAGCAGCTTAACACTGTGCGTACCGGGTTTGTGAGCGGTTGTCAAAACCAACAAAAAAACACGCGGGCAGGAACCCGCGCGTCTACTTGAACTGTAAATTCAGACTTATGAGGCGGTTACATAGACGCCAGCCAGCTTCCGAGGCAAAGCGACAGCACGATAAACGTTGCCGAAAGCGCTCGATCCCAATTCAGGCGCAACAAAAGAGCAAATCCGTTTTCAGTTTCAGCAGGTATCATCATCTGGCTTTGCATGACTTTATCCCCCAGGAAAGACGCAGGATCTGGCACCTTACAGAGCCCCTCTTTGGCCCCTGACATCAGGTGTTGTCCGCCAAATCTTGCGCGTTAATGCAGATTACCAAAGCCTTAACCGCAGAATGTGGCATGAGTTTGGCACATTCTGAATTCGCAAAGGGCGGCCCTCAGGCCACCCCACCATTGATATATGAAGATCCCAGACAGGCACCGGCAAAGAGTGTCAGCAGGGATACAGTATTAGCAGAAAATGTCGTTACTCAGCGCAAAGACCATCAACGACAGGATCATGGCGATGCCCGCAGTCATGAGAATCTGCATTGCGCGATCGCTGGGCGGACGTCCAACCACCGCCTCATAGGCATAAAATACCAGATGGCCGCCATCCAGCGCCGGGATTGGAAACAGGTTCAACAGGCCAACAGCAGTCGACAGAACCGCGATAAAGCGAATGAAGCTGGCCGTCCCCTGGCTCGCGGTGTCGCTGGACGCCTTGGCAATGCCAATCGGTCCCGACAGGTTACAGCTGCTGATTGCCCCGGTGATAATATGACCAAGCCCGGAAATCGAAGAGCTGACAACCGTCCACACCTGCGCGACCCCACTTGAGAGTGCATGCCCAACTGTGGTCGGCTCGGTCTCATACTCGATCAGGTTGCCACCACTCACGCCAATCAGCCAGCGACTGGCGAAGCCGCCATCCGCTGTGGGCAGGTCCATTTGGCGCGGCGACAGGGACATCTGAATCGTTGTGCCATCGCGCAATATATCAAGCGAAAGCTCCGCCCCCTTGGTCTGTGCAACCTTGTCCACCAGCTGCCCAAAGGCAAAAACCGGATCCCCGTCCACTGCAGTGATAAAGTCGCCAGGTTGCAACCCCGCATCAGCAGCCGCGCTACGCGGCGACACAGAAGAAACATAGGCCGGGGCAAAATGGGTATCCGTAACCCGCAGTTTTGCACCATCGCGGCGCACCAAATATTCCAGGCTGGGCGTCACCGGCAGCGCGTCACGGAATTCCGTCCAGGCCATTGAATCACTTAGGGCTGGAACCGGAAGACCGGCAACCTCCAACAGCTCATCCCCGGAGCGCAGGGTGTTTTCAACACCCGGAACAGGCACCAATGACCCAACGGTCAACGGGTCACGCACCATGCCAAAATAGAGCGCAAGCGAAGCAAAGACGGCAATCGACATGACAAAGTTGAACACTGGCCCTGCCACAACCGTGGCAGCACGCGCCCAGAGCGGCGCGCCGTGCATGGTGCGCCGCAGCTGCACCGGATCTGCCGCCGCCGCTTCGATGACATCCGTGTCCTTGCCCGAGGCTGCATCCGCATCGCCCAGGAACTTTACATAGCCGCCAAACGGCAGGGCCGCGATCTGCCACTTGGTGCCGCGCTTGTCATGGCGGCTCCACAGCACCGGGCCAAACCCCAGCGAGAAAACCTCAGCATGGATACCGGACCAACGTCCGACAATGTAATGGCCGTATTCATGTACCGCCACGATCACCGAGAGCGCCACGACAAAACTGACAACCGTATAAACGAGCCCGCTAAGCTGCGGGAGAAGTGCGAGTAGGTCCAAAACTTTACCCTATGCTTTGAGCTGCAGCCACATCGGCTGCCTTGCGGGCGATGTGGTCAATCTGTGTGACGTTATCAAGGGTCATTGCGGACTCAATGAGGCCGCTTTGCGTCTCAATTTGATCCAGCACCCTGGCGGTGATCTCGGCCATATCGGTAAACCGGATGGCGCCGGCGATAAAATGGTCCAGCGCGCGTTCCTTGGCGGCATTGAACACAGCGCCCATCAACCCGCGTCGCTGCATGACATCACGCGCCTGCGCCAGCGCCGGATAGCGGGCAAGATCGGGCTGGTGAAAGTTGAGCTGGCCGATACTGGCCAGATCCAGCCGCGCAACAGGCAGGTCGCGCCGCTCGGGCCAGTGCAGAGCATAGCCAATGGCATGGCGCATATCTGGCGCCCCGAGATGGGCCATCAAGGCTCCATCGCGAAACCCAACCAGCGCATGCACCAGGGATTCAGGATGTACCAGCACCTCGATCTGATCTGGCTCCACCCCAAAATATTCACGGGTTTCAATGACTTCCAGCGCCTTATTGAACATAGACGCGCTGTCAATGGTGATCCGCTGGCCCATGTCCCAATTGGGATGCGACGAGGCCTGAGCCAGCGTTGCCTGTTGCAGGTCTGCCAAAGGCCAGTCGCGAAATGCGCCGCCAGAGGCCGTGATGACAATGCGCTCCACCGCAGAAATCTCTTCGCCCACCAACCCCTGAAACACCGCCGAATGTTCACTATCCACCGGCAGCAGGCGTGCGCCATGCCGTTTGGCGGTGTCCAGCAGCAGCGCTCCGGCGCAGACTAGGGATTCCTTGTTGGCCAGCGCCAGCGTGGTGCCCTGTTCCAACGCCTTGAGCCCCGGCGCCAGACCCGCAACTCCAACGATGGCCGACATGATCCAGTCCGCGGGCCGCGTTGCCGCCTCAATCAGGGCCGCCTGCCCCGCTGCGGCCTCGACTTCGCTGCCAGCAAGCGCCGCGCGCAGGGCGGGGAGCTGGTCCTCAAAGGCGGTAACCGCAAGATCCGCACGCAGGTCGATGGCGTCGCGCGCCAACTGGGCAATATTGCGCCCGCCGGTCAGCGCCACCACCTCATAGGCCTGTGGCGCGCGTTTGATGAGATCAATGGTGCTTTGCCCGATAGAGCCCGTGGCCCCAAAAATTGAGATTTTCCGCATCTATTTCCCTCTCGGCCTATCCCAGAAAGGGGTAGAGAAGCAGGAACATGGCCGCAGCGCCCAGCATTCCATCAAAGCGATCAAGCAGGCCCCCGTGGCCCGGAATAAGCCCGCTGGAATCCTTGACGCCGGTCTGACGTTTCAAGGCGCTTTCGGCGACGTCTCCGGCCTGACTGGCCATCGCAACCAGCACCGAGGCCAAAACCAAGGCAAAGCCCATGTCAAACACAGGCGCAGCCCCTAGGCCCACCAGTGCCGCGGCGACCCAGCCAGCCGAAGTCCCCGACCAAGTCTTTTTCGGGCTGATACGCGGCCAGAATTTTGGCCCGCCAATTGTCTTGCCTGCAAAATACCCGGCAACATCCGTTGCAATCACCACCAGCGCCAGCCAGATCAACCAATCCGCGCCCAAAGAGATCCGCATCCAGATAAAGCTATAGCCCGCCAGAACAATCCAAAGCGCAAAGATCGCAAATCGCGCCTTTGCGACTTCAGCAACCTGCAACCAGCCCAGAACAACGGGCAGCAGCAAGAGCCCCGCCCCCAAGGCCGCAGGCAGAATTCCAGCAAGGAGCACCGCGCCAAAGCTCGCGCCCCCCAGCAGCAGCGCAGTGTCGGCCCGACGGGGGGCCAACATCTGGCTCAGCTCCCAAACCATGCCGCCACAGCAGGCTGCAATCACCAGGGTGAAAACCAGCCCCCCGGCCCAGATTGCCCCCAGAGCCACCACAACCATCACCAGCGCCGAGATGATCCGTGGTATCAGATCGCCCCAGCGACCGGTGCCGCCAGCGCCATTTGGAATGGGTGGTTTCATGAGGGAACCGCGCCAAACCGGCGATCCCGCGCGCCAAATTTGCGGCACAAACGCCCCAGTTCGTCGGCGGAGAAATCCGGCCAGAGCGTGTCAATAAATTCATATTCCGCATAGGCAGACTGCCACAGCAGGAAGTTGGAAATCCGCGCTTCGCCGCTGGTACGGATCACCAGATCCGGGTCGGGTAAAACATGGGTGTCCAGATAGCGCGGCAGTGTTTCTTCGTTGACATCCTCAGGCAGCAGCCGCCCGTCCGCAACATCCTGCGCCAGCCGTTTGGTGGCGCGGGCGACTTCATCCCTGCCACCATAGTTCAGGGCGATGGTGAGGTGGATGCCGTCATTGGTCTCGGTTTCATGCTCCAGATCGTCCATCAGCTGCACCAGCTTGGCGTCCAGACGCAGACGATCACCAATGAACCGCACCCGCACGTTTTGCGCAGCGAGCGCCTTCATTTCTTTAGATATGTAGCGGCGAAACAGGCTCATCAATCCGGAAATCTCAACCTGGGTCCGCTTCCAGTTCTCAGTAGAGAAGGCAAAGATGGTGAGATATTTGACCCCAAAGCGCGGGCAGCATTCAACAATCTCGCGAACACGGCGTGCGCCCGCGTGATGACCAAACAGGCGGGGTCGCCCCCGTGCCTGCGCCCACCGGCCATTGCCATCCATGATAATTGCAACATGACGCGGGCCAGAGGATCTGTGTCCCTCTGACGCCGCGCTTTTCATACTCGTATTGGGATCACTGGGCATGTAGCGGGTCAGACCTGCATGATTTCTGCCTGCTTGTGCTCAAGCGCATCATCCACAGCTTTGATCATCGCATCGGTCAAATCCTGCACTTCGGATTCCCAGAATTTCTGGTCATCCTCAGACAAGCCATCGGACTTGGCCTTTTTGATCTGGTCCATGCCATCACGGCGCACATTGCGGATGGAAACCCGGCAATGTTCAGCATATTGGCCGGCAACCTTGCCAAGCTCGCGGCGGCGTTCTTCGTTCAGCTCTGGGATCGGCAGCATGATGATGGTGCCGTTAAGCTGAGGGTTGATCCCCAGGCCAGAATTGCGGATCGCTTTTTCCACCGGCCCCACCAGGCCCTTATCCCAGACGTTGATGGTCACCATGCGCGGCTCTGGTACGTTGACCGTGCCAACCTGGTTGATCGGTGTCATTGAGCCATAGGCCTCGACCATGACCGGCTCCAGCATGGAGCCAGAGGCACGTCCGGTGCGCAAAGAGGCAAATTCGGTTTTCAGATTCGCCATCGCGCCGTCCATACGGCGTTTCAGATCGTCGGTATCCAGTTCGAAATCGTCAGACATCTCTTCTCTCCCCTGACTTGAGGCAGTCTTTGTTCCGCTCATAAGCCATTGGTCCGTCAATGTATAGCGATCATGACATGGATTTCTGCACAGGCGCGCTTTGACATCACAGACCGCGCCCCTTGGGGCGCCATAGTGCCCTGAACGAAATTACGCGTGATGGCAGGCCATCACGCGTAGATAAAAAAGGTCCGAGGGGACCATGGCACCACCGGGTTAGATCAATTTACCCGGTGCTTACATTCTGTAAAGTATGCCTGCCCTTGATTTAGACAGCCAAGATGTCAGCGGCATGACAGCCCCGCAGGTTCCGTTCTGCCCTGATCTGATTAAACCGGAGCTGATCAAACCGGAGCAGTTTAACCCGGAGCAGCCTGTCGTGCCGCAGGCTAGTCCTGCACCTTGGTGTAGGTTCCTTCCCCTGCCAGAATGCCGCGAAACCCGCCGGGCTCATCCAGAGAGAACACGATGATGGGCAGATTGTTGTCCCGCGCCAGGGCAATTGCCGAGGCATCCATCACCCCAAGGCGCTTGGCCAGAACATCGTCAAAGCTCACGGCATCATACCGCTGGGCATCGGCGTGCTTTTCGGGATCCTTGTCATAGACGCCATCCACTTTGGTGCCTTTGAAGATCACTTCACAGCCCATTTCATTGGCGCGCAGCGTGGCTGCCGTGTCGGTGGTGAAATAGGGGTTGCCGGTACCAGCGGCAAAGATGCAGACCCGCTTTTTCTCCAGGTGGCGCACCGCGCGGCGGCGAATATAGGGCTCACAGACCTGATCCATCGGGATGGCAGAGATCACCCGACAGAACACGCCGAGATCTTCCAGGGCGCTTTGCATGGCCAGGGCGTTCATCACCGTGGCCAGCATCCCCATATAGTCGGCTGTGGTGCGCTCCATACCCTGGGCGGCACCGGACAAGCCGCGGAAAATATTGCCGCCGCCAATCACCATGCAAATCTCGACACCCATGTCATGCACGGATTCAACCTCGCGCGCGATGCGCTGAACGGTGGGCGGGTGCAGGCCGAACCCCTGGTCGCCCATCAGCGCTTCACCCGAAATTTTCAGCATGACACGGTTATAGGTAGCGTCTGGAGCAGTATCCAGCGTTTCAAGATCAAGGGGCATGTTGCGCTCCGGCAGATGAGGGGGTTAGTTTGCGCGGCAAAATGGAGCAAAATGCGACGGGTTTCAATGCGGGTAAACCGCTTTCCTTTCTGTTTCTGACCTGTTTCCCATCTGCCGCTGGCCCAAATTCGCAAACCTCTGGACGGACCTCTGATGCTGCTGCCCGATCTTGACCCGGACAAACCCGTACTTCTGGCGGGGCCCACGGCCTCGGGGAAATCTTCCCTGGCGATGGAAATCGCACAAAAACAAGGTGGTGTGATCGTCAACGCCGACGCCAGCCAGATCTACGACTGTTGGCGAGTGGTCACCGCCCGCCCGTCCCGCGCCGAGGAAGAGCAGCTGCCGCACCGCCTGTACGGACATGTCGCCTATGATGGGCAATATTCCGCAGGTCACTGGTTGCGCGAGGTCAAAACCCTGCTGGAGGGGGCAGAACGCCCCATTATCGTAGGCGGGACCGGGCTATATTTTTCCGCCCTTACCGAAGGGCTGGCAGAAATCCCCGCAACGCCTGATGAGATTCGCAAACATGCTGATTCCCTCACGCTCGAGGTGCTGTTGGCGCAGCTCGATCCGCAAACTGCCGCGCGCATAGATCTGAACAACCGCGCCAGGGTTCAACGCGCCTGGGAGGTCTTGCAGGCCTCTGGCCGCTCCCTTGCGGACTGGCAAGACGACACGCCTGCACCCATTATGCCAATCAAAGCCTGTTCTGCCCTGGTTATGGATAGTCCCAAAGACTGGCTGGAGCCCCGGATCCGTCACCGCTTTGACCAGATGCTAGCGCAAGGCGCGCTGGAAGAGGTGGAGGCAATGCGGGAGCGCTATGATCCCAAGCTCCCCTCCTGCAAGGCCATCGGCGTGCCCGAACTGATGGGGTATATCTGTGGTGATCTCACACTGGAAGCCGCCCGGGAACAGGCCGCAATCGCCACACGCCGCTATGCCAAACGGCAACGCAGCTGGTTTCGCTCCAGAATGAAAGACTGGACACTGATCTCATCCAGCGCCTTGTGAAGTGACCTCTGCCCCAGCCAGCAAGACCCGGGTTGCCCCACGTCAGATACACGAGGCCAGATACTAGGGGTCAGATAATCTAGGGCAGATAATAGCGGCCAGTCATCAAACGCTCAGAGCTGGGTTGTGTCTCGAATCTGGTGGAAATTCTCTGGCGGCGTTCTCCGAGCATGTGGATTTGGGCCTGATCAGGCCGCGAGGTCAAGTCTGATCGGGGCGATGGGCTGAGCCAAGGTTTCCCAGCCATCGACCTTTCGCATCTG
>CAJQNB010000069.1 GCA_905479575.1 uncultured Pseudophaeobacter sp.
ATCCAATATCTCGGCGATCACCCGTGCCGGGACGTGTCCATCTGTCACTTCTATTGCTGTTTCGATCATCGACAGGGTGAACCCTTTGATCCCGAACCCATAATGCGGGATGTTTCGTCGCTCTGCCTCCAGCAACCTGTCCATCAGGTGATCCCTGTTTGTATGGTCGCGCAAAAGGGCCGCAAAATGATCCTGCGTCAGCGCAAAAAAGCGTTCGTTCTGCCAAAGCGTGTCGTCGGCATCAAAGCCTATGGTTGTTAAATTGCCTGTCATGTTGCTGCGTTAATCCCTTTTCCTGCCCCTTTTCCTGAGCCGTCATTACGCTATATAAGCGGGATATAGATTTCCATGCATGACTGGAACACTAAGCTGATGCCGCTGCTGCCTGTGATGATGTCCGAGTTCTCGGATGACGATGATACCGATCTGGGTCTGCTGACCAAGACTCGCCCAAAGACACAGCGCCCACCGCGCTACAAGGTGCTGTTGCTCAATGACGACTACACGCCAATGGAATTTGTCGTGCTGGTGCTGGAGCGGTTCTTTGGCATGACCCATGCGCAGTCCTTTGAAATCATGCTCACCGTGCACAAAAAAGGTGTTGCGGTGGTTGGAGTGTTTACCCATGAAGTCGCCGAGACCAAGGTTGGTCAGGTGATGGATTTTGCCAATCGTCATCAGCATCCGCTGCAATGCACGATGGAAAAAGAAGAATAATATCAACATATAAGAGGCTATGCTATGTCCCTGCGCCTGTCCCTGGCCTTAGAACCGGGTGGCTGTGTCATGCCCCAAGAGGGGCGCATCGCCGTCTTTGCGCCACGTGCTGGCGTGGATCTCACTGCCCTGCCCAAAGACCGGGTGCTGATCCTGCAGCGCCTGCGGCCAGATTTTGAAGCCTATGAGGCGGCTGGTTTTACCTGTCTGCCCGAGGTGGCGGATCTTCCCGCGCCAGAGCGCTTTGCCGCTGCGGTGGTGTTCTTGCCGCGGGCCAAGGCCGAGGCCCGCCAACTGGTGGCCCAGGCGGCGGCTGTGACCACAGGCCCGGTGCTGGTGGATGGGGCCAAAACGGATGGGATCGATTCGGTCCTCAAGGCCTTGCGTAAACTCACCGAAACATCGGCGCCGGTGTCAAAGGCACATGGTAAGATTTTCTGGTTCCAGGGCGGAAACAATGCGCTCAGCGACTGGATCGCGGCTGACGGCATCCCGGTCGACGGTTTTGTCACCGCGCCGGGGGTGTTTTCTGCCGATGGCATTGATCCGGCCTCACAGCTTCTGGCGGAGTGTCTGCCAGAAAAACTGGGTCGCCGGGTGGCTGATCTTGGTGCGGGCTGGGGCTATTTGGCGGCGCAGATCCTGACCCGCGCAGGGGTCGAGCATCTGCATCTGGTTGAGGCCGACCATGTGGCGCTGGGCTGTGCCCGGCAGAATGTTGCGGATGCACGGGCGCAGTTTCACTGGGCCGATGCGCGCAAATGGCAGGCCCCAGAGCAGGTCAACACGGTGGTGATGAACCCGCCCTTTCATGCGGGGCGCAGTGCCGAGCCAGAGCTGGGCCAGGCCTTTATCTCGGCTGCGGCCAATATGCTGGTGGCCTCGGGGCATCTGTGGATGGTGGCCAACCGGCACCTGCCCTACGAGACCCTGCTGGGAGAGCGTTTTGCCGCCGTAAGCGAAGTTGCGGGGAACAACCGGTTCAAGGTCCTGCATGCCCAACGCCCACGGCGCGCCAAAGGCTGATATCTTCCCTCTGACTTCCCGCGCGCGGTCCACATTCGCCGTTTCCAAAAGGGGGCGCGGGGGGTAGGCTCGCAGCCAAAATCAAACCACAGGAGTATGCCTCGCATGTCCTTTTCCATCGCTGGCAAGACTGCCATCGTCACCGGTGCTTCGTCAGGTATTGGTCTGGCCATTGGCCGTCAGTTTGTGGCCGCCGGAGCCAATGTCATGTTTGCGGATACCAACGAGGCGGCACTGCTGCGCGAGCTGGGCGAGCAGGCGGACGAGAGCAATATTCGCTACTTTGCCGGCAATTTGCGTGAACGGTTGACCATTGCCAATCTGTTGTCAGCGACAATCGACGCCTTTGATGACATCGACATCCTGGTGAACGGGGCGCGCCAGGTGGTGCAAAGCGATCCCTTGGATCCCAACGACGAATCGCTGGAGATGTTGTTGACCGAGAACCTGCTGCCGACGCTGCGCCTGTCGCAACAGGTGGCGCGCCGAATGATCAAACAGGGCGAGAGCCGCGACGCGGGGGCTCCACTGGGGGCAATCGTCAATCTCTCTTCCATTGCGGCGCGGCGCACCCACCCCGAGCTGATGGCCTATTCTGTCGCCTCGGCGGCGCTGGACCAGCTGACGCGGTCGCTGTCGGTCTCCCTGTCGCCACATCGTATCCGGGTGAACTCCATTGCCTTTGGATCGGTGATGAGCGCCTCAATGCGCTCCACGCTCAAGGACAACCGCAGCTACCGTCAGGACATCGAAGAACACACGCCTCTGGGCCGGATTGCTTCCCCGACCGAGCTGACCGAAACGGCGCAGTTTCTGGCCTCTGATGCCGCTGGGTTTATGACCGGCCAGATCTTGACCCTGGATGGGGGCCGCACCCTGCTCGATCCCGTTGCGGCGCCGGTTCACTAACTCAGCCGTTTCCGTATCCGCCCTGACCCGGCCAAGCTCCCAAGCAGAAAGATCCCGTGATGACCGCCGCCCTCCCGACCGAAATGACCGAAGAAAAAGCCCAGGCCGCCGCCTGGTTCCGCCAGCTGCGCGATGAAATTGTCGCCGCCTTTGAGGCGCTGGAAGACCGCCATGACAGCGGGCCTTTTGCGGATCAGGAACCTGGCCGGTTTGAGGTCTCTGAAACCACGCGGGCCTCTGCGGATGGCTCTGACGCCGGGGGCGGCTTGATGAGCGTGATGCGCGGCGGTCGGGTGTTTGAAAAGGTCGGCGTCAATATTTCAGAGGTCTACGGCACTCTGGGCGAGCGGGCGCAGAATGCCATGGCGGCGCGCAAGGGCCTGCCGGGGATGCGTGAAGATCCGCGCTTTTGGGCCTCGGGGATTTCCCTGGTGGCGCATATGCGCAACCCCCATGCGCCGGCGGTGCATATGAACACGCGGATGTTCTGGACACCCCATGCCTGGTGGTTTGGCGGTGGTTCGGATCTGAACCCCTGCATCGAATACGAGGATGACACCGCGCATTTCCACGCCACTCAGAAGACCCATCTCGCCCCCCATGGCGCCGATCTGTATCCCCGGCTCAAGGAATGGGCGGATGAGTATTTCTATATCCCCCACCGCAACCGGGCGCGCGGCGTTGGCGGTATCTTTATGGATGATCACAACACGGGTGACTGGGCTGCGGATTTTGCGCTGACCCAGGATATTGGCCGCGCCTTCCTGCCGGCCTATCTGCCGCTGGTGGACAAGCGCCGGGTGCAGGACTTCTCGGAGGCTGACAAGGACGCGCAGTTGGTGCACCGGGGGCTCTATGCGGAATACAATCTGGTTTATGATCGCGGCACCAAGTTTGGTTTGGAAACCGGCCATGATGCCAATGCGGTACTGATGAGCCTGCCACCCCTGGCCAAATGGGTCTAAGCATGCTGTCTGGCGGCCTGCGATCTTGCGCTCATTTCAGGTGACGTGCGGCTTTGCCCTAGGAAAACAGCGCTCTTCGATAGAGACTAAAAGAACCGGCTGCACAGGCGCCGGTTCTTTTGTGTTTGGGTTTAGGGTTTGAGATGCACAGCAGGTTTTTAGGTGTTTTGGCGAGTATGGTTCTGGCGAGTTGCAGCCCCAAGGCCCCGCCTCCCCCCGAGGCACATGCAGCCCCGACGCAACGCCCGTCAGAGGCACAGCTGGCGCAGCTCAGCACCTATCCGCGCTTTGGCGACAGCGATCCCCATGAATGGAGCGGGCGCGGCCCCAACAGCTATGCGATCCACGGGATTGATGTGTCGCGCTATCAGGGAGAAATCGACTGGCCGCAGGTGCGGCGGGCCGGGGTGTCCTTTGCCTATCTAAAGGCCACCGAAGGCGGCGATGTCGCCGATCCAGCCTTTAGCAACAACTGGCGTGGAGCGGCGCGGGCCGGAGTGCCGCGTGGCGCCTATCACTATTTCTATTTCTGCCGCCCCGCAGAACAGCAGGCGCGCTGGTTTATCAAACATGTGCCGCGTGATGCCAATGCCCTGCCGCCGGTGCTGGATATGGAATGGAACCCACACTCGCGCACCTGTACCAAACGCCCCGATGGCCGGGTGGTGCGGGCTGAGGCGCGCAAATTCCTGTCCCTGCTTGAGGCCCATTACGGTCAGCGTCCGGTGATCTATACTACAGTGGATTTTTATCGCGAAACTGGCATTGGCCGTTTGCATGGCACCGAATTCTGGTTGCGTTCGGTCGCCGGACATCCCCGACAGGTCTACCCCGGCGCCTTTTGGCGGTTGTGGCAATATACCGGCACCGGTGTGGTTCCGGGTATTCAGGGGGATGTGGATCTGAACGTCTTCCACGACAGCCCCGAATCCTGGCTGCGCTGGTCGGGGCAGCTCTAGGCGCGTTTCCAGCCGGCCTCGGCCAGCGCCTGACCATAGCCGGAGGCGATGCGCATATCCGGGCCGATACCCTTGTCCAGCAGCGCCTTGTGCATGGATTTCAACTGCCAGCAGGGCACATGCATCACCATGTGATGTTCCAGATGGTAGTTGACCCAATAGGGCGCCACAAACAGCCGGGCGATGGGGCCTGCCTTGGTGGTGCGCACGTTTTGCAGCGGGTTCTGCGACTGCTCCACCGCGCCGTGTTCGGCGATATTGCGCACCCGCAGCACAAACTGAAACCAGGTGAGATAGGGCAGCAACCAAAAGGCCAGCCCCCACCACCAGTCGCCAATCAGGCTCATCACCACCGCGACGCCAATAAACACCGGCAGGGATTTCCACAGATGCGGCGCCTTAAAGCTCTGGGCAAAATCCGAAGCCGCCGCCTCGATGGCGTCATCGTCGCCCGCCAGGCGAAAGCTCATCAGGATTTGGCCCAGCAGCTGTTTACCGCCGGTCTGGCCGGTCAGGTCGCGGGTGAATTTGCGTTTCAGCGAGGCTTTGGAGGTGGGGAACTTGGCGCTGAGCTTCAGATCCGGGTCTTTGTCGGTCTGGGTAAAGCGATGATGGGTCAGGTGGTAATGGCGATAGGCGGCAAGCTCGGCCAGAATCGGCCGCCCGCATAGCCATTCGCCAATGATGTCATTCCATTTGCGGCTCTTGAACAGGGCGTTATGCGCCGCCTCATGCATCAGGATGGCCAATCCCAATTGGCGCGAACCGATCACCATGACAGCAAGCACAAAGGTCAGCGGATTGGGCCAGAGCGCAAACAGCGCCAGCGCGCAGGCGATCACCCCCCAGCAATGCAGCACCAGCCACAGGCCCATGGCATCGGACCGTTCGGCCAGGGGACGGATCTCGTCGCTGCTGAGATAGGATTTTCCGGGTGTCATGATGTGCTCCTCCTGATCACAGGATCGCCTGTATCAGGGGAGGCGGTCAAATGGGGCGCCACGTCATACTTTTGCGTATGTCGTGGCGGCACTTTGCAGGAGCTGTGGCTGCGGGGCTAGGGCGCTACTGACGCCAGTCAAAAAATCCGGGACCGGCTGTGGCCAGCAATTTTGCCGCCATGTCGCGCCCCAGGTCAGCGCCGTCCTCGATTGCACAGGTCTGTGCATCGGCAATCGCTTCGGAGCCATCGGGGCGCAGCACCTCGCCGCGCAGCCGCAGGCTGCCGCCGTCTAGCTCAGCCAGGCCGGCAATGGGCGTCTCGCAGGATCCATCCAGCGCGGCCAGAAAGGCGCGCTCTGCCGCCAGCCGCTGGCCAGTGGTGACATCATGGATCGCCTCAAGCATCGCGGCCACACGGCTGTCATCGCCCCGCCGCTCAATGCCAATTGCGCCCTGCGCCACAGCAGGCAGCATGTCAGTGGTTTCGATCGCGGTGGCTGGCACATCCGCCATCGCTAGCCGGTTCAGCCCGGCCATCGCCAGAAAGGTGCATTCGGCGACCCCTTCGTTCAGCTTTTTCAGTCGGGTCTGCACATTGCCGCGAAACTCCACCACCTGCAGGTCCGGGCGGCGGTTCATCAATTGCGCACGGCGGCGCAGCGACGAGGTGCCAACAACAGCGCCGGGCTCCAGATCCTGCAGCCGGGAAAACTTGGGCGACACAAAGGCGTCGCGCACATCTTCGCGCGGCAGATAGCAATCCAGCAGCAGCCCCGCAGGCTGGGCCACCGGCATATCCTTCATCGAGTGCACCGCGATATCGATGGCGCCCGACAACAGATCCTCTTCGATTTCCTTGGTGAACAGCCCCTTGCCACCCAGCTCCTTGAGCGGCTTGTCCGCTGCGATCAAAGCCTGGTTGTCACCACTGGTCTTGATCACCACAATATCAAAGGCCTCAGGGGCCAGATCAAAAGCCTCCGCCAGACGGCGGCGGGTCTCATAGGCCTGGGCCAGCGCCAGCGGCGAACCACGGGTGCCAATTTTCAGCGGAGAAGCGGGGGAGGGCAGGTTCTGTGTCATGTAAGAACCTTTAGTAGCGGCGATTTGCCGTTGCAAGCACTGCACAGGCTACCCTTGACAATTTGCCGCTTTGGGTCGACCTCATGGGCGACGTAAACGAGCAGGCGAAATCGAGGGTGACATGGCTGAACAAAAGAAAATTCTGCGCGCATTGGCAGGGGAAACACAGGACGTGCCACCGATCTGGATGATGCGCCAGGCGGGCCGCTACCTGCCGGAATACCGCGCCACCCGTGCCCAGGCCGGGGATTTTCTCAAGCTCTGCTACAATCCCGAACTCGCGGCTGAGGTCACCCTGCAGCCAATCCGCCGCTACGGATTTGACGCTGCGATCCTGTTTGCCGATATCCTGCTGATCCCCCAGGCGCTGGGCGCCGATCTGTGGTTTGTCACCGGCGAAGGCCCGCGCCTGTCGACCATCACCACCGAGGCGGATTTTGCCAAACTGGGCCCGGTGTCGGACATCCACGAAACCCTGAACCCGATCTATGAGACGGTGAAAATCCTGTCGCGGGAATTGCCCAGTGAAACAACGCTCATTGGCTTTGCCGGGGCGCCCTGGACTGTGGCCACCTATATGATTGCCGGGCGCGGCACCCCGGATCAGGGACCGGCCCATGCCCTGAAACAGGAAAACCGTCCCCTGTTTGAGGCGCTGTTGGCCCGCATCACCGAAGCAACCATCGACTACCTGTCAAAACAGATCGAGGCCGGTGCCGAAGTGGTCAAAATCTTTGACAGCTGGGCAGGCTCGCTGAAAGGGGACGATTTCCGCAAATATGCGCTTCAGCCCTGCCGCGAAATCACCGCAGCGCTGAAGCAGCGCCACCCCGGCATCCCTGTCATCGGCTTTCCACGGGAAGCGGGCGAAAAATACCTAGGCTTTGCCAAGGAAACCGGGATTGACTGCCTGGCACTGGACAACTCGGTTGATCCGCTTTGGGCGGCGCAGAACTTGCAGGTGGATGGCTGCGTGCAGGGCAACCTGGCCTCGCGCCATATGGTGACCGGTGGTCAGGATCTGGTGGATGAAACCCGCGCCATTGTGCAGGCGTTCAAGAACGGTCCCCATATCTTCAACCTGGGCCATGGTATCACCCCGGATGCGGACCCGGACAATGTGCAGCTGATGATCGATACGGTCCGTGGCGGCTGATCCCAGCCCAGATGGCCTGTCTCTGCGCCCGGCGCGTCTTGACGACGCGTCGAGCCTGGCGGCTTTGTCGATCGAGGTCTGGCTCAGCACCTACCTGCGCCATGGGGTGAACAGCCTGTTTGCTGACTACGTCTTTTCTGAACTGACACCCGCCCGGTTCCAATCTCTGCTGCAGCAAAAGAGCGAGACATTCATCGTCTCGCAGAATGTTGAGGGTATCGACGGCTTTATCCGCATCTCAGAGGGGCAATCACCACCTGCAGGCCTCGGTTCGGCGGTTGAGATCGCAACCCTTTATGTTCAGCCGCGCCATCATGGCCGGGGGCTGGGACAGGCGCTGCTGCAGGCTGGTTTGCAGTGCTGCGCTGATCTAAAAGCGCCGGCGCCCTGGCTCACCACCAATTCAGAAAATACCGCTGCAATCGGCTTTTACCAGCGCATGGGATTTGAAATCACCGGCGAGACCGCCTTTTGCCTCGGCTCCCAGAGCTACCCCAACACATTGCTGACCTATTGCCCCAAGGCCCGGTAACCACCGGCCTTCGTTTTTCATCTTACTTGAAATACCTCGGGGTGAATTGGCCTTTAGGCCAAGAGGGGCAGAGCCCCGTTTGGCGCGCCTGCCTTGCAAACACCCGGGGTTTGGTGCATCAGCGCCACAGATACGATCCCGTATATGATCTGATATGAAAGCAGCCCCATGGACTACGGAAAAACCGGAAACCCCAAAAAGGGCAGCAATGCTCCGCGCCACGCCGAGCATAACGCCAAGGGCAGCCGCAAAAATCCCTATGACAAGACGGCGGACAAATCGGCGCTGCTGGCTCGGATGAAAGCCGCAGCTGAGGCCAAAGCCAAAGGCTGAAGTGCCTGCCTTTGAGCCTGCCTCCCCCCCCACGCATCACTCGGCGCATCACCCGGGGGAGGGGGCCTTGCTCCACTTGCGCCAGGTCGTCACGCAGGTCGTCACCCAGGTCGCCGCTGAGGTGGTGATCAGGCGGTCAAGCTGCGGGCAATCAGTTCCTTCATGATCTCGTTTGATCCCCCATAGATCTTTTGCACCCTGGCATCGGCATACATGGTCGAAATCGGATACTCCGACATATAGCCATAGCCGCCAAACAGTTGCAGGCATTCATCGATGGTGTCGCATTGCATCTGCGTCACCCACCATTTCGCCATCGAGGCAGTGGTGGCATCCAGTTCACCGCGCAGATGTTTGGCAACGCAGTCATCCAGAAACACCCGCGCAATATGGGCAATGGTCTTGACCTCGGCCAGTTTGAAACGGGTGTTTTGCATCTCCAGCAGCGGCTTGCCAAAGGCGATGCGCTCGGCTGTATAGGCAACCGTTTCCTCCAGCGCCTTTTCCATCGCGGCAGCGCCGCCCAGTGCGACCACCAGACGCTCCTGTGGCAGGGATTTCATCAGCTGATAAAACCCCTGGCCCTCAGTCTCGCCCAGCAGGTTCTCCGGTGGCACCCGCACATTGTCAAAGAACAGCTCCGAGGTGTCCTGGCTTTTGAGGCCCAGTTTTTCCAGATTGCGCCCGCGGGCAAACCCCGGCGCTTCGGCGGCCTCGACCACGATCAGCGAAATACCTTTGGAGCCGAGGCTCGGGTCGGTTTTGGCCACCACGATGATCAGGTCCGCCTGTTGGCCATTGGTGATAAAGGTCTTGGAGCCGTTGACCACATATTCGTTGCCCTCCAGCCGGGCTGTGGTCTTGATGTTTTGCAGATCCGATCCGGTGCCGGGCTCTGTCATGGCAATGGCGCAGACCATTTCGCCGCTGGCCATTTTGGGCAGCCAGCGCTTTTTCTGCGCCTCAGAGCCATAGTTAAGAATATAGCCCGCGCAGATCTGGCTGTGCACCGAATTGCCAAACCCTGAAAACCCCGCGGCGCGGAATTGTTCGGTGGCAATCACAGCCTCATGGCGAAAATCCCCGCCCATGCCGCCGTATTCCTCCGGCACCGAGGCGCAGAGAATGCCAAAATCCCCGGCCTTGTTCCAGAAGTCGCGGTCGATATGGCCCTGTTGTTGCCAGCGGTCCTCATGTGGGACCATTTCCTTGGCGTAAAAGCCGCGCAAGGACTCCTGCAACATGGTGAGCTCGTCATTCATCCAGGGTGAGATATGGGCAGTCATGTGGATCAATCCTTGTTGAGGCCAAGTTCGGCGAGAATTTCAGCGCTGTGCGCCCCGCGTTCAGGGCTGGCTGCCGGAGCCCAGGCCGCCTGCGGCCCGGCGGAGGCATCAGCAAAGCGGGGGGCGGGGGCGGCCTGCAGCACGCCGTCATGTTCCACCCAAGCACCACGGGCATTCATCGGATGGTGCAGGGCCTCATCGGGGCTCAGGACCGGGGCAACGCAGGCATCGGTGCCGTCAAACAGCGCCGCCCAATGGGCGCGGGGCTGGGCGGCAAAGATCCCGGCCAGCCGTGCGGTCAGGACGGGCCATGTGTTGCTGTCGAACTGCTGTTTAAAATCGGCGTCCTCGCTGAGCTCCAGCAGGGCCAGAAACTGGGTGTAGAATTTGGGTTCCAGACATTGCACCGTCATATAGCCGCCATCGGCGCAGGCATAAGAACGGCTCCAATGGGGGCCATCCAGCAGGTTCTGCCCGCGTGTCTCGCCAAAGCCCCCGGCCTGGCGGATGCTCATCAAGAGGTTCATCATATGGGCAGAGCCATCGTAGATCGCGGCGTCAACCACCGTGCCGGCACCGCTGGTTTTTGCCCGCAACAGCCCGGCCAGCATGCCACCCACCAGATACATCGCACCGCCGCCAATATCACCGACCAGCGTGGCGGGTGTCAGGGGGGCGTCGCCGGGGTTAGACGCATACCAAAGCGCGCCGGAAAGCGAGATATAGTTCAGATCGTGCCCCGCTGTCTCAGACAGGGCACTGTCCTGACCCCAGCCGGTCATGCGGCCAAAGACCAGCGCGGGGTTCACCGCCTGGCAGGCCTCGGGGCCGATGCCCAAGCGTTCCATCACACCGGGGCGAAACCCTTCGATCAGCCCGTCTGCGGTGGCCACAAGGGCAAGGAAGGTCTTGATGTCCTCCGGGTCTTTCAGGTCCAGCGCAATAGAGCGCTTGCCCCGATCCAGCACCGAGCGTTCTGGCATGCCGGGGGTGACACCACCGCCCTTGCGATGGACGCAGATCACATCGGCGCCCATATCGGCCAGCCACATGGCGGCAAAGGGGCCAGGGCCGAGGCCTTCCACTTCGATAATGCGTGTCCCTTGGAGCATCCTGCCCTCCCTGTTGGGTCTGTTTTTCGCCGGGCTATGTGGGGGGAGGCGCCGCTGTCAGCCCCTCCCCCGGCTGGCTGTTTAGAAGCCGCCGTAGCCACCGCCGACGATTAGTGTCTGCCCCGAGACATAGTTGCTTTCGGGAATGCAGAAGAGATAGACGCCACCGGCGGCCTCTTCGGCGGTGCCAGCGCGCCCCAGTGGGATCATCATTTCCATGCCCTGCACCAGCTTCTTGGGGATGCCGATGGCAACTTTGTTGCCTTCGACCTCAATGGATTTCTTTTCATCGGTGGCTTCGGTCAACCGGGTGGAGATCATGCCAAAGGCCACGGCGTTGACGTTTACTTTGAAGCGCCCCCATTCCTTGGCCATGGTTTTGGTCAGCCCGATGACGCCGGATTTGGCAGCTGAGTAATTGGCCTGGCCCGCATTGCCGCCGGTGCCGGAAATGGAGGAGATATTCACCACCTTGCGAAATACCTCGCGCCCTTCTGCGGTCTCTTGCGCCACCTGTTCGGCAATAAAGGGGGCTGCCGCGCGCATGATCTGAAACGGTGCTTTCAGGTGCACATCAATCATGGCGTCGAACTGTTCGTCGCTCATCTTGCCGATGAAACCATCCCAGGTGTAGCCGGCATTGTTGACGATCACATCGACGCCGCCAAACCTGTCGATGCCTGCCTGGATGAAACCATCGGCAAAGCCGGGCGCGGTGACTGATCCCGCAACGGCCAGCGCCTTGCCGCCCATGGCCTCAATCTCTGCCACTACCTCCTGTGCGGGCTCCGCATCTAGGTCGTTGAGCACCACATTGGCACCATCTTCCGCCAGTTTCAGCGCGATGGAGCGGCCAATACCGCGTCCGGCGCCGGTGACATAGGCGGTTTTGCCTGCGAGTTTGCCTGTGAGTTCGGTCATAGTTCAAGTTCCAGTTCATTCTCAGTTGAAGGCCCACCCGGCCTGTGGCCGGGTAGCGCCCCTCCGCCCCCATGGGCGGGCGCTTCGCTTGCATCCGCGGACGGGCTGCAGCTATCGCTAGGGCAGCTCCACCACGGCTTTGCCTGCCAGTTTTACGTCGCCATGCTGATCTGCGGCCTGGATCTCCAGGGCGACCAGATTGCCTTCGCGTTTCTCCACCACCCGGCCGGTGCAGGTCACCACCGCATGGACCTGGGTGATTGAGACAAACCTGGTGGAAAATTCCCGTACCGCGCGCTGTGGCACCCAGGCGGTCAGCAGGTGGCCCAGATAGGCCATGCCCAACATGCCATGAGCAAAGACATCCGGCACGCCTGCGGCCTTGGCAAAATCAATGTCGATATGGATCGGGTTGTGATCACCAGAGGCGCCGGCAAACAGCGCCAGGGTGGTGCGGCTGATGGGTTTCGAGGTCACGGCGGGCAGGCTATCGCCCACGTCTACCCCTGCATAGGTTACGCCCTGTGCAAATGCGCTCATTTTGGATCCCTCACAACAATGGTGCCGGTCATGCCGCCCAGGTCTTCGCCCAGTTGGTTTGTGGCTTGGGTTTTCAGGATAACAAACTCCATAGCGCCGCCCTTTTTGTCGTAGATGTCCATGCAGGTGCAGGTGAGGGTCACGCGGTCCCCGGCGCAGATCGGCGCGCCATAGGTAAAGGCCTGTTCGCCGTGCAGCACATGGCCCAGCTCAATGCCCATGGCGTTAATGAAATAGAACCGGTCCTCGCGGTCCTGATCCAGGGTGAACAAAAAGGTCAACGGCGCGGGCAGGGCGCGATAGCCTGCGGCCCGTGCTGCCTCCTCGTCCCAATAGATCGGGTCACGCTGGCCGGTGGCGCGGGCAAAGGCGCGCAGTTGAAAGGGCTCTACATCTACATGCAGCGGCGGAAAGCTGCGGCCAATGAAGGATCTGTCGATCATGTGGTTCTCCTCAGGCTGCCTGGTACAGGGTGACGACACAGGCACCACCCAGACCAAGATTATGCTGCAGGGCGGTGCGTGCGCCCGCGACCTGAGTAGGACCGGCAGTGCCACGCAATTGCCGGGTCAGCTCGTAACACTGCGCCAGACCGGTGGCGCCCAGGGGATGGCCCTTGGACAGGAGCCCGCCTGAGGGGTTGGTCACATATTTACCGCCGTAGGTGTTGTCGCCATCGGCGATGAACTTGGACGCACCGCCTTCGGGGCAAAGGCCCAGTCCCTCGTAGGTGATCATCTCGTTATGGGCAAAACAGTCGTGCAGCTCGACCACATCCACGTCGTCGATGCTGATGCCGGTCTGTTCCTGTACCTGTTTGGCGGCGGCGGCGGTCATGTCGTAGCCCACCAGCTGCATCATGTCATGGGCCTCAAAGGTCGAGGCATAGTCGGTGGTCATCGCCTGACCTTTGATACGCACCGCCTGATTGAGCCCGTGTTTTTTGGCGTAAGACTCGCTCACCACGATGGCAGCGGCGGCGCCACAGGTGGGCGGGCAGGCCATCAGCCGGGTCATCACGCCCTCCCAGATCATCGGGCTGTCCAGCACGTCCTGGGGCGACAATTCCTGCCGGAACAGCGCCAGCGGGTTGTTCACCGCGTGGCGGCTGGCCTTGGCACGAATGCGGGCCAGATCGGTCAGGGAGGAGCCGTGTTTCTCCATGTGGGATTTACCGGCGCCGCCAAAATAGCGCAGCGCCAGCGGAATTTCGGGGCGGCCAACCAGATCGTCGGTCTCCGAATCGAAGGCATCAAAGGGGCTGGGGCGGTCGTCCCAATGGGAGGTCAGAGCGCCGGGCTGCATATGTTCAAACCCCAGCGCCAGCGCCACATCTACCGCGCCGGACTGCACCGCCTGGCGCGCCATGAACAGAGCGGTCGAACCGGTCGAGCAGTTGTTGTTCACATTCATCACCGGAATGCCGGTCATGCCCACCTTGTATAGCACGGCCTGACCACAGGTGCTGTCCCCGTAGACATAGCCCGCATAGGCCTGTTCGACCGCGTCATAGGGCAGGCCTGCATCGGCGAGCGCGTCGCGCAGTGCGGCGGCTCCCATTTCGGTATAGGGGGCGTTTTGACCGGGTTTGGCAAACTTGGTCATGCCCACTCCGGCAACCAGTACCTCTGATGACATTGGTCTCTCTCCTTGCTGATGCTTTGGACGCAGGTGTTGCGCACCGACGCAATTTTGCTTCTTGCGTACTGTTTGCCGGGGCTGGGCAAGAGGTCAAGTTTCATGTAACTGATGAGTGTAATTACCGGGCGTCACCTGGCTTTCAGCTGGCGTTCTCTGGGAAAACTGGTCGGGCAGGCGGTGGCATTTTGGTCAATGTGTTGAGAGCAGAACGGCAATATGGGCAATAACAGCTGGATCAAACCCGGGGCGAGCCGTGACGCCCAGCGAGAGGCCAAGCGGCAAGCGGTGCTGCAGGCCGGCGCCTGCCTGTTCAACGATCAAGGCTATGAGCAAACCTCGCTGGAGGATATTGCGGCGGTGCTCAGTATCACCAAACGCACGATCTACTATTATGTGCACAGCAAAGAGGACATCCTGTTTGGCTGCCACCTGCTGGGGTTGGAATTTCTGCGCGAAACCATGCAGCAGAGCCAGGATGCAGCCCTGCCGGTGGTGGATCGTATCGCCCTGTTGATCCGGGGCTATTGTGCCTGGGTTTCCACCGATCTGGGCGCGACACTTGCTATGGTCCGTGAACACAGCCTGTCGCCAGAGCGCCGCCACGCGTTGCGCGCCAGCAAGGCCGAGGTGGATTTTCACCTGCGCAGCCTGATCACCCAGGGGGTGACCGAGGGCAGCCTGCGCCCCTGCGATGCACGCTTGGTGGCGGCGGCGGTCTTTGGCGCCTTGAATTGGATCCCCCATTGGAACCGGGTGCCTGATCCGGTGCCGCAGGGTGAGATCGCAGAGCAAATTCTGCAGCTGGTCCTGTCTGGGATGACGGCGCAGAATTAAGGGGTCCTGCCCCTGGTTGAAAAGCCCTGCGCTAGGCCTCGCTGACCTTTTTGCGAAACAGTTTCGGCGGCGTGCCGGTGCCCTTGGTAAAGACCCGGCTGAAATGCGCCGGGTCGGAAAACC
Source organism: uncultured Pseudophaeobacter sp. (assembly GCA_905479575.1). Taxonomy (GTDB): domain Bacteria; phylum Pseudomonadota; class Alphaproteobacteria; order Rhodobacterales; family Rhodobacteraceae; genus Pseudophaeobacter. The sequence goes on from CAJQNB010000069.1 coordinate 15,080, forward strand.
CCAGATCATAGGCGATCTGCGCTGCGGTCAGATTGGTATAGATCAGCATCCGGCGCGCCTCGCGCAGCATGCGGTCGTTGATCAGTTGCGAGGCTGACTGTCCGGCAGATTGATGGGTGATCCGGTTTAGATGGGTGGGAGAGATCGCCAGATCGCGGGCATAACCGGCCAGGGGGCGGCGGGTGCGAAAATCCCGTTCGATCATTTCCTCAAACCGGGTGAACAGCTGGTTGCCCGCCCGATGCTGATTGGCGCTATCCGCCTCAAAAATGGCGCGGGCGGCCAGGGCGATCAGGGCGCCCGCCAAGGAGCGCAGCACCTGGGCGCGGGCAAAATCCTGTCGGTGGTATTCATCAAACAGATGTTCGGCCAACTCGCCCAACTCCCCGGGCAGCGGCAGGATTGCAGGCCGTTCCAGCGGTGCCCGCACCCCTTCGCTGGCCTGGATGCAGTGGTCCAGCAGGTCAGAGGTCAGCGTTACCACCCAGCCGTGGGTTTCTGGCGCAAAGTCATAGCCATGTACCACGCCGCGCGGAATATTGACAAAACTGGCGGTTGGAATCGCCTGGGTTTTGCCGTCGATCTCGGCCACGCCATTGCCCTCTGTTAGGAATAAAAGCTGGTGCAGCCGGGCGTGGCGATGGGCCTTTAGCTGCCAGTCATGCAGGGCCGAGCGCGAGCGAATGGTCTCGACATGGAGCACATCTGCCAGTTCTTCGGTTTCGCCAAACAGGTTGTAGCTGCTGATGTGGGAGGCATGGGGCATGTGTGAAATGTACAAGAAGTTGCGCAGTCAGTCCATTCGCAAAGTAATTTTCTCAATGCATATTAGATGGCAGATCCACGGGCAAACTCCAGCCCCGCATGTTTAGGGAGACGTGTTCATGTCGCAAACAACCACTCAGGTTGCCATCATTGGCGGCGGGCCTTCGGGGCTGCTTTTGTCACAGCTTTTGCACCGTCAGGGCATTGATACCGTGGTACTGGAGCGGCAGACGCGGGACTATGTGCTGGGGCGTATTCGCGCCGGGGTGCTTGAACATGGTTTTGTCGAGCTGATGCGTGAAGCCGGCTGCGCCGCACGTATGGAGGCCGAGGGCGAAGAACATCACGGGGTCTATCTGGCGCATCAGGGGCGGATGGACCGCATTGATCTGGCGGGCTCTGCGGATGGTGCCACGGTGATGGTCTATGGCCAGACCGAGGTGACGCGCGATCTGTACGCGGCGCGCGATGCCATGGGGGGCAGTGTCATTCATCAGGCCGACAAGGTGCAGCCCCATGATCTGAAATCGCAAACCCCTTATGTAACCTATGAAAAAGACGGGTCAGAGCACCGCATTGACTGTGACTTTGTCATTGGCGCCGATGGATTTCACGGGGTCAGCCGCAAGTCGATCCCGGCGGATGTGCTGCGCGAATATGAAAAGGTTTATCCCTTTGGCTGGCTTGGTGTTTTGTCCGAAACCAAACCCGCCTCGCCCGAGCTGGTCTATGCCCGCCATGAGCGTGGCTTTGCGCTGTGTTCCATGCGCAGCCAGGTCCTGAGCCGCTATTACATTCAGGTGCCGCTGACCGATAAGGTCGAAGACTGGTCGGATGAGGCCTTCTGGACAGAGCTGAAGGCGCGCCTGCCCAAAGAGGTTGCCGAGGGGCTGCAAACTGGTGCCTCGATTGAGAAATCCATCGCGCCGCTGCGCAGCTTTGTGGCAGAGCCGATGCGCTATGGTCAGTTGTTTCTCGCTGGGGATGCGGCGCATATCGTGCCGCCAACCGGGGCCAAGGGGCTGAACTCGGCGGCGTCTGATATCTACTATCTTTATCACGGGTTTCTGGATCACTACAAAAACGGCGACAGTGCCGGACTGGAAGGCTATTCGGAAAAAGCCCTGGCGCGGGTCTGGAAGGCCGAGCGGTTTAGCTGGTGGATGACCAACCTGCTGCACCGTTTCCCGGATATGAGCGAGGCGGACCTGCGGCTGCAATGCGCCGACCTGGACTATCTGTTCTCCTCCGAGGCGGCGCAGGCCTCGATGGCGGAAAACTACGTGGGCTTGCCTTACTAAGGGCGCCCCATATGCAGTGACGCCACGTAGGCCGGGTAGCGTCCCGGCCTAATCAGTCTAGCCAGATGGCAAAGAGCATGCTCTCCTGTTTGCAAACAAGGGAGAGAGACATGTCGACAGTTACTCATGAAAAAACAGTTGCCTACGAAAAGACTGGCCGGATTGCGCGGATCACGCTCAACCGGCCAGAGGTGATGAATGCCATCAATGATCAGCTGCCCAAAGATCTGGCGGCAGCGGTGGCGCGGGCCGATGCCGATCCCGGCGTCCATGTCATGGTGCTGTCGGGCGCGGGCGAGGCCTTTTGTGCCGGCTATGACCTGACCTTTTATGCCGAAGGCAATGGATCAGGGGCCGCGACACAAGAGATGCCTTGGGACCCGATCAAGGACTACCGTTTCATGTGGGAGAACACCCAGCACTTCATGTCCCTGTGGCGGGCGGTGAAACCTGTTTTGTGCAAGGTGCATGGTGCAGCGGTGGCTGGCGGATCCGATATCGCGCTTTGTGCGGATATGACCATCATGGCAGAGGAGGCGCAGATCGGCTACATGCCGACCCGGGTTTGGGGCTGCCCAACCACGGCAATGTGGGTCTATCGGCTGGGGGCAGAGCGCGCCAAACGCATGTTGTTCACCGGCGACAAGATCTCAGGGCGCGAAGCAGCGGACATCGGGTTGGTGATGCAGGCGGTGCCGCAGGCCGAGCTGGAGGATGCGGTCGAGGCCATGGCATCGCGCATGTCCACGGTGCCGATCAATCAACTGGCGATGCAGAAACTGGTTATCAATCAGGCGGTTGAGCAGACCGGCCTGATGCAGACCCAGCGGCTGGCGACGATCTTTGACGGTATTACACGGCATTCACCTGAAGGGCTGAACTTCAAGGCGCGCTCCGAAGAGATGGGCTGGAAACAAGCGGTGCGCGAGCGCGACGAGGGAACCTTTGACTGGACCACAAACGAGGAAATCCCAAAGGGAAACCGCTAGGGCCCCGCGCCTGAGCAGATCATCCGTCAAGCCTGCAACCAGTCGGGGGTCTTTCACGAACCAAGCCCCCCTCAAAAGGGCGTGCCAGCCAACTCCAGAGATGCGGCAGGGCACGCTCTTTTATCCCCTTGGGGTGAGGCTCAGAAACCTGCAGGTCCAGTCCTGAACTGAGGCGCAGTCCTAATGTTCGGTTCCGGTATCTGAGACTGGATCTGGGGCTGGATCTGAGGCTGGTGCCTGAATCGTTTCGTCTGGTGCAGCCTCGGAGAGGACCATCAGAACCGTTTTGTGGTTCAGCTCCTGGCCCGTGTTCTTATCGGTCAAAACCGGGTCCACTTGGGCACCGGTGTCGCGGGTGACAAAGGTAAAGGGAGCGGGCTCCTGGCTGGGCAGGTTGTGCTGGGCCCAGTCCTGCATCGCCAGCAGCACCGGGGCAAACTCTTTTCCAGAGGCGGTCAGGCGATATTCATGGCGCAGGGGGCGTTCTTGATAGGGGCGCCGTTCCAGAACCCCCATGGCCTCCAGCCGCTTTAGCCGTTCGGCCAGCAGATGCCGGGTCACGCCCAGACGTTTCTGGAAAACATCGAACCGGCGCACCCCTAGGAAACATTCCCGTAGGATGAGCAGGGTCCAACGATCCCCAACCACCCCCATAGCGCGGGCAAGCGGACAGGTGTCACCAGTGAGATCATGCCATTTCATGGGCGGAACCTTAGCACGGATTGACAGAGTTCTCAATTGGAACCGATAATGAGTTCCAAATTAGAACTCATATCCGATTCGCGTGTCATACCGGGCACGCAGCGCCGGGCCAGCACGGTCTGGCACAGTCCGGCACAGAAACTTCGAGGAGGCCGCCAGATGGTCACGACTTCAACTGCCCGCCCAAAGGTCAGCGCCACAGCGCAACCAGCAGCCGCCGCGAAATCCAAGCCGCGCCAAGCGCGTGCTCCTAAATGGTTTCACCTCAGCACGGGGGCGCTCAGCCGGGTCAGCCCTGGGTTGGCCTCCGCCGTGTTTGCCTATTTGTTTACCCGGCCCCAGCGGCAAAAACTGCCGCGCCGGGAACGGGACTGGTTGCTTCAGGCGACGGCCACCCCTTTGAAATTGACCGACGGCACCCTGGTGCCGCTCTATGAATGGCGCGACGCGCGGCCCTTGGCGGGTGTGCGCGACGAAGCACCACTGCCGACGGTACTGCTGGTGCACGGCTTTGGTGGTCGCGCCGGACAGATGGGCGGTTTTGCGGCGCCCTTGGTGGCGGCCGGATATCGGGTGATTGCCTTTGATGCCCCGGCCCATGGGGCGGCGGCTGGAAGCCGCAGTTCGCTGCCGGAAATGTTGGAGGTGACGCAGCAGGTCGCCGCCCGGCTTGGCCCGCTGGCCGGGGTTGTGGCGCATTCCAACGGCGCGGCGGCGGTGATTGCGGCGCTCACGCGGGGGATGCAGGCTGACAGGGTGGCGCTTTTGGCGCCGATGCCGGATCTGGAAAGCTTTATCCAGCGTCTGGCCAGCCAGCTTGGCTTTTCTGCCAGCGTGGCAAAACGAGCGCAAAGCCGGGTGGAAGCACGCTATGGCCTGCCGATTTCGGCGCTAAAGGCCGCAACGCTCACCCCGCAGCTGACCTTGCCGACCTTGATCCTGCACGATAGCGGGGATCGGATAATCCCCCTGCAGGAGGTCGAAGATCTGGCGCAGGTCTGGAAGGCTGCGCGGCTGGAGGTGAGTGACGGGCTGGGCCATAACCGCCTGCTGCGGGACGCGGCGGTGATTGCCTCGGTGGTTGCCCATTTGGGCGTGGCTACGCCGCGTTAGCCGCCAGCTGAATGCGGCAGCTGACGGCTTGCATCTTGGCAGCGGCCCCGTGGGTCGGTTAGGTCTAGAGGCAGAGACAAACCACGAGGCAGAGAGGCAGAGGCGCACCGCAAGGGTTGGCCAGGCCCGCTCACCCGCCCAAAGGAGGCCCCCGCCATGCAGATGAGTGACAGCAAAGAGATTGCCGCCCCCCCCGCCGAGGTCTACGCGGCCCTGCTGAACCCGGAGGTTCTGAAGGCCTGCGTCCCCGGCGCCCAAGAGGTGAACGGCAGTGTCGAAGAGGGCTTCGAGGCCTCGGTGACGCAGAAGGTCGGCCCGGTCAAAGCCACCTTCAAAGGCCAGGTCACCCTGTCGGATCTGATCGAGAACGAAAAGCTCACCATCACCGGCGAGGGCAAGGGCGGCGCGGCTGGCTTTGCCAAGGGCGGCGCGGTGGTCAGCCTGACCCCCTCTGAGACCGGCACCCTGTTGTCCTACGAGGTCGAGGCCAAGGTCGGCGGCAAGCTGGCGCAGCTGGGCAGCCGGATCATTGATGGTTTTGCCAAAAAGATGGCGGATCAGTTCTTTGTCAACCTGCAGACCCATCTTGCCCCCGAAGAGGCCGAGGCCGAAGAGGATGCGGGCGAGGGTGAGGAGAAAAAGGGTTGGTTCAAAAAGATCACCGGGAATTAACCCGCAAACCAGCTCCGCTGACCACCCCGGCAGTTTGCCCGCAGGCCTGCCAAGGGCTGCGGTGAAAAATATCTCTGCGCAGGCGCACATATGTCTGCGCATGTCTTTGTGCTCCCGCTTACTGGTCGTGGCCTCTTGCGCTGGGTAGGGTGCAGCAGAATTGAAGCCTTTTGATCAAGGGAGGTCCCATGGCGGCGATCCTGACCATTTCCGATCTGCGCAAATCTTATGAGGGCGGCTTTGAAGCGCTCAAAGGGGTTTCGTTGGATATTGATGAGGGTGAAATCCTTGCCCTGCTGGGGCCAAATGGCGCTGGCAAGACCACGTTGATCTCGACCGTTTGCGGGATCACCACCCCCACCTCTGGGTCCGTGAAGGTGGGAGGACATTGTATCCTGACCGACTTTCGCGCCGCCCGCGCGCTCATCGGGCTGGTACCGCAGGAGATCAATCTCGAACCCTTTGAAAAGGTGATCAACTCGGTGCGGTTTTCGCGCGGCCTGTTTGGCAAGCCCCGCAATGAGCCGCTGATCGAAGACATCCTGAAAAAGCTGTCGCTCTGGGATAAGCGCAACGCCCAGGTCAAAGAGCTGTCCGGCGGCATGAAACGGCGGGTGCTGATCGCCAAGGCGCTGGCCCATGAACCGCGGGTTTTGTTCCTGGATGAACCCACCGCGGGGGTTGATGTCGAGCTGCGCAAAGACATGTGGGACGTGGTGCGGGAGCTGAAAGGCAACGGTGTGACCATCATCCTGACCACCCATTACATCGAAGAGGCCGAGGCAATTGCCGACCGCGTCGGGGTGATTGCCGATGGCCAGATTCTGTTGGTCAAAGACAAGGACGAGTTGATGGCGCAGCTGGGCAAAAAGCAGCTCTGCGTGCACCTTTCCGCGCCAATCACCGAGGTCCCCGCCAGCCTGGCACAGCATGACCTGGCGCTGAGTGAGGCAGGTGATGCGCTGATTTACACCTATGACACCAAGGCCGACCGCACCGGCATCACCGCGCTGTTGAACGATGTGGCCAGTGCTGGCCTGGTGTTGGCGGATGTCTCCACCCGGCAATCCAGCCTTGAAGATATTTTTGTCGGCCTCGTGTCAGGAGAGAAGTCATGAACTGGACAGCTATCTGGTCAATATACCGCTTTGAAATGACACGGTTCTTCCGCACTTTGTTCCAGAGCTTTCTGTCGCCTGTGCTGTCGACATCCTTGTATTTTGTGGTCTTTGGTGCCGCCATTGGCAGCCGCATTGATCAGGTGGATGGCATCGCCTACGGCGCCTTTATTGTCCCCGGCCTGATCATGCTCAGTGTGATGACGCAGAGTATTTCCAACGCCTCGTTTGGCATCTATTTCCCCAAGTTTATCGGCACGATTTACGAGCTGTTGTCAGCGCCGATAAATTTTCTGGAGATCGTGCTGGGATATGTGGGCGCGGCGGCAACCAAGGCCTTGTTCATTGGCGTTGTCATCCTGGCCACCTCAACCCTGTTTGTGGATATCTCAATCGCCCACCCCTTTGCCATGGTGGTGTTTCTGGTGCTGACCTGCCTCAGCTTTGCGCTGATGGGGTTTATCATCGGCATCTGGGCAAAGAATTTTGAGCAGTTGCAGCTGGTGCCGCTGCTGATCGTGACGCCGCTGGTTTTCCTGGGGGGATCGTTTTATTCGATCTCCATGCTGCCACCGATCTGGCAGAAAATTACCATGTTCAACCCGGTGGTCTATCTGATTTCCGGCTTTCGCTGGTCCTTCTTTGGCACCTCGGATGTGCCGGTGGGTTCCAGCCTGATGGCAATTGGCCTGTTTACAGCGCTTTGCCTTGGGGTGATCTGGTGGATCTTCAAGACCGGCTGGCGTATCCGCTCCTGAGTGCTGTGCCGGATTGGCCTAACGGTAGGAAATGCAAATAAAAAGACTGACAATTAAGCAAAGGCTTCCGGCCTGGGCCGGGAGCGTTGCAAATATACACAGACACCCCCGGATTTTGACCGGAACAGGTTTTGTATCGGCGCCTCCCTTGTTTCACCCCCTACGGCGATCTACATCGGCGCAATGATGTTGCGCTTACCCTTTTTGAAAAAACCGCCCCTCGTCTCTGTTGTGCGCCTGTCCGGGGCCATTGGCATGGCCGGGCGTGGCGCCCTGAACGATGCGTCGCTGGCGCCGGTGCTGGAAGCGGCCTTTAGCAAGGGCAAGCCAGACGCTGTGGCGTTGGAGATCAACTCTCCCGGTGGCTCGCCGGTGCAAAGCTCGCTGATTGGCGCGCGCATTCGGCGCCTGGCAGAGGAAAAGGACGTCCCTGTCTTTGCCTTTGTCGAGGATGTCGCGGCCTCGGGGGGCTATTGGCTGGCGGTTGCAGCGGATGAGATCTGGGCCGATGCCAGCTCGATTGTGGGCTCTATTGGGGTGATCTCTGCGGGCTTTGGCGCCCAGGAGCTGCTCAACCGACATGGGGTTGAGCGCCGGGTCTATACCGCAGGCGAAAGCAAATCCATGCTCGACCCGTTTCAGGCAGAAGACCCGGAAGACGTTGCCCGTCTCAAGGGCTTGCTGGGCGATATACATGACAATTTCATCGATCACGTCACCGACCGGCGTGGCGATAAGCTCGACGGCAGTCATAAGCTGTTCACCGGCGAGATCTGGCTGGCCAAACGGGCCGCTGAGCTGGGCTTGATCGATGGGATCGGCCATATCAAGCCGACATTGATGGCGCGCTTTGGCGACAAGGTGAAGCTGCGGCGCTACGGCGTCAAAAAACCCTTCCTGAGCCGGTTTGGTATCGAACTGGCCAAAGATGTCGTCGCGGGCATCGAGGAGCGTGCGGATTTCGCGCGTTTTGGGCTGTGAAGTGATTTTTAAGATTGTAACCCTGTTTTTGGTGGTCATAGCGGTGCTGGCTATGTTCGGAAAGTTTACCTTTCCCGGGCAAAAAAGACTGCAATCCGCGCGCTGCTCCTCTTGTGGGCGGTTCAAGATTGGCAAAGGCCCCTGTGGCTGCAAGTTAAAAGGACCGCGCAAATGATGCCGTGGCTGCTTTGTGGGTTGGGTCTGGTGATCCTGCTTTTGGCTGGGGATGCACTGGTACGTGGTGCGGTGAACCTATCGCTGCGCCTTGGGGTGCCTGCCTTGATCGTCAGCCTGACGATTGTGGCCTTTGGCACCTCTGCGCCTGAGCTGCTGATCGCGATCAAAGCGGTTGCAGAAAACGCCGATGGCATTGCAATGGGCAATGTGGTGGGCTCCAATACCGCCAACATTCTGATGGTTCTGGGCATTCCTGCCATCCTAGCCACTCTGCATACCAGCCAATGTGACAGCCGCAAAAGCTATGTGCTGATGCTTCTGGCCTCTGTCTTGTTCATTGGTCTGTCGATGTGTGGCACCCTGACGATCTGGTCTGGGTTGATCCTGCTAACGGCCCTGGCGCTGTTTCTGGGCGATGCCTTTCGCGATGCACGCAGCCATCGAAAAAACTGTTGCAGCGGCGACGAGGATGAACCGCTGGAGGGGCTGGAAGAAGCCGACCCCAGCATGCCGGTCTGGAAGATTGCGATCTTTCTTGGGCTGGGCCTGATCGGCCTGCCGCTGGGCGCGGATCTTTTGGTGGATCATGCCACGATCATCGCCCGCATGTACCAAGTCAGCGAGCCGGTCATTGGCCTGACCCTGGTTGCCATTGGGACCTCGCTGCCCGAACTCGCCACCACGGTTATGGCAACCCTGCGCAAACAGGCGGATGTGGCGCTGGGCAATGTCATCGGCTCCAATATGTTCAACCTGTTGGCCATCATCGGCATTGCCACCCTGATCGGACCGATCACCGTGGATCCTGAATTCCTGCGCTTTGACCTTTGGGTCATGCTTGGTGCCTCGCTGCTGATCTTCCCTTTTGTGTTCTTCAAAAAGAACATCACCCGACTTTGGGGCTTTGGCCTGACGGGGCTTTACATCGGATATATCCTGGTGCTGTTTTGATCGCGGCAGCTGCTCTGCAGCAGTGAGAGGGAGCAAAAGATGCGTGCATTGGTAACAGGGGCGGGCAAGCGGCTTGGCCGGGCCATGGCGCTCAAGCTGGCGGCAGAAGGCTATGATGTAGCGGTGCATTACGACCAGTCCGCCGCAGCCGCGGAGGACGTCGCTCAGGAAATCCGCGCCTTGGGGCGTCAGGCAGTCACCCTGCAGGCGGATCTGCTCTGCCAGCAGGCCAGCCGGGACCTGCTGCCCCATGCGGCCACTGCTCTGGGCGGTGCCATCACCTGCCTGGTGAACAATGCGTCGATTTTTGAACCAGACCTGCTGGAAACCGCCAGCACCACCAGCTGGGACCGTGCCTTTGACAGCAATCTGCGCGCACCTTTTCTGCTGACCCAGGCGATGGCGGCGCAAACTGTCGCGCTGCCCACAGACGCGACGGGAGAGCCACAGGCCTGGGGGCTGGTGGTCAATATGATTGATCAGCGCGTGCGCAACCTGACGCCTGATTTCATCAGCTACACCCTGGCCAAATCAGCGCTTTGGACCCTGACGCAGACTGCAGCCCAGGCGCTGGCCCCAAGAATTCGCGTCAACGGGATCGGACCGGGTCCAACCCTGGCCAATGCCCATCAAAGCAGTGAGACCTTTGCCAAACAGCGGGCTGCGACCATCCTGCGGCGCGGTGTCGATCCGGCGGATATTACCGCGGCCCTAGGCTATCTGCTCACCGCGCGGGCGGTGACAGGACAGCTCATTTGCGTCGATAGCGGCGAACACTTGGGCTGGGCCGAGAGCGAGAATTTTGACTGCGGCTGATTGCTGGCACAATTACCCTAGGGAAAGTTGTGCACGTTTGGTGGTGTCGTCACAGATCCGTTACAAAAGAGTCTTTGTTTTCAAAAACTTGACAGGTAACTAAAAAAGTTTCCTTTAGTTTCAGGTTGTTACAAATTAGCCTAAAAATTAAGCAGTGGTGAATTTCCCGCGCGAAATAAGGGAAAAGCGGGGATAGCCCAAAGATATCTTCAGGCTTATCCACAGGGGTGGTGGATTTGTTCAGGGCTTGAACCCGACGGTGGGTCATTGCAGCCGGGCGTTGGGAATCATATCACTGTGGCATGACAGATCAGACGCCAGAACAGCCCTCAGACAGCTCCGCAGACCACAGCGCCGAACTGCCGGTTGCCGCAACCTCTGACGGGGAGGCGCCGCGCAGGGGCTATGCTGTGATTCAGGACTATCTCAAAACCCTGGATGCCTCTCCCGGGGTTTACCGGATGCTCGATTCTGAGAGCCGGGTGCTTTATGTGGGCAAGGCGCGCAATCTGCGGGCGCGGGTGTCGAACTATAGCCGCCCGGGCAACTCTGCCCGGATTGAGCGGATGATCGCGCTGACCGCGCGGATGATGTTCCTCACCACCCGGACCGAGACCGAGGCGCTGCTGCTGGAGCAGAACCTGATCAAGCAGCTGAAGCCAAAATACAACGTGCTGCTGCGCGACGACAAAAGCTTTCCCAGTATTCTGGTGGCCAAGGATCATCCCTTTGCCCAGTTGAAAAAACATCGCGGTGCGCGCAAGCAAAAGGGCAGCTATTTTGGCCCCTTCGCCGGGGCGGGGGCAGTCAACCGGACGCTCAATCAGCTGCAAAAGGCGTTTTTGCTGCGGGATTGTTCCAATGCGATGTTTGAGAGCCGCACGCGGCCCTGTTTGCAATATCAGATCAAGCGCTGTTCTGCCCCCTGTACCGGCGAGATCTCTGAGGAGGAATACGGCCTGGCGGTGCGCGATGCCGAACGCTTTTTGTCCGGGCGCTCCACCAAGATTCAGGAGGAACTGGCGGCGGAGATGATGAAGGCCTCCGAGGCGATGGAATTTGAACGCGCTGCCGCCCTGCGGGACCGTATCAAGGCGCTGACCCAGGTACAGTCCAGCCAGGGGATCAACCCGCGCGGGGTTGCCGAAGCCGATATCATCGGGCTGCATATGGAGGGCGGTCAGGCCTGTGTGCAGGTGTTCTTTATCCGCGCTAATCAGAACTGGGGCAATCAGGATTTCTACCCCCGTGTCGATGCGGATATGAGCCCCGCCGAGGTGATGGAGGCCTTCCTGGGCCAATTCTATGACAACAAGGAACCACCACGGCAGCTGATCCTGTCGGATGCGATCGAAAACACCGACCTGATGGAAGAGGCGCTCAGCGGCAAGGCAGAGCGCAAGGTCGAGATCCTGGTGCCCCTGCGCGGTGAAAAGACCGAGCTGGTGGCAGGCGCCGTGCGCAATGCCCGCGAAAGCCTGGCGCGGCGCATGGCCGAAAGCGCCACCCAGATCAAACTGTTGAAAGGTCTGGCAGAGGCCTTTGGCCTGAAGGCTCCGCCGCAGCGGATCGAGGTCTATGACAACTCGCATATTCAAGGCACCAATGCGGTTGGCGGCATGATCGTGGCTGGCCCCGAGGGCTTTATGAAAAACGCCTATCGCAAGTTTAACATCAAAGGGGACGATCTGGTGCCCGGCGATGACTTTGGCATGATGAAAGAGGTGCTGAACCGGCGCTTTTCCCGCCTGAAGAAAGAAGACCCGGACCGCTCCAAGGGGCAGTGGCCTGACTTGCTGCTGATCGACGGTGGCGCCGGGCAGGTCTCGGCGGTGGCGGAAATCATGGCGGAACACGGCGTCGAGGATATTCCCATGGTGGGGGTCGCCAAGGGTGTGGATCGCGACCACGGTAAGGAAGAATTCCACCGGCTGGGTGAGAATGCCTTTGCCCTGCAGCGCAATGACCCGGTGCTGTATTTTGTCCAGCGCATGCGCGACGAGGCGCACCGCTTTGCCATTGGCACCCACAGGGCCAAACGGGCCAAGGCGGTGGGGGCAACACCGTTGGATGATGTTCCAGGTGTTGGCGCCGGCCGCAAACGCGCCTTGCTCAGGCATTTTGGCAGCGCCAAAGCGGTGAGCCGCGCCGATTTGCTGGACCTGAAGGCGGTTGATGGCATTTCAAGCGCTCTGGCGGAAACGATCTACGATTTCTTTCATGAAAAAGGGTAGGGGGCTACGGTGACTCCCCTTGGGGTGCGACTAATTGCTCTCGTTGGTCTGACTGCTTGCGCCCAGCCTGCAGATTGGCCTCAGAAAAGGGTGCGGTTCTTCGGCGCACCGGGTCGAACCGGAACTCAGCTGGTTGGGGGCATTGTTGCCATTTAACTTGATGGCAAAAGGCGTTCACAACTCAGGCGACAACCCTTTCTGTCGACTACCCATTCTGTCGACCAACCGGCGAGCCAATTCCCTCAGCCCCGCGCGCCTTTGTCCGCAGATTTTGGGGGATTGTTTTCGCCCTGGGCCATAGCAAGAAAATCACCTCTGCGTGCTTTCCCTTGGGGAAAGTGCCTTATGCGTCTTTTATGTTTGAAAGGCCCATTGTAGGGTCGCCTGCATGAAATGGACCCTGCCCAATATCCTGACTGTGGTGCGCCTGCTGGCAGCGCCGGGTCTCGCCGTTATGTTTCTCTATTTTGCCCGCCCCCTAGCGGATTGGTTTGCGCTGATTCTGTTTGTCGGAGCGGCTGTCACCGATTGGTTTGATGGCTATCTGGCACGCGCCTGGCAGCAGGAAACCAAAATGGGGGCGATGCTGGATCCCATTGCGGACAAGGCCATGGTGGTTGTGGCGCTGATGATCCTGGTGGGCTATGCGGATGAGCACTGGACCCCCTGGCTGGTACTGCCTGCCACGGTGATCCTGTTTCGCGAGGTTTTTGTCTCGGGCCTGCGTGAGTTTCTGGGCGACACCGCTGGAACTTTGAAGGTGACACAGTTGGCCAAGTGGAAGACCACGGCTCAGATGGTGGCAATTGCCACGCTGTTTTCCCAAGGGGTTTTTGAGCACTATCTGGTGATGTCCTCCTTTGGCATGGATGAGGCGCTGGTGGCTGAAATTCTGTCGGGGCAGGTCGAAGACCTGCATGGGCTGCGCTGGAAGCTGGACGGCATGTTCTGGACCGGGCGTATCGGGCTGTGGCTGTTGTGGATTGCGGCGGCTCTGACCCTGATCACCGGGGCTGATTACATGCGCAAGGCGCTGCCGCATCTGAAGGAGAGCAACTGATGGATGTCGTCTATTTTGCCTGGGTGCGTGAACGTATCGGAGTGCCCCGCGAGCGGGTTGAAACCAGCGCCGCCACGGTAGCGGACCTGGTGGCAGAACTGTCAGCGCGCGAAGAACGCTACAGCGCGGCCTTTGCCGATCTTTCCGCCCTGCGGGTTGCCTTGGATCAGGAGCTTTCAGATTTTGCGGCCCCTCTTGAAGGGGTGCGCGAAGTGGCCTTCTTTCCGCCGATGACCGGGGGCTAGGGGCATGCAGGTGCGGGTGCAGCAAGAGCATTTTGAGCTCGGGGCGCAAAGCGATGGCTTTGCCGCCGGGGTTGGTGGTGCCGGCGCGATTGTCACCTTTACCGGTGTGGTGCGCGATGCGGATGCCGGGGATCTGGTGGCGATGGAGATTGAGCACTACCCGGCGATGACCCAAAAGGCGCTGGAGGCGATAGCCGCTGAGGCCAAGACCCGCTGGTCGCTGGCGGATGTGCTGGTGATACACCGCTACGGCCGCCTGGTGCCGGGCGAGCGGATCATGATGGTGGCCACAGCCGCGCGCCATCGCAAACATGCTTTTGAGGCGGCTGAATTCCTGATGGATTATCTGAAGTCGCGGGCGCCCTTCTGGAAGAAGGAGATCCTGGCGGATGGCCAGGCGGATTGGGTGGCTGCCAAGGCAGATGACGAGGCGGCGCTGGAGCGCTGGTAGTTGAGCGGCGCAGCCGGTGTGGTAAAACAACAAGACGTCAGGTCCAGCAACAGGGGGGGCTCCCGCCTGTTGCGGCACATTCAAAGAATGTACCTGCTCAGTTGGGCCCGGCACCGCGCTGCGCGCGGTGCGGTGGCGTATTGTCGGCAACGGTACCTGTGGTGGCAGCCCTGTTCTAGTGGCCCTGTATTCAGCCGTGTCCAGGCGGTGGAACTGGCCTGCCGGTGAGATCAGCCCTGTTTGGTTGGAGAAGCGGGGAAACGGGTCTGCGGGTTGAGCGGGTCTGCGGGCTGAGCGGGGCTGCGTGGCGCTGGGCTAGCAGGTGCACGGTGGCGCGCCTCGCGGCAGCGAGGCGCAGGGCCCAAGGCCTTTCAGCGTGGCTATGCCACTCTGAGGGCGCGGGAGCCCCCCTTCTTTGAGGCGCCGTCCATTGAACCTGTCCAGCTTTGGGATCCCGTCCTATTGCGCGGCTTTTTTTCGAGGGAGCACGATCGCCAGGGATGTGATTTTGGCAGATCTGACATCCATATGACGGCCCGCCCTCGCCAGCCTTGGGGCGCGCGGGCGGGCGGGGGGGAGGCCGCTTAGTCCTGTTGCAGGTAGCTGCGCAGCTCTTCTGCCTCGCGGCGGGCATCGCGCAACCCGTCCATGGCGGCGCTGAGTTCTGCTTCTGTCTGGGTCAGTTGATTGCTCAGCTCTGCCTCGCGTTGCTGCAGATAGGTGATGGCCTGATCGCGGGTTTCTTCGGCTTCGTGCAGTTCCTGGCTCATCCGGTCCAGATCGGCAACGTCGCTTTGGCGCACACGGGTAAACCGGTGCACCAGCCAGTTGGCAAACCAGCCCATGGCGAAGGCCACAAACAGGATGATGGCGGTGGTGAGGATGAACTCTGCTCTGTTCATTGTCCTGTGTTCTCCTGTTCGTTGCTATCCGGGGCTGTCGCGCCCGCAGCGGCGTCCTGCCCTGTTTCGGCGGCCTCTTCGAGGGTGGTTTCTCCCTCCGAGGTGGTTTCGGGGAGGATCAGGCGGAATTCGATCCTGCGGTTGGCTTCCCGCCCTTCCTCGCTGTCATTGGTGGCGATCGGCTGGCTTTCGCCATAGCCGGTGGCAATAAAGGCCGAGGTGCGGATGCGGCGGGCGCGCAGTTCATTCAGGATCGACTGCGCCCGCGCCTGGCTTAGCGTCTGGTTCATGCCCTCGCGACCCTGACTGTCGGTATGGCCTTGTATTTCCAACCGGATTGGCCCGCATTTTTCCAAAATGGTGGCAATGTGATCCAGCACCACGCTGCTGCCCGCTGCCACTGTTGCCGAGCCGGGCTCAAAACCGATCTTGCCGCTGCTGGCCTGCGCTCCGGTCAGCTGTGCAGCACAGAGCTCTGCGCTCAGCGGCTGGTCTTTGGGGGCTGGCGGTTCCTCATAGGTCACCGCCAGCTCGTAGCTTTCTGCCTCACCAAGCTTGGCGGCGAGGAAGCCCGAAACCTCGGCCAAGGTGTCTTCCTGATGGCTCATGCCGCGCAGTTGCAGGTTGTCCGGTGTCACGGTGACGGACCCGCGGGCCAGATGCGACAGGGCTTCCAAACCGGCCAAAACCCGCACTGGCCAGTCGGCGGGCAGATCGGCAACCACACGGGTGGCTGTATGAACCTGATCCGAGCCAAACCGCGCCTTGGCGTAGCTGCTGGCGATATCGCGCGAAATGGCATCGTTGATACGGCCACGCAACTGCACCTGCCCCTCAGGGCTGAGTGTCGCTGTGAACTCCGGGGGGCCGGCGGTGCCATCGCTGTCGGGCACCGGCAGGACCGCATGCAGAGAGAAGACCTCTGGCAGGGCGTTTTCCAGCTCTCCTACGACCTTGTCAAACCGATCAGGGGCGGTGCCTTCGGCGGCAACCAGGGTGATATCGGCATTGGCGATGGTGACGGTGCCCTGACCCAAGGCGGCAAGGCTGGAAATGCTCAGGGCGCTGGCCCGGGACCAGTTCGGCGACGGCACCCCCATGCCAATGACGCAATCTACCTGGCCCTCAAGCCCGGCGGCACGGGCGGCGCTGAGGATCGCCGCACGGCTTTCGGCGCTTTCGGCAGAGCAGGCATCAAAACGTGCACCACCTTCGCCAATCAGGAAGCGCAGGGTAAAGGGGCTGATCACCGGGCGGGCGGCGGTGATATCGAGCACCAGATGAAGTTCGGGCGGCGCCATGCGGGTCAGTTGGGTCTGCAGTTTGTCTTTTGCGGCATCCGATTTTGCCATGGTGGTGATCTTGATGGTTTCTGCATCCACCGAGATCTTGGCGCGTGGCAACAGCTCCAGCGCCGAAATGGCATAGCGCAGGGCCTCCGACCAGCCGTCTGGCGCCGGATACCGCGCGGTCTCCAGAAGGTCGGCGACCTGTCCTGCCTCTTTCATGTTGTTCAGCTGGTTCACCAGCCCCGCGCGTGAGGTCGTGGTCGGGATCAGGCCAATGATAGATATGCCACTGTGATTGCGCAGAATTTCCGCCGAAAACCGGGGCGCTGCGATGCCCTTGGAGGGGGGGACGGACATTTCATCAATCACCCGCGAGGCATCCACCACCCCGCCGGCCAGCGACAGCGCGGCAAAGCGGGTGGCCTCATCCGGGGCAACCCCCTGCAGGGTTACGCGCAGCCCGTCAGAGATCACTTCGGCCCAGCCCATGCCGCCTTCGTCCAGGGCACGGCGCAGGGCGGTTTCGCTGTTTTGCTCCACCGCGGTCACTGCAAAACTGGCCGCAACCAGGCTGATGCCGGCAGCCGCTGCAAAGGTCAGGGTGGGGGTCAAAAGCGAAGACAGGCGCATAAAACGGCTATTCCTTGGAAAAACTGCGTCTTGTGTATAGCCCCGCGCCGGGCGTTTCAATCAGAGGAAGGCTGCCAGAACAAAGAATATAAGCGGAATCAAGCCGGTATCTCGGTTCAGCCGAAACAGCTGCAATAGGCGCTGATTGTTCTCGGCGTCAAAGATCCGCAATTGCCAGGTCATATGCCAGCCCATGGCCCAGGGGCCGAGCAAGGCAAGCCCCAAAGCCCAGAAATTGTCATCAAGGTCCAGGCTCAGAATAATGGCAAAGGCCATCAGGCTGACAGTGCCAACGATAAAGCGACGCAGCCAGGTGGGGGTATTGGTGCCAAACAACCGGGCGGTGGATTTCACCCCGATCAGCGCATCATCTTCGGTATCTTGATGGGCATAGATGGTATCATAAAACAGCGTCCAGCTGATGCCGGCAAAATACAGGAACACCGCAGGCCAGTGCAGGGCGCCGGTATGTGCGGTCCAGGCCCACAGGGCGCCCCAGTTGAAGGCCAGCCCTAAAAACACCTGCGGCCACCAGGTAAACCGCTTGGCAAAGGGATAGATCGCCACCGGCAGCAGCGCCAGAATCCCCATTGAGATCGCCATCGGGTTAAAGGTCAGCAGGATGCCAAAGGCGATCAGCGCCTGCGCCACCATCCAAAGGACCGCGCCCCTGACCGTCACCTGTCCCGAAGGGATCGGCCGCGATCGGGTACGTTCAACCGCGCCGTCAATATCGCGATCCGCAATGTCGTTCCAGGTGCAGCCGGCGCCGCGCATCAGCCAGGCGCCCAGGGCGCAGGCTATGGCGATCCAGGCATCTTCCCAGCGCGGGCTGCCATCCCACAGGATCGCCAGGGCCAGCCCCCACCAGCAGGGGATCAACAAGAGCCAGGTGCCAATGGGGCGGTCGGCACGGCTGAGCCGCAGATAGGGGCGGCTCCAGGCTGGTGCATATTGATCAACCCAGTTGTCTTTGACCGCATCTGCGACCTGGCCATCTGGTTTTGGCGCGTCACCTTGCATATGTAGGGCCTCATGAGTGCAAAAATCAGACTGTATGTAGAGCACCCCTTGGGTGCAGGGCAATCCATTCCTCTGACCAAGGAGCAGGCGCATTACCTATTTGGGGTGATGCGGCAGCGTTTGGGCGGCGCTGTGGCGCTGTTCAACGGTGTCGATGGCGAATGGCAGGCCGAAGTGACCGAGGCAGGCAAACGCGGCGGCACCTTGACCTGTCGCGTGCAAAGCAAGCCGTTGCAGATGCCGCCGGATCTGTGGCTGATCTTTGCCCCGATCAAAAAGGCGCGCACCGACTTTATCGTCGAAAAGGCCGCCGAGATGGGTGCCGCCCGCATTCTGCCAGTGGGAACGGAATACACCAATTCCGAACGCATCCGGCAGGACCGGCTGCAGGCCCATGCCGTTGAGGCGGCCGAGCAATGCGGCGGCACCTATGTGCCGCAGGTTGCGGATCTGCAAAAACTGTCGCAGTTGCTGGATCATTGGCCAGCCGAGCGTCAGCTGATGTTCTGCGACGAGGCCGAGGTGGGCAATGCGCTGCAATTGGCGGCGCAGGACCACAAAGACGCGCCCTGGGCCATTCTCATCGGCCCTGAAGGTGGCTTCTCCGAAAAAGAACGCAAGCGATTGCACGCGATGGCGCAGTCCCATGTGGTCAGCCTGGGCCCCCGTATTTTGCGCGCAGATACCGCTGCCGTTGCCGCGATGACCCTGTGGCAGCAAGCCCTGGGGGATTGGTAACTATGCGCCGCGCCACCCAGGCTGATCTTGCCGCTGTGCAGGATTTTCTGGCGCCTCGGGTGGCGACCTCGATGTTTCTGTCCGGCAATCTGCGCGATCAGGGGCTGACGCAGACCGATGCGGGGGACACTGGTCCTGATGCTGGCGCGGATCACCGCAAATCCATGACGCTTTGGCTCAGCGAAGGGGCGGGTCAGATCACCGGGGTGATCGGCTATGCCGCAGCGGGTTATGTGGTGTTTGAGGCCCCGGCGCTGACAGCGGCAGACTATCCGGCGATCCGGGCGGCCCTGTTTGGGCGCGCGTTGTTGGGGCTCAACGGTGCGGTGGATCAGGTGGCTCATTTGGTTGCGGCTTTGGATCTGCCCTGCCACCGCGCCGCAATGGATGAGGTGGAGCCACATTATCATCTGGCCCTTTGCGATCTGACGATTCCAACCGGCGCGGGTCAACTGCGCCCGGCAGTGACACAGGATCTGCCGCTGTTGACCCAGTGGCGCATGGCCTCTGAGGTGGAAATTCTGGGCGCGCGCGATAGCGTCGAGAACCGGGATCGGGCGCGGGCCAGCCTGGAAGAGCTGCTTGCGGCGGATCGGCTGCGGCTGCTGGAACAAGATGGCGTGGTGGCGGCGATGACCAATTTCAACGCCGCCCTGCCCGCCATCGTGCAGGTGGGTGGGGTCTATACGCCGCCGGATTTGCGCGGGATGGGATATGCCCGCCGCGCCGTCGCGCTGCATCTGGCCGAGGCGCAGGCGCAGGGGGCGACAGAGGCCATCCTGTTTGCCGCCAATGCCGCCGCCGCCCGCGCCTATGAGGCCATAGGTTTTGCCCAGATCGGCAGCTACCGGATTGTAAATTTTGATCCAGGTATCACATTGGGTGAAACCTGATTGGGAGAGTCGCCATGAGTTTCATTCGTCCCGAGGCCCGCGTGGCGCTGTGGCGCTGGCGCGAGCTGATTGTCGCCACGCTGATGCTGCTGGTGGGGCTGAAATGGGCCTTTACCTCCTTTGGGGTGACGGCAGCCACCGGTTGGGCGCTGGTGGTGGTGGGGCTGGTCATTGCTGTCATCGGCGCTCAGCGGTTGCGCTTTCGCCTCGGCGCGGGTGGTCCCGGCGTGGTGCAGGTGGACGAGGGGCAGATTGCCTATTTTGGCCCGCTCACCGGGGGCGCCGTTGCGGCGTCTGAGCTGCAATGCCTGCGGCTCGATCATACCGCCAAACCGCCCCATTGGGTGTTGGAGCAAGACGGCCAGCCAGCCTTGTCCATCCCGGTCAACGCCGCTGGCAATGAGGCGCTGTTTGATGTCTTTGCCGCGCTGCCGGGGCTCAAGACAGAACGCATGCTGAGCGAGCTGCGACGCCAGGGGCCTCACCAGGTCGTGATCTGGGAACGCAGCCCAAGCCGCCCGCCTCTGCACAGGCTGCATTGACACCGGGAACGATTCCGCTCACCACTGATTTCCCAAACCAACCCAACAGGACGGAGTGCCCGGCATGTCCATTCCCCAGTCCGGCGGCGGACCCATTGAGCGCCACGAAGATCTGGCTGAGTATCTGGCCAGTGGCTGCAAGCCACGCGATGCCTGGCGCATCGGCACCGAGCACGAGAAGTTCGGCTATTGCAAAGACACGCTAAAGCCGCTGCCCTTTGAGGGGGAGCGCTCGATTGTGGCGGTGCTGCAGGGGCTGCGCGACAGCTATGGCTGGTCTGAGGTCACCGAAGGCGGCAAGCTGATCGGGCTGGAAAAAGACGGCGCCAATGTGAGCCTCGAGCCGGGCGGTGCCCTGGAGCTGTCAGGCGCGCCGCTGGAGACCATTCACGAGACCTGCGACGAGGTGAACACCCATCTGCGCGAGGTCAAGGATATCTCGGACAAGATTGGCGTTGGCTTTATCGGTCTGGGGGCAGCCCCGATCTGGTCCCATGACGAAATGCCGCTGATGCCCAAGGGCCGTTACCGGCTGATGAATGACTACATGGCCAAGGTTGGCACCATGGGCCGCGACATGATGCGCCGCACCACCACGGTGCAGGTCAATATCGACTTTGGCTCCGAGGCAGACATGGTGCAGAAGCTGCGCGTTGCCCTGGCGCTGCAGCCGGTGGCCACCGCACTGTTTGCCAATTCGCCCTTCTTTGAGGGCAAGCCCAACGGTCATAAGAGCTGGCGCAGCAAGATCTGGCGGCATCTGGACGACAGCCGCACCGGCATGTTGCCCTTTGTCTTTGACGAAGGCTTTGGCTTTGAATCTTATGTGCAATATGCGCTCGATGTGCCGATGTATTTTGTCTACCGCGACGGCGAATATATCAATGCGCTGGGCATGTCTTTCCGCGACTTCCTGCAGGGCAAACTGCCAGCCCTGCCCGGTGAAACCCCCACCATGTCCGACTGGGCGGATCATCTGACCACCGCCTTCCCCGAGGCGCGGATCAAGAAATACATGGAAATGCGCGGCGCCGATGGTGGCCCCTGGCGGCGTCTTTGTGCCCTGCCGGCCTTTTGGGTGGGCCTGACCTATGACCAAAGTGCGCTGGATGCGGCCTGGGATCTGGTCAAGGGCTGGGACGCCGAGACCCGCGAAGAGTTGCGGGTTGCGGCCTCCCGCGACGGGTTGCAGGCCGAGGTCAACGGCATCAAGATGCATGATCTGGCCCGCGAAGTGGTGACGATTTCAAACTCCGGCCTGAAAAACCGCGCCCGTCCCGGCGCTGGTGGCTTGGTGCCCGATGAGACCCATTTCCTCAACGCGTTGAAAGACAGTCTGGACAGCGGCAAAGTGCCAGCTGATGAGCTGCTGGAGCGCTATCATGGTGATTGGAATGGCGATCTGACCCGGATCTACGCCGACTACAGCTACTAAATAGAGACCAAACGACAAAAGGGGGCGCCGCTGAGACGCCCCTTTTTCTTGCTGCTGTTGATCCTAGGCGGCGCTTGCCAATGGATCGGGGGTGGTGGGGGCCGCGTGTGGCGGGGTCAGGGCTTCGCGGACGACGGCCCGCAGGGTTGCTACCGCGTGACCAAAGCCGAGGCCGAGGCAGAGGGCTGCAAAGCCCAGGGCGGGCAGGACACCAATGACGCCCATATCCATAAGCGGAATGGTGGAGCCTACCAAGGCGACGCCGCCAAATCCGATCATCCCATAGCCGGTGGCGATGGTGACCGCCGCAGCCCTGGCGGCGCGGCCAGAGGCGGGGCAGTCCCCAAGTAATTTTCCGATCTTCAGGATCATGAGCGCCATTGCGGTGACCATGACAAGGCCGAGGCCGATGTAGAGGCTGATGTGAAGAAGCATGGGTAAGGTCCTTTCAAAGTCAGATGGTTTGTTTGTAGAAATCGCGTTCAAATCTGCCATAGATATAGCCACTGACCGCGCCCCAAATAGGCGCGAAGGCGCTGCCGAATATGAGGAAAAAGCCGGGAATGCGTTGGTTTGTGTCGGTTAGAGCGGTGAAGAAGAGCATCGGCAGACAGAGTAAAACAAAGCTGGTGAAGGCCAGCATGGCCCATCTGCCTGACGTTACTGTGTTGCGGCGCATGTCGACCAGCAGCACCGGAATGCCAATGAGCAGATAAAGCGGGCCACCGAACACCACTGCCATGACGGGGATGGCCAACAGAGGCGCGCCAATTGTTGCCACAACCAGCGGGCCGCCAACAATCGCCAGGGCAAAGGCAACCGGGTCCACCAGCTGTGTTGGGGCTGTTGCTTTGGGGAATAAGATGCATGAACTTGCAGTTATTTCTGTCATTTGTGAAATCTCAGGGTAAAATTTTTTGCGCCAGATTTAGTCCTTGGGTTTTCCCCCTGGCAGGAAACGCACCAGCTTGGCGCCGAGTTTCAGCACTGCCAGATGCACGGATCGGGGCAGGCGGGCAAAATCGACATACCAGTCGTCAAACATCTGCATCACCCGCAGGGTCTCGCCCATGCGGTCCTTGACCACCGCAGGGGTTTTGTCCGTTTCGGCCTCTTGCATCACCGCGTCCAGCGCCCGCAGGGTAGGGGCAAATTCGCGCTCGCGCCGGGCCTTGATCACTGCATCAACCAGATCAAACATGTCGCGGATCGAGGTGAAGTGATCGCGTCGGTCGCCCAGCTGACGTGATGCCTTGACCAGCCCCTGGGACTGCAGCTCTTTCAGCCCGTTGGAGACATTGGAGCGCGCCAGGTTCAGCGTCTCGCAGATCTCATCGGCGGTCATGGCGTCGGGGGAGATATGCAGCAGCGCGTGGATCTGCGCCACCGAGCGGTTGACCCCCCATTTGGAGCCCATCTCTCCCCAGTGGAGGATAAAGTTCTGCATGGCGGGGGTGAGGTTCATTTTTCAGTTCCTGTACTTTCTGTAATGACAGAAATAAATGGAAGATCGAGTCGCGTCAAGCATTTTTTCTTGATTGCGGGGGCGCGCAGCTTGCACAGTGGTGGATATTTTTAATCTGGGAGTTTGGGAAATGCGTGATCTGTTTATAGGACTATTTGAGAAACTCGTCGGCGCTGTCGTGATCCTGCTGTGCCTTGGGGTTCTGATCGCTGCGGGCGCGGCCCTTGTGGCACCTGGGCCAAATGGCGGTTTGCTGCCGGCGCTGGCAATCCTCGTGGGGGGATCAATCTATGCCATTTTGATGGGCGGGATGATGTATCTGTTTTTGGGCGTCTACCACAACACCAAACGTACGGCTGAGGCGATCGAGGCGCTTGCCAAACGCTGATTTGAACCAAAACAAAACCGGCGAAGCCTTTAGGCGTCGCCGGTTCCACATTTTACCAGTTCAGGAAAATACCTGTGATTGGCTTACTGCTGCAGGGCTGCAGGCTCGATGTCTGCAATGTTTGCCCAGTGGCCGTTGGCGTCCTGGACAAAGCCTGGGATATTGCCTTCCCAGCGTTCCTGAGTGTCCTTGGACAGGTTCAGGTACAGTGTGTTGTCGACGATTTTCCAGTAGGTTGGGTCGCCGTCGAATTTAAAGCCCATGGCGGCGCCAAAGGCGCAGTAGCCGCCATATGCGGGCAGATATGCTTCGGGGTTGGCCTCAAACTGCGCTTTGTGCTCTTCGGAGGCAAAGCGGTAGGTCGCGTCATTAAAAACAGTTGTGATTTTGTAGCTGCCTTTGGCGGGGGCGCCGTCGGTGAAATAGGCGACGGGGTCGTAGCCCTGCATGGCAAGACCGGTGGAGGATGCGTTCAGCTCAACGCCTGCGGCCAATGCCGAAGTTGCCATTGCAACGGAAAGTGCCACGCCGCTCAGCAGGGATTTAAATGTGTTCATCAGATCGTTCCTTTTCCTGTCCAGTCAGGGGCTGCTTTAGCGGCTGACCGGCACGTATGAGATTTGTATGATCGCCTGTCTGGCTGTCATGGACCCCATGTGGAGAGGGGGTCGATCACGTTCAATCAAACTGTTTTTGATTGCGCATATGCTCAGAACTGCTGTGCGTGGATGCGCAGACCTGGCGCATCACAATATGCGGAGGTCCTTATTTTGCTGACAAATTGCCAGGGGTGCGGCACAGTAAAGCCAGTGTGCAGGAGGAATTCGCGATGAATGTTTTTTGGTCACGCCGGGTGGTGATTGCCGGACTATTTGCATCCACTCTCTTGGCAGCGGGCGGCGCCCTGGCCCAAAGCGTTACGGGGCTGTACCGGGCAGAGGGGCGCAACCCCGATGGCAGCAGCTATAGTGGCACAGTGCAGATCCGCGACAGCAAGGGGGTGATCAAGGTGAATTGGCAGGTCGGCAGCCAAAGCTATTCTGGCAGCGGCACCCGCAGTGGCGATGTGATTTGGGTCGATTGGGGGGATCAGTATCCGGTTGTCTATGTGCGCATGCCCAGCGGCGAGCTACACGGCACCTGGGCCAATGGCCGCGGTCTGGAACGGCTCATCCCCTAACGCCGCAGGCGCGGCATTAGGATGGCGCTAAGCGGCGGCGGACATCAGGCTATTTCTGCCCGATACGTGGCTCATTCCCCGAGATCAGCCGGTTGATATTGCCTCCATGGCGCCAGAACACCAGGGCCGTCAGCAAAACCGCAAGCAGGATCACCGACGGATAGCCCATCAGGTAACACCAAAGCGGTGCAGACAGAGCTGCAATCAGGGCGCTCAGAGAGGAGATCCGGCTGATGGCGGCACTGGCCACCCAGATCAGGCAGCAGGCGATGCCGACGGGCCAGGCCAGTGCCAACATCAGCCCCAGGAAGGTTGCTACCCCCTTGCCACCCTGGAATTTCAACCAAACCGGAAAGCAATGGCCGAGGAAGGCCGTGAGCCCAGCCAGTTGCGCCGCATCTTCGCCTGCCAGAAAACGCGCCAACAGCACCGCCGCCGCGCCCTTGCCGCCATCCAGGATCAGCGTCGCTGCCGCGGCGGCTTTGCTGCCGGTGCGCAGCACGTTGGTGGTGCCAATATTGCCCGAGCCTATCTCGCGCAGGTTTCCCAGCCCCATTGCCTTGGTCAAAACCAGACCAAAGGGGATCGACCCCAGCAGATAGCCAATCACGGCCCAAAGCAACAGGATGGTGGCGGCACTTTCGATCAGGGGCATCAGTCTCTCCGGTATACCGGCGTACCGGTGACATAGGTTGCCAGCACTCTGCCCTGCATCCGCTGCCCATCATAGGGCGTATTTTGCGATTTTGACTTCAGCTGGAAGCGATCCATTACAAACGGCATGTCGGGATCAAACAGCACCAGATCCGCCGGCGCCCCGGCGCTGAGCCGACCCGAGGCCAGCCCCAGCCGTTTGGCCGGGTTCAGCGCCATGGCGCGAAACAGTGTTGGCAGGTCCATGAGTTCTGCGTGATACAGCCGCATTGCGGCCGGCAGCAGGGTTTCCAGCGCCACGGCACCCGCGGCGGCTTCCTCAAAGGGCAGGCGTTTGCTTTCTTCATCCTGCGGCGTGTGCATCGAGGAAATCGTGTCGATCAGCCCGCTGCGCACCGCCTCGGCCACCGCAAGCCGGTCGTCTTCTGATCGCAACGGCGGTTTCACCTTAAAGAAGGTGCGATAGTCGGCCACGTCCAGCTCGTTCAGGGTCAGATGGTGGATCGAGGTGCCGGCGGTGATGTCCAGCCCATTTGCCTTGGCCCGTTCCAGCGCGGGCAGGGCGCGGGCGGTGGTGATCTGATCGGCGTGATATTTGGCGCCAGTCATTTCCAGCAGCGCAATGTCGCGGTCCAGCCCCATGCGTTCCGCCATCGGCGACACCGCAGGCAGCCCCCGCAGGGCGGCAAACTTGCCCGATGTTGCGGCAGCCCCGGCGCTGAGCAGGGGTTCTTGCGGGTGGGCAATCACCAATGCCCCGCAAGAGCGCGCATAGGTCAGGGCGCGGGAAAACACCTTGGTATTGCTGACCACATGGTCGCAGTCGGAAAAGGCCACCGCACCGGCATCCATCAGAAAACCAATCTCGGTCATCTCGCGCCCTTCGCGCCCCTTGGTCAGGGCTGCCATGGGCAGCACATGCACCGGTGCGTCGGCCTGGGCGCGGCGGGTGACAAATTCCAGGGTTTCCGGGCTGTCGATGCTCGGTGTGGTATCGGGACGGGTGACAATGGTGGTCACTCCGCCAGCGGCGGCGGCGAGGCCAGCGGTCTTGTAGCTTTCCTTGTGGCGCTCGCCCGGCTCGCAGACCTTGACGCCGATATCGACAATGCCAGGCGCCAGACATTTGCCCTCACAGTCGATGATTTCGGCACTGTCGGCGTCAATGTTTCGCGCACGAAACAGTTGCGCGGGCTCCGTACCCTCGGGCAGGAGTTCGGCAATCTTACCATCCTGAACCAGCAGCCCCCCCAGGCTATCGGTGCCAGCTTCGGGGTCAATCAGGCGGGCATTGATAAAGAAAAGGGTCATGCAACGGGCCTTTCGATAGCGTGATTTAGGGCAGCGACGGTGGTGCTGGGCGACGATTGATACTTGATCAGATGCTTGTCACCGCCCTTGGTGATCACCTGCACGTAGGATCCCATGGTCTTGACCGCTGCGATCTGATCCAGCGGCACACGGCGCTCGGCGGGGCCGGTTAGCACGCCGTCAGAGATCCGCCAGATCACGGCCAGTTCTTCGCTCATCATGTACCAGCCGCGCAGTCCGATGGCGCCCAGCCCGCCGATGGCTCCGGTCCAGACATGGGGATTGCCAACGGCCCAAAGAATGACCATCCCGGCCACCATGGCAATCGCTGCCATCCAGGCATGGGCGGTGATATAGGCGCTGCGGTTGGGGGTGAATTCGATCACAGTCATCTCAAAACACCAGAACATAGAGGGTGAGGACAATAAGCAGCATCACCACGGTAAAAAGGCTGGCGCCAATGCGCCGGGCGGCAGCGCGGGTGTCGCGCGGCGAAGGTCTGGCACCAGTGTAGAGCTTGCTGCTCTCAGGCGCAGGCTGGGGCGGGGCGCTCCAGCTGATTGGCCGCTCACCGTAGCTGGCGACATGGGTGATCTGGCTGGAGAGCGTCAGGCGGCGGGCGGCACCCCCAAAGGCGCGCGAGCGTAGCAGCAGCACATGGCCCTGCAATGCGGCGAGCCGCTCCCGGTCCGGGGTGATCTCAGTCTCGGCAATGCCGCAGCCCTGGATGAGATAGCCCGCCAGCCCCAGCTCTTCGAGGTCCGAGACCGGGAAGATCTCAACATTGTCCAGGTCAATCTCATCAATTCCCAGCACCTGAGCCAGGGCACCGGGTTCGCGTAAAAAGCGCGCCTGTTCGGGCGCCATGTCCAGGTTAAAAACCCGAATCACGCCACGCTCTTCGGCTGGAATTTCGATCACACCTTGCACAGGATCAGCCTGCCGCCGCAGTGTTGCGGCTTTGGCGCAGGTTTTGCGCCAACAGATCCATTGCGGCCATGCGCACGGCGACCCCCATTTCCACCTGTTCCTGGATCACCGACCGGTTGATGTCATCGGCCAGGGTGCCGTCAATCTCAACGCCTCGGTTCATCGGGCCGGGGTGCATGACGATGGCATCGGGTTTGGCATGGGACAGTTTTTCAGCGTCCAGTCCGTAGCGGTGAAAATACTCGCGCTCAGAGGGGATAAAGCCGCCGTCCATCCGTTCCTTTTGCAAGCGCAGCATCATCACCACATCGACGTCTTTCAGGCCTTCGCGCATGTCGTCGTAAATCTCGGCGCCGAAGTCGGCGAATTGGCCGGGAACCAGGGTGGGCGGGCCAATCAGCCGGATGCGGTTTTCCATCTTGCCCAGCAGGATCAGGTTTGAGCGCGCCACGCGGGAATGTGCGACATCACCGCAGATGGCGATGTTCAGCCGGTGCAGGCGACCTTTGGCGCGGCGGATGGTCAGCGCATCCAGCAGCGCCTGGGTTGGGTGTTCGTGTTTGCCGTCGCCGGCATTCAGCACCGCGCAGTTGACCTTTTGCGCCAACAGATCCACCGCGCCGGAATGGGGATGGCGCACCACCAGCAGATCGGGGTGCATGGCGTTCAGGGTCATCGCGGTATCAATCAGGGTTTCGCCCTTTTTGATCGAGGAGGCCTGCATCGCCATGTTCATCACATCAGCGCCCAGACGTTTGCCGGCAATCTCAAAACTCGCCTGGGTGCGGGTGGAGTTTTCAAAAAACATGTTGATCTGGGTGAGACCCGCTAAGGCGTCCGAATGTTTCTCGGGGCGGCGGTTCAGATCGACATAGCTGTCGGCCAGATCCAGAATTGCGGTGATCTCATGGGGTTTGAGCGGCTCG
This sequence comes from uncultured Pseudophaeobacter sp., assembly GCA_905479575.1. Lineage (GTDB taxonomy): Bacteria > Pseudomonadota > Alphaproteobacteria > Rhodobacterales > Rhodobacteraceae > Pseudophaeobacter. Next base: position 43,719 of record CAJQNB010000069.1, read on the forward strand.
ATCCCCAAAAGATGGCGGTGGCCAAAACCGGTGGGAGAGAGGGGGGAAGAGGTTGGGGAAGACATCTGGGCAGGCTCCGCTCTGTTTGTCGCACCTTATAGGCAGCACGGCCTTTTGGGGCAAGGTCGATAGGCGGGTTTGATTGCGGCTGCCCCGGCCAAATCACCGCAGGTGCGGCCGCGGCACTGCGGCTGCGGTGGCCTGCATTAGGGGTGTTCCGCTCACCCGCGTGGCGGGGTAGCTTAGGCCATGGAATCGGCAATTGATTATTGGAGCGCCAAAGCGCTGTTGGAGTGGCAGGTGGAGCTTGGCGCCACCGAAGCCCTGTGTGAAGAGCCGGTCAACCGCTATGAACTGGCCGCGCCTGCGCCCAAGGCGCGTCAGGGGCAACAGTCGGATCAGGCCTCCGGTCAAAAGCCCGGTATGCCGCCCCCCGTTGCTCCCAGGCCCAAACCCGTCGATCCGGTGGCCGAAGCTCGCAAGGCCGCTGCTGCCGCGCCGGAACTGCCCTCGCTGCGGGCGGCCCTGGCGGAGTTTCGTCATTGTGAGCTCAAGCTGGGCGCGCGCAATCTGGTCTTTGGCGATGGTCAGCCCGGCGCGCGGGTGATGGTGATTGGCGAGGCCCCTGGGCGCGAAGAAGACCAGCAGGGCAAGCCCTTTGTCGGCCCGGCGGGGCAGTTGCTGGACCGGATGTTGGCAGCAATTGATCTGGACCGGGCGAAAAACGTTTATATCACCAATGTGTTGCCTTGGCGGCCACAGCAAAACCGCGACCCCAGCACGGAAGAGATCGACATGATGCTGCCCTTTCTTGCCCGCCATGTGGAATTGGCGCAGCCGGACATTCTGGTGCTGATGGGCAATATAAGCTGTCAGGCGGTGCTGGGCAAACGGGGCATCTCGCGGCTGCGCGGGAATTGGGCCGAGGCCTGGGGCAAGCCAGTGCTGCCGATGTTCCACCCGGCCTATCTGTTGCGCCAGCCCGAGCAAAAGCGCGCGGCCTGGGCCGATTTGCTGGAATTAAAGGCGCGGTTGGGCGCGCCAAACTAGGGATCTTTGCAGATGAAAATACTGGCCTTTTCCGACCTGCACCTGTCTGCTGCCCATGCGGAGGCACTGGTAGCGGCCAGCGATCAGGCGGATCTGGTGATTGGCGCCGGGGATTTCTGTAATCAGCGCAAAGGTCTGGATCAGGCCATGGCACTGCTGGCCGATATCGCGCCTCCGTTGATCACTGTCGCGGGCAATGCCGAAAGCGCGGCGGAGATGCGCGCTGCTGCCCTGCCGGGGATGCATGTCCTGCACGGTGAGGGGTTGGAGTTTGGCGGGCTGCACTTCTTTGGCCTTGGCGGTGGTATTCCCGCGCCGCCCTTTGGCGCGTGGTCTTATAATCTGTCAGAGGCTGAAGCTGAGGCGCTGCTGGCGGGCTGCGCGCGCGCTGACATTCTGATCTGCCATTCCCCGCCCAAGGGACAGGGGGATGCGACCTCGCTGGGACTGTCTGTTGGCTCCACTTCGATCCTGCAGGCGGTGGAGCGGCTGCAGCCGCAGCTGGCTCTGTTTGGTCATATTCACGACAGTTGGGGATTTCGCGGTCAAATCGGCACAACCCTGACCGCCAATCTGGGGCCAGAGCCTAACTTTTTTGACGTCATACCATGATTGACCCCATCACTCTTTTGACCTTTGTGCCGGCGGCGCTGGCACTGAACCTCACCCCCGGCGCTGATATGATGTTCTCTCTGGGGCAGGGGCTGCGGTCGGGGCGCAGATCGGCGCTGGCGGCTAGTGCGGGGATTTCTGCCGGCGGGATGGTACATGTGGCGCTGGCCGGGCTGGGGCTGGGCGCGGTTGTCAATACAATGCCGGGGCTGTTTGATGTGATCCGCTGGCTTGGCGTGGCCTATCTGCTGTATCTTGCCTGGGGCGCGCTGCAGGCGCCGGCCAGGGCGGCGCAGCCTGGTCAGCCGCCGGTTCCGGCCTCCCGCGCTTTTCGCGCCGGGTTTTGGGTCAATCTGACCAACCCCAAGGTGATCCTGTTTGTGTTGGCCTTTGTGCCACAGTTTGTGGTGCCCGAGGCCGGGCCAGTGCTGGGGCAATTCCTGATCTACGGCTTGGTTCTGGCGCTGGGGGGCTTTGTCATCAATGGGCTGGTTGGCGTCTTTGGCAGTGCCGCCGGGCGCTTTCTGGCCCCAACCTCGCGGGCGGGCCTGTGGCTGGGCCGCATCTCGGCGGGAATATTTGCGGGGCTGGCACTCAGGCTCGCGCTTTTGCAAAAGACATGAGGTCTGCTATGTCACGTATCGACGAAACCATGGAGTTCATCCCGGTCCGTATCGCCATCCTTACCGTCTCGGACAGTCGCAGCCTGGCGGAGGATCGTTCGGGGCAGGTGCTGGTCGACCGGTTGCAGGCGGCGGGGCATATCCTGGCGGATCGCCAGATCATGCCGGATGAACGGGGCGAGATCGCCGATCAGCTGCGCGCCTGGGTGGCAGACCCGGCGGTGGATGTGGTGATTTCCACCGGGGGCACCGGGCTGACAGGGCGCGATGTCACGGTTGAGGCGCACCGGGATGTCTATGAAAAAGAGATCGAGGCCTTTGGCACCGTCTTTACCATCGTGTCGATGAAAAAGATCGGCACCTCGGCGGTGCAATCGCGCGCCACAGGGGGCGTTGCAGGCGGCACCTACATTTTTGCGCTGCCCGGCAGCCCCGGCGCCTGCAAGGATGGCTGGGACGAAATCCTGGCGATGCAGCTGGATTACCGGCACCGCCCCTGCAATTTTGTGGAAATAATGCCGCGTTTGACCGAAACCCAGCGACGGAAGTAACGCCACGGTGCGTGTATTCGAATAAGACGCACACTATGTACAGTGATATGTGCCAATAAGGCGCTGCACAGGGGAGGCTCAGCAGGGGGCTCTCAGAGCGGCGCCTTGTCTGGCAAAGAAACATATTTGATAGGGTAGCAGGGGCGATCCCCAGCCACCAAAGGGAATAAGGCATGCGCTTTTTGCGGCATAGTTTGACGGGTTTGTTTCTGGCGGCAGTGGCAGTCGCGCTGATGCTCTATGCGGGGCAGATGGTGGTGGGGGCGGTGCAGACACGGCTCAACGCCGAACCGCGCAAGCCACCAGCGCGCGAACGGGTTTTTGCGGTGAACCTCGTCACTGCCGATCTGCAAGAGGTTACGCCGGAACTCATCGCCTTTGGCCGGGTTGAAAGCCGCCGGACGCTAGAGCTGCGCAGCGCTCAGGGTGGACGGATCATCCATTTGTCCGACCGTTTTGAAGAGGGCGGCGTGGTCCAGGCGGGGGAGATCCTGATCCAGATCGACCCCTCTGATATGCAGGCGGCGCTGCAAGAGGCCGAGGCCGATATGCAGGACTCCCGCGCGGAAGAGCGCGACGCCACCCGCGACCTGACCCTTGCCAAGGATGAACTGAAGGCGACACAGGATCAGGCGCAGTTGCGGGCCCGTGCGCATCAACGCCAGTTGGAGCTGCAAGAGCGTGGTGTTGGCACCACCGCAGCGGTTGAGGCGGCTGAGCTCACTGCCGTGCAGGCGCGCCAGGCGGTGATTTCGCGGCGCCAGGCGGTCAGCCAGGCCGAGGCCCGTGTTGATCAGGCGGCCACCCGGGTGGCCCGCAGTCAGATTGCCCTGGACAGGGCGCGGCGCGACCTCGCCGATACCACCCTGCGTGCCGGGTTCGATGGCACCCTGCAGGCGGTTACCCTGGTCGAAGGACGTCTGGTTTCGGCCAATGAAAAACTGGCAGAGCTGGTCGATGGCGATCAACTGGAGGCCGCATTCCGTGTGTCTACCCTGCAATATGCCCGGTTGCTGGGCGCTGATAATCGGCTCAGCCCAGCCCCGGTGCGGGTGACTCTGGATGCGGCGGGCGCCGGGCTTGAGGCAACGGGGCGGCTGTCGCGCGCCAGCGGCGCGGTGGGGGACGGGCAAACAGGCCGATTGCTCTATGCCAGTCTGGATCTGACGCCAGGGTTCAAACCGGGCGATTTTGTCACCGTGAAGGTCAGCGAGCCGCCGCTCTTGGCTGTGGCGCGGGTGCCGGCTTCGGCGCTGGGATCCGATGGCACGGTGCTGGTGCTGGGGCCTGAAGAGCGGTTGCAGTCGCTGCCGGTTGAGCTGCTGCGCCGACAGGGCGATGATGTGCTGATCCGCGGCGCGGGGCTGGAGGGCCGACAAGTGGTGACCGGCCGTACGCCGCTTTTGGGCGCCGGGATCCGGGTGCGCCCCCTGCATCAGGACGCAGGGACGACACAGCCACCCCCCGCGGCTGAGCGGTCGGCGACGGCGGCCGAGCTGATTGAATTGTCAGAAGAACGCCGCGCCAAACTGGTCGCCGCCGTCGAAGGCAGCGCAGGCTTGCCGGATGCGGCCAAGGAGCGGATGCTGGCGGCCCTGGCCAAGGCGCAGGTGCCAGCCGGGCTGGTCAACCGGATCGAAGCCCGGATGGGGGGATAATCCATGCGTGATTTGTCGCGTCCTGCCGGCGGTTTGCTGAGCTACTTTACCCGCCACCGCACGGCGGCAAACCTGTTGTTGCTGGTGCTCTTGCTGCTTGGCACTGCGGCAATCCCAAAGATGCGGGCGCAGTTCTTTCCGGATGTGATTATCGAAAGCGTCACGGTCGGCGTCACCTGGGAGGGTGCCGGGCCGGAAGATGTGGACGGCGCCATCGTGCAGGTGCTGGAGCCGGTGTTGCTGGCGGTGGACGGGGTGGAGGAAAGCGCCGCCTCCTCGCGCGAAGGCGTCGCCTCGATCGTGCTGGATTTTGAGCCGGGCTGGGACATGGCGCTGGCGGCGGATGATGTGCAATCGGCGGTGGATGCCATTACCACCCTGCCGGAAGAGGCAGATGACCCGACGGTGCGGCGCGGCGCCTGGCGTGACCGGGTGACGGATGTGGTGATCTCGGGGCCGCTGGCGCCGGATCAGCTGGGGCTGTTCGCCGATGAATTGATTATACGCCTGTTTGCAGTCGGGGTCACCCGCACCACCATTCGCGGCCTTGCTGCACCACAGACCCTGGTCGAGGTGCCCTCCTACAGTTTGATCACCCATGATATCGCGATGAGCGATATCGCCAGTGCCATCGCCGCCGAGGTCGATGCCGATCCTGCGGGGGATGTGACCGGGGCCAATACCCGGGTGCGTACCGGGCGGGAAAAGCGCAGCCCGGAAGAGATCGAAGGGATCGTGTTGCGGACAGAGCCAGATGGTTCGGTTTTGACCATTGGCGATCTGGCGCATGTCAGCCGCGAAGGGGTGGACCGCAACCGTTCCTATTTTGTCGGCGACAACCCGGCCATGTCGATCCGGGTGGATCGCTCGGATATGGGCAATGCCATTGCCATTCAGGCTGAGGTGCAAAAGGTGGTCGATGCGCTGCAAACCACCCTGCCGCAGGGCGTCAGTGCCGAGCTGATCCGCACCCGTGCCGCTGCCATCTCTGACCGGCTGGATATTCTGATCGACAATGGGCTGATGGGGCTGGGGCTGGTCATGGCGCTGCTGTTCCTGTTCCTCAATACCCGCATTGCCTTTTGGGTGGCGGCGGGTATTCCGGCGGCAATGTTTGCCGCCGTGGCACTGATGTATGCCGCCGGGATCACCATCAATATGATCAGCCTGTTTGGCCTGATCATTACCCTGGGGATCGTGGTGGATGATGCCATCGTGGTGGGGGAGCACGCCGATTTCCGGGTGCGCCGCCTGAATGAAACCCCGATGCAGGCCGCCGAGAACGCCGCGCGCCGCATGGCGATGCCGGTCTTTGCCGCCACCCTGACCACCATCATCGCCTTCTTTGGGCTGACCGCCATTGGCGGGCGCTTTGGTGATCTGATCCGTGATATTCCCTTTACGGTAATTGCAGTGCTGGCGGCCTCGTTGCTGGAGTGCTTTTTGATCCTGCCGCACCATATGGCCCATGCGCTGACCCATGCACAAAAGGACCATTGGTATGATTGGCCCAATCGCATGGTCAATCGCGGCTTTCGCTGGATGCGTGACACCCTGTTTCGCCCCATTATGGCCCTAGTGGTGCAGGCGCGTTACGTGGTTTTGGCGGGGGCCTTGACCATTCTGGCCAGCCAGATGGCGCTGTTTATTGGTGGCGATGTCAATTGGCGGTTCTTCAATGCGCCGGAGCGCGGCTCTGTCACTGGCAATTTTGCCATGGCCGAAGGCGCCACCCGCGCCGACACCCTGGCGATGATGGCGGAGATGCAACGGGCCACCGCCGCTACGGGGGCCTCTTTTGCGGAGCGCTATGATGACACCAATCCGGTGGATTTTGTCATCGCCGAGGTCGGCGGCAATGCCGGGCGCGGCATGTCCGGGGTGGATGCCAAGGACACGGACCTGTTGGGCGGGATCTCGATCGAGCTGATCGACGCGGATCTGCGGCCTGACTATTCCAGCTTTGCCTTTGTGGCCGAACTGCAGGAAGAGGTGCAAAACCACCCGCTGGTCGAGGCCGTCAGCTTTCGCAGCTGGCGCTCTGGTCCCGGTGGTGATGCGCTGGATGTGCAGTTTTATGGCGCTGATGTTCAGGTGCTCAAGGCGGCCTCTGAAGATCTAAAAACCGCGCTGCTACGCTACCCTGAGGTTTCGGCGGTGGAAGACAATCTTGCCTATGACAAAGAGGAAGTGGTGCTGGAGCTGACGCCCCAGGGGCAGGCGCTGAACTTTACCATCGACACCCTGGGGCGGGCCTTGCGGGCCCGGTTGAACGGGATCGAAGCCGCGACCTACCCGGATGGGCCACGCAGCGCTGAGATCCGGGTCGAGCTGCCCCGCGATGAGCTGTCGGCGGATTTCCTGGAGCGCACCCTGATGCGCAGCCCCGGCGGCATCTATGTGCCGCTCTCGGATATTGTTTCGGTGAGCCAGCGCACGGGGTTTTCCACCGTGCGGCGCGAAAACGGCATTCGCCTGATCAGCGTCACCGGTGATATCTCAGAGGATGACCCAACCCGTGCCGCCGATATCGGCAAGGCGCTGGAGGAGGAAATCCTGCCCGATATCGCCAGCCGCCGTCAGGTGGAGTGGCGGCTTAGCGGGTTGAGCGAACAGGAAGACAACTTTCTCAACGATGCCCGCACCGGGCTGATCCTCTGTCTTGCCGGGATTTATCTGGTGCTGGCCTGGATCTTTGCCAGCTGGACCCGGCCCCTGGTGGTGATGGCGATCATTCCCTTTGGCTTGGTGGGCACCATCTGGGGCCACTATCTGTGGGGCATACCGCTGAGCATGTTCACCGTGGTTGGTCTGTTGGGGATGACAGGGATTATCATCAATGATTCCATCGTGCTGGTGACCACCATCGACGAATATGCCGAAACCCGCGGGTTGGTGCCTTCGATCATTGACGGGGCGGCGGACCGGCTGCGGCCGGTGATGCTGACAACCCTGACCACGGTACTGGGGCTGGCGCCTTTGATGTATGAAAGCTCGCAGCAGGCGCAGTTCCTCAAGCCAACGGTGATCACCCTGGTCTATGGCTTGGGCTTTGGCATGTTTCTGGTGCTTTTGGTGGTGCCGGCTCTGGTGGCAATCCAACGGGATATGGCGCGGCCTGTGACGGCCCTGCGCCGGGCCCTGCGTGGCGGGACAAACCCGCTGCGCTGGCTGGTTCTGGGCACCGGAGTGGCGCAGTTGGGCTGGCTGGGAGTAAGCCTGGGCTGGGCGATGGCAACCGGAGCGCTGCACCCGGCCTTGCGCACGGTGCTGCCCGGTCTGGCCGGGTTTGAGCCACTGCGCGCCGGGCTGTTTCTGGCGCTGGGCGGGATCGCTGCGCTGTCCCTGCTGGCCTATCTGATTTCGGCGCTGGTCTTTGGCCTGCGGCGGCACCGGACAGCCTAAACTGGGCAGCCTAAGCCCGTTTCAGGCTGGTTTTACTATGCCTGTTTTTGGCGGGCCAGGCGGGCCACGTCTGCGACCTGATCAATCAGCTCCAATCCCCGCTCTTCGATTTCATCGACGGGGATCCAGCTGGCCTGCAGCGCATCATCATCAGGCACAGGGGTGCCGCTTTCATAAGCGCAGAGAACCGCCGTCAGCAGATATTGCTTTTGCACCGCACCCACAGAATCACGCAGCAAGACGTCGATATTGGTCAGATATTCCAGGGGGCGGGCCACGACGCCGGTTTCCTCAAACAGCTCGCGGATGGCTGCCTGCATGGCGGTTTCGCCCAGCTCCACATGACCACCGGGAAAGCCCCACCAGCCGGCATTGGGCTCGGTCTTGCGCTGGATCAGGATGACCTGTCCCAGGTGGTAGACCACGGCAATTGCCCCGAGAACGGGGCGCTGGGGCTGGATCATCGACATTCTGGCACCATTTCGCAGTTACCCGGACGCTACCCGGCGGTTACCCAGCTGTGCAGCCAGAGATATCCACCGCATGTTTTTGCCCCAGCACCGTGATCCGCAATTGTGAGCGATCCACCGCAGCCAGGCTGCCCGCGCGGGTGGGAAGCAGCTCGGATGTGGCCACCAGAGTACCACCGCTGCGCCGGGTGGTGGTGGCGCCAGCAAACAGATGCGGCGAGCCAGCCTCGATCACCGCGACCTCGGTGCCACCAGCGCTGGGCATGGTGATCCGGGCTTCGACTTCGATACCGTATTTGGTTGGCGTCAAGCGGCAGGTGCTGGCGGAGACCCTGGCTTCGCGGGCGGAAAAGGGGCGGGCGGCAATGGCGGCGACGATGGCCGGGTTGCGCGGCGCTGCTGAATCTAGCTGATGGTCGAAAGACAGTTCCGATGGCACACAGATATCTTTGCAGATGCCCAGCTCCATCCGTCCTTTGAGCCGCACCGGGCGGCCGGGCCTTTCGGGGGTGATCTCTATCGGCAGCACCAGCTGATGGTGATAGCCGATGGTCTGATAACCAGAAGTCAAGAACACCTCGGGTGTGGGCCAGGTTATCGACATTTCGCCGACATTGCGGGAGCCGCGCCAGGTAAAACTGGGGGGAATACCTGCCTCGCCGGGGGCGCGCCAATAGGTCTTCCAGCCGTCGCGAAGGGTCAGGCGCAGGGCGCCGATATATGTCCCATCTGGTGAGACACCGCCGTCAAGGATTTCCACTTGCACCAGCTCATCCATGCTGGTGGGCAGGGCGCTTTGCGCATTGGCCGCAAACGGGGTGAGCGCCGAAGCAAACACTGCAACTGCGGCACCCATCAGGCTGCGCAGGCTGACCGCCGGTTTTGAGGCGGCGGATCTGGGATCGGTTTGTGGGCCGAGGGGAGGAAGATATTCATGCATGGAAATATAAATGGCCTCTTGCGAGGCAATTGCCAAGTCACGATCTGGTCAAATGCTTGACTGCGCTGTTGTGACCGGATCGCCCGGAGGCTCTTGCACCTTCGGAAGCTGGGCGGCATGCTGCAGAAGACGCTGTAACAGCCAAGGGAAAGGGCAGGATATGGATCTCACCGGGAAGTTATTGATCGCGATGCCGGGCATTGGCGATCCTCGGTTTGAGCATTCGGTTATTTTTCTGTGTTCGCACAGCGAAGACGGGGCCATGGGGCTGATCATCAACAAGGTTGCGCCGGAGGTGCAGCTGGGAAATCTGCTTGAGCAGCTGGAGATCCCGGTGATTGCGGCAGGCAAGGGCGAAGAGGCCATCCGCTTTGGCGGGCCGGTGGAGGTGCAGCGCGGGTTTGTGCTGCATTCACCGGAGTATGAATCCAGTATCAATTCCCTGACGGTGCCGCCGGGCTATGGCATGACTGCAACCCTGGATGTTCTTGAGGATATTGCCCAGGGTAATGGGCCTGAGAAGCTGTTGATCATGCTGGGCTATGCCGGCTGGGGGCCGGGGCAGCTGGAGGCAGAGATCATTGCCAATGGCTGGCTCACCACCGAGAGCACGGATGCGCTGATTTTTGAGACCGCGGATGTGGATAAATGGGAGGCGGCGCTTGGCTCCCTGGGGATTGATCCGCTGTCGCTTTCGGCCAGTGCCGGGAGCGCCTGAACTGGAGCGGTTCTAGGGGTGCGTCTAGTTACCTGAAGCTGGCGAGGGTTCATCGCGCGGCGCTGCTGCGCGGCGCAACCGGTCATTGATGGCAGCGCCAAGGCCGGTCTCGGGGATGGGGGCCACGGCAATGGGCTGCCCCTGCGCATCCAGATGATGCAGATGGCCAAAGAGATTGGCGGCGGCCTCAACCAGATCGCCGCGCGTGGACAGGGAGAGGTCGCAGGCGCGGGCGCCGCTGTAGCGGCCAAATCCCAGGTAGCATTCGCCCGCGCGCGCAGAGGTCGCATTGAGCCGCACCCGCTCTTGTGGCGCGTAGTGGGACAGGAGCTGGCCGGGCGCTGTCAGGGGGTCGTGGAGGTCGCGTGTGGCCAGGGGCTGGCCCAGTACTGCTTCGATTTCCTCGGCTGCCAGACCGCCGGGGCGCAGCAGCACGGGGGCCTCCCCTGCAAGGCCAACAATGGTGGATTCGACACCAACACCGCAGGCCCCATCTGCAACCACAGCGGCGATACGACCGGCAAGGCCCGCCATGACATGCTGCGCCGTTGTGGGGCTGATCTGCCCCGAAGGGTTGGCCGAGGGAGCCGCTACGGGACCGTCGAGCGCGGCCAGCAGCTTTTGCGCCGTGGGATGGGCTGGCACCCGCACCGCCAGGGTGTCGAGCCCGGCCGTGACCAGCTCGGAGATGCCATGTCCGGGTGCCAGCGGCAGCACCAGCGTTAGCGGTCCGGGCCAGAAGGCGCGGGCCAGGGTCTCGGCCCAAGGATTCCATATAACGTGGCGTTTTGCAGCCTCAACCGAGGCCACATGGGCGATCAGCGGGTTGAAGCTGGGACGCCCCTTGGCGGCATAGATCGCCGCCACCGCATCGCCGCGCCGGGCATCGGCGCCCAGGCCATAGACCGTCTCGGTTGGGAAAGAGACCAGATCGCCCTGCCGCAGCAGCTGCGCTGCGCGACTGATCCCGCTGGCGGAGGCATCCAGCATTTGCGTTGCTTTTTGGTCGGTTTCTTGAGGCATTTTGGGTGACGCGGCGTTTTGGTTGATTGCAAGGGGGCGAAGGTTAGGTAATCGATCAGCTAAACTGATAGACAGCGCAACAGACATACCGGGCGGTTTGGGCAATGCCAAGCCTGCGCCCGCGATTATCCCCAAGGCCGACAAGAGGATGCCTATGACCTTCCGTGCCCCCGTTTCCGAGTATGAGTTTCTCCTGAACACCGTGATTGGCTTTGAGCAGATCGCCCAGACGGACCGATTCAGCGAGGCAAGCCGTGAACTGGTGACTGCGATCCTGACCGAAGCGGGCAAGCTGTGTGATGAGGTCATGGCGCCGCTGCAACGGGCGGGCGATGTGCAGCCTGCGGCGCTGGAAAACGGCGTGGTGCGGACCTCGCCCGGCTTTGGCAAGGGGTTCACGGCCATTGCCGAAGGCGGCTGGATTGGCATGAGCGCCGCGCCTGAGCAGGGCGGCATGGGGCTGCCGATGACCCTGACGGCGGCAGTGAATGAGATGATGTCGGGGGCCTGCCTGTCTTTGCAGCTGGCACCCCTGATGAGCCAGGGCCAGATCGAGGCGCTGGAGCATCACGCCAGTGACGCCCTGAAACAGATGTACCTGCCGAAACTGATCTCGGGGGAATGGACCGGCACCATGAACCTGACGGAACCGCAGGCGGGCTCTGACGTGGGGGCGCTCAGCTCTCGGGCCGAAGCCAATGGCGATGGATCCTATGCGGTGACCGGCCAGAAGATCTATATCTCCTGGGGCGACAATGATTTTGCCGAGAATGTCTGCCATCTGGTGCTGGCGCGATTGCCCGACGGGGTGCCTGGCACCAAGGGGATCTCGCTGTTTCTGGTGCCCAAGTTCCTGCCCAACGAGGATGGCACCCTGGGTGCTGCCAACACATTGGGTGTGGTCAGCCTGGAGCATAAGATGGGCCTGCATGGCAGCCCGACCTGCGTGATGCAGTTTGATGGCGCCAAGGGCTGGCTGGTTGGCCCCGAACATGGGGGTATGGCTGCGATGTTCACCATGATGAACAATGCCCGCCTGGGCGTCGGCGGCCAGGGCGTTGGCGTTAGCGAAGCGGCCTATCAGCAGGCGATGTCCTATGCGTTGGAGCGCAAACAGGGTAAGACGCCCTCGGGCTTTATCGCGGATCACGCCGATGTGCGCCGGATGCTGATGGAGATGAAAGCCGATACCTACGCTGCGCGGGCGATCCTGCTGGCCTGTGCTCATGCCACCGATATGCAGACCGCAACCGGGGCTGCGGATTGGAAGGCGCGGGCTGCCTTTCTGACTCCAATCGCCAAGGCCTTTGGCACCGAGACCGGCATTCGGGTGGCCGATCTGGGCATTCAGGTGCATGGGGGCATGGGCTTTATCGAGGAAAGCGGCGCGGCTCAGTTCCTGCGAGATGTGCGGGTGACCTCGATCTATGAGGGCACCAATGGCATCCAGGCGATGGATCTGGTGGCGCGCAAGATGATGGATGGCGGCGATATGGCCCATCGCATCATTGACGAGATCGAAGCCCAGGCCGAGGGCGCCCGGGCCACCCATCCCAATATGGGAGAGGCGGTCTGGCAGGCCTGCGAATCCCTGCGTGAAACCACTGAATGGCTGGTAGAGCAGGACGACCTGCAGGATCGCTTTGCCGGGGCGGTGCCCTATCTGCGCGCCTTTGCCCGGGTTCTGGGGGGGCATTACCACCTGTCTGCGGCCATTGCCGACAAGGGTGGCCCGCGCGAAAAACTGGCGCGGTTCTACATCAAACGCATGCTGCCGGAACATTCGGGTCTGCTGACCCATGTGCAGGAAGGTGCCGCCGGCACCATGGCGCTCACTCTTGAAGAATTGGCAGGCTGATCATGGCAAGTGTCCCCGAAGTAGGCCCCCGCACCCCCTGGACCGAACCGCCCGCGCTGGGCGAGGCGATTGAGGTCGCCGAAGGGGTTCTGTGGATGCGCCAGCCGCTGCCGATGAAGCTGGATCACGTCAACATCTATGCCCTGGACGAGGGCGACAGCTGGACGGTGGTGGACACCGGCTTTAACACCCGCAAAAGCCGCGAAATCTGGCAAAGCCTGATGGCAGGCCCCTTGAAGGGCAAGCCGATCAGCCGGATTGTCGGCACCCATCATCACCCCGATCACATCGGTCTGGCGGGCTGGTTTCAGTCCGAATATGGCGCCGAGCTGGTCACCAGCCGCACTGCCTGGCTGTTTGCCCGCATGCTGACGCTGGATGTGCAGGAAACCTGGCCCGCCGAAACCCTGGCCTATTACCGCTCTGCCGGGATGGACGGGGAGATTTATGACAAACGCATTGCCGACCGGCCCTTCAATTTCTCCGATATGGTCTACCCGATGCCGCTGGGCTTTACCCGGGTGCAACAGGGCGATGTCTTTCGCATGGGCGGGCGTGACTGGGATGTGCATATGGGCAATGGCCACGCGCCCGAACACGCCACCTTCTGGAGTCGCGATGACAATCTTGTGATCACTGGCGACCAGATCCTGGCCTCGATCAGCCCCAATATCGGGGTCTATGCCACCGAACCCATGGCCGATCCCCTGGGCGAATGGCTGGAGGCCTGCGAGCGGCTGGCACCGCTGTCGCGCCCGGATCATCTGGCGCTGGGGGGCCATAAGCTGCCCTTTACCCGGTTGCCGCTGCGCATGCGGCAGCTGATCGACAATCACCACGGCGCGCTTGACCGGCTGATGAACCATCTTGAAACGCCAAAGACCGCAGCCGATTGTTTTGCGCCGCTGTTCAAGCGTAAGATTGGCGAGGGTGAATATGGGCTTGCACTGGTAGAGGCGGTGGCCCATGTCAATCATCTGTACCGCACAGGTCGCGTCAGTCGCGTCAAAAGCGACAACGACGCCTGGATGTACCAGAGCATAGATTAGGCGCCGGGTGTTCCCCGGCAGAAGAGTGGCAGGGGAGTGAAGGCCATGGACAACAAGATTTCAACCAGCGCCGAGGCCGTCGAGGCCGCGGCATTGCCCTGCGTCCATGAGGTGCATGCGGACCCAGAGGCCAAAAATGGTCTCACCGAAGTGCCAGAACAGCTGCAAAAAACCGATGGTGCCAAGAGCCAGGCGCGCTGGGCCTATGAGCGGCTGATCCTATATATCCAGAACTTTGAGAAGCAGTTGGACAGCGAGCATGAGGTGGCCATGGGCTTTGTCGGCGGTGACGCCGGGGTGCTGCGGATCGAGGGCATGGGGTATTATGACCCTGACATCGTGACATTCTATGGCACCGATGGCGCAGGCGCCAAAACCCAACTGGTGCAGCATGTGAGCCAGATGAACGTGATGCTGCGCGCCCTGCCCAAACCCCGCGAGGAAGTCCCGGCCAATCGTATCGGATTTCGTCTGGCCAGCGACCTGGAGACCTAGGGGCGGCGATTCGGCGGTGCGCCTTGTCCGGGGGCTGCAGCGGGCAGAACAGCTGCGGATTGGGGCAAGGACGCGACGGATTGGTCGCAGGTTGGGGTTTTTGCCCCCCTGTGCGGCAATGACGTGGTGACAGGCAATTTGAAATCCAGTATCCAGCAAAAAAACATACGCGAATAGAAAGATCCATCATGGCTGAACACAAACACGGTACCATGGACTCTAAAGTTCAAGAAGAAACCTATGCAGGCTTCATCACCTTCACCACGCGTTTCACCATCTTCCTGGTGTTTCTGGCGTTGTTTCTCGCCGTATTTGCAACCTGATCCTTGCACATGACATCTGGTAAAGCGGTTGCGCGCCGGGCGCCTGGTCGTATTGGCCTGGCGATGGCTCTTTTGGCGGGCAGTATTGTGCTGGCGGGCTGTGAGGCCCAGAAAAAGCCCAATGCGGATGCGGCGACACTTGCAGCAGCATCCTATACCCACAGCGGGCCACCTGCGCTGACCTTGTTTACCATGGTCAACAACCGGACCGGCTCCGGTGGTCATACCTCCCTGATGATCAATGCCTCTGAGCGGGTGATCTTTGACCCTGCCGGATCCTTTTATGCAGATGTGGTGCCGGAACGGAATGACGTGCTGTTTGGCATCACTCCGCCTGTTGTGCTGGCCTATCGCGGTGCCCATGCCCGCAGCACCCACCATGTGGTGGTGCAGCGTCTTGAGGTCACGCCTGCGCAGGCGCAGCTGGCCTATGAGCTGGCGATCTCAAATGGTCGGGTGCCGGGGGCCTATTGCGCCAATTCCACCTCCTCCATCCTGCGCCAGATCCCTGGGCTGCAAGGTTTGAAAACCACATTCTACCCGGTGAAGCTGTCCGAGCAGTTCGGCGCGCTTCCCGGTGTTGTCACCAGCAAATACTATGAGGATGACGACGCGGATCTGCAAAAGGCCCTAGCTGAGGGCAATGTTGTCCTGAACTACGAGACCACGCAGAGCGAGTAATCCGTGCGGCGGACCAAGTAAAGATCAGAGCGGCTGAGCGGGGAAAAACCTGCTCAGCCGTTTTTTTTGAGCAGTTGAGGCGAGGGTCATTCTACGTTCGCCAAGATCGCCTCAATCATAGGTCTGGTGAATTCTGTCTCCGGAGAGTCCGTTTTGTCTTTCTTGCGATGATATTCACCAGCGTCAAAAGCTTCATAAATCTCATAGAACGGAGAGGGCACCATCCCGCCGTTGAGGTGTCCCACCAGAACAGACCAAAGATCGTTCATGATGGAACCGCAGCGGGTGTAGCAGAGTATACCGCGTTGGTATCTCCGGGCGACTTCCAAGCTGAGAGAGTTGTAAAACACCTCTTTTGAAAGATCTTCAGTCAGGGAGCGAACATGGTTTTCCGTGATCCTTTGACCAGGAGATTCAGAAGCCAGGGCGATCAAATCGTCAAGCTTATGATCCATGACTTTCCCTTTTGATCGACCGGGGTCTTGCAATTCTACCCAAGCAAAAACAGCAGCAAAAACCCACTGACACCGCTGAGCAGTGCCCAGAGCACATTGCGGGTGAAATAGCCCACCGCGAAGGTTAGGGCGGCGACAGCCAGATGCGGCAGGCTGGTCTCTCCGCCTGTCGGGGAGGGCCAGACAACCAGGGGCGTGACCAATGCCGGCAGAATGGCCACCGCCGTATAGCGCAGGTGCCGCATCAGCCAGGCAGGCATCGGGCGCCCGCCCATAAATCCGATAAAGGCAAACCGCAGGGCAAAGCTGCCGACCGCCATGCCGGTTATCACAATCCAAAGGCTGAGGCTGTCAAATCCGTTCATGATGAGGTCTCCTGGCTGGCGCTGCTGCTGGGGGTGCGGCGGGCGGCTTTGCGTTCAAGCCAGAGCTCAGTCTGGGCGCCGGCCATCATACCTGCCAGCCCGGCAACAATCAGCCCAAGGTTATGGGGCATCAAGGTTGCAGGCAGCGCAGCGACAATGGCGACAAAGCAGGCAACCATATGCGCAGGGGTGCGCAGCATTGGGCCGATCATTGCCAGAAAGGCCAGGGGTAGCACAAAATCCAACCCCCAGCTTGCCGGGATCTGCGCCCCCACCAAAGCGCCGACGACCGTGGCGATCATCCAGCTGGGGGCAATCACCGAGGTGGTGCCAAAGAAATAGGCCATGCGCTGCGGCGTGGTCATCTCTGGTTCGGTCTCAAATTTGACGATCGATAGGGCGTAGGATTGATCCACGGTCATATAGGCGGCACAGGCGCGCTGCCACATCGGCGCATCGCCAAGGTAGGGGGTCAGCGAGGCGGAATACATTCCCATCCGCAGATTCACCGCCAGGGCCGAGACCAGAACGATCAGCAGCGGCGTGTTCTCTTGCAGCAGTTGCAGGGCGGTGAACTGGGCGGCGCCCGCAAAAACCGCGAGCGAAAAGGCCAGGGCCTCAAGGACATTTAGTCCCGCTTCGGCAGCCAGAACTCCAAACAATAGGCCAAAAGGACTGGCCACAAGCAGAAAGGGCAGGCTGTCGCGCAGTCCTTTCCAAAACAGGGATTTCGTGGTGGTGATTGCCATGCGCCCGTCCTAAGTTCACTGACAACTTGGTAGGCAGCTTCAAAGGGCTCTGCAATTGGTAAAATCATCTGACCTCACGGAGATCTTATCCGAGTACCTGATTGCGCCCGATCCGGGGCGCCCAGGCCTGACCCGTGGCGTGACCGGCCATGACGAACACGGCGCTGCGGTGTCCCTGTCGGTGGTCGAGGAACGCCCGCTGACCATCTATCTGAATCGGCAGGAAATTGTCACCGCCATGACCATTGGCGACTACCCAGAGTATCTGGCGCTGGGCTTCCTGCGCAATCAGGGCATGCTGTCCCCGGGCGAGGATATCCTGCGCGTCGACTATGATGAAGAGCTGGAGGTGGTGGTGGTGCGCACCGCCCGCGAGACCAACTATGAGGAAAAATTGCAGAAAAAAACCCGCACCTCTGGCTGCGCGGTGGGCACCGTTTTTGGCGATATGATGGAGGGGCTGGAGGATGTGCAGCTGCCTGCCACACCGGTGAAAACCTCTTGGCTCTATGCCCTGGCGCATAAGATCAACCGCACCCCCTCGCTCTATCTTGAGGCCGGGGCAATCCATGGCACGGTGCTGTGTCACCAGGACCGTCCGCTGGTCTATATGGAGGATGTGGGGCGCCATAATGCGGTGGACAAGATCGCCGGCTGGATGCTGTCGGAAGGCGTCGATGCATCGGATAAGATCCTTTATACCACGGGCCGGATGACCTCCGAGATGGTGATCAAAACTGCGATGATGGGCATTCCGGTGCTGGCCTCGCGCTCGGGCTTTACCGCCTGGGGCGTCGAGATCGCCCAGCAGGTCGGCCTCACCCTGATTGGCCGCATGAAAGGCCAGCGGTTTGTCTGCCTGTCCGGCGACGGGCGACTAGAGCGCGACATGGACCCGCGCGATGCGCCGGTTGAGGCAAAGAAATATCGCAGGAAGGGTGCGGAGTGAACCGGTTGGAAATGTCTCTCCAGTTTTCTAGCCCGGCGCAGCCGGGCTGCGCCCAACCCGCCCCTCACGGGGTGGGCGCTTTGTACTCTCTTTTCTGTTGTCGCGTCCGTACGACGTCATAGGAGATCAATAAATGACCAAACCCCTCGGAGTAATCCTAGCCGGTGGTCTCGCCACCCGGATGGGCGGCGGCGACAAAGGCCTGTTGCAGATCGGTGGCCAAAGCCTGCTGGCGCGGGTCCGCGACCGGCTGGACTCACAGGTCTCAGGCTTGGCGCTGAACGCCAACGGCGATGCGGCGCGCTTTGCTGATCTGGGCCTGCCGGTGGTGGCTGACAGCATTGATGGCTTTGCCGGTCCCCTGGCCGGGGTGCTGGCCGGGCTCGACTGGGCCGCCGGGCAGGGGGCTGAGGCCATTGTCACCGCTGCTGCCGATACGCCGTTTTTCCCGACGGATCTGGTGGCGCGATTGGTGGCGGCTTCAGAGGGCCAGACACACCCGCTGGTGCTGGCGACAACGCCGCGCACCGGCGACGCGCTGAAATCGGGGGGCCGCAGCAAGGTCAATCGCCACCCGACCTTTGGCCTCTGGCCGGTGGCCCTGCGCGATGATCTACGGGCGGCGCTCAAGGATGGTCTGCGCAAGGTGGTGCTCTGGACCGACCAGCACGGAGGCCGCGAGGCGCTGTTTGACGCCACCCCCTTTGATCCCTTTTTCAACGTCAACACGCCTGCGGATCTCACCCGGGCTAAGGAGCTGATGCGATGAAACTCTACGGTATCACTGGCTGGAAGAACTGCGGCAAAACCGGGCTGATGGAGCGCCTGGTGACCGAGTTTACTGAGCGCGGCCTGACGGTCTCGACCATCAAACATGCCCATCACAGCACCGACGTGGACCAGCCGGGCACCGACAGCCACCGCCACCGTATGGCTGGTGCCGCCGAGGTGATCCTTGCCTCGACCCACCGCATTGCCATCATGCAAGAGCTGCGCGGCGCCGAAGAGCCATCGCTGGCCGCGCTGCTGGCACGGCTGACACCGGTGGATCTGGTGCTGGTCGAGGGCTATAAGCGCGAACCCCACCCCAAGATCGAGGCCCACCGCGCCGCCGCCGGTCAGCCCCTGCTCGCGCCCATGGATGCCAGCGTTCGCGCCCTGGCCAGCGATGTGCCACTGGCCTGCGAACAGCCGGTTTTTGATCTGGATGACACCACAGCGATTGCGGATTTTATCGCCGCAGAGCTGTCGCTTTAGCTCCTCTTTTGTAAAGGCAGGACGCCGATGACCCTGACCCCCCCTCCGCTGCGCAACGATTGCTTTTCCCTGCCCGCAGGCGTCGATTGGACCCCGGTAGACGAGGCCCTGGCGCTGCTGCGAAAGCGGTTGCAGCGGGTCGTCAGCAGCGAAGAGCTGCCCCTGACCACAGCCACAGGCCGCATCCTGGCCGCTGATGTTATTGCCAACCGCTCAAACCCGGCGCTGCCCAATACGGCAGTGGATGGCTATGGTTTTGCCGGGCCAATTGCTGAGGGTACGCATGTGCTGCCCCTGATGCCGGGGCGCGCCGCCGCCGGGCTGGCCTATGAGGGCGCGGTGCCCGCAGGTCAGGCCATCCGCATCCTCACCGGGGCGGCGCTGCCCGATGGTGTCGATACCGTTATCTTGGAGGAGGACGTATCGCTGGGCGCAGCGGAGATCGCCTTCCATGGCCCGCTGAAACGCGGCGCCAATACCCGCAAGGCAGGCGAGGATGTGACCTCGGGGGTGGTGATCTTGCCAGCCGGACGGGTGCTGACGCCCGCAGATCTGGCGCTTGCCGCCGCTGCTGGTATTTCCCAGGTCCAGGTCTACCTGCCCCTGCGGGTGGGGGTTCTGTCAACCGGGGATGAGCTCTGCGAAGTTGGCGAGGTAGCCGCCGCGGGGCAGATCTATGATGCCAACCGGCCAATGCTGCTGGCGCTGTTGCGGCAGATTGGTTTCGTGCCGGTGGATCTTGGGCGCGTGGTGGATGATCGCGACGCTCTGCGTGCCCGGCTGGATACGGCTGCGGCGCAGGTGGATGTGATCCTCACCAGCGGGGGCGCATCGGCGGGGGACGAAGATCACGTCTCGGCGCTGTTGCGCGAAAGCGGCGCCCTGCAGGAATGGCGCATCGCGCTGAAACCCGGGCGCCCTTTGGCTCTGGCCATGTGGCAGGGCGTGCCGATCTTTGGCCTGCCCGGCAATCCGGTTGCGGCCCTGGTCTGCACGCTGATCTTTGCCCGCCCCGCCATGGGGCAAATGGCCGGCGCCAACTGGCACCAGCCACAGGGATTTGATCTGCCCGCCGCGTTTGCCAAACACAAAAAACCGGGCCGGCGCGAATATCTGCGCGCCCGGGTCCGGCAGGGTCAGGTCGAGGTGTTCAAATCTGAAGGCTCCGGGCGCATTTCCGGCCTCAGCTGGGCCGAAGGCCTGGTTGAACTGGCAGATGGCGGTGCGCAGATCCAACCGGGTGACCTGGTCCGCTACATTCCCTATAGCGCCTTTAACCTGTAAATCTGGCCCTCTGTGGGAGGTCCGACAGTGGGCGGGGCGGTAGCCCATTGGGCGCCCTGATGTGTGGTGTTGTATAGCGGCTGGCGTGTCGGCTTGGGCAGGGCCTAGATTTCATCTTGCTCCAAATACCTCCGCCGGAGGCAGTGGCCCGTCAGGGCCGCCAAATTTAAAGCAGTCAAATTCCGGGCCTCCAGACAGGGCACTGTCGGCCTGCTCAGAGCTCCCGGTTGGTCAAAGGCGGCGGCTAGTCAAAGGTTCCGGCAACCCGCCCCAGCAGCATAAAGGCGCGGGCAGTACGGGTGTCGCCCAGGGCGGTGATTTCCCCATCAGTGGCATCGGTTTCGAACTCGGCAAACATCCGGTCAAACCGGCGCAGGAAGTGATGTGCTGCATCGCGAAAAATGGGATCCTGCTTCATCCGGGCCGAGGTCAGCGCCAGCGAGGTGCGATCGCGCACCCCGCCCAAGGCGGCGACGGCGCGGCCACGGGTGCCCTGAGCAAATTGTCGCCAGATCTCGGGGCGGGCCATATCGGGGCGCAGGTCATCCATATAGATGCCATCCTGGCTCAGCAGGGTCAGCACATCCTGGGCCGCCTGCACGACCTGTGCTGCCTTACGATCCTTCAGCGCCGCCCGCAGGGCGGTAAAGCCATCTTCATCTTCTGCGGTCTCGGGGAAGTTCAGCGCCCGGATGAACTGCTCTGCGGGCAGGGGCGGCGCCATGTCTTCCGCAGAGGTGCCGAGCGCCAGACTGCCCTGATCCTCGGTGGCCAGCTTGCTGGCCTCTGCCGGAATGGCGGGTCGGGCAGGGCCATGGCGGCTGCTTTGAAAGGTGGCCAGGGCGGTTTCCGTCTTGCGGGCGGCCTCGGCGATTTCTTCCAGTTTCTGGCTCACGGTTGGCTCGCCCGCCGCCTCGGTTTGCTGCACATGGGTCAGGTAGCTGTGGCGCAGACTGTCGATGGCCGCCTGCAGGCGCTGGTTTTCGCTGCGCATGACCCGCGCCGCGCGCAGCGCCGAGGTGCCAACCCAGATCATCACCAGCGGCATCACAATGGCCAAGGCCGTCAGCACGGTCGGCGTCCAGTGCGCGATCCCCTGATCCGCCGGGGCCAGCAGATAGAGAGCCAGAATCACCAAAAGCCAGAGTGCCGACAGCAAAATCGCCACCACTTCGGCGCCGCCCATTCCGGCCTCGGGTTGGCCCGCTTTGGGGCCGCGCCCCGCAAGGGGAGAGAGGCGTTTGGAGGCATCCTGGGCAGTCATAGGCAGGCTCGCAATCCGAAGGGAGGTCTGGGTTTATACAGGCTTTACACAAGGCTAACGGTTTCAGGGCCAGAGGCAAGGAGAACCACACCGGACCCTCCTGCGCCAGTGCTGTGCCCTAGCCGTAGTGGATGCTCAGAATTTCGTAGCTGCGCACGCCGCCGGGGGTGCGGACCTCAACGCTGTCGCCTTCTTCTTTGCCGATAAGCGCGCGCGCAATGGGGGATTTGATATTCAGCAAGCCCGCCTCGACATTGGCTTCATGCTCGCCAACGATCTGCCAGGTTTTTTCTTCGTCGGTGTCTTCATCCACCAGGGTGACCTTGGCGCCAAACTTGATCGAGCCAGAGAGTTTGGCCGGGTCAATCACATCAGCAAGGCTCAGAATCCCCTCCAGCTCTTTGATGCGGCCCTCGATAAAGGACTGTTTTTCGCGCGCCGAGTGGTATTCGGCATTTTCCGACAGATCGCCCAGCTCGCGGGCTTCGGCGATGGCCTTAATAATCGTTGGGCGCTCCACCGATTTCAGGTTCTTGAGCTCAGCTTCGAGTGCGGTGTGACCCGCAGAAGTCATTGGGATCTTTTCCATATCTTGGGTCCAGGTCGTTTGGCTAACGGGGTAGCTCTTGGGTCATTATGATGTCGGTTTGCCAAAGGCAGAGCCCCGCCACAGCACTGCAGCGGGGCCTGTCTTTTGTGTTGGCATTTACCTGACCCAATCTGGGCACAAATTTCAAGGGGGCGGAGCAATCTCTGCACCGGCAAATCGGCTCAATCAGCGAATTTTGCAGATTTTATAATGGGTTTGCGCGGAAAAATGCCATGATCCGGGAGATTGGGCAAATCAGCCTGCCACAGAAGATCAATCATCGTATTGCACCACTTCATATTCGATCCCGTCACTGTCGCGAAAGTAAAAGCGCAGACCGGGTTCGTAATCTGCGTGGTTGGTGGGGGTGAAACCGGCAGCCACCACCGCCGCTTCGGTGGCCTTGATGTCATCCACAACCACGGCCAGATGATTGAGCCCACCGCGGGTGGTGTAGCTATTGCCTGGCGCCTGTGGCCGGGTGGGCGGCTGATAAAGCGCCAGATAGCTGTCAGCGCCGCCAACGTGCAGGCTGACGCCGTTGTGGATCGAGGCCCCGGACCAGCGGGTATGCCAGCCAAAGACATCCGCCATCCAGGCAGCGGTAACCTGCGGGTCGGTGACGGTAATATTGGCGTGTTCCAGAATGGCGCTCATTTTCTTTCTCCTTTTTGAGTGGCGTTTACCTATGAGTCGCCTTACGGTAATTTCTAAACCTAACTTTAGCTCAAGCATTTTTTGAGCTTTTTTCAGGAGAACGACGAGATGGCAAAATCCGCAGGGGTGGCAATTGGCTACCTGTCCGAACGCACTGGCCTGGCGGTCTCGGCCATTCGCTACTACGAGGCGCAGGGGTTGCTGGAGCCCTGGCGCAACGCGGGCGGTCAGCGGCGGTTTCACCGGGCCGACATTCGCCGCCTCAGCTTCATCATGATTGCCCAGCAGTTTGGGTTTTCTCTGCCGGAGATTCGCGGTTTTCTAAAAACCCTGCCCGGCGGACGCACCCCGACGCCCGAAGATTGGGCGCGGATTTCAACCAGCTTCCGGGATCATCTGGATTCGCGAATCAAAACCCTGCAAAAGATGCGCGACAATCTGGATGGCTGCATTGGCTGTGGCTGCTTGTCTTTGCCCAAATGCAGGCTTTATAACCCGCAGGACCAAGCGGCCCAAAAGGGAAAGGGGCCGCGATATCTGATGGGAGACAGCCCCGAGACCGGCAAGACGCCGGAAAAAGGGGCCTGAGCGCCGGAAAATGCCTGTGCCCCTGCGGCAAAGCGTGGATCTGATGCAACTAACGCAGAGTTTGGATTGACCTGGTATGTTGCCAAACGCTAAGCAACCGCGAAAGAAAATTACTCCCAGCTCGCCCCCAGCGATGGGACCGGTAGCGAATACAATAGCCAAGGAGCAGCTCTATGGCCGAGATCGAACGCGAAACAATGGAATATGACGTAGTGATCGTTGGGGCAGGCCCCGCTGGTCTGTCTGCCGCGATCCGTTTGAAACAGCTGGATGCCGACCTTGAGGTCGTGGTTCTGGAAAAAGGCTCCGAGGTGGGGGCGCATATCCTGTCTGGTGCGGTGCTGGACCCTTGCGGTCTGGACGCGCTGATCCCTGACTGGAAGGAAAAAGGCGCGCCGCTGAATACTCCGGTAAAAGAAGACAACTTTTACATGCTGGGGGAAGCGGGCGAAATTCGGGTTCCCAACTTCCCGATGCCGCCGCTGATGAACAACCACGGCAATTACATCGTCTCGATGGGTAATGTCTGCCGTTGGATGGCCGAACAGGCCGAAGAGCTGGGTGTTGAGATCTTCCCCGGCATGTCCTGCTCTGAGCTGGTCTACGGCGACAAGGGTGAAGTCAAAGGCGTGGTTGCCGGTGTCTTTGGTCTGGAAGAGGACGGCTCTTACGGTCCCAACACCGAGCCAGGCATGGAGCTGCACGGCAAATATGTCTTCCTGTCGGAAGGGGTACGCGGCTCGCTGTCGAAAGAGGTCATCGCCAAATACGACCTGCAGGCCGGCAAGGACGTGCAGAAATACGGCGTCGGCATGAAAGAGATCTGGGAGATTGATCCCGCCAAGCACAAAGAAGGCACCGTCACCCATACCATGGGCTGGCCGCTGAACTCGAATGCTGGGGGCGGTTCCTTTATTTACCACCTGGAGAACAACCAGGTCTATGTCGGCTTTGTGGTGCATCTGAACTACAAGAACCCACATCTGTACCCCTACATGGAATTCCAGCGTTTCAAGCACCACCCCATGGTTGCCGATCTGCTGAAGGGCGGCAAACGTGTTGCCTACGGCGCCCGTGCCATTACTGAAGGCGGCTATCAGTCGATGCCCAAGCTGGTTGCACCCGGCGTGGCGCTGCTGGGCTGCTCGGCCGGTATGGTCAACGTGCCGCGCATCAAGGGCAACCATAACGCCATGCTGTCGGGGAAATCTGCCGCCGAGGCCGCCTACGCGGCAATCAAGGCCGATCGCTCCGGTGATGAGCTGCCCGATTACGAGGCCGCTGTACGCGATGGCGCCATTGGCAAAGACCTCAAGATGGTGCGCAACGTCAAACCGATGTGGTCCAAGTGGGGGCTGATGGCCTCGCTGATGCTGGGCGGTCTGGATATGTGGACCAACAACATTCTGGGCCTGTCCTTCTTTGGCACCATCAAACACGGCAAAAACGACGCCGAGGCGACCGAGGAAGCCTCCAAGCACCAGCCGATTGACTACCCCAAACCTGACGGGGTGCTGTCCTTTGACCGCTTGACCAATGTGTCCTTTGCCGCCACCAACCACGAGGAAAGCCAGCCCTGCCATCTGCGCCTGGCGGACCCCAACCTACCGATCTCGACCAACTTGCCCAAATTCGACGAACCGGCGCAGCGCTATTGCCCGGCCGGCGTTTACGAGGTGGTGGAAAAGGACGGCAAGCCGGAGTTTGTGGTCAACTTCCAGAACTGCGTGCACTGCAAGACCTGCGATATCAAAGACCCAAGCCAGAACATCACCTGGACCACACCCCAGGGCGGCGACGGTCCAAACTATCCAAATATGTAACGTTTGGGTGCATTCTCGGCACCCAGATAGGCAATCGAACGCCTTAAGAGCCGGTTGCATATAGAAATCACGTAAAATTGGGGCGGCCTTCGGGTCGCCCCATTGCGTGTCAGCTGGTCCCGCACTACGATTCGGTTTGAGCGAGCCGCACACGCAGAGGAGAACTCCAGGTGCCACTTTCACATTTTCGTAGCCTGACGGCGCTGGCCCTGGTTGCCTTTTCGACATCCGGATCTCTTGTAACAGCCCAAAGCGCAGCGGCAGAGGGTCTGGTCGGGGCCTATCTGGCCGGGCGGGCTGCCACCTTTGAAAGCGATTTTTCCACCGCGGCAGAGTATTACACCCGGGCGCTGGTGCGTGATCCCTCCAATCCGTTGTTGATGGAAAACGTGGTGTTTGCCCATCTGGCACTGGGGCAAATGAAACAGGCTCTCCCGGTGGCAGAGCGTCTGTGGCAGAACGAGGTGCGCAGTCAGGCTGCCAATATCGTCATGGTCGGCGGCTTTGCCCTGTCTGACGACTACCAGGCGATCCTGGATCGCAATCTGGAAATCCGCCAGATCCACCCCCTTGTCGACGGGCTGATTGAGGCCTGGGCGCAGATGGGCATCGGCTCTGTTGATAAGGCGATCGAGGTTTTTGATCGCGTCGCAGAGGAAGAGGCGCTGCGCCCCTTTGCAGACTATCACAAGGCGCTGGCCTTGGCGTCGGCGGGCAATTACGGCGGGGCCGAGGCGCTGTTCGCCGCTGATGATGGGCAGCTGACCCGGTTGTCGCGCCGCTCGGCGCTGGCACGGGTCGAAATCCAGTCGCAATTGGGCGAATTTGACCTGGCTCTTGCAACGTTGAATGACAGCTTTGGCGCGGGCAGTGATCCAGCCCTGGATGAAATCCGGGCTCGGTTGCAGGCAAAGGAAGCCCTGGGCTTTTCCATTGCCAGCACCGCCCGCGACGGCATTGCCGAGGTGTTCTTTACCCTGGCGGCAGTGATGAACGGCGAGGCCGCCAATGACTTTGTGCTGATGTATGCCCGTGTTGCCTCGGCCTTGAGCCCGCAACATGTGGATGCGGTGCTGCTCAGCGCAGAACTGCTGGACCAGCTGGGGCGCTATGAGCTGTCGATTGCCACCTACAAACAGGTGCCCAGCGATCACCCGGAATATTACGCCGCCGAAATGGGCCGCGCCGAAGCACTGCGCCGCGCCGCCAAACCGGATGCCGCCGCCGAAGTGCTGGAGCAATTGTTCAGGGATTTCCCTGACTTGCCGCAGATTTCGATCAGTCTTGGCGATCTGTTGCGCCAGCAAGAAGACTACGCCGGCGCCATTGCGGCCTATGATTCTGCGCTGTCCAATATGCCCGAAGAGGCCGGCAGCCGTTGGTTCCTGCACTATGCCCGCGGTATCTCTTATGAGCGGCTGAAAGACTGGCCAAAGGCCGAGGCAGATTTCCGCGCCTCGCTGGCGTTGCAGCCCGACAGCCCGCAGGTGCTGAACTATCTCGGCTATTCGATGATCGAAAAAGAAGACAGCCCGGAAAAGCTGGATGAGGCCCTGGGGATGATTGAACGCGCGGTCGCAGCGCAGCCGAATTCTGGCTATATCGTCGACAGTCTTGGCTGGGTGTTCTACCGCCTTGGCCGCTACACCGAGGCCGTGGCCCATATGGAGCGCGCGGTAGAGCTGATGCCGGTAGATCCGGTGGTCAGCGACCATTTGGGCGATGTCTATTGGGCCGTTGGGCGCCAGCGCGAGGCAGAGTTCCAGTGGAAACGCGCCCTGTCCTTCATCAAATCTGGTCGCGGCGATGGTGAGGCAGACCCGGATCGTATCCGCAAAAAACTAGAGCTGGGCCTTGAGGCGGTTCTGGAACTGGAAGGCTCTGCCCCGCTGCAGGTTGCCAATGGCGATTGAGGTCTTTGCGCCGGCCAAGATCAACCTGACCCTGCATGTCACCGGCCAACGGTCGGATGGCTATCACCTGCTGGATTCGCTGGTGGCCTTTGCCGATCTGGGCGATCGCCTGCGGCTGGAGGCTGGCCAGGATATGGCCATAGATCTGCGCGGCCCCTTTGCCGAGGGCGTCCCACGGGACGGGCGCAATCTGGTCTGGAAGGCGGCGCAGGGGCTGGGCTGGGCTGGTGCCATTCATTTGAACAAACAGCTGCCTCATGGGGCGGGGATTGGCGGTGGATCTTCGGATGCGGCCGCCGTGCTGAACGCTCTGGCCGCAGAGGGGCTGACAGTGCCGCCAGAGCTGCCGCTGTCCCTGGGGGCTGACCTGCCGGTCTGCATGGTTGCCAGGGGCGCACGGATGCAGGGCATTGGCGAGCAGATCATCCCGGTCTCCCTGCCGGACTTGCCGGCGCTCTTGGTCAATCCTGGTTGCCATGTGCCAACTGGCGCGGTGTTTTCGGGCCTCGCATGGCGTGACAACCCTGCCATGCCGGACGAGATCCCAAGTTTTGAGACGGCGAGAGACTGTGCCGTCTGGCTCAAGGATCAGCGCAATGATTTGGAAATTCCGGCGGCTTATGTGGCGCCGGAAATCGACCGGGTTCTTGCTGATCTGCGGTGCACCGGGAATGAAATGCTGTCGCGGATGTCGGGCTCTGGTGCCACCTGCTTTGCGCTTTACCCGACGCTAAAGGCCGCCCATATGGCCGCCTATGAGATCGGCGCCGAACACCCCGACTGGTGGATACAGGCGGTAACGCTGCGCTAGGGGGCTAGAGCTGCAGGTGAATGTGGTCGTCATGGCGCGCCGCCCGACATCCCTGAAACCGGATCTTTGCACTGTGTAGCCCCAGGCTTTGTTGCAGATGCGGCTCTACAAAGATCTTGCCGCTGCGCGGATCCCGCGCCAGGGTCTCAATCAGCAGACGATTGCGATCAGGCTCTAATCCATAGGTTTTCCACAGGGGCTGTAGCCAGGCCAGATCCCAGCGCAGGCTGAGCCATTGATCCGGGCAGCTGCTGGCGCCCTGTTCAAAGGCAAAATAACCAATTGGGCTGCGGGTTTGACCGGGCAGGTAACGCCCTGCAGCATCCACATAATAAAACGCCAGATCGACTTTTTCGCCGTCGTCATGGGACAGATGCGGCAGCAGTGGAAACCCGGTAAAAAAGGGAAAGCCCGCATCCAGTACCAGCGTCTGGGTGTCAGGATGGTCCGCCTCAACCTCCGCGGCGACGTCTTGCAACAGGGCTTTTAGCTCTGGCGTTACATAAGTCCGGTTGCTGGCGCAGTAAAACCAGGATTGTACCTGCAATGGCCCGCGCTCAAAACAGGACAGCGCGGTTCTGCCGGTCCTTGGCGCGACCCAGACCGCCAACACTGCCAGCCCCAGATACAGCCCTGCAAAGGCCAGGAGAGGCCTGCGAAACAGGCGCGACAGCCCCCAGGCAATGCCGCCGAGCTGGGTCAGAGCTGTGAGCAGGACAATGATGCAGCAGTGAAATACAAGGCGCAGCATGGGGCTATAATCCGTCCTGGGGCCGTTTGGTAAGACAAAGCACAGATAAAAACGCCCGCACAGTGGCGGGCGTGAGTGTTGGGTACTTTGGGGCCTGGTCTAGTGCAGGCGGGAGACCACATATTCGGCCAGATCATGCAGCATTTGCCGGATGGGGTGGTCGGGCAGCGGGGCGAGGGCCTGCGTTGCCGTCTCGGCCCAGAGCAGCGCATCCTGGCGGGTGGCCTCAAGCGTGGCGTATTTCGCCATCAAGGCCAGGGCCTGTTCCAGATCGCCCTCTTGCTGCTGGCCCTTTTCAATGGTGCGGGTCCAAAAGGCGCGTTCGTCATCGGTGGCCTGGGCCACGGCCTTGATTACTGGCAGGGTCAGCTTGCGCTCGCGGAAATCATCGCCGACGTTTTTGCCGGTTGCGGCGCTGTCGCCCTGGTAATCCAGCAGATCGTCGGCAATCTGAAAGGCAATGCCAAGCGCATCGCCGTAGTCAAACAGCGCCTTGACCTGCTCTGCCGGGGCCTCTGCGATGACGCCGCCAACTTCGGTGGCTGCCGAAAACAGGGCCGCTGTTTTGCCCCGGACCACCTGCAGATAGACTGCTTCATCGGTGGCCAGGTTTGAGGCGGCAGTCATTTGCAGCACCTCGCCTTCGGCAATGGTGGCCGAGGCATTGGCGAGAATATCCAGAACCCGCAGCGAGCCGGTTTCGACCATCAGCTGAAAACTGCGGGAGAACAGGTAGTCGCCAACCAGAACCGAGCTTTTGTTGTCCCACAGCAGATTGGCGGTGGGTCGGCCACGGCGTTGGCCGCTTTCATCCACCACATCGTCATGCAGCAGCGTTGCAGTGTGGATGAATTCTACCGTTGCTGCCAGTTTGATGTGATGGTCCCCCTCATAGCCACAGAGCTGGGCGGCAGCGAGGGTCAGCATGGGGCGCAGGCGTTTGCCACCAGCCCCTACCAGATGCGCCGTAACTTCGGGGATGCGCGGCGCATGTTTTGACGCCATGCGGGTCTGGATCAGTGTGTTCACCGCGTCCATTTCACCGCTCAAGGTGGCGGCGAGCAATTCATGCGGTTTTTGAGTCGTGACTTGATTCATTGCATTCCCGGCTTTCAGGCTCGACAAGATCGTAACCTTGCCCTTAGATCCATCCCCATGAAAGAACTTTTGCGCAGCACCGATCCGACTGTCCTGGCCTTTGCATCCGCCCTTCTTGAGGGTGAGGATATAGACTGCTTTCAGATGGACGTAAATATGAGCATCCTCGAAGGTGGCATTGGGATTTTTCCACGCCGTCTGATGGTGCGCGAAGACGACTATACACTGGCCAAACGCGCGATGCTGGACAACAAGATCCCGCTTGGCAATGACATATGACGCAGGGGGGCGGAGCAGGGCCAAACTCTGATGCGGGCTTTGCCGAGGAAAACCTGTCGCTGAACGATTTTCTGGGCGGCCGGGTGCAGCTGTGGCAACCTCGCGAAGGCTACCGAGCCGGGGTGGATCCGGTGCTTTTGGCCGCTGCGATGCCGGCACGGGCAGGGGAGCGGGTGCTGGAGCTGGGCTGTGGTGGTGGTCAGGCGCTGTTATGTCTTGGCGAACGGGTGCCGGGGCTAGAGCTCACAGGAGTGGAGCTGCAACCGGACTATGCTGCCCTGGCGCGCCGCAATGCAGCGCACAATGGTCAAACCGTTGAGGTGATCGAGGCCGACCTAGCGGCGCTGCCCAAAGATCTGCGCCAGCGCCAGTTTGATCATGTTTTGGCCAACCCGCCGTATTACCGTGCCGGTGCCCATAGCCCGGCCGAAGACATGGGGCGGCAGATTGCCTTGGGCGGTGATACGCCTTTGCAGGTCTGGGTTGAGACCGCAGCCCGTCGGCTGACCTATAAGGGCTATTTGCATATGATCCAGCGCGCCGACCGTTTGCCCGAGATCCTGACCGCCTGTCAGGGGCGTCTTGGCTCGATTGAGGTGCTGCCGCTGGCGCCGCGCCAGGGGCGTCCGGCAGAGCTGGTTTTGCTGCGCGCTCGCAAGGGAGGCCGGGCCGATTTTCGCCTGCACGCGCCGCTGATCCTGCACCAAGGGGCGCGACATCTGGCAGATGTAGAGAGTTATCAGCCTGAAGTGCGGGAAATTCTGCGCGAAGGCGCGGCGCTTTGCTGGCCCGCGACAAGATAGGCGCGACGCGGTTATATTGCAAGCTTTCAGGTGGCTTTTTTGGCGCTCTGGGCTCGATTTCACCCATAAAAATATGGCTTCTGGCGGGCTTTGGCCGATATGACAATTTCATGACAAAAACTATGCGTCTGCGGCGTGACAGGGGGCAAAACTTGTGGTCCACTCGTTTCAACCCCGCAGGTTCGGGGTTGTTAGTCTCGCTTTAAAAGGAGGAACGCCATGAGCCTCAGCTCGCATCTTACCGAACTGAAAAAGAAGCATGACCACCTGAGCATGGAAGTGGAGTACGCCCAACGATCCCCCAGTACCGACGGGTTGGAGATTGCCGGGATGAAGAAGCAAAAGCTGAAACTCAAAGAAGAGATTGAGCGTCTGTCAAGCGAAACAGAGACAGCATAAACGCCTATCGGTGCAGGGAAATGCCCCGGGAATTGCCGCCAGGCACCAGGGGATTTATGCCTCGCTGATATGAGCGATAGAATTTTCAGGGCTGCCAGATCTGGCAGCCCTTTTTATGGTGCGGTGGCCGTTGTGTCGGGGCGCAGGATCAGCCGCTTTTGGCGGCGATGGCAGCCCCAGCGGTAATCAGCGCGGCGGCCAGGGCCAAGGCCCAGCTGGGGTCCGCGACGCCGGCCAGAACCAGTACCAGGGTCGACAGCAAAGGCGCTGCATAAGAGCTGGTGCCGAGCATCTGAATGTCGCCCTGCTTGACGCCAATGTCCCAAACATAAAACGCCAGCCCCACGGGTCCTAATCCCAACAACAGGGTCGAGGCCCAGCCAAGTGTACCCTGTGGCCAGACGGTTTCTTCCACTGCAAAATGCAGCGCCCAGGATGCGATGGCAGTGGCGGTGCAAAACACCGAGACTGAACTGGTGGGGGCGGATCCCACCAGCCGCGACAGCACCGAATAGCTTGACCAGGTCAGCGCGCAGAGGAAGGCGAGGATATAGCCGGGCAGGTACTCTGCCTGAAAACCACCGGACCCACCGGTAATAATCGCCGCCGCCCCGGCAAAGCCCAGCAGTGCCCCGATCAGATGCCCTGGCCGTAGGCGCTCGCCGGGCAGAAGGCCGGAAAACAGCACGATCAGCAGCGGCCAAAGATAGGCAATCAGGCCTGCCTCGGCGGCGGGGGCCAGGCGCAGGGCCGAAAAATACAGGGCGTGATAGCCAAATAACCCAATCGAACCAAAGGCGTAGACCTTCCAGGAGATGTCTCGCAATTGGCCCAGACCACCCGTGCGCAAGGTCCAGATCAGCCCCAGGATGCCGCCAATGGTAAAACAGATCGCATTCAACAGTAGCGGTGGGGTTGGGGCAGAGCCGACTGTCAGCAGCGCCAGTAGCGCCCAGAGCAGAACGGCCACAAACCCAACTGCGGTGGCTGTGGAGCGGGTCATAGTGCGGCGATCTCCTCAACCGGGATAATGGTAAAATCATCGGATATATGCGCGGTTTTTTCGATCTCCGCCAGAAACCAATCGCGAAAAGCTGCGATTTGGGGGCGTTTTTCTGCGCCGGGCAAGCAGAGAAAACGAAACCGGGCCTGGCTTTCGATTGCCAGCTTGAAGGGGGCGACCAGGCGGCCCTCTTGCAGGTCAGAGATAATCATCGGTCGTCGCCCCAGCGCCACCCCCATGCCTGCGACGGCGGCGTTGATGGCATGGTCGGCATTGGAGAAATGGGTGCCATGCAGGGGGGTGTAATCAATCCCGGCGGCGCGGAACCAGGTGGGCCAGTCGCAGGGGGGCTGCAAAAAGTCGATGGAATCATCAAAAATCAGCGGTGCCTGCCGCAGGCTTTCTACGGTGGTAAATTGTTTGGCCAGTTCTGGCGACATCACTGGCGTCAGCCATTCTTTGCGCACCGGTACCGAATACAACCCATCATCTCCGCCATAGCCAAACCTGATCGCCACATCGACGTCATCGCGCGCCAGATCCATATTGCGCAGGGTGGCCGAAAACCTGAGGTCAATTTCAGGATGGGCGCGGGCAAAATCATAGAGGCGCGGCGCCAGCCATTTGGCCGTCAGCGCCGGGCCTGCGGTGACGGTCAGGCTGCTGTTGTCCTGCAACCGCTTGGTTGCCATCCAGGCGGTCGACAGGGTTTGGAAGCCTTCGGCAGCCCCTGGCGCCAGGGTACGCCCGGCTTCGGTCAGCTCTACCGCCCGGTTGAGGCGGCGGAACAAGGGCACGCCCAGGTGCTCTTCCAGGGATTTGATCTGAAACGACAGGGCGGCCGGCGTGACATTCAGTTCAGCCGCAGCCTGGGCAAAGGACATGTGGCGGGCAGCGGCATCAAAGGCGCGCAGGGCGGTGAGAGGGGGGAGACGATCTGACATGCTCACATAAGTAATACTTAACTGAAGCCTTGGAAAGTCTCGTTTGTGCCTTTTGCCATAAAAGCCCATGTTGGCTTTAGATAGACAATCCTAATCCGAACGGAGGCCGAGGCGATGGAATATTCAGCAAATAGCAACGTCAAGCAAGCGATGGAACGTGCACATGCAGAGCGCAGCCAGGCCCTGTTTTCCGGGTTGGCAAGACTGTTCCGGTTGCGCAAATCCGGGGCGACAAAAACCACTGGTCCAAAGGTGACCGGAATTGGGTTTTCCCGCTGGGCATAGTGCACATGTCCTTACGGGATTAAAAAGGGCCGGTCTGAAAAGACCGGCCCTTATCTGTTCTCTCATGTCGCCTCTGCCGCTGGTGCGGCGCAGGATCAGACGAAGAATTGACCGCCATTGGCCGAGATGGTGGAGCCATTGATAAAGCCCGAATCATCTGAAGCCAGGAAGGCAACGCAACGGGCGATCTCTTCGGGTTCGCCAAGGCGGCCGGTTGGGATCTGGGCGATGATCGAATCACGGACCTTTTCGGGCACGGCCATGACCATTTCTGTGGCGATATAACCAGGGCAGATTGCATTGGCAGTGATGCCTGCACGCGCGCCTTCCTGGGCCAGGGATTTGACGATACCCAGATCGCCGGCCTTGGTTGCGGCATAGTTCGCCTGGGCAAACTGGCCTTTTTGACCATTGATCGACGAAATCACGATGACGCGGCCAAATTTACGCTCGCGCATGCCGGGCCAGATCGGGTGAACGGTGTTGAACACGCCGGTGAGGTTGGTGTCGATCACCTCTTGCCACTGCTGCGGCGTCATTTTGTGGAAGGGCGCATCGCGGGTGATGCCTGCATTGGCCACCACGATGTCGATGGGGCCAAGGTCGGCCTCAACCTGGGCGATACCCGCTTGGCTTTCCTCATAGGAGCCAACGTTCCACTTGTAGGTCTTGATCCCGGTCTCTTCGGTGAACTTTGCCGCCGCTTCGTCGTTGCCCGCGTAGGTCGCGGCGACAGTGCAGCCCTGGTCCTTTAGGGCCTGCGAAATTGCTGCGCCAATGCCGCGTGAGCCGCCGGTGACGAGTGCAGTACGTGCCATTCAGTTTTCCTCCAATTCGATATTCGCTCGGTAATCTTGCTACCTATTGATAGTGCAATGCGCAACAATATTGCGCAATGAATTTTTGCCGCAATGCCGCGAAAATTGTCGCAGGTGCAGCAATACCTCCCTGTTGTAATAAAAAGGGCGCCAAACTGGCGCCCTGATCTATGTTAAACTGTGGTCCCGATTATGGGCGCTCCAGGCACATGGCGACGCCCATGCCGCCACCGATGCAGAGCGTGGCGAGGCCTTTTTTGGCGCCGCGCCGCTGCATTTCAAACAGCAGCGTGTTTAGCACCCGGCAGCCCGAGGCACCGATTGGGTGGCCGATGGCGATGGCGCCGCCGTTGACGTTGACGATTGCCGGATCCCAGCCCATGTCCTTGTTGACGGCGCAGGCCTGTGCGGCAAAGGCTTCGTTGGCTTCAACCAGATCCAGGTCGCTGACCGACCAGCCGGCCTTGTCCAGGGCTTTGCGCGAGGCGTAGATCGGCCCAACACCCATGATCGAAGGGTCGACACCGGCAGTGGCATAAGAGGCAATCCGCGCCAGCGGCGTGATACCGCGCTTTTCGGCGTCATCGGCGCTCATCAGCAGGGTTGCGGCGGCACCGTCATTCAAACCAGAGGCATTGGCCGCAGTGACTGATCCATCCTTGGTAAAGGCGGGGCGCAATTTTTGCATCGCTTCCATGGAGGCGCCATGGCGGATGTATTCGTCTTGATCCACCACGGTTTCGCCCTTGCGGGTCTTGATGGTGAAAGCCGCGATTTCATCGGCAAATTTACCAGCTTTTTGCGCCGCTTCGGCCTTGTTCTGGCTGGCGACAGCAAATTCGTCCTGCATTTCGCGGGAGATCTGCCATTTGTCGGCGACGTTTTCCGCTGTCTGACCCATGTGGTAGCCGTTGAAGGCATCCCACAGGCCATCGCGAATCATGGTGTCGATGTATTTCATGTCACCCATCTTATGACCGGCGCGCAGGGCGGCGGCATGGGGTGACAGGGTCATGTTTTCCTGGCCGCCGGCACAGACAATCGCGGCATCCCCAAGCTGGATATGCTGCGCGCCAAGCGCAACAGCACGCAGGCCGGAGCCACAGACCTGGTTGATGCCCCAGGCAGCACTTTCCTGTGGAAGGCCGGCATTGATATGGGCTTGGCGGGCTGGGTTTTGCCCCTGTGCGGCGGTCAGAACCTGCCCCAGGATGGTCTCGGAAACCTCGGATTTGTCA
The DNA here is from genome assembly GCA_905479575.1 of uncultured Pseudophaeobacter sp. GTDB lineage: Bacteria > Pseudomonadota > Alphaproteobacteria > Rhodobacterales > Rhodobacteraceae > Pseudophaeobacter. Next base: position 79,497 of record CAJQNB010000069.1, read on the forward strand.
ACGCCTGCGCGCTCTACCACGGCTTCCAGTACCGCACGACCCAGATCATGGGCGGGCGTATTGGCGAAAGCTCCGCCAAAACTGCCGACAGCGGTACGCGCGGCGGATGCAATTACAACATTGGTCATTATTTCTGGTCCTCTGCCATCAAACTCTCTCGTGAAGACATGCAATTATTCTGCGGTTCGTAAACTTACCGCAAAATCACAAATCCCCACCTCCCTCTCCGGGACAGATATAGCGTCTTGCTGCAGGTGCAGCAAATGACAGGGTGTCTCAGGGGTTGGGTTCGAGTCAACTGGCATAAGTCAAAAACGCAAAGAACCGCCCGGGGTGCGACCCGAGGCGGCTCAAATTTTTCTGCGGCGCAGCGATTTTTCCGCCCGGGGGCAAGACCTTAAGGAAACGGCACATGGTGGAGGGGCGCGGTCAACTATGTGTTAGGCGCGATTGCGCTGTTTCATCTTCTCCAGCCAGGGGGGCGAAACGGTTGGGGCCCCATAGAGGAAGCCCTGCAGGCAGTCGACGCCAATTGAAACCAGAAATTCGGCCTCGGCTTGGGTTTCTACGGATTCTGCCACAATCAACATATCGAACTGTTTGGCGATGCCCACCAGGGCGCGCACAACCGCCTGATTGTCGGGACAGTTGCAAATGTTGCGAATAAACTGCCCGTCGATCTTAACCGCATCAAAGTAGAAGTCGCGAAAGTGGCCAATGGCTGTGGTGCCCGCTCCAAAGTTGTCGAGCGCAAAGGCGATGCCATGCTTTTGCATACGATCCATAAAGTCGATGACCAGTTCCGGGGCCGCCATGGCAGAGGCCTCGGTGATTTCCAGAACCAGGCGTTCGCCAATGGTTGGGTCCTTTTTCAGAAACCTTTCCAGAACTTTAGCCCAGCGACTGTAGCCGATGGAACGTGCGGACATGTTGATAGAGAGACGAATTTGCGGTGATTGAGACAGGGCCCGTAGCCCGTGTTGCAGGGCAAGGCAATCCAGCTCACGACCGATTTCCTTATCATAGACCACATGCATAAAGTCACGCGCAGGAATAACCCGGTCGGTGGCGTCCAGAACCCGGATATAACCTTCGTAAAAGGCGATGTCATGGGGCGGCATCGCCTGCATGACAGGCTGATAGGCCAGCATGGTCTGATCGTGCTTGACCGCATCTGCAACCATATCCAGCGTCGAGTGATCCCGCGAGACCACTGCAGCGGAAAGCGGATCTTCAGCTCCTTCGGACATATTCGCCCGTCTCAGTTTTCGCTTATTGACCACGCTTTGCCTCCTACTGCTGCCGTTTTCTGGGAAAACTATGCGTCAGCAGGGACTGTCGGGCAAAAGGGTAAATTGAGGCTTAAATCTAAAACTTTAGCCAATCAAATTTGCGGAACTATCGGCGCCTCGCACCTCTGCACGGGTTGGTTTGAATAGGCGGGTTGGTGACGCGCTGCCATCGCGGCACATCTCTGCCAAAGGGGCTGTTCAAAATCCGGGCGTGCCGCTGTCCTGGGGCTGGCGGGCCAGGTGTTTGGCTTTGATGGTCTCAGAGGTGTCGCGACTGCCATCGTGGCTATAGCCCGGCGGCGCCAGCGCATAGAGCAGCCTTTGCTTCAGGCTCAACCCCGGTTGTGTCATATCCCGGTAGATTGCCACCCATTCGTGAAAGGCCACCCGCAGGGGATTAAAGGTGGCGATATTGTAGACCAGCCCATAATCCACCGGATCGCTGTCCTGTTCCGGTACAAAGGTGCCAAAGATCTTGTCCCAGATGATAAACACCCCGGCGTAGTTGCAATCCAGATAGCGCGGATTGCGGCCATGGTGGGCGCGGTGGTGGCTGGGGGTGTTCATCACCGCCTCAAACCAGCGGGGCAGTTTGCCGATGGCTTCGGTGTGGATCCAGAACTGATAGACGAGGTTGATGCCACCGACAAAGAGCACCAGCGCCGGGTGAAACCCCAACAGCACCAGCGGCGCCCGCACCACCATCATAAAGGTAAAGGTGCCGGTCCAGGTCTGGCGCAGCGCCGTGGTCAGATTGTAATGCTGGCTGGAGTGGTGATTGACGTGGCTGGCCCAGACCCAGCGGATCCGGTGGCCAAAGCGGTGCACCCAATAATAGCGCAGATCATCCAGAACAAAGCAGAGGACGATCACCCCGATCGAGCTGCCAAGGTCCAGCGGCGTAATCTCCCACAAGACCATAAAGAATCCCCAGGCGATAAAGCCAAGTACAATTCCCGAGGCCACACTGCCGGCCCCCATAATCAGCGAGGTCACTGCATCGCGGGTCTCGTAGCGGCCCCCGCGCCCCTTGAGCGCGATCCATAGGAATTCGCCGAGGATGGCGGCGATGAAGATCGGCACCGCCAGTTGGGTCACATCAGGAAAGGAAAGCGGATCCATCGGTTACACCTCTGTTGCGGTGGCTAATGCGGCGGGGTGGTGGGCAATCAGGCGCTGCCAGTGCTCGGCCTCGGAACCGTTCAGATGCAGCTGCACCCCTGGCGCTGAGAAATCAGCCAGGCGGAGGTATAGCCCTTGCCTGGCGGTCTTCATTTCGACATTTTCCAGGCAGCGGGCCACGGTATCAGCGCCAAAGGACCAAACCAGGCCAAGCGGCGCGCTACCGTCCTCGGGTTGGATAAGAGCGGCATGGCCGTCCTCGGCCAGGGTCAACTGGGCAATGGGGCTGTCGGGGAACTGGCGCAGCCAGGCCTGCCGCGCCTGATCGGCGCTGAGCAGCCGCAGGTCTGAACGCCCGGTCAGATGCAACAAGACGGCGATCGCCGCGACACCCCCGACAACGAGGATCAACAAAAGCTCCAGCGGCATTGTCCCCTCCCTGATGATGCCCCGTGGCTCTCAGAATGGCGTTGCAAAGGCGCGGCTGTCAAAGGTGGCGTGGGGGAAAGCCCATTTGGGCAGAATGGTTGCTGCTACAGGTGTTTTATTCATCTGGCGGTAAAGCGGATTGTCGAACTGGGCGCTGCAGATGAATAGGCCTAAATGGAGCCGGCCCTGCAAGCGAACCTGCAAGGCTGACCCCATGTGGGAACGAGAGAGAGTACGAGATTAACTGCCGGTCTCGCTGTCAATCATCGCCGCAATGATCGCCTTGGCGCTGTCAGAGTTCCACTCGGCATCGCCCAGCAGCCGCGCGACTTCCTCGCCTTCGCGGTTCAAAAGCACGGTAATGGGCAGGCCGATCACCGCCATCTCGCGGGCCAGCGCCTGTTTGGGGTCCTGATGGCGCGGCAGATTGGTAATGCCGTTTTCGTCAAAGAACTTGACGATACCGGCTGGCGAGTTGCGCCCGGCTGCGATGGTCAGGACTTCAAAGTCCTCGCCGCCAAACTCTTGTTGCAGCTCGGCGATCTGCGGCATTTCCTTGCGACAGGGGGCACACCAGGTGGCCCAGAAGTTCAGCAGCACCACTTTGCCCTGATAGTCCTGCAGGCTGGCTTTGCCGCCGTCATCCTCCAGGAAAAACTCCGTCTGGGAGACCGCACGGGGCTGCGCATGCACCACCAGGCGTTTCAGGCTGTCGGCGCGCAGGGCCTCTAGTTCGGCCACATCTGCGGCCAATGCCGCATTTGCACCCAGGCCCAGGGCGATATAAAGGGAAAGATGACGTAACAGACGCATATTATCTCCGGGATTCCACCATGACAGATCAAGCCTCGAACCAGATGTGGGGCGGCCGCTTTGCCGCTGGCCCAGACGCGATCATGGAGGCGATCAACGCCTCGATCACTTTTGACAAGCGGATGGCTGCCCAGGACATTGCTGGCTCCAGGGCCCATGCAGCGATGTTGGCCGCAACAGGCGTTATAAGCGATAACGACGCCGAAGCAATTCGGGAAGGCCTGCTCACGGTCTTGTCAGAGATCGAGACCGGAACCTTTCAGTTCTCCACCGCGCTGGAAGACATTCACATGAACGTCGAGGCGCGCCTGAAAGAGGTGATCGGCGAACCCGCAGGGCGTTTGCACACGGGCCGGTCGCGCAACGATCAGGTTGCGACGGATTTCAAACTCTGGGTCCGTGATCAGCTGGACGCGGCCGAGACAGGCCTGCTGGCCTTGATCCGCGCGCTGTTGACCCAGGCCGAGGCAGGCGCTGACTGGGTGATGCCGGGCTTTACCCACCTGCAGGTGGCGCAGCCGGTGACCTGGGGCCATCACATGATGGCCTATGTGGAAATGTTTGGCCGCGACCTGTCCCGGGTCCGCGATGCCCGCAAACGCATGAACGAATCTCCCCTGGGGGCCGCAGCCCTGGCTGGCACCTCCTTTCCCATTGACCGCGAGATGACCGCTGCGGCGCTGGGCTTTGACCGGCCTGCGGCGAATTCGCTGGATGCGGTGTCGGATCGTGATTTTGCGCTGGAGTTCCTCTCCTGTGCCTCGATCAGCGCCATTCACCTGTCGCGCTTTGCTGAAGAGCTGGTGATCTGGTCCTCGGCGCAGTTCCGCTTTGTCACCCTGTCGGATCGCTTCTCAACCGGGTCGTCGATCATGCCACAAAAGAAAAACCCCGACGCGGCAGAGCTGATCCGCGCCAAGGTGGGGCGGATCTTTGGTGCCAACACCGCGCTGATGATGGTGATGAAAGGTCTGCCGCTGGCCTATTCCAAGGACATGCAGGAAGACAAAGAGCAGGTCTTTGATGCCGCCGACAACTGGATGCTGGCTCTGGCAGCGATGGAAGGCATGGTCAAAGACATGAGCGCCAACCGCGCCGAGCTGGCCGCGGCTGCCGGCTCTGGGTTCTCGACTGCGACCGATCTGGCGGATTGGCTGGTGCGGGTGCTGGGGCTGCCGTTCCGCGACGCCCATCACGTGACCGGCTCGCTGGTGGCCCTGGCCGAAGGCCGCGGCTGTGACCTGCCAGATCTGACACTAGAAGACATGCAGGGCGTCCATGGTGAGATCACGCAGGATGTCTTTACTGTTCTTGGCGTTGAGAACTCGGTAAACTCGCGCATGTCCTATGGCGGCACCGCGCCGGCGCAGGTGCGTGCCCAGGTGGCCCGCTGGACGGCGCTTTTGCAGGCCTGAAGCGGCTCTAAAGCTTGTAAACATGAGCGTGGGCAGCCTTGAACTGCGGCCCGCGCCCCCCATCTAAGCCCGATAGCAACCGGGCCGGTTTCTGGAGGCGTGACAATGAAGACTTGGATGCTCAACTTGATTGGGATCACCGTCCTGACGGCAGGATTAAGCGCCTGTGGCGTCGATGGGGAGCCGGTGCGCCCCGCTCTGAATGCGGGCATTGGGGTTTCCAACTCTGGCGTCCATGCCGGTGGCTCGGTTGGGCTGCAAAAGGGTCCGGTGAGTGTTCTTTTTGGTTTCTAGGTGTTTGCAAGACCTTGGGCTTAGTGCCCGTCATCGTGCAGACGGTCCCCCGGAATGGGCAGGAGTATTTAACAGTGATCCGTATTTTTCTGGTTCTTGGCGTCCTCGGCCTGTCTGCCTGTGATTTGCCGCAGTCCTACGCCCAGGCGCCCAAGCCCGATAAGGCAGAACAGCCGCCTGCCTCCGGGGTGCGGGTTTCGGGATATGCCCGCGTCGGTGTTTCACACCACTTCTGACTTTTCACAGCTTCCGACCCGGGGCCTGGGCGATTGCCAAAGCGCAGGTTTTACAGGGAATCATTTGCCAGCCCTGCCGGTTTTGGTCTAATCGCCAAGGCATGGATCACTTTCTCTACCGCGACGGCGCGCTTTACGCCGAAGACGTGCCGGTTGCCGAGATTGCGGCTGCCGTGGGCACTCCGTTTTATGTCTATTCCACCGCCACCCTGCAGCGCCATTTCCGCCTGTTCGACGAGGCGCTGGCGGGCATGGATCATCTGGTTTGCTACGCGATGAAGGCGGCCAGCAATCAGGCTATCCTCAAGACCCTGGCCCAGGTTGGCGCCGGCATGGATGTGGTCAGCCAGGGCGAATATCTGCGGGCCAAGGCGGCCGGGGTTCCGGGCGACAAGATCGTGTTCTCCGGCGTTGGCAAAACCGCAGAGGAAATCCGCTGTGCCCTGTCCGGCGGCATTCGCCAGTTCAACGTCGAATCCGAGCCCGAGATGGCCGTGATCAACGCGGTGGCGCTGGAGCTGGGGCAGGTGGCGCCGATCACCATTCGGGTGAACCCGGATGTGGATGCCAAGACCCATGCCAAGATCGCCACCGGAAAATCCGAGAACAAATTTGGCATCCCCATTTCCCGCGCCCGCGAGGTCTATGCCCATGCGGCGACGCTGCCGGGGCTCAAGGTCATTGGCATTGACTGCCATATTGGCTCGCAGCTGACCGATCTGGAGCCCTTCCGCAAAGCCTATGAAAAAATCGCCGACCTGACCGAAAGCCTGCGCGGCGATGGTCACGACATTCGCCGTCTTGATCTCGGCGGTGGGCTGGGCATTCCCTATACCCGCTCGAATGAGGCGCCGCCGCTGCCGGTGGAATATGGCCAGCTGATCAAGGACACGCTGGGCCATCTGGGCTGCGAGATCGAGATCGAGCCCGGCCGCCTGATCGCGGGTAATGCAGGGCTGATGGTCAGCAAGGTGATCTATGTGAAATCCGGCGAGGATCGCGAGTTTCTGATCGTGGATGGCGCGATGAATGACCTGATCCGCCCCGCCATGTATGAGGCGCACCATGATATCGTTGCGGTACATGAGCCCGCACCGGGGATCGAAAACCGCCCCTATGATATCGTGGGGCCGGTCTGCGAAACTGGCGATACCTTTGCCAAACAACGCGACATGCCACCCCTGACGGCTGGGGATCTCATCGCCTTTCGCAGTGCCGGGGCCTATGGCGCGGTGATGGCCAGCGAATACAACTCGCGGCCCCTGATTCCCGAAGTTCTGGTGCACGAGGATCAATTTGCGGTTATTCGCCGACGTCCGGACTTTGACGAAATGATAAACCGCGATACCATCCCGGAGTGGCTGTAACAGGTCCGGCAGAACCTGCCGGGTTAGCGGCCACATGCACCGCCCAAAGGAGGCAGAGCAGTGATGGCGCGACCTGGTAAGCAAACGGGTAATCGAACTGGCAAGACTGACCCACGCTTGCATCCCCTGCGATGGCCGCTGCGGCTGACGCAGGCGGGGCTGGTCTGTGAACGCGCCCTGCGGGCCTTTTGGTCGCTGTTTTCCGTTCTGGCGGTGACAGCTGCAGCGCTGATGCTGGGGCTGCATGAACTGATGTCGCCGCTTTTGTTCTGGGGCACTGCCGTTGTGGCGCTGGCCGCGATGCTGGCCAGCCTGGTCTTTGGGCTGTGGCGCTTTCGCTATCCCCGCCGGACAGAGGTGCTGGCGCGGTTGGATGCCAGCCTGCCGGGCCGTCCGGTCAGTGCCTTGCTGGATGCCCAGGCGATTGGGGTTGCGGATGCCGGAGCAACGGCCCTGTGGCAGGCGCATCAGGCACGCATGGCGCGGGCTGCGGCAATGGCGCGTGCGCCGGCTCCAAACCTGCGGATCGCGGCGGCGGATCCTTTTGCGCTGCGCTATGTGGCGCTGGTCTCGCTGCTTATTGCGCTGGTTTTTGGCTCCTTCTGGCGGGTTGGCACGCTTTCGGCCCTGGCGCCGGGGGGCGCTGAGGCGGCAATGGCTGGCCCCTCCTGGGAGGGCTGGATCGAACCGCCGCTTTATACCGGCCTGCCGGTTCTCTATCTTAATGACCAGCAAGGCGAACGGTTGCAGTTGGCAGAGGGCAGCCGCATCACCCTGCGGTTTTACGGCGAAGTCGGGGCTTTGACCCTGGTGCAGAGCCTGTCGGTTCAAGACGCGCCTGATGCGCAGGATGACGCGCAGGATCCGGGGCTTGAACATGACATCGCGGTTGAGCGCTCCGGCAATCTGGAGATCCAGGGACGTGGCGGGCAGCGCTGGGAGGTTGCGGTGGTGCCGGATCAACCCCCGAGCATTTCCATAACCGGCCTGCCCGAGCTGATGGAGGACGGCGCCCTGTCGCTGCCCTTCCTGGCGCAGGATGATTACGGGATCGAGGGCGGCACGGTGCGTATCTCGCTGGACCACCTCGCCCTGTCGCGCCGTCACGGATTGCTGCCGGATCCCGAGACACGCGCCGACATAGAGCTGGACTTGCCGATGCCGGTGAGCGGATCGCGACAGGCGTTTGAAGGCCTGTTGATCGAGGATTTTTCCACCCATCCCTGGGCCAATCTGCCAGTGGTGTTCAGCGTCTCGGTCCGCGATGCGGCGGGGCAGTCCTCGGTCTCGTCAGGGCTGGGGGCACCGCTGGTGGCGCCACGGTTTTTTGATCCCCTGGCGGCAGCCGTGGCGGAACAGCGCCGGGATTTGATCTGGTCGCGCGGCAACAGCTTGCGCATCACCCAGCTGCTGCGGGCGCTGTCGCACCGCCCCGAGGATCTGTTCCGCGAGGCGGGCAGCTATCTGCAAATGCGCGGTATTCTGCGCGGGCTTGAGGTGGCTTTGCACCAGGGCAGCGCGACCGAGATGCCAATAAGCGAGGGCCAGCGGGATGAAACCGCAGCGGCACTTTGGGCCCTGGCGCAGAGCCTGGAAGAGGGCGATATCGGCGATGCCCTGGAGCGGATGCAGCGGGCCAAGGAGCGCCTAAGCCAAGCGATGCGAGAAGGGGCAAGCGACGAGGAAATCGCCCGCCTGATGCAGAAACTGCGCGAGGCCACCCAGGATTACATGCGCCAGCTGCAGCGTCAGGCGCAGCGCGACAATCCGTCGGGAGACAGCGGTGAGGCGCAGGAAAATGCCATGACGCTGAGCCAGCAGGATCTGCAGGCGATGATGGACCGCATTCAGGAATTGATGGAACAGGGGCGCATGGCTGAAGCGGAACAGGCGCTGGAAGAGTTCCAGCGGATGATGGAAAACATGCGGATCAGCCAGAGCCAGCAGGGGCAGAACGGCTCTGACGGTCAGCAGGCGATGGAAGATCTTGGCGAGACCCTGCAAGAGCAACAGGGGCTTTCCGATCAGGCCTTTCGCGATTTGCAGGAACAGTTCAACCCCAATGCCCAGGCCGGCGAAAGCCAAGGCAATGAAGGCCGCAGCGGCGGCCAGGGCCGGGGGCAGCAGCACCAGGGCGGCACCGGCGGTGAGGGCCAGTCCGGCGAAGACGGCAGTCAGGGTCAGGGCGGTCAATCTCCAGGCCAGTCTCCGGGCCAATCCGCTGACGGATCATCCCAGGGCGGTGCCGAGGGGGGATCAGCCGGTGCGGGTAGCCTGGCCGAACAACAGCAGGCCCTGCGAGAGGCCCTGCGGCGGCAACAACAGGGGCTGCCCCTGGGGCAGGGCGCAGAGGGCGAAGCCACCAAAGAGGCGCTGGATCGCGCCGGTGAGGCGATGGATGGCGCCGAAGAAGCCCTGCGTCAGGGTGATTTGGCGGAAGCAATTGATCGCCAATCCGAGGCCATGGAGGCCCTGCGCGAAGGCATGCGTGCTCTGGGGGAGGCAATCGCGCAGAACCAACAACCCGGACAGCAACAGGGCCAGGGGGACAGCGCATCCTCTGGGCAAGCCGACCCCTTGGGGCGGGATCGCAATGCCGGCGGGCTGGCAGGGGAGCAAAACTCGGAGTTTGGTGATGGCCGGGCGCATCGCCGCGCTTGGGATCTGCTGGAAGAACTCCGCCGCCGGGTGGGTGAACAAGACCGGGCAGAAGACGAGCGGCGCTATTTTGAACGTCTGTTGGATCAATTCTAAACCCGCGGCAGGGTGATGTGCCCTGTATTTCCCTGTCTGGGCAAGCAATGCCCCTCTCTGGCGCAAGCGCAAGGGGGGGCTCCCGCCCAGGACTTGGGGATTTGAAAATCCCGCGTCCTCGTTGGGCCGGGCGCCTACCGCTCTAAGAGAGCGGTAGGCGCGGCTCCAGGCTGCACTGTCGAGGGAAGATCCATGCGGCGGCCTATTTGGCTGTGGCAGCAGATCGGCCCCGGTGAACGTGGGCACACTGGAATATGGGCACACTGACTGAGACGTCGCCTGCTAACAGGCCAGAAAAACAAGTTGGGAAAACTGGCCAGAAAAACAGGCCCCAAAAACAGGCAGGTGAAACAGGTCGAGAATATCGGCCGGGACAGTTGCCGCAAAACCCTTGGTGGGTTGCACGGCGCGCCTGCGACTTACCAGCTTATCTGCCAGCATATCCGCCAGTGATCAGGAATGTGATCAGCGAGTCCTCTTCCTGTGGCCAGCCAGCGGGGGCGCTTACAGCTGAGGTTTCTGCAAGGCTGTGACCTGTGTGGCCAGCCAAAGCCGGAGCTGATCCACCCAGGTCACATAGCTGCTCAGGTAGGGGTCGGCCTGGGGCAGAATTTCCGCGATTTGCGGCGCATTGCTGTAGACCATCACCAGCGCCAGAACAGCCAGCACAGCCAGGGCAAAGCCACGGGTAAACCCGGATTTCCGGGGGGCCGGTGCCATGTGCTCGGACTCTGGCGGCGGTGGGCTGTCTGCTGCGCGCAGGGTTGAGTTGATCTCTTCGATGTCTGGCAACACGCCGCGCTTTAGTCCGCTGGCCTCGGCGGCTAACTGGCGCGGATCTTCGCCGCGAATGCGGGCCATGCGGTCTTTGGCCTGGCGCGAGCGCTGGGCCTCTTCGTTTTCAGGCAGATCATCAAGCCCCAGGTTGGGCTGTGTCTCCAATGTCTGGCTTTGGTCCGCAGCGCGTAGGCTGGCTTCCCGCTCTGCTTCCTCGCGCAGGATCTCGCTGAGAGCGGGATCCAGCCCACGGGCGGGCGACTGGGGGGGCTGAGGCGGCGACTGGGGGGCAGGCTCGGCGTGATCCTCGGCGGCGGCGTCCTGCGCCTGCTGCGGGAAATCCTCTGTTGGCGAGACGTCAGCGGCATCCTGAGCCGTACTGTCGGAGGTCGCAGAAGGGTCGAGCTGAGGCTCGGATGCAAAGGTGACCTCGGTATCCTGGTCGGCGCGGTCGGGGTGTTCAGTGGCTGTCCGCGCCGGAGCGGCATCTGCTGCCGGTTCAGGGGCGGGTGGCTCTGCAAAATCCGGGTCTGCAGTGGCATCGGGGGCAATGCCCGCGGCCTGTTGAAACCAGGTATCGCCGCAGTTGGAGCACTGCACATCACGACCTTCATCGGGAATGACGTCATCCGGTACTTCGTACTGGGCACCACAATTCGGGCAGGTCAGACGCATAAGATCTCCTTGACCCCGGCGGTCTCCGGGGAGCTGTCGGCAGTATTTCTAAATGACAATAGGCAGTTCGGCGCTTTGGTGAAAGGGTGAATTGTGCTTTGTCGGCGCCGTCAGGGGGGGCATTGGGCGCTTTGAACCATGGCCCATTGAAACTGACGGGCTGCTGGGGCAAAACTGCTGAGCGCATACAGGGGACAGTCGTGATAGAGCTGGAAAACGTTGGCTACAACTACGGAGGCGGGGAGTTGCTGAGCGATGTCTCGGTAAAGCTGGCTCCGGGGTCTTTTCATTTCCTGACCGGGCCGTCGGGCGCAGGCAAGACCACGCTGTTGAAACTCTGCTATGGGGCGCTGACGCCGACCTTGGGGCGGGTGCGAGCCTTTAACATGGATGTACAGGGGCTGGACCGGGATCAGATGGCGCATTTGCGGCGTCGTGTCGGGGTAGTGCATCAGGACTGCCGGTTTCTGGACCACCTTGCGGTGATCGAAAACATTGCCCTGCCGCTGATTGTTGCCGGCAAGGATCTGTCCCAGGAAGAGGCCAACCTGCGCGAATTGCTGACCTGGGTTGGCCTGTCCCAGCGCGCCGATGCGCTTCCGCCGGAACTGTCGGGCGGTGAGCGACAGCGGGCGGCGCTTGCACGGTCGGTGATCCTGTCGCCGGATGTGATTATCGCGGATGAGCCCACCGGCAACGTCGACTGGGAGATGTCACAGCGGCTTTTGCAGTTGCTGGTCGAACTCAACCGGATGGGCAAAACCATTCTGGTGGCGACCCATGATATGGCTCTGATCCGGGCTGCCAAGAAACAGGTGCAGGCGCGGGTGCTGCGGATCTCGGCCAAACAGCTGATCCAAGCGGGGGCAGACCTATGAGCGAAGGACGGTTGCGTAAACTCATCATGGGCGATGCTCAGGCGGACCGGGTGGTGCCGCCCAGCGGGTTTACCGCCCAGCTGACCCTGTTTGTCTCAGGCGCGATGGCGTTTCTGGCGGTGTTTGCCCTGGCGCTGTCGCTGGCCTCGGGACGGCTGGCCAATCGCTGGGCGGATGAGCTGGCCCGCGCCGCCACCCTGCGGATCAATGCCCCTGCCGAGCAGAGTCTGGCCCAGACCGAAGCGGCACTGACAATTTTGCGCCAAACCCCTGGGGTGGCCTCGGCCCGTGCCTTTAGCGCCGAAGAACAGGCTGAGCTGCTGTCCCCCTGGTTTGGATCCTCTCTGGCCATCGACAGCCTGCCGGTGCCGCAACTGATCGAGGTGATCGAAGGCGATCCCGGCTATGACGGCACCGGGCTGCGCCTGCGCCTGCAGGCCGAGGTGCCGGGGGCGGTGCTGGATGACCATACCCGCTGGCGCGCGCCGTTGGTGGATGCCGCCCGCGCCCTGCGCCGTTTGGGAGCGGTCTCCATTTTGCTGATTGCCGGCGCCACGGCGGCGATGATCACGCTGGCGGCCAATGCCGCGCTTGCCGCCAATGCGCAGGTGATCGAAGTGCTGCGGCTGGTCGGGGCGCTGGACAGCTATATTGCCCATGCCTTTGTGCGCCGCTTTACCCTGCGCGCCCTTGGCGGGGCTGCGGTTGGCGTTGGCCTGGGTATGATCGGGGTCTGGCTGATGCCAAGTGCCTCGAATGAGGGTGGGTTTTTGACCGGGCTTGGGTTTCAGGGCTGGGCCTGGGTGCTGCCACTGTTGATCCCGCCTTTGGGGGCCTTGGTCGCCTTTGCCGCCACCACCCGCGCCGCCAATAAACGTTTGGGAGATTTGACGTGACATTTGCAATTCAGTGGCTGCGGTCCTTTCTCTTTGTGTTTCAGATCTATTTCATGATGCCAATCTTTGGCCTGATGTTTGCGCCCTGGGCGATCTTTAGCAAACGCGGCGCCCGGGCCTGCTGCAAAAGCTATTCGCGCTGGGTGTTCTGGACGGCACGTTTCATGGTGGGCATTCGCTGTGAAGTGCGCGGCACGCCGCCATCGGGTGAGGTGCTGATTGCCGCAAAACACCAGTCGTTTCTGGACATCATGATGATCTTTACCGCGCTGCCCACAGCCAAGTTCATCATGAAAAAAGAGATCCTGCGCACCCCCGTAATTGGCCAATATGCCAAGCTGCTGGATTGTGTCGCGGTGGATCGCGGCAAGCGCGGCGCGGCCATCGACAAGATGGTGCAGGACGTCAGGGCAGGCCACCAGGAGGCAGGCCAGTTGATCATCTATTCACAAGGCACCCGCGTCGCGCCGGGCGTCAAGGCGGATTACAAGGTTGGCACCGGGGTGCTGTATGAGCAGCTGGGCCAGCCCTGTGTGCCAGTGGCCACCAATGTTGGTGTGCTTTGGCCGCGCACCGGCATCCTGCGCAAACCCGGCGTGGCGGTGGTGGAATTCCTTGACCAGATCGAGCCAGGCCTGGACCGCAAGGAGTTCATGGACACTCTGGAGACGCGGGTAGAAGAGAAATCGGACGCATTGATGCGGGAATTGGGATTTGATCCAGATGCAGTATCTTAAAACGATTGACGACCTGGAGGCGCTTTATGGCACGCCGGGGGGGCCTTCGTTGCGCAAGGTGGCGCGCCGGATGACGCCGCTCTATCGCCAATGGATCATGGCCTCCAAGCTGTGCATGTTGACCACCGTGGGGCCGGAGGGCACCGATGACAGCCCGCGCGGCGACGATGGCCCGGTGGTGCAGGAGCTGGATCCCGGCACCCTGGCACTGCCCGATTGGCGCGGCAATAACCGGTTGGATTCCCTGCGCAATATCGTTCGCGACGGGCGTGTTTCGCTGATGTTTCTAGTGCCGGGATCCAACAATGTCATGCGGGTCAATGGCACCGCTCAGGTGACGGCGGATGCGGATCTGCGCGCCCGGTTCGAAAAGAAGGGCAAGCAACCCGCCACGGTGATCGTCATCGCCATTGATGAGATCTACAGCCAATGCGCCCGTGCCCTGCTGCGCGCAGGCACCTGGACAGGTCTAGACGAAAGCCAGGGCCTGCCCTCGATGGGCGAAATCCTGGCCGAGCAGACCGATGGCGAAGAGGGTGGCAAGGACTATGACCAAGCCTGGGGTGCACGGGCAGCCCAGACCATGTGGTAGCCGATGGAGCAGGTGCTGGCTGAGCCCGATGTAACGGCGTTTATGGTCTGGTTGGGGGGATACCTGTCAGTCTTTGTGCTGCTTCTGTGGTGGTCGCGTCAGTTCCGCGAATGTTTTCTCGACTGGATCACCCTGAAGGACCCTTTTGGGCTGCGGTTCTGGGGGCAAAACATTCTGTTTGCAGCGTTCACCCTGGCCTATTTTGCCGTGGCTGTCCTGTTCCTCGGAGGCTGAGCCCCATTGGGCAGAGGCCGCGCCTTGGAGCAGCCTCTGCGCTTGTGTTGTTCCGGGGCGACCGGGTCAGGCGATGACCTCACCAATCAATACCTGCGGCTGGATATTGGTGAAATTTGCCACATCTGCCATCACCGGGCCTGAGACCTTCATCGCGGCGCCCATGGCCTCCCGATCGGCAAAGACGATTGTGGCCACGGCATGAAACCCGGCGGGCTGATCCGGGCCACCGGCGAGCCCCTTGGTGATCAGAACCCGGTCGATATGTGGCCCCATATGTTCCTGAACCAGCGGCATATGCGTATCGGCATAATAGGCGTGGTCAAAGGTACTGCCGTCGCTGACCGGATAGATAACTTGTAGTGACACAGCCATGTGCCGTCCTCCCTTGGATTTCTATGACATCAGTAGACAACTGATACGGCGGCTTTCCTAGTGATAGTTTTTGCGACGCTGCGCTGCGTTCAGATCTAGGGGCCTTAAGGGGCCTTAGCCTGTTGGGGAGGTTAGGAAGAGAATGCTGTTGGAACTCTGCCCCGAGTTTGGATGGGCGCTAAAGAAAACGCCCCACCTTTTGGGGGATTGGATCTTCCCTACAAACCAGCCCTGCTCAAACACGTCTGGATCGGAGGATGACAGCCGAGGGTCGACTGCTAGGTCTGGAAATTCCTAAGAAACGATTTTTCTGGTCAGCTCCAGAAGTTGTTTGGCATCGGCCTCGGACAGAGCAAAGGGGTGATATGTTGCCACAGTACAGTAGCTGGCCTCGATACTGATGAAGCTACCAGAGGCCTGATCAATCCACTGGGACGAGGATGGGCTACGTTTGCGAAGCACCAGATTGGCTTCTGCCTTTGCTACGACGTTTTCTCCGCGATGATTTGGCAGACAATAGTCGCTGAACAGAGCGGCGAGACGCTCGGCGCGGCTGGGCAGAGGCCAGAGGACCGCGGCGAGGGTAAAGCCTGCTAACAGGCCCAAGGCAACAATGGGGAAAAGAATATGTTTCTTCAAAATGCACAGCCTATAGGAAACGCCCCGACAAAAAATGCCGGGGCGCGAAAGGCGAAGTTAGCTGTGGATGGCGCCATTGCCGCAGGCCAGGGCGGCTTCGCGCACGGCTTCCGAATAGGTCGGATGGGCGTGGCAGGTCAGGGCGACGTCTTCGGCGGAGGCGCCAAATTCCATCGCGACGCAGAGCTCGTGGATCAAGTCGCCAGCGCCGGGGCCAATGATGGCAGCGCCCAGGATACGGTCGGTTTCCTTGTCGGTGATGATTTTGACAAAACCGCCTTCGGCCTGGTGCACCGCCTTGGCGCGGGCATTGGCCATGAAGTTGAACTTACCAACCTTGATCTTGCGACCCTCAGCCTTGAGCGCATCCTCAGTCGCGCCAACGGTGGCGACCTCGGGGGTGGTGTAGACCACACCGGGGATAACGCCGTAGTTCACGTGACCATGTTTGCCACCAATGACATCGGCCACGGCCATGCCTTCATCTTCGGCTTTATGGGCCAGCATTGGGCCCTCGATCACGTCGCCAATGGCATAGATGCCAGGCACATTGGTGCGCCACTGGGAGTCGGTGGCGATCTGGCCGCGCTCGGTCAGTTTGACACCCAGTGCCTCCAGACCCAGCCCATCTGCATAGGCTTTGCGCCCGGTTGCAACCAGCACCACATCGGCATCGAGGACCTCCTCGGTCTCGGGGGATTTCTTCAGGGCATATTTTACCTTGGCTTTAGTTTTGGAGGCCTCAACCCCCTGCACCGCAGCACCCATGATAAAGGTCAGACCCTGTTTTTCCAGGATACGCTTGAAGCCGCGCTGCACGTCTTTGTCCATGCCGGGGCAGACCGCGTCCATATATTCAACAACGGTGACTTCTGATCCGAGACGGGCGTAGACCGAGCCAAGTTCCAACCCGATGACGCCGGCGCCGATGACGACCATTTTCTTTGGCACTTTGGGCAGATCCAGCGCGCCGGTGGAGGTGACAACGATCTTTTCGTCGACCTCGACGCCGGGCAGGCTCGAGGGCACAGAGCCAGTGGCCACAACGATGTTCTTGGCCTCATGGGTGTCATCGCCGACCTTGACCTGACCAGCAGCGGGGATTGAAGCCCAGCCTTTGAGCCAGTCGATTTTGTTCTTTTTCATCAGGAATTCGATACCGCCAGTGTTCTGGCCCACGACGTCTTCCTTGTAGGATTTCATCTGGTTCCAGTCGACGGAGGGAGATTTGCCTTTGAGCCCCATGCTGCCAAAGTTGTGTTCGGCTTCGTGCAGCATATGGGTAGCATGCAGCAGCGCCTTGGAGGGGATGCAGCCAATGTTGAGGCAGGTGCCGCCGAGGGTCTCGCGGCCCTCTACGATGGCGGTTTTGAGGCCCAGCTGGGCGCAGCGGATGGCGCTGACATAGCCGCCGGGGCCTGCACCGATGATGATGACGTCGTAGCTTGCCATTATTGAGGGTCCTTTTGCGGTTTGTGTTGGGGAGGGGGCTCTGCCCCCGGCCCGAGTGGGCCTCCCCCGAGGTATTTGTGGTAAGATGAAAGCCTAGATGAGGGCGGCGATCAACATGGTTGTGGTGGCCAGAAGGCCAATGAACCAGATCACCGAGCGCCAGGGGGAGAGCCCCAGGGCATAGGCGGGGACATAGGCGATCCGCGCGGCCAGATAGATCCAGGCGCTGGTTTGGGTGACTGCGGTGGACTGATCGCCAAGGGTGATAACGATGCAGGCGATGGTAAAGAGCGCGAGGCCTTCATAGTGGTTTTCCATCGCCCGTTTGAAACGGCCTGCGGTGCCGGTCAGCGTGACGGGTTCATCGCGGGGGCCAAGAGCGACGCGGCGGCTGACCTGTTGGTTGGCGGTAAAGGAAAAGGCGCAGAATTGCAGGACCTGCAGCAGCGCGGCGAGTGTGAGGGTGGTGAGTTCTGTGGTCATTTTACCAAGGCCTAACGTGCTGTCTGTGCAAGCGTTGAGCATCCGAAAACGCCAAGACTTCGCCTGTTTCCTCTAGCATGGAGCATCTAGAGATGACATCGCGCAGCAGTCCTCCCACCGTGTAGCGAAACTTATCATATCGCAACTGATCAACGCTTTGCTCTAGCTCGTCTGTAAACGTGATCGGAAGCTTTTCACAAGCTTCGAAAATTTTATCCGTTTCAAAACTGGCATCCCATGCATGCGCAAACTTATTTCTGATTTCGTTTAATGCGATCAGAGATACAGCCTCAGTCTTTCCAACTAGACCGAGCCCCTGAGCAAGCGCGGTTTTGCTCGTGAAGTTTTTTAGGGCACCGTCCAAATCTCGTTTTTGTTTGCTATTCATGTCAGACGTGTCGAGGCGAATTTTGAGGAGTTTACCCAACAACCTGTCCAGGGCGCACATAGTGATCAGGACGACTGCTCGGGGAGATTCATCGCGAAGGCCCTGTGTGAAAGTATTGAGCTCAGCTGCATCACTGAGCACGCGCTCAAACCCTGGAATGTACGATTGTTTAGGTTCTCTCATGGCTAAAACACCCAATCCAATGCCCCACTCCAAAGTCAGAGTGGGGCAATTGTTTTTTTACAGATCCATCAGCAGGCGGCGGGGATCTTCCAGGGCTTCCTTGACGCGCACCAGGAAGGTCACGGCGCCTTTGCCGTCGACGATGCGGTGGTCGTAGCTCAGCGCCAGATACATCATCGGGCGGATCACCACTTCACCGTTGATCGCCATGGGACGGTCCTGAATCTTGTGCATGCCGAGGATGCCGGACTGTGGCGGGTTCAGGATCGGCGAGGACATCAGCGAGCCATAGACGCCGCCGTTGGACAGCGTGAAGGTACCGCCCTGCATGTCAGCCATAGACAGTTTGCCGTCGCGCGCCAGTTTGCCCTTGGCCGAGATGGCCTTTTCGATTTCCGCAAAGGACATCGCATCGGCGTCGCGGATTACGGGAACCACCAGGCCAGTCGGGGTGCCGGCGGCCACGCCCATGTTGACGTAGTTCTTGTAGACGATGTCGGTGCCGTCGATTTCAGCGTTTACTTCGGGCACTTCTTTCAGGGCGTGGCAGCAGGCCTTGGTGAAGAAGGACATGAAGCCGAGCTTGACGCCGTGTTTCTTGAGGAACTCGTCCTTGTATTCGTTGCGCAGGTCCATGACCGCGCCCATGTCCACCTCGTTATAGGTGGTGAGCATGGCGGCGGTGTTCTGGCTGTCCTTGAGGCGGCGCGCGATGGTCTGGCGCAGGCGGGTCATCTTGACCCGTTCCTCGCGGCTGGCGTCCTCGGCGCTGACGGGGGCGCGTGGCGATGATTGCGCGGGCTGCTCCGAGCTGGCGGCTGCCGCGGATGTGGCAGCGGCGGTGGCGCGGGCCACGTCCTCTTTCATGACGCGGCCATCGCGGCCCGACCCCTGCACCTGATCGGGCGAAAGGCCCTTTTCGGCCATCGCCTTCTTGGCGGAGGGGGCGTTTTCGACATCCTTGCCGGAGCCCGAGCCGGAGTCAGAGCCCGAGGACTGGGCGGCGGCGGGCGCGTCATCGGATTTCGCGGCGGGGGCTGCGCCTTCGCCCGAGGTCATGACGGCGAGTTTGCCGCCGGCCTGAACCGTGTCGCCTTCGGCGGCGAGGATTTCGCCGATCGTGCCGGCGGCAGGGGCGGGCACCTCGACCGAGACCTTGTCGGTTTCCAGCTCGCAGAGCATCTCGTCCTGGGCGACGGTGTCGCCGACCTGCTTGAACCAGGTCGAGACGGTGGCCTCGGAGACGGATTCGCCGAGAGTGGGCACCATCACGTCGATGCTTGCGCCCGAGGGCGCGCTGTCGCCGGAGCCGGACGCGGCGGCGGCGCTGTCGCCGTCATCCCCGGCCTTGGATTTCTCCTTGGGCGCGGGCGCCGCGCCTTCGCCTTCGGAGATGGTGGCGAGCAGGGCATCGACGCCCACGGTCTCGCCTTCGGCGGCGACGATCTCGCCCAGGGTGCCGGCGGCGGGGGCGGGAACCTCGACCGTGACCTTGTCGGTTTCCAGCTCGCACAGCATTTCATCCTGTGCCACGGAATCGCCGGGCTTCTTGAACCAGGTGGCGACGGTGGCCTCGGACACGGATTCGCCGAGCGTGGGGACGCGAACTTCAGTGGTCATGCGTTATTTCCCTTCGATGGTCAGCGCGGCATCGACCAGCGCCTCTTGTTGTGTCTTGTGTTGAGAAGCCAGGCCCGTGGCGGGCGAGGCGGCGGCCGGACGGCCGGCATAGGTGGGGCGCGTGTGCTTGGCGTCGATACGTTGCAGCACCCATTCGATGTTGGGTTCGATGAAGGACCAGGCGCCCTGGTTCTTGGGCTCTTCCTGACACCAGACCATGTCGGCCTGCTTGAAGCGCTCCAGTTCCTTGACCATCGACATGGCGGGGAACGGGTAATATTGCTCGACCCGCATCAGGTAGACATCGTCGATACCGCGGCTGTCGCGTTCCTCAAGCAGGTCGAAATAGACCTTGCCCGAACACATCACCACGCGGCGGATCTTGTCATCGGGTTTCAGCTTCGTGTCGGAATTGCCGTATTGCGCATCGTCCCAGAGCACGCGGTGGAAGCTGGAGCCGCTGGTGAAATCCTCGGTCCTGGAAATTGCCAATTTGTGACGCAGGAGCGATTTGGGCGTCATCATGATCAGCGGCTTGCGATAGGTGCGGTGCAGCTGGCGGCGCAGGATATGGAAGTAATTGGCCGGGGTGGTGCAATTGGCCACGATCCAGTTGTCGCCACCGCACATGGTCAGGAAGCGTTCGAGACGGGCCGAGGAGTGTTCCGGCCCCTGGCCCTCGTAGCCATGCGGCAGCAGGCAGACGAGGCCCGACATCCGCAGCCACTTGGATTCACCGGAGCTGATGAACTGGTCGAACATGATCTGCGCGCCGTTGGCGAAATCGCCGAACTGGGCCTCCCAGAGGGTCAGGGCGTTGGGCTCGGCGAGGCTGTAGCCATATTCGAACCCGAGCACCGCGTATTCCGACAGCATCGAGTCGATCACCTCGTAGCGGGCCTGCCCCTCGCGGATATGGTTGAGGGGAAAATACCGCTCTTCGGTGTCCTGATTGATCAGGGCCGAATGGCGCTGGCTGAAGGTGCCGCGGGTGCTGTCCTGACCGGAGAGGCGGACCGGGTAGCCTTCGAGCTGAAGGGAGCCGAAGGCGAGCGCCTCGGCGGTGGCCCAATCGAAGCCCTCGCCGGAGTCGAACATCTTCTTCTTGGTCTCGAGCAGGCGGCCAACCGTCTTGTGCAGCGGGAAGCCATCGGGCGCGGTGGTGAGCGCGCTGCCGATTTCCTGGAAGGTTTCCGGCGCGATGGCGGTTTCGCCGCGCTGGTAATCCTCGTCCTTGCGGTCGAGATGGGACCATTTGCCATCCAGCCAGTCGGCCTTGTTGGGACGGTACTCCTTGCCGGCCTCGAACTCGTCGGCCAGATAGGACTGGAAGGCGGCCTTCATGTCCTCGATCTCGCCTTCGGGGATCAGGCCATCGGCGACGAGGCGTTCGGTGTAAAGGCTGAGCGTGGTCTTGTGCTTCTTGATCTCGTTATACATCACCGGGTTGGTGAACATGGGCTCGTCGCCCTCGTTATGGCCGAAGCGGCGATAACAGATCATGTCGATCACCACGTCCTTCTGGAACTTCTGGCGGAATTCCGTGGCGACCTTGGCGGCGTGGACCACGGCCTCGGGGTCGTCGCCATTGACGTGGAAGATGGGTGCCTCGACCATCAGCGCGATATCGGTGGGATAGGGCGATGAGCGCGAGAAATGCGGCGCGGTCGTGAAGCCGATCTGGTTGTTCACGACGATATGCATGGTGCCGCCGGTCTTGTGCCCCTTGAGGCCCGAGAGACCGAAACATTCGGCCACGACGCCCTGGCCGGCAAAGGCCGCGTCGCCATGCAGCAGGATGGGCAGGACGCTGGTGCGTTCGCTGTCGCTCAGCTGGTCCTGCTTGGCGCGCACCTTGCCCAGGACCACGGGGTTCACCGCCTCGAGATGCGAGGGGTTGGCGGTCAGCGTCAGGTGGACCTTGTTGCCGTCGAATTCGCGGTCGGAGGATGCGCCGAGATGGTATTTCACGTCGCCTGATCCGTCCACGTCCTCGGGCTTGAAGCTGCCGCCCTGGAATTCGTTGAAGATCGCGCGATAGGGTTTGCCCATCACGTTGGCCAGCACGCTGAGGCGGCCGCGGTGGGGCATGCCGATGACGATTTCCCGGACCCCGAGGCTGCCGCCGCGCTTGATGATCTGTTCCATCGCGGGAATCAGGCTTTCGCCGCCATCAAGGCCGAAACGCTTGGTGCCCATGTATTTGACATGCAGGTATTTCTCGAAGCCCTCGGCCTCGACCAGCTTGTTGAGGATCGCCTTGCGCCCCTCGCGGGTGAAGGTGATTTCCTTGTCGTAGCCTTCGATCCGCTCCTTCAGCCAGGCGGCCTGTTCGGGATCGGAAATATGCATGTATTGCAGCGCGAAGGTGCCGCAATAGGTGCGTTTGACGATGTCGAGGATCTGGCGGATCGAGGCGACCTGAAGGCCCAGAACATTGTCGATGAAGATCGGGCGGTCCATGTCGGTTTCGGTGAAACCGTAGGATTTCGGGTCAAGCTCGGGGCGGTGGCCATGATCGCGCAGGCCAAGCGGATCCAGTTCGGCGATGAGGTGGCCGCGGATGCGGTAGGCGCGGATCAGCATCAGCGCACGCACGGAATCGAGCACTGCGCGCTTGACAGACTCATCCGAGACCTCGACGCCGGTTTCGGCGGCCTTCTGGCGGATCTTCTCGTCGGCCCTGGCGGTTTCGATCTCGGCTGGCCATTCGCCGGTAAGGGCGCTGGTCAGGTCGTCATTGGGCACCGGCGGCCAGTCGGCGCGCGCCCATGAGGGGCCAGCGGCCTCCTTGCGCACATCGCTGTCGCCATCGCCGAGCTGCGAAAAGAACGCCTGCCAGGCTTCGTCAACGGCGTTGGGGTCGTTGGCGTAGCGCGCATAGAGCTGTTCGAGATATTCGGCATTGTGCCCCTGCATGAAGGAGGAGGCATGGAACTGGTCGTTGGGGCTTTGGTCTGTCATGGTCGTTCTCCGCGCGAAAGGGCGCATTCAGTCATTTGGACAGTTCGGATTTCACCAGCTTTTCAACCGTGCTCTGAAGGCCTTTGAAGCTGTGGCCTGCGCCCTTGACGGGCACGAAACCGGCCGGGAGGCCGCGGGCGCGGGTGGCATCGATATAGGCCTGCGAAAGCTGCGGGAAAGTGTTGTTGTCGGACGTGCCGACGGCGGCGATGATCCGGGTGCCGGGGGCGATCCCGGAGATCAGGCGGTGGGGCGAAACGCTGTTGCGCCAGGCCGATTTGCCGCGGGCGTTGCGCCATTCTTCGAGGTTGCAGGGACAGGAGACGAGGATCACGCTGTCGAGGAGGCCGGGATATGCGCCGGCGATCGCGCCAAGCTGTGCCGCGCCGCCGGAATGGCCGACCGCGATCACGCGCCTGTTGCCGGTCTGTTGGGCAAGCGCCTGGATGGTCTTGGCGACAAGGGCGTTGTTGGCGCTGGTGTAGTGGTCGCGTCGGCCATTGTGGGAGCCGGGCGATTTGCCGCCGCGCGCATCCGTATAGCCGGGGCGCAACATGGCGAAGACGCTGGCGCCCTTGTTCTGCGCGGCGATCCGCCTGGCGATATCGTAGTGGTAATCGGCCGGGCCGCCCTTGCTGACATCGCCGTGCAGGATGACCACCAGCGCGCGGTTGCCGCCGCCGAACAGCTTGCCGTCAAGCGGGCCGGGGGACTGTGCCTGCGCGCCCGAGGCGAGAAGGCCGAAGAACAAGGCGACGGACACCGCAGCGGCGCGCATGGCGCGGGTGTGGGCCGTTCTGGGTTGATCCGTCATCGCGTGTCCTTTCCGACCGGTCTGATGAAGCAGCAGGAGAGAAACCCGGATGGTCGCTCAGGTGCCCGTCATGATGCTTCGCCGGGGCGAAAGGGTGGGCGGTGATGCCGCCCACCCCGGTGATGTTCAGCCCTTGATCGCGGCCAGCACGGCCTCGCCCAGGGTGGCGGGGCTGTCGGCGACGGTGATCCCGGCGGATTTCATCGCCTCGATCTTGTCGTCGGCGCCGCCCTTGCCGCCGGCGACGATGGCGCCCGCGTGGCCCATGCGGCGGCCCGGAGGGGCGGTGCGCCCGGCGATGAAGCCTGCGGTGGGTTTCCAGCGGCCCTTCTTGCGTTCGGAGGCGAGGAACTCGGCGGCGTCTTCCTCAGCGGAGCCGCCGATTTCGCCGATCATGATGATCGCCTCGGTCTCGTCATCGGCGAGGAACCATTCCAGCACGTCGATATGTTCAGTCCCCTTGATCGGGTCGCCGCCGATGCCGACGCAGGTGGACTGGCCAAGGCCCACATCGGTGGTCTGCTTGACCGCCTCGTAGGTGAGCGTGCCCGAGCGCGACACGACGCCGACCTTGCCACGCTTGTGGATATGGCCGGGCATGATGCCGATCTTGCAGGCGTCGGGGGTGATGACGCCGGGGCAGTTGGGGCCGATCAGCGTGGATTTCGAGGTTTCCAGCGCGCGCTTGACGCGCATCATGTCCAGGACCGGGATGCCTTCGGTGATGCAGACGATCACGTCCATTTCGGCGTCGATCGCCTCGAGGATCGAGTCGGCGGCGAAGGGCGGCGGGACGTAGATGACCGACGCGTTCGCGTCCGTCTGGTGCTTGGCCTCGTGGACCGAGTTGAAGACCGGCAGGTCAAGATGCGTCTGGCCGCCCTTGCCGGGGGTGACGCCGCCGACCATCTTTGTGCCATAGGCGATGGCCTGTTCGGTGTGGAAAGTGCCCTGCGAGCCGGTGAGGCCCTGACAGATCACCTTGGTGTTTTCGTCGATGAGGACTGCCATCTTGGCGTTCTCCTTTGGAAATTCCGGGAAAGGCGCGCAGCGGATGCGCGCCCTGGGGGGTCAGCCTTTGACCGCCTTCACGATCTTTTCGGCACCGTCTTTCAGGTCGTCGGCGGCGATGACGTCGAGGCCGGAATTCGAGATGATTTCCTTGCCCTTCTCGACATTCGTGCCTTCGAGACGCACCACAAGCGGCACTTTCAGCCCGACTTCCTTGACGGCGGCGATCACGCCCTCGGCGATCACATCGCAGCGCATGATGCCACCGAAGATGTTGACCAGGATGCCTTTGACCTGCGGGTCCGAGGTGATGATCTTGAACGCCTCGGTCACCTTCTCCTTGGTGGCGCCACCGCCCACGTCAAGGAAGTTGGCCGGTTCCGCGCCGTAGAGCTTGATGATGTCCATCGTGGCCATCGCAAGGCCTGCGCCATTCACCATGCAGCCGATCTCGCCATCGAGGGCGATGTAGTTGAGATCGTATTTGGAGGCTTCGAGTTCCTTGGGGTCTTCCTCGGTCGTGTCGCGCAGTTCGGCGATGTCCGAGTGACGATAGATCGCGTTGGAGTCAAAGCTCATCTTCGCGTCGAGGCATTTCAGGTCGCCCTTGTCGGTCAGGATCAGCGGGTTGATCTCCAGCATCTCCATGTCCTTTTCGAGGAACAGCGTATAGAGGATGCCCATCAGCTTGACGCATTGCTTGACCTGCGCGCCCTCGAGACCCAGCATGAAGGCGATCCGGCGGCCGTGGAACGGCTGGTAGCCGGTGGCGGGATCAACCGAGAAGCTGAGGATCTTGTCGGGGGTGCTTTCGGCGACTTCCTCGATATCCATGCCGCCCTCGGTCGAGGCGACGAAAGAGATGCGCGATGTCTGGCGGTCGACCAGGAGCGCGAGGTAGAATTCCTTTTCGATGCCGGACCCGTCTTCGATATAGATCCGGTTCACCTGCTTGCCGGCCGGGCCGGTCTGCTTGGTGACGAGGGTGCGGCCGAGCATGCGCTTGGTTTCCTCGGCGGCTTCCTCGACCGACTTGGCGAGGCGGACACCGCCGGCTTCGCCTGCGCCGGGCTCCTTGAAGCTGCCCTTGCCGCGGCCACCTGCGTGGATCTGCGCCTTGACCACCCAGAGGGGGCCGTCGAGTTCGCCCGCGGCGGTCTTGGCCTCTTCCGCGCGCAGCACGACGCGGCCATCCGAGACCGGGGCGCCGTAGGAGCGAAGGAGGGCCTTCGCCTGATACTCATGGATGTTCATGAAAAAGTCCCGTTTTGCTACGATCAGGACAGATATACCCACATGCTTGACGCCGGTTTAAACCGTTTTCTTACATGGGGTGGATATTTCGGGCAATTTTCCGGGTTTTGTGATCACACAAATTATTGCTGTGATCACAAAGAAAATATCTTGGATTCCGCATGTTTGAAAAGAATCAATGCGGCGAATGAAAACGGCGCCCCCGGAGGGGCGCCGCGAAAGGCTGCCGACTTGCTCTGCTGTTACGCCAGCGAGCTGTCGATTTCCTTGCAGGCCTTGACCAGGCCTTTGACCGCATCGACGGATTTGTCGAACATGGCCTGTTCGTCCTTGGTCATCTTGATGTCGAGAATGCGCTCGATGCCGCCTGCGCCGATCACTGTGGGCACGCCGACATAGAAGCCGTTCAGCCCGAAGGCGCCATCGACATAGGCCGCGCAGGGCAGCACGCGCTTCTGGTCCTTGAGATAGGCTTCGGCCATCTCGATCGCCGACGTGGCGGGCGCGTAGAAGGCCGAGCCGGTCTTGAGCAGGCCGACGATCTCGGCACCGCCGTCGCGGGTGCGCTGCACGATCGCGTCCAGTTTGTCCTGCGTGGTCCAGCCCATCTGCACGAGGTCGGGCAGCGGCACGCCGGCCACCGTCGAATAGCGGGTCAGCGGCACCATCGTGTCGCCATGACCGCCCAGAACGAAGGCGGTGACGTCTTTCATCGAGACGTCGAATTCAAGGCTGAGGAAGTGGCGGAAGCGGGCGCTGTCCAGCACACCGGCCATGCCGCAGACTTTTTCATGGGGCAGGCCCGAGAATTCGCGCAGCGCCCAGACCATCGCATCGAGCGGGTTGGTGATGCAGATCACGAATGCGTCCGGGGCGTTGTCGCGGATGCCTTCGCCCACGGATTTCATGACCTTGAGGTTGATGCCCAGAAGGTCGTCGCGGCTCATGCCCGGCTTGCGGGGCACGCCGGCGGTGACGATGCACACGTCGGCGCCAGCGATGTCGGCGTAGTCCTGGGTGCCTTTCAGGCGGGCATCGAACCCTTCGGAGGGGCCGGATTCAGCGATGTCGAGCGATTTGCCTTCGGGTGTGCCTTCGGCGATATCGAACAGGACGACATCGCCCAGTTCCTTCAGCGCGGCAAGGTGGGCAAGGGTGCCACCGATCTGTCCTGCGCCGATGAGGGCAATCTTGGGTCTGGCCATTGGATTCTGTCTCCGGTCGGTTGGAATTTTCGCGCTTGGGGTAGTCCCAATTTGCGCCCTGCGCAAGACCGGCGCGCGATGCAGGCCTTACGGGCTGTTTCTGGCCGGGGCAGGCAAAACGCGCTAACAGTGCCGGGAAACAGGGGTTTACGGGCAAAAATCATGCTGGCAATCGAATTGGGCCTTTTCGCGGTTGCGGTGCCTGCGGTGCTGATGGCCGGGATTTCCAAGGGCGGATTCGGTTCGGGCGCGGCCTTTGCGGGTGCGTCGATTCTGGCGCTGGTGGTGCCGCCGGGGCAGGCGCTGGGCATCATGCTGCCGCTGTTGATGCTGATCGACGTCTCGACGCTCAGGCCGTATTGGCGGCGCTGGAGCTGGCGCGACGCGCGCCGGCTGATGCTGGGCGGTGTGCCGGGGGTGGCGCTGGGCGCGGTGCTTTACAAGGTGGCGGATGCCGATCTGTTGCGGTTGCTGATCGGTGCGATCTGTTTCCTGTTCGTGGGCTGGCAGATCGCGCTGCGCGCCGGGCTGATGCGGGTGGCGGCACGGCCGCTGCCTGGCTGGGCGGGGGTGCTGGCCGGCGTGGTGGCCGGGTTCACGAGCTTCGTCAGCCATGCGGGCGGCCCGCCGGCCGCCGCCTATCTGTTGTCGCAGCGACTGGACAAGACGACGTTCCAGGCGACGACGGTGCTGACCTTCTGGGTCTACAATATCGTGAAATTCGTGCCCTACGCGTTCCTGGGCATCTTTACCGCCGAGACCTTGCTGATCGACCTCGTGCTGGCGCCGGTCGCGGTGTTTGGCGCTTGGCTGGGGGTGCGCGCGCATCGGATCGTGTCGGAACGGGCGTTCTTTGCGGTGACCTATGTCTTGCTGACATTGACCGGCGGCAAGCTGATCTGGGATGCGCTGACCTAGGTGTGTGGTGGCCGAGAAGGTGGCATTTTCTGCGTTGCGGCGACAAAGCACTTGAATTTTTCGCGCGAAAAGTGGCATTCCGGCGCAAGTTTATTTCGGCAGTGACTCGGGAGACAGGCTTCAGATGGATACCGCGACGCGACCCTACCGCTCGGTTCTTTACATTCCCGGTTCAAAGGAACGGGCGCTGGAAAAGGCGCGTGAGCTGCCCGCGGATGCGATCATCTTCGATCTGGAGGACGCGGTTGCGCCCGAGGCCAAGGCCGAGGCCCGCGAGACGCTGGCGCGCGCGCTGGCCGAGGGCGGTTACGGCAAACGGTCGCGGATCGTGCGGATCAATGCGCTGACCACCGAATGGGGTCTTGAGGATGTGCGCGTGCTGGGCGAGGCGGGGGCGGATGCGATCCTGCTGCCCAAGGTCAACACGCCTTCGGACGTGGACAACCTGGCCGACATGCTGGGGCCGCAGGTGCCGATCTGGGTGATGATGGAAACGCCCGCCAGCGTGTTCAACGCCCGCGAGATCGCCGCCCATGCGCAGGTCACGGGGCTGGTCACCGGCACCAACGACCTGACCAAGGATCTTGGCTGCCGTTATCGCGCCGACCGCCTGCCGCTGATGAGCGCCTTGCAGATGATCGTGATGGCCGCGCGCGCGGCGCGCGGTGTCGTGGCGATCGACGGGGTCTACAACCGGTTCCGCGACGGCGACGGGCTGAAGGCCGAATGCGAACAGGGGCGCGACCTGGGATTTGATGGCAAGACATTGATCCATCCCGCGCAGATCGAGGTGACGAACACCGCCTTTGCGCCGACGCAGTCGGAAATCGAGACCGCCGAGCGCCAGATCGCCGCCTATGAGGAAAGCAAGGCCTCGGGGCAGGGTGTGGCCGTGGTGGACGGACAGATCGTCGAGAACCTGCATGTGGTCGCCGCCAAGCGCCTGCTGGGCAAGGCCGAGGCGATCAGGGAAATGGCAACGGAGTAAAATGACATGGCTTATCTTGTTCTGGGGCTGATCCTCTGGTCGGCGGGGCATATGTTCAAGCGGTTCGCGCCGGGTGCGCGGGCAGGCATGGGCGACGCCGGCAAGGGGCTGGCGGCGCTGGTGATCCTGGCGGGCGTGGTGCTGATGGTGATCGGCTATCGCGCGGCGGATGGGGCGTTTTTCTGGGGGCGGCATCCGGCAACGGTGGGCATCAACAACCTTCTGATGCTGCTGTCGGTCTACCTGTTCGCCGTATCGGGGATGCAGACCGGGCTGGCGCGCAAGATGCGCCATCCCATGCTGACGGGCGTCAAGGTTTGGGCGCTGGCGCATCTGCTGGTCAATGGCGATGTGCCCTCGTTCGTGCTGTTCGGCGGTCTGCTGGCCTGGGCGGTCGTCGAGATGATCGTGATCAACAAGGCCCAGCCCAAATGGAGCCCGCCCGCGCCTGCGCCAAAGCGTAAGGAAATCGCGGCGCTCGGCGGGACGGTGGTGGTTTTCGCGGTGATCGCGGCGATCCATTACTGGCTCGGTTACCCGGTCTTCGGGTGACGCGATGAAGCTCTACCGATTCCTGTCGGCTGACGACACGTCGGCGTTCTGCCACAAGGTCAGCGCGGCGCTGGCCAGGGGCTGGGAGCTGCATGGCGGGCCGACCTATGCCTATGACGATGCCAACGGGGTGATGCGCTGTGGTCAGGCCGTGGTGAAAGAGGTCGAGGGCGAATACAGCCCCGACCTGAAACTGGGGGAACAATAAGCATGGCCAAGACCAATCCGGGCCGCTTCTTCGAGGATTACCGCGTTGGCGACGTGATCGAGCATGCGGTGCCGCGCACCGTATCTGGGGGCGAGCGCGCGCTTTATCACGCGCTCTATCCGGCGCGTCATGCGCTTTATTCATCGGATGAGTTCGCACGCCGGTGCGGTCTGCCTGCAAGCCCGCTTGACGATCTGGCGGCGTTCCATGTGGTCTTCGGCAAGACGGTGCCGGACGTGTCCCTGAACGCGCTGGCCAATCTTGGTTATGCCGAGGGGCGCTGGCTGAAGCCGGTGTGGCCTGGGGATACGCTGCGCTCCACCTCCGAGGTGATCGGGCTCAAGCAGAATTCCAATGGGAAATCCGGCGTGGTCTGGGTGCGCACGCGCGGCGAGAACCAGCGCGGCGAAGTGGTGATGGATTACGTCCGCTGGGTCATGGTGCGCAAGCATGACATGGACGCCCCCGCGCCCGAAACACTGATCCCCGAGCTCAAGCCCGCGCTGGAGGCGAGTGACCTTGTGGTGCCCGAGGGGCTGGATTTCTCGGATTACGATTTCACGCTGGCGGGCGAGCCGCATCGCTGGGGCGATTACGAGGTGGGCGAGCTGATCGACCATGTCGATGGCGTGACCGTCGAGGAGGCGGAGCACATGATGGCCACGCGCCTTTGGCAGAACACGGCCAAGGTGCATTTCGACGTGACCGCGCGTGAGGATGGCCGCCGCCTGATCTATGGCGGGCATGTGATCTCGATGGCGCGCGCGCTCAGCTTCAACGGTTTGGCCAATGCGCAGATGATCGTCGGGCTGAATGGCGGTGCGCATGCGAATCCCTGCTATGGCGGAGATACGATCCGGGCCTGGTCCGAGGTGCTGGACAAGGCCGAAACCCCGGCCCCCGGCGTTGGCGCGATCCGGTTGCGGCTGGTCGCGACCAAGGGCGGAGAGCCGTTCACACGCAAGGGCGATGATGGTAAATATCTGCCTCATGTGATGCTGGACCTGGATTACTGGGCGTTGATCCCCGTTTGAGCCAGGTGGCGCGGGGCACATTCGGCGCGGTCGCGGTCAATCACATATTGTTTTTAGAATGTGAATGACTATGTTCGCGCAACTGTCCTTGCTGTCGGAGCAAACCCATGCCCATGAAATGGCCCGCCTTGCGGGTGATCGCGTCGATCTTCCTCCTGGCCTCGCCGGGAGTGGCAGCTGACCTTGTCATCGAACCGGTGACCGTCACCGACTGGAAGGCGGTTTACGGACGGGTCGAGACCCGCGACCGGGTTCCGGCACGCGCCCGTCTGGGCGGGACGCTCGAGGAATTGCTGGTGGCCGAGGGCGACCGTGTCGAAAGCGGCGACCAATTGGGCCGGGTGGTGGACGCCAAGCAGGATTTCCAGCTGCGCGCCATCGACGCACAGATACAGGCGGCGCAATCGCGGCTTGAGAATGCCGAGGCCGAGCTGGCCCGCGGCGAGGAATTGCTGCAACGTGGCGTGACCACGGTGCAGCGGCTGGATTCGCTGCGCACGCAGGTCGATGTGATCACCAACGAGATCGCGGCGGCGCAGGCCGACCGGCACGTGATCGAACAGCAGGTGGCCGAGGGCGCGATCCATGCGCCGCTTGGCGGCGTGGTTCTGGATGTGCCGGTGACGACGGGCGCAGTGGTGACGCCGGGCCAGACGATCGCGACGCTGGGCGGTGGCGGCGTGTTCCTGCGCCTTGCCGTGCCCGAGCGCCATGCAACAGCGCTGGTCGAGGGCGACGCGATCCGGATCGAAGGGCCGGAAGGTGCCCACGAGGGGCGGCTGGCCAAGATCTATCCACTGATCGAGAACGGGCGCGTGATCGCCGATGTCGAGGTCGAGGGGCTGAGCGCGCGTTTCGTGGATGCGCGGGTGCTGGTCCGCCTGCCGGTCGGTGAGCATCAGGCCCTGATGGTGCCGAAAGATGCGCTGATCACGCGCGCGGGCCTCGATTTCCTGAACGTCGCGCATGAGGGCGACACGGTACTGCGCAGCGTCGTGCCGGGGCCGGTGCATGATGTGGATGGGGCCGCGATGGTCGAGATCCTGACGGGTCTCAGGCCCGGCGACGTGGTGGTGACCGGACATGAATGATCGGGGCGAAAGCGGCCGCGGCCTGGGGCTGGCCGGGGGGCTGACACGCGCGTTTATCGCCTCGCCGCTGACTCCGCTTCTGATCCTGGCTGCGCTGGCCGTGGGGCTGATCGCGCTTGTCAGCCTGCCGCGCGAGGAAGAGCCGCAGATTTCCGTGCCGCTGGTGGATATTCATATCAGCGCCTCGGGGCTGACCGCCGAGGATGCGGTGCAGCTGGTGAGCGAGCCGATGGAGAACATCGTGCAGGCCATCGACGATGTCGAGCATGTCTATTCCCAGACACGCGATGACGGGGCGATGGTGACC
Organism: uncultured Pseudophaeobacter sp.; assembly: GCA_905479575.1. Classification (GTDB taxonomy): domain Bacteria; phylum Pseudomonadota; class Alphaproteobacteria; order Rhodobacterales; family Rhodobacteraceae; genus Pseudophaeobacter. The sequence continues at coordinate 111,494 of CAJQNB010000069.1, forward strand.
GCGAGGTTCGAGGCGGGGACATCGGCGGATGCGGCGATTCTGCGGGTGCATGAAAAGGTGCGCGCAAACCTCGACCGCATTCCGGTGGGGATCCCCGAGCCGTTGATCGTCGGGCGCGGGATCAACGATGTTGCCATCGTGACGCTGACCCTTTCGGGCAAGCCGGGGCACGAGGTGTCGTCCTATGATCTCACACGCATCGCGCGGGCGTTGCGCGGTGAACTGACCAAGATCGAGGATGTCGGCCTGACCTATCTGACAGGCGAGGCGCAGGAGGCGATCCGCATCGCGCCCGATCCCGAAAGGCTGGCGATGCATGGGGTGACCCTGCAACAGCTTGCCGGCAAGGTGCAAAGTGCCAACCGGGCCTTTCGCACCGGGCAGGTGCGAGATGGCGGCGCGCAGATCGACCTGATCGCGGGTGAGACCCTGACCGGCCCTGCGGAGATCGCGAGCCTGCTGCTGACCACGCGCGACGGGCGGCCCGTCTATGTGGGGGACGTGGCCGACATCGCCTTCGTGCCCGATATGTCCGAGCATTACGTCGCCAATGTCACCCGCGACGCGGCGGGCGACCTGCATCGCGCCCCTGCCGTGACGCTGGCGCTGGCCAAGCGGGCGGGCGCGAATGCCGTGGTGGTGGCCGAAGAGATCCTGCACCGGGTTCACATGCTGGAGGGCGAGCTGATCCCCGAAAGCGTGGCGCTGTCGGTGACGCGGGATTATGGCGAAACCGCCAATGAGAAGGCCAACGAGCTGCTGTTCCACCTGGCGCTGGCCACGGTGTCGATCATCGCGCTGGTCTGGCTGTCGATCGGCTGGCGCGAAAGCATCGTGGTGGCGGTGGTCATCCCGATGACGATCCTGCTGACGCTGTTCGCGGCCTGGATCATGGGATACACGCTCAACCGCGTCTCGCTGTTCGCGTTGATCTTTTCCATCGGCATATTGGTCGACGACGCCATTGTCGTGATCGAGAATATCGCGCGGCACTGGCAACTGGATCGCGGCAAGAGCCGGATTCAGGCGGCGATCGACGCGGTGGCGGAGGTGGGCAACCCCACCATCGTCGCCACGCTGACCGTGGTCGCGGCGCTTTTGCCGATGCTGTTCGTGTCCGGCCTCATGGGGCCGTATATGAGCCCGATTCCGGCCAATGCCTCGGCGGCGATGATTTTCTCGTTCTTCGTGGCGGTGATGGTGACGCCATGGCTGATGGTGAAGGTGGCGGGCCGGGGTGGCAGTGATCACCACGAAGAGGGCGAGGGCCGTCTGGGCCGGATCTACCGCCGGGTGGCGGTGCCGATCCTAGCGACCAAGGCGCGCAGCGGTCTGTTCCTGGCGGTGACGGTGTTGGTGTCCTTCGGTTCGCTCGGGCTGCTTTATACCAAGGACGTGACGGTCAAGCTGCTGCCCTTCGACAACAAATCGGAACTGTCGGTGGTCGTGGATCTGCCCGAGGGCGCATCGGTCGAGGCGACGGACGCGGTGATGCAGCAGGTGGCGCAGAAGGCGATGGACCTGCCCGAGGTGATCGAGGCGCAGACCCATGCCGGTGCCGCTGCCCCCTTCAATTTCAACGGTCTCGTGCGGCACTACTATCTGCGATCCATGCCCGAACAGGGCGATGTGCAGATCATGCTGGCGCCCAAGGGCGCGCGTGAGCGCACCAGCCACGACATCGCGCTGGACCTGCGCCAACGGCTGACGGGGCTGGACCTGCCCGAGGGCACGGTCTTGAAGACTGTCGAGCCGCCGCCCGGCCCGCCGGTTCTGGCGACGCTGCTGGCCGAGATCTATGGCCCCGATGCCGAAACCCGCCGCGAGGTGGCCAGCAAGTTGCGCGGCGCCTTCGAGGAGGTGCCTTTCATCGTCGATGTCGATGACAGTTTCGGCGAACAGCCGCGTCGCCAGCGGGTAACGATTTCCAGCGACGACCTGGAGTTCTTCGGCGTGCAGGAAGGCGATGTGTTCGACACGCTGGAAATTCTCAACGGTCAGACCGTCGTGGGCTATTCGCATCGCGGCGAGGGGCGCGACCCGATCCCCCTGACGGTGGCACGGGCCAAGGGCGACCGGGTGGTCGACCAGCGCTTCCTGTCCACACCGATCCCGGCCAATGTGCTGCCCGGCGCGCGCGGCGTGGTGGAACTGGGCGACGTGGTGCAGGTGCAGGACGAAGAGGCCTCATACCCGATCTTCCGGCGCAACGGGCGCAACCTCGAGATGGTGACGGCTGAACTGGCCGGGGATTTCGAGGCGCCGCTTTACGGGATGCTGGCCGTGGCCGACAAGATCGACGCGATGGACTGGCCCGAGGGCCAGAAACCCCGCATCGCCATGAATGGCCAGCCCGAGGACGAAAGCGGCGTGACGCTTTTGTGGGATGGCGAATGGGAGGTCACTTTCGTCACTTTCCGCGACATGGGCGCGGCCTTCGGGGTGGCGATCCTTGGCATATATATCCTGGTGGTGGCACAGTTCGGGTCGTTCCGGGTGCCGCTGGTGATCCTGACGCCGGTGCCGCTGACCTTTATCGGCATCATGGTGGGTCACTGGCTGTGGGGCGCGCCCTTTTCGGCGCCGTCGATGATCGGGTTCATCGCGCTGGCGGGGATCATCGTGCGCAACTCGATCCTGCTGGTGGATTTCATCCGCCACACCGACCCCGAGGGCAAGACCATGCAGGAGATCCTGATCGAGGCCGGGGCGATCCGGTTCAGGCCGATCCTGCTGACGGCGCTGGCGGCGATGATCGGGGCGGCGGTGATCCTGGCCGATCCGATCTTTCAGGGGCTGGCACTGTCATTGTTCTTCGGCCTGATATCGTCCACCTTGCTGACAGTGCTGGTGATTCCTGCGATCTACCGTGTGTTCAAGACCTGAAAGGGCTTTTGTGATCACGGATGCACGTTGCTGACCGACCTTGCGGGAGGAGGGGGCTGAGTCTCTCTTGCGGGGATGATCGCTCTCAAAAGGCGGCCGCTGGCCAAGGTTTTGTGATCACGCGATAAATGATGTGATCACAAATGGGGGTTTATGCCTCGAAATGCCGGAAGATTCCGGTGATTGGGGCTGTGCAAAAACATCTGGGGCGCTAAAAGATACCCGTGAACCGACGCGGCCCGCAAGGGCGGGCCATGCGCAGGCAGACGAAAACGAAGGGACCGACCATGGCCGACGTGAACCGGGGCGACCGCCCGCTTTCACCTCATCTGCAAGTCTATCGCCCGCAACTTACCTCGATCACCTCGATATTGACGCGGCTGACCGGCAATGCGCTGATCGTCGGCTTCGGCCTGATCATCTGGTGGCTGCTGGCCGCGGCGACGGGGCCGGAATATTTCGCGCTGGCGGACCGGGTCGTGACCTCGTGGTTCGGCGACCTTGTGCTGACGCTGTCGCTCTGGGCGATCTGGTATCACTACCTGGCCGGGTTGCGGCATCTTTACTATGACGCCGGCAAGGGGCTGGACATTCCCACCGCCGAGCTTCTGGGCTGGGCCTGCGTCATCGGTTCGGTCGTTCTGACCGTCATCACATTGATCATCATCTGAAAGGGAGGCCAGCCATGCGTTTTCTGACCGCACGCAAGCGCGCCGAGGGCCTTGGCGCCGCCCGTAGCGGAACCGAGCATCACTGGTACATGACCGTCAGCGCCGTCGGCCTGGCGCTGATCGTTCCGATGTTCCTGTTCGTGCTGGGTCGCACCATCGGCGGCACCCATGACGAAGTCAGCGCGGTGTTCGCGCATCCGGCGATGGCGATCCTGACATTGCTGGTGCTTTATGTCGGGCTTCAGCATTTCCGCAGGGGCGCGCAGACCCTGATCGAGGATTACTCGCGCGGGATGACCCGCAAGATCCTGATTATCGGTGTGACCGTGCTGTCCTATGGCCTGATGGCCACGGGCATGTTCGCTGTCGTCAAACTGGCTCTCTAACCCCGGAGTTTTCAAGCAATGGCTGCTTACGAATACGAGACACATGATTACGACGTGGTTGTCGTCGGGGCTGGCGGCGCGGGGCTGCGAGCCACGCTGGGCATGGCCGAACAGGGGTTGCGCACAGCCTGTGTGACCAAGGTGTTCCCGACGCGTTCGCATACGGTTGCGGCACAGGGCGGGATCGCCGCATCGCTCAGCAACATGGGGCCGGACCACTGGCAGTGGCACATGTATGACACCGTGAAGGGCAGCGACTGGCTGGGCGACACGGACGCGATGGAATACCTTGCCCGCGAGGCGCCCAAGGCGGTCTATGAGCTCGAACATTACGGGGTGCCGTTCTCGCGCACCGAAGAGGGCAAGATCTATCAGCGTCCCTTTGGCGGTCATACGACCGAGTTCGGCGAAGGCCCGCCGGTGCAGCGCACCTGCGCCGCCGCGGACCGGACCGGCCACGCGATCCTGCACACGCTTTACGGACAGAGCCTCAAGCAGAAGGCCGAGTTCTATATCGAATATTTTGCCATCGACCTGATCATGAGCGATGACGGCGCCTGCACCGGCGTGGTCTGCTGGAAGCTGGATGACGGCACGATCCACGTGTTCAACGCCAAGATGGTCGTGCTGGCCACGGGCGGCTACGGGCGCGCCTATTTCAGTGCCACAAGCGCACATACCTGCACCGGCGACGGTGGCGGGATGGTGGCGCGCGCGGGGCTGCCGCTTCAGGATATGGAGTTCGTGCAGTTCCACCCCACCGGCATTTACGGCTCGGGCTGCCTGATCACCGAAGGCGCGCGCGGTGAGGGCGGTTACCTGACCAACTCGGAAGGCGAGCGGTTCATGGAGCGCTATGCGCCCAACTACAAGGACCTTGCGCCGCGCGACTATGTCAGCCGCTCGATGACGATGGAGATCCGCGAGGGCCGGGGTGTGGGCACGCATGGCGACCATATCCACCTGAACCTGAGCCACCTGCCCAAGGAGGCGCTGCAACTGCGCCTGCCGGGTATCTCGGAAAGCGCACGCATTTTCGCGGGCGTCGACGTGACCAAGGAGCCGATCCCGGTGCTGCCGACCGTGCATTACAACATGGGCGGCATCCCGACGAACTACTGGGGCGAGGTTCTGAACCCCACCGCGAAAGACCCCAACAACATCGTGCCGGGCCTGATGGCCGTGGGCGAGGCGGGCTGCGCCAGTGTTCACGGGGCGAACCGCCTTGGTTCGAACTCGCTGATCGACCTCGTGGTGTTCGGGCGCGCCGCCGCGATTCGCGCGGGCAAGGTCGTGGACGCCGAAAGCGCGGTCCCCGAGACCAACACGGGCCAGGTGGACAAGGCGCTCGATCGCTTCGACGGGCTGCGCCATGCCGATGGCGCGGTGCCGACTGCTGACCTGCGGCTCGAGATGCAGAAGACCATGCAGGAAGACGCCGCCGTGTTCCGCACATCCAAGACCCTGGCCGAGGGCGTCAAGAAGATGGGCGAGATCGCCGGCAAGCTGGATGATCTCAAGGTCACCGATCGCTCATTGGTGTGGAACTCGGACCTGATGGAGACGCTGGAACTGACCAACCTCATGCCGAACGCGCTGGCGACGATCACCGGCGCCGAGGCGCGCCAGGAAAGCCGCGGTGCCCATGCGCACGAGGACTTCCCCGAGCGCGACGACAAGGCATGGCGGGTGCATACGATCGCGCGGGTGGAGGGCAACAAGACCAGCCTGGAATACCGCCCGGTGATCGAGGCGCCGCTTTCGACCGAGAAGGAAGGCGGGATCAGCCTCAAGAAGATCGCGCCGAAGGAACGGACATTCTGATGGCTTGCCACATGCGCATCAAGGCGCAGGGAACGAAAGATGCCACGAGGCGACAGCCTTGCGGCAAGGCGCGCGCCGCCTGAACAGGAGAGAAGAATGGTTCAACTCAGACTCCCCAAGAATTCGCGCATGATCCGGGGCAAGACCTGGCCCAAGCCGGAGGGCGCGAGCAACCTGCGCAAGTTCCAGATCTATCGCTGGAACCCGGACGAGGGCGACAATCCCAGCGTCGACACCTACTTCGTCGACATGGACGATTGCGGGCCGATGGTTCTGGATGCGCTTATCTACATCAAGAACAAGATCGACCCGACGCTGACCTTCCGGCGGTCATGTCGCGAGGGGATCTGCGGCTCCTGCGCGATGAATATCGACGGGATCAACACGCTGGCCTGTATCTATGGCATGGACGAGATCAAGGGTGACGTGAAGATCTATCCGCTGCCGCATATGCCGGTGGTCAAAGACCTGATCCCGGACCTGACCCATTTCTACGCTCAGCATGCCAGCATCATGCCGTGGCTGGAGACCAAGACGAACCGCCCCGCCAAGGAATGGCGGCAGTCGATCGAGGACCGCGAAAAGCTGGACGGCCTTTACGAATGCGTGATGTGCGCCAGCTGCTCGACAGCCTGCCCCAGCTATTGGTGGAACGGCGACAAGTATCTTGGACCGGCGGCTCTGTTGCATGCCTATCGCTGGATCATCGACAGCCGCGACGAGGCCACGGGCGAGCGGCTGGACGATCTGGAAGATCCGTTCAAGCTCTATCGGTGCCACACGATCATGAACTGCACCAAGACCTGCCCCAAGGGCCTGAACCCCGCCAAGGCGATTGCCGAGATCAAGAAGATGATGGTCGAACGGCACGTGTGAGGCCGGGATAGTGCCGCACCATGGCTGATATCTGGTCCGCGCTGCTCCTGACGCTGATGGCGGGGGCGGCGATGCCCATCGGGGCG
>CAJQNB010000070.1 GCA_905479575.1 uncultured Pseudophaeobacter sp.
CATTTTGGCTTCAAGCCACTTTGCAAGCTTGCGACGTTCGTCCAGCTTCAGGTGACAGTAGTGGGTTCCCATTCTTCATCCTCCGTGCAACTCTCTGTTTTAGTAAAGAATTTGCACTTCGTTTGTGAATCCACCGCCGCACCCTGCACGCCCAGTTGCAACCCGGCGCGCATCCACTGCTGGATAAGCACATCGTACGGCTGCGGCCGCTGATCAAGCGTCGGCTGATCAAGGCCGGGCTGGACAGCGCGGTGCTGCATTTCGATCCCGAGAGCTTTAACCCGGCGGTGCCTTTGGCGAGCAATATGCTATTTGCGACCCCGACCCGCGACATTGCCCCCGAGGAGCTATTGGCGCCGGGACAGTTGTTTTATCAGGTGATCCGGGATCAGCAGCTGGCCGAGGAAACGCTGGAAATTGGTCTGGGGGTGGCCGAGACCCTGATCAAGACCTTTGGCCACGACGATCTGGATCATCCGCTGTTTCAACGTCTGGGCCTGGACGCAGAGCTCTATTGTCGCCTGTGCAATGCGGCCGAGGAATACGCGGCGCTGGAGAGCGCTGGGCGCAGTGAGTCCCGCAGCAAGGCGGGGGCGCGCAGTGGCCGTCAGGGCCTGAGCGAGGCGTCACGCGCGGCGCTGATGACGCTGCCTTTTCTGCTTTCGGCGGAACAGATCGGCCCTGGATTTCCCGCAGCCTTCAAGGCCCGCATTCTGAAAATCCGCGCCACCAGCGGCGGCGCGCTGACAGCCCGGTCCCAGGGGCTGTTTGTTCCGTTGAACGCAGGCAGCTATGTGCCGCGCCTTTCGGTGATGGAGAACGCGCTGTTTGGCAAAGTCTCGCTGCATGCCGGGGATAAGGCGCGCCAGGTGGAGGCCCTGGTGAGCGAGGTGGTGACGGACCATGGCTTGCAAAAACGCTTGGCGATGATCCTGTATGATCTGCCCACTGGCCTGGGGGGCTCGCTGCTGGATCCGGTGTTTCAGGAACGCGCAGCCTTTACCCGGGCGGCTATCAAGCGGCCGGACGTGCTGATTCTGGATCGCGCCCTCGCCAGCCATGATTCCGACAGCCGCCTGCGCACCCGTGACAGGCTGCGGGCACTGATGCCCGCGACCACGATGATTTTCCTTGAGGAAGAGTTCCGCCACCCGGAACGCTATGATCTGTTTGTCGAGATCCATGACGGCCATATCGACGGGCGCGTCGGCGGCGTCGAGCGCCGTCAGAAAGATCGCTCCGAGGGGCTGGTTGCCGAAGATTTCCGCCAAAAGCTGGATGTGATTGGCCGGGCGGGTCTGTTTACCCAACTGGATGCGCGCAACCAGCGGCTGCTGGCCTTTTCTGCCCAGTGGCACCGGGTCGCTGAGGGCGATCTGGTCTTTGCGCGCGGCGAGAGCGGCGATGCGGTGTATCTGTGTCTTGAAGGCCGGGCAGAGCTGCTCTGGCCGGAGGCGCTAGCTGACATGGCCCCGATAGCGGTGATTGAACCGGGCCGGCTGATTGGCGATTTGGCGGTGATCCTGCGGCAGCCGCGTGAAATGGACCTGCGCGCCGTGGAACCCTGCCTGTTCCTGCGGATTGGTGCCGAAGAATACCGCGCGGTCATCGAAAGCGACGCGGGCGTCGCCACCCAGTTGCTGGAAACGGTTTCGGGGCATCTGGTGGCTCTGGCCTCCAAGGTGCGCGCGGCGGGCTTGCCTGCCATGGGTTTTTCAGGCGACGTAGAAACGGCTGCTGAAGTCTCCAGCAGTGACACGGGTTTTGCGCCAAAAGAGCGAATAGAGCCAAAAGAGCCAAAAGAGGATGAACCAGGATGATCCCAAGGTCTGCCTACGCCGCCCATGAAGTCCTGGTGGCACCGGGGCGATCCAGAGCGCAGCTCTGGCGTCTGCTGCTGGGGCTCGGCCTGATTGCGATGGTCAGCTATGGCCTGCAGATCGTAACGGTTCTGGTTGTGCTGGGCTTTACATCGGTCGAGTGGTTGCTGGCATTGGAACAGGGGAGTACCCCCGAGGCCCTGTTGATCCTGTTAGTGAGCTTTGGGTTTATGACACTGGGGGTAGGCTTGGCGGCGCGCCTGCTGCACGATCGCTCCCTTGTTGGTCTGATCGGGCCACCGGGGTTGGCGGTGCAGCAGTTTACCCGGACCTGTCTGGGGGTGGCGGCTGTCTTTGTGGTTATCATGATTTTGCCTCCCTATGATTTTGGCGCACCACTCGTGGCCAACCTGCACTGGCAGCTTTGGCTTGGCCTGCTGCCGCTGTCACTTTTGGCCCTGCTGATCCAGGTCAGCGCCGAAGAACTGGTGTTTCGCGGCTATCTGCAACAGGTGCTGGCGGCGCGGTTTCGTCATCCGGTGATTTGGCTGGGGCTGCCTTCGGCGCTGTTTGGCGCGGCGCATTACATGCCGCAAGAGGCCGGGGAAAATGCCCTGCTTTTGTGCCTGTGGGCCACGGGGTTTGGCCTGCTGATGGCGGATCTCACCGCCCGTGCCGGCACCCTGGGGCCTGCCATTGCGGTGCATTTTGTCAACAATATCGCGGCCTTGTTGATCCTGGGGTCGCCCAGCAGTCTGCATGGGCTGGCGCTTTACCTGCTGCCCTATGAGTTGTCGGATGTGGCGGCACTGCGCCCCTGGCTGTGGGTTGACTGCGCGACGTCACTGGTCCTGTGGTTGGTGGCACGGCTGGCGATACGGCGCTGATTGCAATTCGGCGCAAGGCAGCTTATCTGGGGTCCAAACTGGCTCCCGCTAGAGGCATGATATGAACTGGATCACCAACTACGTCCGCCCAACGATCAACTCGCTGTTTTCGCGTCGCGAAGTGCCCGAGAATCTTTGGCAGAAATGCAGTGAATGCGGCACCATGCTGTTTCACCGTGAGCTGAGCGATAATCAGAACGTCTGCACCAGCTGCGGCCACCATATGCATATTACTCCGCGCGATCGCTTTGCCGCGCTGTTTGATGGCGGCGTGTTCTCTGAGGTTGCGGTGCCAGAGCCAATCACCGACCCGCTGAAGTTCCGCGATCAGAAAAAATATCCTGACCGGATGAAGGCGGCGCAGAAAAAGACCGACGAAAAAGAGGCCATGCTGGTGGCGTCCGGTGAAATTGGCCGCACGCCAATCATCGCTGCGGCGCAGGATTTCTCCTTTATGGGGGGCTCCATGGGCATGTATGTGGGCAACGCGATTATCGCTGCCGCCGAAGAGGCCGTCAGGCTGGGCCGCCCGCTGGTGCTGTTCTCGGCTGCTGGCGGCGCGCGCATGCAGGAAGGCATCCTGTCGCTGATGCAGATGCCCCGCACCACGGTGGCGGTGCAGATGCTGAAAGAGGCCAACCTGCCCTATATCGTGGTGTTGACCCATCCCACCACCGGCGGTGTCACCGCCTCTTATGCGATGCTGGGCGATGTGCATATCTCCGAACCCAACGCGCTGATCTGTTTTGCCGGTCCCCGGGTGATCGAACAGACCATTCGCGAAAAGCTCCCCGAGGGTTTTCAGCGGGCGGAATATCTGCTGGATCACGGCATGCTGGACCGGGTGATCCCGCGCACCGAAATGCGCGCCGAGCTGATCACCATTATCCGCATGTTGATGGGGCTTTCGCCGCAGGTGGTTGGGGATCTGCCCGCGCCGGTTGCTGACCCAGAAGCCGCGAATGAGGCAGAAGATGCCGCAGAAACAGCTGCGACAGAGAGCTGATTGACCCTATAGTGTTTTGACGCGGCCCGCCTTTCTTGGGTGGGCCGTTTGTCGTTTTGCTGATCCCGTCCTCCCCCTCTTGCTGCCGTTGAGTGTGCCCCATGACCCAGCCGACATCTGACGCCATCCTTGCCCGTATGTTGGCGCTGCACCCCAAGATCATCGACCTGACTCTTGACCGGGTCTGGCGCCTGCTGGAACGTCTGGACAATCCGCAGGACAAGCTGCCTCCGGTGATCCACCTGGCCGGCACCAATGGCAAGGGGTCAACCCAGGCGATGATCCGCGCCGGGCTGGAAGGCTGGGGAAAATCCGTGCATGCCTATACCTCGCCGCATCTGGCGCGTTTCCATGAACGTATCCGTCTGGCAGGAGAGCTGATCACAGAACAGCATCTCACCGAGGTGCTGGATGAATGCTACGCGACCAATGGCGATGAGAGCATCACCTATTTTGAAATCACCACAGTGGCTGCTCTTCTGGCCTTTGCCCGCACGGCGGCGGATTACACCCTGTTGGAGGTGGGCCTGGGCGGGCGGTTGGATGCCACCAATGTAATTGCCCAACCAGCGCTCACGGTGATCACGCCGATCTCCATTGATCACGAACAATTCCTCGGCGATACCCTGACCAAGATTGCCACCGAGAAGGCGGGGATTATCAAACGTGGGGTGCCGGTGGTTGTCGGCCCGCAACCGGATGAGGCCCTGGAGGTCATCGAGGCCACAGCTGCGCGTCTGGGGGCTCCGTTGATTGCCTCTGGTCAGCAGTGGCATGTGAGCCAGGAGCGCGACCGGCTGGTGTTTCAGGATGAGCGTGGCCTGCTGGACCTGCCGATGCCGACGCTTTTGGGGGCGCATCAGGTGCAAAATGCCGGCGCGGCGCTTGCCGCCCTGCGCCACCTGGGCGCGGATGAAGCCGCCTGCGAGGCGGCCATGACACAGGCGCGCTGGCCTGCACGAATGCAGCGGCTGACATCCGGTCCGCTGGTTGCGGCGGCAGGACAGGCCGAGCTCTGGTTGGATGGCGGCCACAATGCAGCGGCCGGGCTGGCGCTGGAACAGGTCCTGGCGGGGCTGCCGAAGCGGCCGACCCATCTGATTTGCGGGATGCTCAACACCAAGGATGTCAGCGGATATCTGGCGCCCCTGGCCCGGCAGGCCCGGAGCCTTACAGCCATCTCAATCCCTGATGAAGTCAACACCCTGCCAGCCGAGGCAACCCAGTCCGCCGCGCAATCGGTGGGGCTGCAGGCCACAACCGCCGCAAACGCTGCAGAGGCTTTGCAGGCAATTTTGCAAAAAGCGCCAGACTGCCGCGTGCTGATCTGTGGCTCCCTTTACCTTGCAGGCCATATCCTGCGTGAAAACGGCTGATCAGGTCCGGCGAGGGGGGGGGGGCTCCCGCCCGTCTTGGATCATTCTTGCAGAATGATCCTCGCCCGTTGGGCCCGGCGCCGCTGACGCGGCGCGGTGGCGCATTCATTTGGCCCAAAATATCCTGGAGCTGAGCGCCGGTGCTGTAAGGGGGCAAAGCCCATTTACTCTGCCTGGCCCCAATCCTGGTCCTGCATCTCGCGTAGGCGCGAGGCTGTGCGCTCAAACTCAAAGGCGCCATCCCCTTCGACATAGAGAAACTCTGGCTCTGCTGCGGCCGAGCAGATCAGCCGGACCCGCGCCTCATACAGGGCATCAATCAGGGTGACAAAGCGCTTAGCCTCGTTGAAGTTGTTACGGCTGAGCCGGGGGATATCCTCCAGCACCAGGACCTTCACCTCTTCGGCAATGGCGAGATAATCCCCTGGGCCGAGCATCTTGCCGCAGAGATCAAAGAAACGCGCCCGGGCCACACCATTGCGAAAGGCCGGCAGGACCACTTCGCGCCCCTTTACCTCTAGGGTAAGCGGTTGTGCATCGCCCCCGGAGAGATCCTCCCAGATGGCCTGCAGGCTGGCGCGGGCCTGTGCATCCGCCGGCGCAAAATAGACCTCGCTGCCCTTCAGGCGGTCCTGGCGGTAATCCACCGGGCTGACCATTTCCCAGATTTCCATCTTTTCCTTGATCAGGTCGATGAAGGGCAAAAACAGCTGCCGGTTCAGCCCGTTTTTATAAAGCTCATCGGGCAATCGGTTGGACGTGGTCACCACGCAGACATCCGCCGCAAAAAGGGCCTCGAACAGGCGTCCGACAATCATCGCATCGGTGATGTCAGAGATCTGCATCTCGTCAAAGGCCAGGACCCGCACCGAGTCCGCCACCTCCTGCGCCACCGGCGCCAGCGCGTCCTGCACCCCCTGCTGACGGGCATCGTGCATCTTGGCGTGGATCTCCTGCATGAAGGCATGGAAATGCACCCGCCGGGACGGGATATCGCCGAGGCTGTCGACAAAGAGATCCATTAACATGGATTTGCCACGCCCCACGCCGCCCCACAGATACAGACCTTTTGGCGCAGGCGGCGGGCTGGCGCGGCGAAACAAGCCACGTTTCACCGGCTCGGCCTTCACGCCGGCTGAGATCCGGTCGAATTGCGGCAGAACCGCCTCCTGGGCAGGGTCGGGGCGCAGATCGCCATCGGCAATCTTTTGGGCGTAAAGCGTGCTGAGATTGGTCATGGGCTAGGCTTACCGCGAAGGCGCAGGGATGGGAAGCCAGTGCAGGTGCCTGTGGAGTGACAGAGGAGAAAAAGCTGTCTAACGTCACTGCTGTGCCGGGGGGAGACAGGACGCTTTATGCAACAGATCAAATTGTCCTTTTGGCCCCATGCGGCGAGGCTCTTGCTTTTTGCTTTATCGGGCCTTTGGGCTGCCGCGCCCGTTTCTGCCCGCGATAATCAGTTTTCCCTTCTTACAGGTTCGACCTTGTTCAAACACATGAAAGAGAGTGGTGACTGGGAGATCACAGTCTTGCCGGAGGCTATTGAATACGTCTGCTTGACTTGCGAGGGCCCGGTTGTGGCGCGCCTGGAAAGAGCTGTCCCCTATGGTCCTGGTGACTATGGCTCGGCTTCACAGCGCTACCTTGCGGAACGAAAGCAGTTTTGTGCAAATCTTGTTGCCGACAGGGATGGGCGTTGTGTCTCTCACCGTAGAATAGGATGGAGCATGGTCCTGCACGGGTTTCGCTTTCAGTATGAGATGGGCCACGAAGAGGTCACTGAAATGGTGTTTTTTATCCCGAGTATGACGTGGGGCAGGTGAAACTTGTGACTGTGATCCGTGGGGAGAAAGGCGCAAGGCTACCAGAATCCCTATTGAAGGCTCATATGGCGCGTATGACTCCGTTCTATTAGAGATCGTTGGCCTTTCGTAAACTCTCACATCAAATTTGCTTAACTGGGTAAGCAATATCTTTGATTTGACCGGGGGGAGATTTTCCCTACTCTCGCCAGTCTGATCAGGAGAAAACCCTATGCCCCGCAGTGCTGCGCCCCTTTTTACGCCGGTCTTGATTGTCGGCTGCGTTATTATCATGGCCAGCTTTGCTGTGCGGGCTTCCTTTGGGGTGTTTCAGATCCCTATCGCCGAGGAATTTGGCTGGCTGCGGGCCGAGTTTTCCCTGGCCATCGCCATCCAGAATCTGGCCTGGGGGATTGGCCAGCCGATTTTTGGCGCGCTGGCAGAAAAGATCGGCGATCGTAAGGCCATTGTTCTGGGGGCGATCATCTATGCTGCCGGGCTGGTGCTCAGCTCTGGTGCCACCACGCCGCTTGAAATGCAGGCCTATGAATGGCTGGTGGGTTTTGGCATCGCCGGCACCGGCTTTGGCGTGGTTTTGGCGGTGGTGGGGCGGGCCAGCTCTGATGCAAACCGGTCGATGTCGTTGGCGATTGTCACCGCTGCCGGGTCTGCTGGCCAGATCATTGGCGCGCCAACAGCGGAGTTTTTGCTGTCGATGATGAGCTGGCAATCGGTGTTCTTGGTCTTTGCCGGTGCAGTACTGGCCCTCATTTTGACCCTGCCGCTAATGCGCGCGCCGCAGGCGGCCAGCAAGGCCGAGCTTGAGGCCAGTATGGGATCTGTCCTGAAGCAGGCCTTTAAGGATCCGTCTTTTACCCTGATCTTCCTCGGGTTCTTTTCCTGCGGCTATCAGCTGGCCTTTATCACCGCGCATTTTCCCGCCTTTGTCACTGAAATGTGCGGGCCGATCCTACCGGGTGGGGCGCTGCATAGCATTGGTATTACCACCACCTCTGCCCTGGGAGCGGTGTCGATTGCTCTGATTGGCGCGGCCAATGTGGGCGGCACGCTGTTTGCCGGCTGGCTGGGCAATCGCTATAGCAAGAAATACCTGCTGGCGGGGATCTACACGGCGCGCACGGTGGTGGCGGCGATGTTTATCCTGCTGCCGATCACCCCGATGAGCGTGATCATCTTCTCGGTGGTCATGGGATCACTTTGGCTGGCCACGGTGCCGCTGACCTCTGGCCTGATCGCGCATCTTTACGGGCTGCGCTACATGGGTACGCTTTACGGCATTGTGTTCTTCAGCCACCAGCTGGGCGGTTTCTTAGGCGTTTGGCTGGGCGGGCGGATGTATGATGTCTACGGCGATTACACCTTTGTCTGGTGGATTGGCGTGGCGGTCGGGGCCTTTAGCGCCGTGGTGCATCTGCCGGTACGGGAGAAAGCCCCGATGGCGCAGGCCGCCTGACCTGCGCTGATATGGCAAAGTCGCCCCCCCCTCTAAGCGCAAAGACCGCGCTGTCCTGCGCCTTTAGTCAAGCCGGTTGCGACTGTTGGCAGCGATGATCTCCAGCACCTCCTGGGTATGGGTGTAGGGCAACCCATGGCCGGCGGATTTGATGACCTCCTGACGGGCAGAGCGCGCCTGTTCGGTCATCCGCCCAACCGCGCTGATGGGGATCACCTGGTCCGCATCCCCCCAGATCGCCAGGATCGGTACGCCGCTGCGATGGATTTGGCGCAGATCATCGCCCCTGTCTTCGGCCAGGATGCCGCGCAATGAGGCCAGAACCGCTGGCACAAAGCCTTTGTAGCGCAGCTCGTTTTTCTGCAGATCGACGATGCCGGGCACCGAAGAGGGCAGGGCGCGCTCTGCCTCACAGCCACGGCGATGAAGATGGGGGAAAAGCGCCAGCATCAGCCAGTCGCCCAGGGGGCTGTGGTCCCGGATGAAGCGCCCCATCTTGCCCGGTTCGGTTTTCAGCCCGGCTGAGGCCAGCAGCACCAGCGTGCGGATGCGGTCGGGATGGGTTGCGGTATAGGCCGTGGCGATGGCGCCGCCCATGGAATAGCCCACCAGGGTAAAATCTTCGGTGATCCCTTCATGCGCCAGCATCTCTTCCAGCTGGGTGACAAAGAACGCTTTGTCCTGCGCCCCTGCGGGGCGGTCAGAAAAGCCACGTCCGTAGAGATCATAGGTCAGCACGCGGTAGCCTTGGGCCACCAGCCCCTCGGCAAGACCGCCCCAGACAAAAGAGGGCGTGGTGAGCCCATGCACGCAGACCGCAATGGGCCCGCGCGTGGGGCCGTGCCATTGATAATGAGTGAGCCCGCGCGAAAGGCGGGCAAAGCGCCCCGGTGCGGCATTGCGCGCCCCAGGCCCCATGGTCCTGCGCCACCGCTCCCGCACCAGCAACAGCAGGCCCAGCAACAGCAGGCCAAGAAACAGCAGACCGGAGAGCAGCAGCCAGCTCATGCGGCGGCTTTCCATTTCTCCAGAACGTGATGGCTGGTCATCAGATCGAGATGGGCGCCGCCGCCGTTTTTGAACAGGGTGATCGCGGCAGGGTCATAGGCCGGAAACTGGTCGATGCTGTAGAAATCCGCCAGCACATCGCTGCGCTGGATCACGCCCTCGGCCAGCGGGATCTTGAACTCGCCGATATGATCCAGGGTGGTGTCAAAGCTGTCGCAGTAGATCTGCGCGCGGGTCAGGGCGGTATCATCTGCCTCGCGCATGTCGGGGCGATAGGCGCCGATCATGTTCAGATGCTGGCCGGGGCGCAGCCACTCCCCCTTGATCACCGGGCTGGAGGACATGGTTGAGGTGACGATGATATCTGCCGCTTTGATCGCTGCTTCAAGATCGGTGGCAACGGCGGTGCCGGGGTAGCGCGCCGCCAGCTCTTCGGCCTTGGATTGGGTGCGGTTACAGATGCGGATCTGCGCCTGCGGGTAGGCGGTGCCAAAGGCCTCAACCAGCGATCCGGCAACGGTGCCGGCGCCGACAATCAGCACCTCGCGGCTGTCGGGGTTGGCCAGCTGCAGCGCGCCGAGCAGACTGTCGCCTGCGGTCTTCCATTTGGTCACCAGATGGAAATCCACCAGCGCTTCCAGCGTGCCGTCGAGATCCGAATACAGACAGACCGAGCCATTGATCATCGGCTTGCCCGCATCAGGGTTGCGCGGGAAGATATTGGCGGTTTTGACCGCCAGCCCCATGCCATCAATCCAGGCAGAGCGGCTGAGCAGCGTATCCGGGTCGCGGTACAGAAAGGTATCGCCGATCTCGGCCTTGGGCAGATCGTGGCCTCGGGTCAGGGCCTTGGTGAAGTCGATCCAGTCCAGCAGGGCTTCGCCGGCGTCAAAGGTGATCATGGGAATGCTCATTGGGCGTCCTGTTCTGAGAGTAATCCGGCCTCGACCAGGCGCGCGGCCCAGGCCTGGGGGGTGGTGAAAAGATGGCCCTGCCAACCGCGGGCCTCGGCGGCGGCGATATTTTCAGGGCGGTCATCGGCAAACAGCAGATGGTTCGCAGGGAGGCCTGCCCCCTGCTCCAGATGCTGGTAGATCTCGGCATCGGGCTTGATACAGCCCAGATGGCCCGAGATGTAGGATTGATCAAACTCAGCCAGAAAGGGATAGGCTGTGACGGCGACTTCAAAGGTGCCGATGCCAAAGTTGCTGAGGGCCAGAACCGGCACACCCTTGGCCCGCAGGGCGCGCAGCAGTCGGACCGACTGCGGGATATCGGCGTGGGCAAACGCCAGCCAGCTGTCGTGCCAGTGGCGTATTTCTTCGGCCCAGGTGGGGTGCTGATCGGCGAGATCATAGACCGAGGCGCGAAAGGGGGCGCCGCGATCCAGGTCAAGGTTCATGTCGTGCAGTGGCACCTCGGCAAACAGGCGTTTGCGGGCCTCAACGCCGAGACGGGCGTCATAGAACCGTTCGGGATCCCATTGGATCAGCACATTGCCGATATCAAAAACGACGGCTTCAATGGTCATGGGGCTGCTGTTTCCTATCCTGTGGAGCGGGGCCGTGGGCGACTGGGCGGGCGGTTGTTGCGGGTCTCGCGCCAGAGGGAAACAAGACCGGCGCCAATGATCAAGCCGCTTCCGAGCCAGACCGGCAAATCGGGCCATTCCTGAAACACCAGTATACCCCAGAGCACCGCCAGGGGCATGGCGATGTATTCAAAGGGGGCGACCAGCCCAGCTTCACACTGGCGATAGGCAAAACTGATCAGATAGCCACCGATAGAGGCGGTCAGCCCAAGGGCGACAAAGGCCCACCAATCGTCTGCGGCGGGCCAGATCCAGGCACGCAGGATGAAATCCAGCGCGGCGCTGTCACCCGTGGCAAAGCGGCCATCTCCGGTGGTGAGCCCGACAAGGGCGCTGACAGTCATAAAGGCCAGCGAGGGATAAAAGGTCAGCGCCGCAGGGCTGTCGGCACCGCCGGCGCGGCGGGTTAGAACATGCAGGGTGGCATAGCCGCAGGCGCCAAAGAACGGCAATAGGGCAGCGGCTTGAAAGGTGCCGGGACCGGGGCGCATGATGATCAACACGCCGACAAAGCCCACTGCAACGGCGCTCCAGCGCCAGATGCCGGGGCGTTCGCCCAACAGCACCACCGACAGCAGGGTGACGATCAGAGGCGTGGCAAAGGCAATCGCCACCGCATCGGCCATGGGCATGGTGACAAGCCCGGTATAAAAACAGATATTGGCAAACAACACCGCGCAACAGCGGATCAGGTGCAGTTTGGGCTGGCGGGTGCGCAAGACGTGAAAACCGCCCTCCAGTGGTACGATGATCAGCAGCAGGATCGGCATCGCCACCAAGGAGCGCAGCAACACCACCTGATAGAGCGGATAATCCCCGGACAGGAATTTGACCAAGACGTCGATGATGGAAAAGCAAATGGCTGAGCCGGCAGCAGCCATGAGCCCAAGGAGGCTGACTTTCATCGTGTCGCTCATCAAAGCCTCCCTGTGCGCTACAGGGAAATGCATCGCGCAAAAACCGGGCTGGGGCAATGGCGGCACGGGGCTGGCGCGGAAAAGATTTAGCAGTGCCAGCTCCTGCACCTGTGGCTGGCAGAAATTTTATTTGCTGAGAAGCGGTTTGAGGGGGCATGCTGCCCTTCAAACACGCCGCCTCCAGTCTATACCAACAGATCCCGCCTCAAGGACAAGCCGCTGACGCGGGGGCCTTGCGGCCCTCCTTGACCCGCGACCTGCTGGAGGCGACGGATCCTGTCAGCCTGGCGGCGGCTCATCCCGGCCAATTCTGCGCCGGTGTAATCACAGAGTGCAGCGCCATGTCCCAGACAGTGCAAAAATCGCTTTTGTAAAAGGGTTTCTTACACTCAGGTTGCTGACTTTGCGGCGCGGATCTCGCGTTCCAATGCGTCCAGAAAACGCGACCGATCCGCCTTGGTAAAGCCCTTGCCGGAGCCGCCGGCCCCCAGCGGATTGGCGGCCCGCAGGTCGGCCATCAGATCGCGCATCGCCAGTTGCTGGCCGATATTGGCCGGGGTGAAGCGTTCGCCATTGTGGCGCAGCACCTGGGCGCCGGTTTCGATACATTTGGCCGCCAGGGGGATGTCGCCAGTGACAACCACATCGCCGGTGCCGCAGCGCTCGGCGATCCACATGTCGGCGACATCGGCGCCTTCGGAGACGATAATATTCTCCACCAGCGGATTGCGCGAGGGGCGCAACCCGCCGTTGGAGACCACATACATTTTCAGCTTGTGGCGGCTGGCCACCCGCTCGGCCTCTTCTTTGACCGGGCAGGCATCCGCATCAATATAGAGCGCGCTCACTTGGCTGTCTTTTCGTCAGTGTCTTTGCTGGCCTCGGCGGGTTTATCCTTGGCTTTGGTTGGGGCTTTGGTTGAGGCTTTGGCCGGGGCCTGTGCAGTCGATTTTGCAGGCTTTTTCGCCTTGAACTCCTCTGGGATGGGCATCCGGTTAAAGGCATCCAGCCCGGCGATCTTATAGGCCTCGGCCAGGGTGGGGTAGTTGAAGGTGTTCTGGACAAAGTAGTCCACGGTGCCCTGCAGGTTCATCACCGCCTGGCCGATGTGGATCAGCTCGGTCGCGCCCTCGCCGACGATCTGCACCCCCAGAACCCGGCGAGTTTTGAGGCTGATCAGCATCTTCAGCATGCCGTGTTCCAGCCCCATGATATGCCCGCGCGAGGTCTCGCGGAAGCGGGCGACGCCGATTTCGTAGTGGATGCCGCGCTCTTGCAGTTCCTCTTCGGACATGCCGCAGGTGGACATCTCTGGCACCGAATAGATGCCATAGGGGTACCAGGGGCTTTCCGGCAGGGTGGGCGTTTCCAGCGCGTGGCAGGCGGCAACACGGCCCTGCTGCAACGAGGTGGAGGCCAGCGACGGGTGGCCGATGACATCGCCAGTGGCATAGATATGCGGCACGGCGGTTTGATAGGTCTTGCGCTCGACGCTGAGACGGCCCCGGTGATCGGTCTCAAGCCCAACGGCATCAAGGTTCAGCCCATCGGTATTGCCCATGCGCCCGGCGGCAAACAGCAGCATTTCACCGCGGACATGACGGCCATTGTTCAGCGAGACCTCGATATGGCTGCCCGCGTCCTCGATCGTGTCGATGGGAGAGCCAAGGCGCAGATCAACACCGTTTTCACGGATCTGATGGGTGAAATCCTGGATCAGGGTGCTGTCGATGAAATCCAGAAAGCTGTCGCGGGGTTCAATCAGCGTAACGCGCACGTCCAAGGTCGAAAACATGGTGGCATATTCCACCCCGATGACGCCGGCTCCAACAACTACCAGCGAGCGCGGGATCGCAGCCATATCCAGGAACTCATCGCCGTCGACAACGGTTTTACCGTTAAAAGGCACATCCTTTGGCCGGTAGGTGCGGGTGCCGGTGGCAATCAGGAACTTCTCTGCGGTGATCCGGCTGGTGTCCCCGGCCTCGGTGGCGACTTCGACCTCATTTGGGCCAATGAATTTGGCCAGACCGGCCAGCCATTCCACGTGGTTGCGGTTGAACTGGTGCTCCAGCACATCGACCTCGTGGTCCAGGGTCATATGCAGTCGGGCCTTCAGGTCTTCGGCGGCAATTTGGTCTTTGACCCGGTAGGAGCGGCCATAAAAGCTGCGCTCGCGCCAGCCAGAAAGGTTCAGCACGGTTTCGCGCAGGGTTTTGGAGGGCACAGTGCCGGTATGGACCGAAACCCCGCCCAGCCGGTCTGCCCGGTCGATGACCAGCACCCGGCGTTTGAGCTTGCCGGCCTGGATGGCAGCGGTCCGCCCCGAGGGGCCGGAGCCGATAATCACCAGGTCGTAGTCGAAATCGGTCATCGTAGGGGAGGCGGCAGTGTTCATGGTTTAATCCCGGTACAGGGCTTCGGCGTGGAAGGTGACGTGATCTTCCATGAAGCTGGAGACAAAGAAATAGCTGTGGTCATAGCCCGGCTGCAGGCGCAGGGTGGCCTCTTGCCGCTTTTCAGCCAGGGCGGCGGCCAGGGCTTCGGGGCGCAACAGGTCGATGAACTGGTCGGTGGTGCCGGTATCAATCAGCACCGGTCCGTCAAACCCTGTCTCCCGCATCATCAATGAGGCATCATGCTTGGCCCAGGTGGTCTCATCCTCGCCCAGATAGGCGGTGAGCTGCTTGCGGCCCCAGTCGGCGCCGGTTGGATTGCAGATCGGCGCGAAGGCCGAGACCGATTTGAACCTGCCGGGCAGGCTCATCGCCAAGGTCAGTGCGCCGTGGCCGCCCATGGAGTGGCCGGTGATGGCCTGGCGGTCCAGGTCGATGGCAAAGTTTTCCGCCAGCAGCGCGGGCAGCTCTTCGGCGATATAGTCCCACATCTGGTAGTGCGCCGCCCAGGGCTCTTGGGTGGCGTTGACGTAAAAGCCCGCGCCCTGGCCCAGATCATAGGCCGCGTCATCCGCGACCCCTTCCCCACGGGGGCTGGTGTCGGGAAACACGATGGCGATGCCCTGTTCGGCGCACCAGGCCTGGGCGCCGGCCTTGGTCATGGCGTTTTCGTGTGTGCAGGTGAGACCGGACAGGTACCAAAGAACCGGAACCGGGCCATCGCGCGCCTCAACCGGCAGGAACAGTCCGAATGTCATATCGCAACGGCAGACCTGTGACGTATGGGTATAAACCCCCTGCGTGCCGCCAAAGCAGGCGTTTTCGGAAACGGTTTGCATGGTTAATCCCTTTCGTTTTGATTGCCATTAAAGACAGTCATGATGTGTTTCAAAGGTTTCTTGGGTTTTGCGGCGGCGCATAACATCAAGATAGGTCTGTGTGCGGTGAAAAGCCTTGTCATCACTCAGAGTCTGACGGTCGGGCAGTGGCAACGCCTGATATGTTGGTGTGGTTTGTCCCATAGGTGACCTTATTCAGTAAAGCAGCGTCACCCAACCGACCACAAGCGACACGGTGAGTACCGCAACCACCGTCGAGATCAGAATTGAGGCTGATACACGCTGTGGTGCGACGCCGTAATGCTGGGCCAGAATATAGACATTACCTGCCACCGGAAGAGACGCTGTGGCGATCATCACAGCAGCGGCGTAAGGTTCGATCTGAAAGATCAGAAGAGCAGATATCGCCACCGCAGCCGGGTGCAGAACAAGTTTGCACAGCGATAGCCAACCTGCAACAAACGGACGCTCGGCGGATTTACCTGCCAATGACGCGCCAATGGCAAACAGCGCACCGGGCGTCGCGGCCCCCCCCAGCAGCGACAGAAAATCATTCATCGGTGCTGGAATCGGCAGGGCGAAGGCGGACCAGGTCAACCCAAGAACAATTGACACGATCATCGGGTTCTTTAACAGGCCGATCCCGACTGTGCGCAGGACACCAATGCGCATCCGGCCATCGCGAGAGCCGGTGATCAGGATCACGATCAGAGAGCCAAATACAATGAGATCGACCGCCAGCACCTGCATCACCGGGCCGACAGCGGCCTCGCCCATCAACAGGATCAGCATCGGAACGCCAAGAAAGCCGACATTGCCAATCAC